>NZ_JAZBJP010000027.1:0-110111 GCF_036352915.1 Streptomyces bugieae
CACGAGGGCCTCCTGCACTCGGCGGTAGATGTCGCAATCCACACCGAGCCAGAAGGCCCTCGCCTCTTTCAAGGACCACTCAAGGCATGTCGCCTGTCACCAACGTCCCGGGACAGCACACCTAGCCTGCGAGATCTTCGCCCGTGCCCAGGAACAGGGCACGCTGCGCGACGACGCCACCCCCGAGGACCTCGCCTTCCTCATCTGGTCCCCCGCATCATCCAGGCCACCCGGACCATTGCGCCCAACGCCTGGCGCCGCCACCTCGGCCTCACGCTCGACGCCTTCCGCGCCGACAAGGCCCACCCCCTGCCCGAACCCCCCATGACACCCGACGAGGTCAGTCGCGCCATGACCACCCTTGGGGGCTCGTGCGCCGAATGATCCGCTGAACCGTCCGCCCGGCGTGGGCCGGCTTCGGCAGCACGCGCACGACGACCGGCCACGGCGCGGGAACCCTCACAGGGCTCGACGCCGGCTGACATACGGGCATGCGGGCGCGGGCCACCGGCGAGGAGCGGCAGACGGCCGTATCCGGCGACCAGGCAGAGAACCGAGTGCCCTCACGGCGAGTGAAGCCGGCCGTCCGACAATGGGGGAGGGCCGGCTGCCGCCCTCGCGGCCGACGGCGAACGGCACGACAGCGGTGTGGCACAGCACGCCCAGCGGCACGCCCACTCGAGCCCGGGGGGAAGACGGCTGCCGCTGCTCTATTTGCACGCCTGTCCTCGGGCGATTTCGTCCCGGCACTGGAGCAGTTCCTCGGCGCCGCGGCCGGGCTCTCCTCGGCCACCGTCAACCGCCTCACCCAACAGTGGCAGGCCGACCACACCGCCTTCATGGACCGACCGCGACCTGTCCGAAGTCGACTACGTGTATGTATGGGCCGACGGCATCCACCTCATCGTCCGCCTGGAAGAGGCCAAAGCCTGCGTACTCGTCCTCGTCGGGGTGCGCGCCGACGGCAGCAAGGAACTGGTCGCACTCAAAGACGGCTACGTGAATCCGGCGAGTCCTGGGCGGACCTGCTGCGCGACTGCGTACGCCGAGGGATGCGCGCCCCGGTCCTGGCGGTCGACGACGGCGCTCTCGGCTTCTGGACGGCCCTGGCTGAGGTCTTCCCCGCCTTCCGGCATCAGAGGTGCTGGGTTCACAAAACCGCCAACGTGCTCAACGCTCTGCCGAAGTCGGCCCAGCCCGACGCGCCCGCAAGGCGCTTCAGGACATCTACAACGCCGAGGACCACAGCCTCGCGGTGCAGGCGATCAAGACGTTCGCCCAGCTCTACGGCGCGAAGTTCCCCAGGGCCGTCAAGAAGATCACCGACGGCGAGGCTGAGCTGCTGGCGCTCTTCGACTTCCCCGCCGAACACTGGATCCACTTGCGGACCACGAATCCCATCGAGTCCACCTTCGCCACCGTCCGCCTGCGCACAAGGTCACCCGCGGGGCCGGCTCTCGCACCGCGGCCCTGGCCATGGTGTTCAAGCTCATCGAGTCCGCCCAGCACCGATGGCGGGCGGTGAACGCGCCCCATCTCGTCGCCCTCGTCCGTGCGGGAGCCCGCTTCGAACGCGGCCGCATGGTCGAGCGCCCCCAGGCGGTCGCGGCATGACCGGCCCAGGGGCCAGCCCTTTCGGTGGCCGTCAGTCGACGTTCAGGCGGCTGCCCCAGGGGTGGCTCCAGCCGCCACGCCGGATGGTCAGTCCGGCGAAGGTGAAGGTGCAACCGACGCCGACGCCCCAGTCGTCGCCTTCGTACCGGACGCTGGGATCAGCCAAGGCGGAGCAGAGGCTGCCGATGGGGATCACGGTGAAGGCGTCGCTGTCCGTGTCGGGGTAATGCTGGACCTCGATCCAGTCATCACGGACAAAGGGGGCTAGAACCAGGACCACCACCGGTAGACGCCGCGCCCCCTGCGCCGCGCTGGAGAGCGCCGGGCAGCAGCCGCTGTTCGTCGAGACGCTTTTCGACGAGTGTGAGCCGGAGTGGCTGCCGCGCCACCGGCCGGTGGTCGACGTACGGGGCCTGGACGACTGGCCGCGGGGTGCAGCGTGAGCACTTGCCCGGCCGCCGTGCGTCTCGCGGAGACACTGGTGCCCGGAACAATCAGGTCGTGAAGTCGCCACCACCGGCAGTGATAGTCATAGCCGATGGGGGCACAGGAGTGTCGAAGCCTGTAGCCGCGACGCAGAAGAACGAAATTCCGATCCCGGACCCTACGCTGTGCGGTGTGCCGAGGGTGAAGGTGTTTTGCCCGTCTAGTACTCCAGCCGTAGATCGTCATCTCGGTGGTGAGGGGCGCCGAGGCAGCAGGTGGCCAGTGTCGATCATCTCGCCCGAGATCGCCCACGCCGTCGCGGGCGTCGGCTCCTTCTCCGTCTACCCGAGTTCACCGAGACGGAGGGCATCCCTTATCCCGCTGAGCTTCGCGGTCGTGGCCGGGGTCCGCTCCTGCGCTTGTTCAGCGAGTCGGAGGGTGTCGTCAATCTCGCTGAGCTTCACGGAGGACAGGACGGCCGCCCGCTCTATCAGGTCGTCCCGGGACACAGTGGTCAGCCACGTGCACGGGGTGAAGCCTGGACGCGGGAACGCGAGCCGCAGCACGCCTTCGAACGGCAGTCCTTCACCGGCGCCGACCGTCACTTCGATGCCCAGACCGCTGATGTCGACGCCCGCCGGAGCGACAACCTGCATCACCCGGATCCCGGACGTGTCGTCTCCCGACAGCAGTACGACCAACCTCCGCTCGTCGAACTGGACCCACCAGACTTCGCCACGTTGCACAAGTCCTCCAGACACATGACGGCAGACAGACGCTGCGCGACCCTGACGCGCTGTGGAGACGGGTGCGGCCACCGTTGATCATCGGTGTGTGAAGACTGAGGATCACGCGGTGGCCGCAGGTCACAGCGTAGACCCTGCCCGCTGGCAGGAGGCGTTCGAGGACCTGATGGCCCAGATCGCGGGCCGGTTCGCACGGGTCGAACCCCGACGTCGGGTCGGGCGGTTGGTGCTCGGGCTGCTGTCGGACCTGCCGCGCAAAAACTGCTGGACCATCGCAGAGTGGGCCGGAGAGAGCGCCCCGGACGGCATGCAGCACCTGCTCGGGCGGGCCAAATGGGAGTCGCTCGCTGCACTCGATGCCTTTCGGTGATTCGGACTCCGATGCGCTTGCTGCGTAGCCAATTCCACAGGTCTGGGCGGCCATATGCTTTGCCCCCATGCAGGCGTCCGGGCTTTTTGAAGAAGCAGCCGCGATCCGGGTTGTGTCTCGTTTGGTGACCCGACACCGCACCATGGTCTTCAGGCCTTCGCTGTCGTGGGTGTTGCCGGCCAAGATGCCGACGACCAGGGCACTCCGTTCGCGTCCGACAGGACGTGCATCTTGGAGCCCGGCTTGTCCCGGTCCACACGGCTCGGAAATGTGGTCGACGGTATCCTGGTCTACGACCTTGCTCCGCACTTCCACGAGATGGGGCCGGGCGGCGAAGTACGCGAGCCCGCTTGGCCCCGGGAGATGTTCGCCAACTACTTGACGGGCTCGCGCCGTTGATGTTCGTCAGTGGCCGGTGAAGCTTGATCACGGCCAGTTGTCGCGGCCGTATTGGACAAGGCCCCCAAACGCCGGTCCGCCAGCCGCGATGTTGTTGTCCTCGCCGCCGATGCCCAAGGGCCCGCTGACCTTTTCGTATCCGGTTTCGGTACCAATCGCTAGCCGATGGTCATCCCATCTGCCCCAGAACGGCGCTCCCGAGGCTCCCGGCTGGCCGTCGCCATGGTGCTCAATTTCCTGACCGTCTCCGTCCTCGTCGTCATCGCGGACGGTAATGCCGCCTTGCCAGCTCGGACGCTCTCCAGAGAAGATGTCGCTCGGGTAACCGGCCATATTCCAGTAGGCGCCACCCTGCATTGCGCTGTCATACGGATGGGAACCGAAGTATCCCAGCCAGTTCCCCAAAGGGTCGCTGAGGCGAAGTATCGCCATGTCATGTGCTGTGACACTCTGCCCGGCATAGCCGTGCATAGAGGTTGCCCACGACCATGCGCCGGGGCCAACGCTCGATGTCCCGTCGTAATACCCGGCAGCGAACTGCACCTTGGCGTTTGTAGAACCCCAGGGGAGTACGTGAGAGACAGTCATCACGGTGCGCGGACCGACGAGGAAGCCCACCGCCGCGTGATCCCACGTGGGCAGGCTGACATCGCTATACGAGAATACCTTACCAATGCACACAAACGGAAAGCCGGTTGGATAGTAGGCCTGCCGAGGAGCAAACTCTCCGTAAAGCCCGTCTGCGGTTCCGATAACGGGTGAGCCGTTCATCCGGCTGAGTGTTGTCTGCGAGGCTTCTCCGGCAGAGCGGGGGTAGTCAAGGAGGGGTTGCCAAGGTGGGCAGTACGACGACAGTAGCTCCTTGGGTGCTTTGAGTGAGCCGAATTCGTGAAGTTCGGTCGATTCCAGCGGCAACCCGACGAAGGCTCCTTCAGGTAGAGCCATGCTCCCCCCTTGCTCAACCAGCAGGTGCTCACTGCTCGGGAGCGTGATCATTGTTCGGCGCGTCGCAAGAGCACGTCGGACATTCTCCGGTTGGCTCTCCGTAGCGGGCTGGTCGGCCAGCCGCGCCACTTCGTCGAGAGCGAGCGGACGGGACGTGTCCGGAGGGGCGCTGTCCACGACTGATCACCTACTTCTGCTAATCGCTGATAGGGAAACCAGGGCTCCATTCCATGGTCTGCGCAGGCGGCACCTCAGGCCACTGGAAACGGGTGCGATCTCCCACTTCGGTGGACCGCACGCCGATCAGACTCGAAACGGCCCCGGGTATGCCGCCGTGCCCCAAACGCGGCTGCTGATAGCCCGAGCGCCGGAACCGCCGCCACGAACGCCGACTGACACGGCTCGCACGGCTCCTCGCGGAGCAGCCGGTGCAGATGCGCGCCCGACGCCGTCCCGCCGTCCGGGTGCGCGTGCTCGGCGTCCAGCCGGCGGCGCGGGTCCGCGGCGAGGCAGGGCGAGCAGCGTTCCTTGAGCGCGCGGTGCTGCCTGAGTGCCTTCCCGGTGCCGCAGGGCTGGCGGATGGTGCCCGGGTGTCGAGCCATGTGCCGTCGAAGTGGGTGCGCTGCCACCGCTCGTTGGGGGTGAGGCCGCCTCGGACTCCGAACAGCTCGAGCCGGTCATGGAGCGCATCCGGGTGCCCCGACTCGGGCCGGGGCGCCCGTGCAGCGCACCGGACAGCGTGAGCGCCGACAGGGCCTACAGCAACCGCCGGACCCGCTGGTACCTGCGACGACGAGGCATCTTGATGCAGGTGGCCTCACTCCTTCACAGCTGCTACCGGGCGCGGTGTAGCGGTGGGTCAGGGCGTAGGTGGATTACCGCGTCGAGGCCGCCGGTGGAGTGGGGGTGGAGTTCGATGGTGCCGCCGCTGGCTTGGGCGAGTTGGCGGGCGATGGTCAGGCCGAGTCCGGTGCCACCGGGGGGCGTGTTGGGTGCGCGCCAGAAGCGGTCGAAGGCGCGTTCGCGATCGAGGGCGGTCATGCCGGGGCCTTGGTCGATGATGTGCAGTTCCACAGGTGCGGCGGTCCGGTGGTACGGGGCGCGGGCCGGGATGCGGTGCACGGTAACGGTGCTTCCTGGAGGTGTGGCGCGCAGCGCGTTGGCCAGGAGGTTGTCGAGGATCTGTTCCAGCGCTCCGGGAACGGCTTGGACGCGGCCGACGGGTTCGCCGGTCAGGCTGAGGGTGACGTCGTGGTCGGCGGAGAAGGCGGACCAGGTCTCGACTCGGTCGTTCAGGATGGCGTCGGCGTCTACGGGGGTGGGCGCAGTGGGGTCTTCTTCCAGGCGGGCGAGGGCGAGGAGTCCGTGCACCATGCGGACGAGTCGGTCGGTTTCGGCGATGGCGTGGTCGAGGTGGTGCCGGGCGTCGGGTCGGATGTCGGGTTCGAGGTTCTCCAGCCGGAGGCGGAGCGCGGTCAGTGGCGTCTTGAGCTGGTGGGAGGCGTCGGCGGCGAATCGGTGCTGGGCGCGGAGGAGGTGCTGCAGGCGCGTGGCGGTGTGGTTGAAGGTGGTGGCGAGGCGCCGGAGTTCGAGCGGTCCGATGTCGGCTGCGGGTGGTTTCGTCAGAGTGCCGTCTGCGAGCTGGGCGGTGGCGTGTTCGAGCTCGCGTACCGGCAGGGTGGTCCAACGGGCGAGGGCGAGACCTATCACGGTCATGGCGGCGAGAACGGCGAGCCCGGCGCCGGCCAGCAGGGCCCAGGCGGTGTGGATGCGTTCCGTGGTGCCGCGGGTCGGCGCGCTGATGCGGATGGCTCCACGGACGGTGGGCCCGGAGGCGGCGGGCACGGTGGTGTAGCGGTCGTCCTCGCCGGAGCGGGAGTGGTGTCGGACGCCGTTGGAGGGGTGGTTGTGCAGTGCGGCGATGATGTCCGGTGCGCCGGCCAGGTGCTGTGCGGTGACGGGCACGTCCGTCGGGGTGGCGGCGAGGACGGTGCCGTGACGGTCGACGACGACGGCCTGGATGTTGTTGCCTCGGATGTAGCTGCGCAGCAGGTGGGGCAGGGCGCGGGTGTCTGCGTTCTCGATGTACTCGTCGGCGAGTTCGGCCAGGACGACGGCGTCGCGTTCGAGAGTGGTGGTGAGCGCGGAGGTCTGGCTGCGGGCGTAGAGGATGCCGAAGGGAATCTCCAGGGTCAGCAGGACGAGCAGGGTGAGCGTGAGATAGCTGAGCAGGATGCGGTGGATCACCGGGGGTGATCCCCTCCGTCGGCGGAAACGGTCAGCCGGAAGCCGACTCCGCGGACAGTCTCGATCCAGGTGGGGTTGCCCAGTTTGCGGCGCAGGGCAGCGATGTGCACATCGAGGGTCTTGCTGGGGCCGAAGTAGTTGGGGTCCCAGACGGTGTCGAGGATGTGCTGGCGCGAGTAGACGGCGCCGGGGTCCTCGGCGAGGAGAGTGAGGAGGTCGAACTCCTTCGGGGCCAGCGCGACTTGTGCGCCTGCGACGTGGACTTTTCTGGTCCGCCGGTCGATGAGGAGGTCTCCGAGGCGTTGCGGTGTGCTGCCGTTTGGCGCCGTCTCGCCGGTGGCGGGCATGCCGGGGGAGATCGTGTCGGTCAGTCGGGCACGGCGGGTCACGGCGCGCATGCGGGCCACGAGTTCCCTGATTCCGAAGGGTTTGGAGAGGTAGTCGTCGGCGCCCAGTTCGAGCCCCACTACGCGGTCGGTCTCGTCGCCCCGTGCGGTGATCATGATGATGGGGACGCGGGAGCGGCCTCGCAGGGTACGGCAGACGTCGATGCCGTCCATGTCGGGCAGCCCGAGGTCGAGCAGGACCATGTCGGGCGCCGGTGCGGCGAGGGCGGCCGCTCCGGTGCCGACGCGGTCGATCGCGAAGCCGTAGCGGCGCAAGCCCTCGGCAAGGGGCTCGGCGATGGCATTGTCGTCTTCGATGAGCAGCACCCGCATGTCCGCAGGGTCACACATCGCCCGGACCGGCGGTGACGGGATCACGGGAGGCTTCCCCTTTCGGGTGAGTGGATGTCACGGACGCCGCGGCGGTCCCGCTTGCCAGCAGGGCGGCCGTGCCGCCGAGGACGAGTCCGTACCGGGCGCCGAAGGTCTGGGCGATCCAGCCGATCAGGGGGGCGCCGAGGGGGGTGCCACCGAGGAGGACGAGGAAGTAGACGGACAGCACGCGCCCGCGCATGTCTGGGGCTGTGGTGAGCTGGACGAGCGTGTTGGCCGTGGTGGTCACCAGGACGGCGGCGGCACCGGTCGGAACCAGCACGACGGCACACGCGAGGGGAGTGGGCATGACGCCGGTTGCGGTTTCGAGCAGACCGAACGTCGCGGCCCACCCCACGAGCAGCCGCAGTGAGGGCGGGCGGCGGCGGCCCGCGCCCCGCAGTGCCCCGAGCAGACTGCCCGCGGCATAGGCGGAGGACAGCGCACCGAAGGCTGCTGCGCCGGTGTGGAATTCGGTGGTGGCCATGAGGGAGACCGTCACTTGGAAATTCAGGCCGAACGTGCCGATGACGGCGGTCAGGAGGAGCGTGCGGCGCAGCACGGGGGTCGTGCGGATGTGCCGCACTGCGTCGGTCAGCCGCACGTCCTTCGCCGCGCGGCGGGGAGCAGAGGTGAGCTCGCGGGGCCGCATCGTTGCCAGCCCGGCAAGGACCGCCGCGTACGACACGGCATTCAGCAGGAAGACCCAGCCATTGCCGACAGCGGCGATGGTCACCCCGGCGGCTGCGGGCCCGAGAATACGGGCGGCGTTGAACTGTGCTGCGTTCACGCTGACCGCGCTGGGCAGCCGTTCACGGCCGACCAACTCGCCGATGAAGGCGTTGCGCGCCGGTCCGTCCAGGGCAGTGGCCACCCCAAGGGCCAGGGCCAGGGCGTGCACGTGCCAGATGCGCACGGTGTCGCCGAGCGTCAGTACTCCCAGGAGCAGGGCCTGACCGGCCATGAGGCTCTGGGTGGTGAGCAGCAGCGTGCGTTTGGGGTAGCGGTCGGCGATGACCCCGCCCCACAGGCCGAGCAGGCTCTGGGGGAGGAACTGCAGTGCGGTCACGATGCCGACGGCGGTTCCGCTGTGTCCGGTGAGCTGGAGGACCAGCCAATCCTGCGCAGCCCTTTGCATCCACGTGCCGGTGTTGGACACCAACTGGCCGGCCACGTACCGGCGGAAGACGCGGACGCGCAGGGCATGCTGCGCGGGTCGGCCGGGGGGCGGTGCCTCCGCTTGCGGTGCGTCAGCCGCCGTGCTGGACAACGCTGCCTCCCCTGGACGGCTGGGGGCTCACGGCGGGCTGGAGCGTCTCGCAAGCTGTGCGTGCGGAATCGGGGGAAGCGGCGTCCAGGTAGTGGAACCCGGGTGCCGGGTGCATGAGGAAGTCGTGGTGGGAGATGTTCCAGGCGTACGCTCCGGCCATCGCGAATGCCACGCGGTCGCCCGCCCGCAGCCGGCCGACGGGTGCCCGCCGGGCCAGGACGTCCTTCGGCGTGCACAACTGCCCCACCAGCGTCACCGGCTCCCCGGCGACGGCCGGCCGTTCCCACGCCCACGGCCACACGTCGGTGGCCAGGATTTCGAAGGGCTGGTCGTGGTTCTTGGCGGCTGGGGTACGCAGATGGTGGGTGCCGCCTGCCAGCACGGCGAACGCCTCGCCCTGGCTGTGCTTGACGTCGAGTACCTGTGTCACGTACCAGCCGCAGTACGCGCTCACCGACCGGCCCGGTTCGATGCGCACCGTCAGCCCGGGGTGGTCGTCCAGGATGCGGAGCAGCCCGGTGCCGAAAGCCCGCCAGTCGAAGAGACGGTGGGGATCGGCGTAGTCGACGCCCATTCCTCCCCCGACGTTGACTTCGTCCAACGGGATCCCCCGGGCCCGGGCCCACTGTGCGGCCCAGGTGAGGAGGTGCTCGATGACCCGCAGCTGTTCCGTAGCGTCCAGGCCGGAGGCCAAGTGGGCGTGCACGCCTCGCAGCTGGATGCCGGGGTGGGCGGCGAGGAGCCGCAGACAGGCGTCCAGGCAGGTGGGGTCGATACCGAAGGGGCTGGGCCTTCCGCCCATCGCCAGCGGCACGTCGCCCAGGCCGATGGGCAGATTGACGCGCAGAAGCACTTCTACGGAGCGGCCCGCGGCGAGTGCACAGAGCATCCGCAGCTCGTGCTCGCTCTCCACATGCAGCCTTTCCACCCCGGGTTCCAGGGCCTGTGCCAGCTCGGCCGCCGCCTTGCCCGGCCCGCCGAAGGCGAGGCGGGCACCGGGCAGCACCTCTCGGGTATGCCGGAGCTCGCCGCCCGAGGCGACCTCGAAGCCGTCGACGACGTCCCGCAGGACCTCAAGCAGCCGGGGATCGGGATTTGCCTTGGCCGCGTAGAACAACTCCACCCGCTCGGGCAGCGCATCCCGGATCGCCTGGGCGTGCCGTCGCAGGCCGGACAAGTCATAGACGTACGCCGGTAGTTCGTCGTGGGGGAGGTGGCGCAGGTGGTCTTCCAGGTGTGGCTTCATCGCGTCACCTGCCGGGTGAAGTCGTCGGACAGGGGGCTGGGCAGCGGTACGTAGGTGGCATGACGGTCGGGCTGGCGGGCCCAGCGCAGCATGAGGTTGGCTTTGGCGGGCAGCGGTACCCCGGACAGCAGGGCCCTGAGCCGCGGTGGGTTGCCCGCGTCGGCCGCGTAGGCCGCGATGTGGTCGTGGACCAGCCCCCACAGGGCCGCCTCCAGCGCGGGCGCGGTGTCGGCCAGCGCACCGGCCATCTCCGCGACGTGGTTGACCAGCAGGCAGTACGCGACACGGTCCCAGCCGCGGGCGGCGCTGTAGGTCAGCGGATCGCGTACCTCCTCGTCCAGCGCCTCCAGCGTCTGTTGGTGGCGTTCGGGGACGAGCTTGGTGCCTTCCAGGTCGCGGAAAAGGATGTGCGTGGGCATGCCGTCCGGGCTCACGCCGACGAGCACGTTCTGCAGATGCGGCTCCAGGACGACGCCGTGCTCGAAGTACGCGGCCAGCACCGGAGGCAGCAGCAGCCCGAGGTAGGCGTCCCACCAGGCGAGCGGGTCGGTTCCCCGACGGGCGAGGAGACGGGAGATGTGCGCCGGGCTGTTGGGGTACTCGTCGGCCACGGCGGCGGCCAGCAGCGGGGTGACACCGGGCGGCAACAGCCGGCCGAAGCCCTCGCGCACGATCAACCCGAACCCCTCGTGGAGGTCGCGGCTGCCGTCGAGGTCGAGACTGCGATAGCCCGGCTCGCCCAGGAGGGCGCACCCCGGGTACCGCTCGCGCAACGCCGCGAACACCGGCTGGACGACCCCGTTCAGGACGACGGCGCCGGAGAGTTCGTAGACGGAGTTCTTCCGCACACAGTTGGTCAGACGCACGTTCAGACTGAATTTCAGGAACACGTCCGCACCCGGCTCGTACACGGTACGCACCGACGCCGTCGGCGCCACCGGGGGACCGCCGACACCGAGATCGTGCACATCGCCGCGAGTCAGCGCCGCACGCAGGGCACGGTGTCCGGACAGCATCCGGTACTGCCATGGGTGGACGGGCAGGACCACGCGGTCCGGCCGGACCGGCCCCAGGCCGTCCAGGGCAGTGCAGTCGCCCTCCGCTCGCAGCAGTTCAGGGCGTACGGCGAGATAGCGCAGCGGAAACCGTGCGCCGGTTTCCGGCCCGTGCTCCAGCCACTCACGCGGGTCTCCGGTACGGGACTTGGGGGTGGGGTGGAAGCGGTGCCCGTAGACGAGGGATTGCTCGGAGTCGAGATAGGTGTCAGGAGACGGCTGGTGATCGCGCCGGGCGTGCAGAACGGTGCGGATGGTGGCACGGCTGGCGGCAACCTGGGAGATGAACTCCTCGTTGTCCGTGCCGGTGCGCAGGGCGAGTTCCTCGTGGATCAGATCGGCCAGCGCGTCCGAGCCGAGCGGGGACCAGTCAGGGCCTTCGTTGCGCTCGGGTGGTCCGCTGAAGCGGTGAGCGCCGATCAGCGAGAGACGGCGCAGGGCCACCCGCAACAGCACTCCGCGCCGCGGCAGGCGCACCAGCAGGTGGCCACCGGCGACGGTTGCCTGGTGTTCGGGGCCGGAGACCTCGCGGATGAGGCAGTTGAGCAGGGTGTGAGCGGTCACCCTGTCCGCGGTGAGGCCCTCGGCGTCGGTAGCGGTCTCGGTGGTGGCGGCGGCCGGCGTGCCGAGCGTCGGAGAGGTCATCGCCGGCCCTCCGCTCGGGCGCTGCCGACGTGGGGGGCCACCGGGTTCGGCACGGCCACCCATTGCGCCGTGCCGGGGGTGTCAGCGAGCCGCATCGCGGTGGTGGCCTTCAGCGGCCAGCTACCGGCGAAGAAGGCTTCCTCGTCGCCGTCTTCGGCCCGCAGTGCGCCGAAGACCCCCCGCGCGACACCGGCGACCACGGCCCACAGGGTGTCCGGGTCGGCCCCGCGCGCCCGGGCCAGTACCGCCACCAGCTCACCGAACACGCCGCTCAGCAGCGCCCCGAACAGCTTGGCCCGCAGCGCGAAGACGTCCTCCCCCGCGCGGCTCCCGGCCAACTGCGGCAGTTCAAAACCGCACGCGGCCAGCCGTCGTCCGCTCACCCGCACACCGTCCAAGTCCCGGTACAGCACGCGTACCGGGCGGCCCTGCCGCAGCACCACCAGTGTGTTCTGGCCGTGCGCCTCCAGCGCGATGCCCATGGACAGCAGCGTCAGCGCAGGCGGCAGCACCAGTTCCGCGAACTCCCCGAGCCACTGCACCGGGTCACCGGTGATCAGGGCGGCGCCGGTGGCGTATACGGCGGTCAGGGGAACGGCGATCTCGCCCGTGCCCGTGTACCGGTCGGCCGCCTCCCGCACCATCGCGGCCAGACTCGGGCACGGCCGCCCGTCCACGCGCACGGCCCCGCCCCCCAGCTCCCGCAGCACGCTCAGCCGGTCCGCGTGGCCGGACTTGTCGACGACCGCCGCCACCAGGTCGGACAGCACGGGGCCGTCGGCGACCTCGGCCGGAGCGATGGTGCGCCGGTAGTTCGTCACCTGCACGTCCAGAGAGGTCTTGACATGGCAGCCCGGCAGCACGCCCAAAGGAGCGAGAGTGCGCAGGGACATCAGCGGACGCGCCCTGACCGACCTCCCGGACAAGGACAGGCCCTCGAACCGCGGGCGGACATGCTCACTCTGCCAGGGATGCAGCGGTACCAGCACGGTGTCGCCGTCGCGCAGTTCCTTCGGCCACGCACCGGCTTCCTGCCACCGGCGGGCGGGAACGGCCAGCAAGGGCACATCGATCACAGGCCGGTGCTCGGGCGCGTAAGCCAGGACCTCGGCGGGCGACAGGCCGGTACGGGTCCGGCAGCACGGGTGCTGGGGGTGGCCGTCGACCACGACCTGCTCGGCATCCACGCTGTCGCGCACCACATGGGGGCGGATATCGGCGGCGGCTCGGGCCAGGGCCAGGTTGGACACGCTGTTGGCCAACTCCGCGGCCAGTGTGCGGGCCGCGGGGGTGGACAGGCCCAGCGCGGAAAGGAGCCGCGTCGGGTCCGATACCGGGCCCGCGGGTGTTTCCACGGTGAAACCGGAGGATGCCTCGGCGAACCGCTCGGCGTAGGCCGCGTCTCCCACCAGGGACCCACCACCCCCCAACGACACGGTCAAGGTGCCGCCTGCGCGCCGCCGGTGGGAGATTCCCGGCAGTGGCTCGCGGGCGAACGCCCCCCACAGGCGGCCCAGTACCGTGGCCCGCGCGCCGGGCAAGGAGTGTAAGAACGGCCGCGCCAACGGTGTGCGGATCGTTCGTACGTCATCGATCACCGCCTGGATCGGATCGTCGTGCTGCATGGACGGGCGCAGGTCCCGCATGGGGTGTCCCTTCGAGTCGGGTGACCACGGGCATGCGTCAGCCAGAGCCGCCGCGAACTCCCATGGCTTCAGTTCTTCAAGCCTCGATAACGCTACGCAGCCGGAAGTGAACACAACGCCAGCAAAGGGAGAGGGGACGGACAGCGCCAAGCCAAGAAACCGAAGCCCGTCCGAAGGCAGTGGGGTGGCCTGAGGTGGGGTGCGTCATCGACGGTGAGGGCACCGGCGTGCCGGCACAGCGGAATCAGCGGCCACACCCCGGCCAGCCGCGTCACCAACTGTCCGGACAACACGCCTACGGCGTGAGGACGCTCCCCAGGAAGTGGAGGAAGTCGCTGGTCGCGTCCGCGGCTCCGAGGGCGGGGAGGCTCGCCGAGGCGAGTACCGCGACGGCAAGCAGCCGGGCGCGGGGGAGGGGGGCGGCTTGGAGGGCCGCGACGCGTCGGGTGACGGCCAGTTGGGAGAGGTGGAGCGCGGAGGAGAGACGGCTGCGGTGGGAGAGCAGGGCGGCGCGGGCTACCGCCCGGGCGGTGATCTCGCGTCCGGCGCCGGTCTCGGCCGCGTCCTCGTCCGCCCACCTCTCCAACAGGAAGGTGACCGTCTCCCGCAGGGGTACGAGGACCGGGACGACGGCAGCTGCGAGGTCTGCCACCAGTCGGAGGCGGTCGTGCCGGTGCCTCAGATGTGCGCGCTCGTGGGCCAGCAGTACTCGGCGCTCGTGCGCGTCCAGGCCCGCGAGCATGGCCGAAGAGACCACGATCCGGCCGTCGGTGCCGGGCAGCGCGAATGCCTGGGGGGTACGGGAGGTGACGACGATGAGTTCACTGTCCGCGGGGTGCGTCTCGCGCAGTCGCTGCAGGTTCCGCAGAGTGGCGCGATGGGTCCGTATGACCCGGTGGGCTCGGTACGTGCCCCATACCAGCAGGGCGATGGCCAAGACGGAGACGACCTCGGGGACGGGCTCGGGGATGTGCAGCCGGTTCTCCTGCGCCTCGGCCATCACTGCCGGTGTTTCGTCCAGGAGCGTGCCGCCCAGCAGTATCAGCGCCCACACCGAGGCCGCTGCCGTCACCCCACCAGTGATCACCAAAGCCCGTGCCGCGTAGGCCGGGGCGAGCAGCCGGCCCACCGGCGGGCCGGACGCGGCGAGCAGCACCGCGAGCACCAGTGGTACGTAGACGTCGACCCTCATGCGTCCGGACTCCCACCGAGCAGGCTCCGCAGGGCCCGTTCCTCCGCCGGGCTGAGGCCGGTCACGAACTGCTGGAGCGCGGCGATGGGGTCGGGGCCGCGGTCCAGGGCCTGATGCATCACCTCGGCCGTCAGCTGGGCCGCGTTCTTGGCCGGGCGGTACGCCCCGCGCCGGCCGTCAGCGTCGCGCACGACCAGGCCCTTGTCGTACAGGCGCTTGAGGATGGTGTGCACCGTGTTGTAGGCAAGACCGCCGATGTCTGCCTGGACCTCGGTGGGGGTCATCGGCCGCTCGGACGCCCACAGCGCGGCGAGGACCTCGCTCTCCAGCTCACCGGAGCTGCGGCGTTCGCCTTCGCCGCGGGAATTACCGGAAACCATGACCCCCACCTTACGGCGTGTAGGGGTGCTCAGGAGACGAGCAGTTCGGAACCGTGCTTGGCGTCGAGCAGGTCGGCGAAGAGCCGCTCCCATCGAGGTCGGAGAAGGTCCATGTCGTAGCGGCGAGCGGAGACCGCGGCCCGTTCGCCCATTTTCCCGCGCAGCTGCTCGTCCTCGATCAACCGGGTCATGGCGGCAGCGAGGCCGCCGGTGTCGTCCGGGGCGACGAGCAGGCCGTCCTCGCCGTCGGTGATGATCTCCCTGGGACCCTGCGGGCAGTCATAGCTGATCACCGGCACGCCGTGGCGCATCGCCTCGGCGAGGACCATTCCGAAGCCTTCGTGCCGGGAGCTCAGGACGAACAGCGAGGCCTTGGCGAGTTCCTCGTCCAGACGCGATGTGGTGCCCATCAAGTAGACGTGGTTGTACAGGTGGCGGGCGTGTATGAGGTCGCGCAGTCGCCGCTTCTCCGGCCCCGAGCCGAAGATCCGCAGCTGCCAGTCGGGGTGCTTGCGGGCGACCTCGTCGAAGGCAATGATCATTTGGTCGAAGCCCTTGGACTTGACCAGCCGCCCGGCCGCGACCACCAGCGGCCGACGCAGGGTCGAACGCTGGACCGTGGTGTCGTGGAGCGGATTGGGTATGCGCGCGATCCGCACATCGGACACGGTCAGCGCGGAACGGTAGGCGCGCTCATCGGCATCGGTGAGCACCGTGATCGCGTCCAGCTGGGGGTAGGACCCCCGGATGGCGTCGGCGAGCTCGGGCTTGTGGTGCGCGTAGTGCAGATGTTCCTGCCCCACCCTCGCCACGCTCTCCGGCGCATACTGCGCGATCAGCAGATTCAAGGCCGGCCGGGTCCCGACGACTATCCCGTCTTCCAATGACTGGAGATAGCGCACGATGCGGCGGTCCGTGAGCCGGTTGAACCGGTGGTAGCGCACTTCCGCCTTCGGTACCAGGCGACTTGGCCCCCGCATGGCCAGTGACTCCCAGCGGCGGCGCCAGCTGGGCGCGCCAGTGGATACGTCGAGCAGCGGGCGCAGGTGCACGCGGCTGTCGAGGGCGAAGGCGGGAGTCTCCCGGCGTCGCCACACGCTGACGACTTCCACCTCATGGCCGGCCGCGGCCAGGGCGTTCGCCTGGCTGATCACCGTCCGTACAGTGCCGCCGACGGTGTAGGCGTTGAGCAGCAGGAAGCGGATCTTCATGGTGCCTCCCGACTGCAGACGATCGACAGGTTGTCCTTTACCGTGTAATACGGCTCGATCCACAGGCCCGCCACTGCCTGGGCCGGGTAGGTGAAGATCTTCTTCTTCCCCACGATGTCGTCCAGGTGGCGCCCCAGCCGCAGCATGTCGGCCCGGCCGGGAAGCTTCAGATGCAGATCCCAGGTCTGCTCGGCTCCGGAGCAGGCTGCGGCCAACTCGTCGAGGCCGATGGACGCCTCGAAACGGCTGCCTCCGCTGGCGGTCGGCAGACGCAATTCGTTGCCTGTGGATTCCCGGGAGCGGACGACCAGTTTCCCGTCCTCCCCCGAAGGTCCGCCTGCCACCCTTCCGCGGATCAAGACCTGGCCGTCGCGCGGCCACACTTCCTCCACTTCCGCCTGGGCGGGTATGAAGACGGCAGTCGCCTCGTCCACCAAAAACACCTCCCACGTCCAACCCTACGTCCCGTAGGGTCTCTGAACCCTACATGTTGTAGTGCAGGAAAAGGGGAGAGGTAGATCACTTCCGGTGGAGAGCAGGACGGGTACGGAGAGGACGGGGTGCACTGCTCGGGCCATGTCGCATTTCCGGCGGCAGCCAGCGGCCAGCCGGCCGGCGACGGCCTCGCTCGGCCAGATCCGGTGAGCACTGTTAACCCTGCGCTAACCCCGCGCAGGGCGGGCCCTGGCCGCTCGGAGCCTAGCGTCGAGGCAGAGGCAGAAGATCGCGGCAGCGGTACGGGTGCTGCCGCCCTCGCTGGGAGGTGTCACCATGCGTCGTCCCTTCGCTGCTGCTGCCGCCGGCTTGGTGCTCGTCACCGGAGCCGGTGCCGGAGCAGAAGCCTGTTCGCCCTCGGCAGCCGCGCCGCCACGGCACCCGCACGGCGTTTCGGCGCCGTCTGCCACGACGCCGGCGCCGGCCGACACGAACCCGCCCGGGGACATCCCCGACACCCAGGTGTTCGTGCCGTGGTCGCCGCCGGGTGGCGGGCTCACGATGAAGGTACCGGAGGGCTGGGCGCGGACCACTCACGGGCAAGTGACCGTGTTCACCGACAAGTTCAACAGCGTGCGGGTGGAACGCATCCACGCTTCGACGGCCCCCACGACCAACTCCGTACGTGCCAAGGACATTCCGGCGATCCAGGCTGCGAGCACCCACTTCTCACTCGTCAAGGTAGCCGACGTCCAGCGCAAGGGAGGCCGGGCAGTGCTGGCCGAGTACCGCGTCGACTCAGCTCCCAACCAGGTGACGGGCAAGCGCGTACGCCTGGACGTCCAGCGGTATGTCTTCTACAAGCCGGGCAAGGGTGAAGCCGTGCTGACACTGTCCGGTGCTGTGGGATCCGACAACGTCGATCCCTGGCGGACCGTCACGGGCTCGTTCCGGTGGTCCTGATGGCCGCGCCCGTTCTCAGCGCCCGCTCCCTGTACCGGTTCTTCCGGGCCGGCGAGGAGGAAACGTTCGCGCTTCAGGGCGTCGGACTGGAGGTCGGGCGCGGCGAAACGGTAGCGGTGACCGGGCCTTCCGGATCGGGGAAGACCACTCTGCTCAACTGCCTGGCGGGACTTGACGAGCCGGACGGCGGCACGGTGCGGATCGCCGGCGAACGGCTCAGCCACCGGCCCGAACGCGAGCGGGGCCGCATACGGGCTCGGCACATCGGGGTGCTGTTCCAGTCGGGCAATCTGCTGGACCACCTCAGTGTGCGGGACAACGTGGCGCTGGTGCAGCAACTGGCACCCTCCCGGAGCCGCGCGCCGGCCCAGGAGCTCCTGGACCGAGTGGGCATCGGCGGGCGCGCCGGGGCTCTGCCGGGTGAGCTGTCCGGAGGGGAGGCGGCCCGCGCGGGCCTGGCCGTCGCCCTGGCGAACGCACCGGACGTGCTGCTGGCCGACGAGCCGACCGGGGAGGTGGATGCGGAGACCGAACGGCGGCTGCTGGACCTGCTGCGCGAGCACGCTGCCGGCGGAACCGCGGTGGTCGTGGTCACCCACAGCCGTGCGGTGGCGGGCGCTGCGGGCCGGGTGCTGCGGCTGAGGGACGGGAGGTGGGCCTGATGCACGCACCGGACAGCGTGGCCGGCACGGACGTGCGGGAGACCGGCACGCCGTTGGTCCGCTGCGAGAACGCGGCCCGGACCTATGGCAGCGGGGTGGGTGCCGTCGTCGCCGTGCACGGCCTGAGCTGCGAGGTTCCGCCCGGTGCGCGGATCGCGGTGGTGGGGCCGTCCGGGTCGGGCAAGTCCACGCTGCTGCACCTGATGGCGGGGCTGGACCGTCCGACGGCGGGCCGGGTGAGCCACCCCGGCCTCGGGGACGAGGATGCCGTCGGTCTCGCCCGGCACATCGGCATCGTCTTCCAGGGCCCGAGCCTGCTGCCTCCGCTCACCGCCGTCGAGAACGTCGCGCTGCCGATGCGGATTGACGGCGTGGCGGAGGACGAAGCGGGCTCCCGGGCGCGGGCGGCACTGGTGAGCCTCGGGCTGGAAGAGCTGGCGGGACGGCTGCCGGACGAACTGTCTGCGGGGCAGGCCCAGCGCGTCGCCGTGGCCAGGGTGCTGGCACGCCGGCCCCGGCTGGTCCTGGCCGACGAGCCGACCGGGCAGTTGGACCGCGAGACCGGCCGTCAGGTGCTGTCCGTGCTGCTGGGCACGGCCGACGAGCTGAGCGCGGCGGTACTGGTGACCACGCACGATCCGCGGGTCGCCCGGGAGCTGGACGTCCAGTGGTACATGGCCGACGGCCGCCTGATCCAGCCGGCGACGGACCCGGGAGCGGGGCGAAGGGAAGTACGGCCATGATCAGGATCTGGCTGGCCGGCTTGCTGCGGCGACGCGGCGGACGGCTGCTCGGGGTGGCGGCCGGGGTGGCCACGGCGGTGGCCCTGCTGGCCGCGCTCGGCGGCTTCCTCGGAGCCACCCGCGCGACGATGACGGCGCAGTCCGTGCGCGGGGTCGTGGTGGACTGGCAGGTGCAGGCGGCCGGCGGCGCCGACGTCCGGCAGGTGCTGACCACTGTGCGGCACACTTCGGGAACCCGAGCGGCCCTCCCGGTCGGATACGCGGCGACCAGCGGTCTGAGCGCCACCGCGGGCGGAACCTCCCAGACCACCGGGCCCGGCGCCGTACTGGGCGTGCCGGCCGGCTACCGCGCGACGTTCCCGGGCGAGATACGGGTACTGGCCGGGCGCGGGGACGGAGTGTTGCTCGCCCAGCAGACCGCCGCGAACCTGCACGCGGCCCCGGGCACCAAGGTTGCCGTGGGGCGGGCGGGGCTGCCGCCGGTCACGGTGCGGGTGGACGGTGTGGTCGATCTTCCGCATGCCGATTCGCTGTTCCAGAAGGTCGGTGCGCCTGCGCAGTCGCAGCCGACGGCGCCCCCGGACAATGTCGTGCTGCTCCCGCCGTCACGCTGGCACGCGGCCTTCGACGCGCTGGCCAGGACCCGTCCCGGCCTGGTCCACGACCAGATCCACGCACGGCGCAGCCACGCCCTGCCGCCCGATCCGGCCGTCGCCTACACCGCGGTGACCGGAAGCGCCCACCATCTGGACCTGAGACTGGCCGGTGCCGGTGTGGTGGGGGACAACCTGGGTGCGGTGCTGGACGCGGCGCGGTCCGACGCCCTCTACGCACAGATGCTGTTCCTGTTCCTCGGCGTCCCCGGCGCGGTGCTGGCTGGGGGACTGACCGCGGCGGTGGCCGGCGTGGGTGCCGCGCGGCGGCGCAGGGAACAGTCCCTGCTCCGGACGCGTGGCGCCGCCACGGGGCAGTTGCTGACGCTCGCGGCCGTGGAGGCCGGGGTGGTGGCCGTCGTCGGCGCTGCCGTGGGGCTGGGAGCGGCGGCGCTGCTGGGGCGCACGGCATTCGGTAGGGCCGGGACCTTCAGCGCCGGGTGGGCGCTGGCCGCGCTCGCCGTCGGCGTGCTGATCGCCGGCGGGACCGTGCTGCTGCCCGCACGCCGCGACATCAAGGCTGTCACCGTCGTGGCCGGACGGGCAGCGGTGGAGCGACGACGGGTGGCGCGCACCGCGTGGTGGGTGCTGGCCTTCGGTCTGCTGGCGGGAGCGCTGGTGGTCTTCCGGATCACCAGTCGCACCAACTACGCCTTGGTCCTCGCTCCCGAGGGCACGCCCACCCTGTCGGTGGACTACTGGGCGTTCGCCGGCCCGGCGTTGCTGTGGACCGGTGGGGCGCTGCTGGCCTGGCTGCTGATGGATGTCGCGCTCCGGCGCGGGCGGCCGGTGCTGGCCCGGCTGCTGCGTCCGGCTACGGGGCCCCTTTCCGGCACTGTCGCGGCCAGCCTGTCCCGGCAGCGGGGCACCGTGCTGCGGGCCGTGGTGCTGCTCGCGCTGGCCATCGCCTTCGCCGCCTCGACCGCCGTGTTCAACTCCACCTACCGCCAGCAGGCCGGGGTGGACGCGGTGCTCACCAACGGTGCCGACGTCACCGTGACCGAGTCGCCCGGATCCACCGGGGGTGCGGCCGATGTGGCCCGGGTGGCGGCGCTGCCCGGCGTGCGGAGCGTGGAACCTCTGCAGCACCGCTTCGCCTACGTCGGACCCGACCTGCAGGACCTGTACGGGGTGCGGCCGTCCACCGTCGTCGGAGCAGGCCGGCTCCAGGACGCGTACTTCTCCGGCGGGACTGCGCGCCAGCTGATGGACCGGCTCCAGCGACAACCGGACGGGCTCCTGGTCAGTGCCGAGACCGCCAACGACTTCCAGCTCTACCCGGGCGACCAGCTCCGGCTGCGCCTTCAGGACAATCGCACCCACCGGCTGCGCTCCGTGGCATTCCGCTTCGTGGGTGTCGTCAAGGAGTTCCCGACCGCTCCCAAGGACAGCTTCCTGGTAGCCAACGCCTCCTACGTGGCCCGGTCGACCGGCAGTGGCGCGGTCGGCACCCTGCTGGTCGACACCGGCGGCAGCGGGCAGCGCGCGGTGGCCCATCAGGCTCGGTCGGTGCTCGGACCCACCGCCCAGGTCACCGACCTTCCCTCGGCCCGCACCGTCACCGGATCCAGTCTCACCGCCGTGGATCTCGGCGGGCTGACCCGGGTGGAGTTGGGCTTCGCCCTGGTGATCGGCGCGGCGGCGGGCGGTCTGGTGCTCGCCCTGGGCCTCACCGAGCGGCGCCGCACCCTGGCGCTGGCGTCGGTACTGGGCGCCCGGCGACGGCAGCTGTCCGGGTTCGTGTGGAGCGAGGCGGGCCTGGTGGCGGTGGCGGGCGCGGCCGGCGGCGTCCTCCTCGGTTGGTCGCTGTCCGAAGTGCTGGTCAAGGTCCTCTCCGGAGTCTTCGACCCGCCACCGGCATCCCTCGCCGTGCCATGGGGCTACCTCGGTGCACTCGCCGCGGCCGTTGCGGCGGCCCTGGCTCTGGCGGCGTGGGCGGCCGTTCGGCACGCCCGGCGGCCACCGCTGACGGAGCTGCGAGAGCTGTGAGCCGCACGGCCGGAAGGGAGTGCGGGTGAGCCGCCGGGGCGTCACGTGTCCGGGGCCTCCCGGGCCCCGGCGACGAGCCAGGTGAAGCGAGGGTGCGGGGCTCTTCGGGAGACCATGAGGCGCCCGCCTTCCGCATCCACCAGCGAACGGGCGAGTGCCAGGCCGATGCCGTGGCCGCCGTCGCCGGCCCGCCGCCGGGCGAAGACGTCCGCCCCCTCGGTCAGGCCGGGCCCCTCGTCCTCCACGTCCACGGCCAGGACCCCGGCCGCGTCCCGGACCGTGACGGTCACGGTGCCGCTGCCGTGGGCGAGGGCATTGGCGAGAAGAACGTCCAGGACCTGCCGCCCGGCACGCGCCGAGCCGACCGCTTCGGGTACATCGTCCTCGACGCGGATCCTCAACGGCCGGCCCACGGCCGCCAACTCACCGTGCCAGCGCCGCTCGGCATCCGCGAGCAGCACCTGCACATCGAGCGGCCCATGCTCCGGGAGATCCCGCGCCAGCGCGAGAAGGTCGCCCACCAGGTCCTCCATGGCATCGAGCGAGGCGAGGGCCGCACGCAGCGCAGCCCGGGGGTTCCTTTCCGCGCGGGCGTCCGACGGCCCCGGGGCCGTCGCCCCCGCTCCCTCGTCCTCCTCAGCCGCCGCGCCTTCCAGCTCCAGCCGCACCCTCGTCAGTGCCGTGCGCAGCTGGTGAGAAGCGTCTGCGCTGAAGGCCCGCTCGCGCCGCAGCAGTTCCTCGATGCGTTCGGCGGCGCGGTTGAGCGCGCTTCCGACCTCATCGGCCTCCGGGAGACCGGACCGGGCCGCCCGCGCCGACAAGTCGCCGGTCTCCAGTCGACGGGCCGTCTCCGCCAGCGCCTCCAACGGGCGCGCGAGACGTCTGCTGGACCGTGTCCCGAGCACGGTGCCCACACCGACCGCGACGGCTGCCAACGCGAGCATGGCTGCCCAGGTGAGCGAAGCCCGGTGCAACGGCCCGTCGGCCGGCGCACTCGCCTGCACCACCGCCCGTACCCGCTCGCCCGAGCCGACCGGCACCGCCGCCACGAGGCGGTCGCCCAGCTGCTGGGATGCTGCCCGACCCGACAGGGCCTCGCGGACAGATCCGTCCCCGTGCGCCGGTCCCGCTCCGATCACCAGCCGCGCACGGTCGTCGTACACCCCGACCCAGGTATCGGTCTCGACGCGTGG
Organism: Streptomyces bugieae; assembly: GCF_036352915.1. NCBI lineage: Bacteria > Bacillati > Actinomycetota > Actinomycetes > Kitasatosporales > Streptomycetaceae > Streptomyces > Streptomyces bugieae. Next base: position 22,789 of record NZ_JAZBJP010000027.1, read on the forward strand.
CAGCTCCATGGGGTCACGGGGATGGTGCACGTCCGAGGGGACGGTCACCGCCACCCGGTCGGCGAGCCGCTCCAGCTCGCTCATCTCGTTCTGCCGGTACAGCCGCAGCGTCGCCACGGCCAGTGGCACCGAGAACAGCACCACCGCACACACCACCGCGACGACGACTGCCCGGAGGATGCGGCGGCGCACGGTCAGTTCTCCCCGGGTGGTTCGAGCCGGTAACCGAAGTGCCGCAGGGTCGTGATCCGTACCTGCTCACCCAGTTTGCGGCGCAGCACTGCCACATGGACGTCGAGCGTCTTGGTCGAACCGAACCAGTTCTCGTCCCACACGTCGCTCATCAGCTCTTCCCGGCTCACCGCACGGCCGGCGGACGCGGCCAGCCGGGCCAGCAGGTCGAACTCCTTGGGTCGCAGCTCCACCTCGCCCGCCGGGCTGAGGCAGCGCCGGGCCGTGCGGTCGATCAGCAAGGTGCCGTGCCGGATCCGGCCGGTGCCGCCTTGCCTCCCCGGTTCGGCACGCCGCAGATGGGCCGCGATTCGCGCCTGCAGCTCGGCGAGCCGGAACGGCTTGGTCAGATAGTCGTCCGCACCCGACTCCAGAGCCTCGATCACATCCATCTCGCCGGTGCGTGCCGTCAGGACGACGACGACGGCACCCGGCAGACGCTCCCGCAGGCCCCGGCACAGCTCGAATCCGTCCGCGTCCGGCAGACCGAGGTCGAGCAGCACCAGCTCGGCCGGCCCGCGCCCGGCGCGGGCCAGCGCCGCCGCGCCATCAGGGCACCACTCGCAGTCGTGGCCCTGGGCGCGCAGCATCGCCGCGAGCCTGCCTCCGATGGCGTCGTCGTCCTCGACGATCACAATCCGCGCCACGTCCTCACGCTAGCCGTGGGTGCGGTCCGGTACGACCTGGTGGCGGTGTTCGAGGCAGCGAGGGTCAGGCATGGTGCGGGCCGACGCCGAGGCTGACGGCGCACGTGCTCAGGATGCGTTCAGGTTGCGGATGGCACGGTCGGGCACCATGACTACTGATATCCCCGGGGCCGTCGAGGCCCATGAGCCACCCGGCAGCTCTTCCCCTGCCGGCGTCGGTCGTCGTCTCCGCTGGAACAAGGTCCCCGAAGTCACCGTGTACTTCTGGGTGATCAAGGTCCTTTGCACCACCGTCGGTGAGACCGCGGCGGACCTGCTGAACGAGAAGCTGGGTCTGGGCCTGACCGGTGTCTCGTTGCTGATGAGCGTGCTGCTCATCGCGGTACTGGTAGTTCAGTTCCGTACCACCGCCTACCGCCCCGGTGTCTACTGGCTCGCCGTGGCCCTGATCAGCGTCGTGGGCACGCTGATCAGCGACAACCTCACGGACAACCTGGGCGTACCGCTGCAGACCAGCACGATTGCCTTCGCGATCGCCCTCGTGGTGGTGTTCGTCGCCTGGTACCGCAGCGAGCGGACGCTGTCCATCCACCACGTCGACACCACTCGTCGCGAGACCTACTACTGGCTCGCCGTCCTGTTCACCTTCGCCCTGGGGACCGCGGCCGGCGACCTGGTCGCCGAGCAGATGGACCTCGGCTACTGGATCTCCGCCGGGCTGTTCGCCCTGGCCATCGCCGCGGTCGCGGTGACGCACTTCGCCCTCGGCCTGGACGCGGTGTGGAGCTTCTGGATCGCCTACATCCTGACCCGCCCGCTGGGCGCTTCGATCGGCGACTACCTCTCCCAGCCCACCGCCGACGGCGGCCTCGGGCTGGGTACCGTGATCACCAGCGTGCTCTTCCTGGCGGTCATTCTCGGCCTGGTGGTGTTCCTGACGGTGACCCGGCGGGATGTGAGCGAGCCGGAGCGGCTCACTTCGCAGGCTGCTTGACCAGCGGCTTTGCCCCGGGAAGAAGTACCGGTCCCCCCGTAAGAGGGGCCGGTTCCTCCGTCCGGGGCGGCTTTATGGGCGTGATCGGTGCGTGTTCAGGATGCGTTCAGGAAGCGGCTGAGAGGGTCGGGCGGCGTGCGGCCTCACCTGTCGCGCGGTGACACCTCGCGCCCGCGTGCTGCCGCAGTCCGCTTCCGCCCTGCACACCGCTCCCCTTGAAGAACGGGACCGCGGCCGACGAGAAGGATTGACCTTGGCAAAGCCAGAAGTTCTGACTGACCTGGATGTCGCCGGCACCAACAGGTTCGTGATGAAGAAGCTTCCGGAGGTGACCCTGGCCTTCTGGATCATGAAGATCGCGGCGACGACACTCGGCGAGACGGCCGGTGACCTCTTCGCCCAGACCCTCAAGCTCGGCTACTTCCTCACCACCGTCGCCCTGTTCCTGATCTTCGTCGTCACCCTCGTCGTACAGCTCCGGTCCCGTCGCTACAACCCGTTCTTCTACTGGACCGTCATCCTGTCCACGAGCATGGCCGGCACCACGATGTCCGACTTCATGAACCGGGATGCGAGCGCCAAGTACCTGACGGGCGGGGCGACTTCGCTGGGCTGGGGGCCGCAGGGTCTGGGCCTGGGGTACCCGGCCGGCGCCGCGATCCTGATCTCGCTGCTGCTCGCCATCTTCATCGTCTGGAAGTGCACGGGGCTGACGTTCTCCATCCGCGACATCGTCACCTTCCGCGCGGAGGCCCTCTTCTGGGCGGCGATCCTCGTGTCGAACACCCTCGGCACGTCGATGGGTGACTTCCTGTCCGACAGCTCCGGACTTGGCTACGCAGGCGGCGCGCTGCTCGTCACGGGCGTGCTTGCCGTACTCGTTGCCCTCATGCGGGTGCCGGCCGTGCCGAACGTGCTGCTGTTCTGGGTCGCCTTCGTCCTCACCCGCCCCCTCGGAGCCACCGCCGGCGACTTCCTCACCAAGCCCCTCGCCAAGGGCGGCCTGGACCTCGGTACGGCGGGTTCGTCGGCCGTGCTCCTTGCTGTCCTGATCGGTCTCATGGGGCACGCACACGTGCAGGAGCGCAAGAAGGCCATCCCCCGGGACGAGGTCCTGACCGGAGTTTCCTGAACACCGCCGAGGTCCGCGGACAGGATCGGTCAGCCGGCCGGCAAGCTGACCACGAACCCCGCCCCGGGTGCGTGATCGGCGTTGTAGGTCACCTCACCCCCGGCGGAGCGGGCCAGGCGTCGCGCCAGCGGCAGCCCCAGGCCCGCTCCGCCGTGTCCGTCCTCGGGGTCGGCTCGCCTTCCAGGCTGGAACAGCTCCGCGATGAAGGAGGCCGGGACACCGGGCCCGTCGTCGACGACCGCCACACGTATCCCCGCCGGCTCCTGCGAGCCCCGGATGCCGACGCCGGTGCGGGCGTAGCGCAGCGCGTTGTCGACGAGTGGGCTGACGATGCGTTCCAGCAGCGTGGCGGGTACCCCGGCCACCAGCGCGTCCGGGCCGGTGACTGAGACGGCGGGCTTCCCGGTGGCGCCGAGGCGGTCCGCAAGGCGCCGCAGCGCAGCCATGACATCGGCCGTACCCGGAGCGGTCTGTGCGGTGGCGCGTGCATCGTCGAGCAGGGTGTCGCAGATCGTGCGCATCGACTCGGCGGCCTCGGCGATGGACGCATGAGTGGCGCGGGTCTCGGCGGTGGAGCGGGGACGTACCTGCCACCAGTCGAGTTCCGCCGTGATCCGCGCCAAGGGATTGCGCAGCTCGTGGGATAGCTCCCGGGTGAGCTGTTGTTCATGGCGCAGGACCGCCCGGATGCGGTCCAGGAGCTCGTCCAAGGAGGACCCCAGCCGTGCGAGCTCGACGGGGCGGCCCATACCACCGAAGCGCTGGTCGGAGGCGACCACGCTCCACTGGGTGGCCTGGTCGGTTGACCGCGGCTCCGGCCGGTGCGGAGGCGGGGTGCTCCAGGAGCCGGGTGCCCGCGTAGATCCACACGTTGGTGTCGAGGAGCTCGTCGTCCGACGTCTCCAGGACCCGTACCGGATCATGGCCGGTGTCGACGGTCGCGGCCACCGCGGTGGCCCGGGTACGCAGCTCCTCGTCCGCCTGCTGCTGAAGGTGCTGGCGGACGACCACGTTGAACACCACCGTGAGGATCACCATCACCAGCGCGGCGGTGGTGAGCGCCACCAAGGACAGTCGGCCGCGCAAAGTGCGGGGGCGGCAGCGGGAGGCAAGGCCGAAGAGGCGAGGCGCGGCGGACTTCATGACAGACGGTGCCCCACCCCTCGGGCGGTGCTGATCGTCAGGGAACTGCCCGCCTCCCGGATCTTGCGCCGCAGGCGGCTCAGATACTGATCGAGCGTATGGTCGCTGACCTGCGCGCCTTCCGGCCAGCCGGCTCTGAAGAGCTCCCGTCTGCGGACCACCGACTCCAGGCCGGCCATCAGCGCGGTCAGCAGACGGAACTCGGTGGGTGTCAGAGCGACCTCGACGCCCCGTACACACAGACTGTGCTGAACAGGATCCAGGACCAGGTCGCCGATGGCGGTGGTGGTGCCGGCGGCGGGCTCCGACCGCTTGAGGGCGGCGCGCAGCCGAGCGGTGAGCTCGGCGAGGTGGAACGGCTTGGAAAGGTAGTCGTCACCCCCTGCGGAAAACCCGCTCAGGCGGTCGCTGAGGCCGTGGTGCGCGGTCAGGAAGACGATCGGGCGGAGGAACCCCTGCGCCCGCATCGCCTGGCAGACATCCCGTCCGTCCGCATCGGGCAGCCCCACGTCCAGTACCACCGCATCAACCGACTCCCCGACGAGCCGCAGGCGGTGGCACCGTCCGGGGCCGCCGCCGTCCCGAACCCCTCGTCACGCAGACCGCGCACCAGCACGTCCCGCAGAGCTTCGTCATCCTCGACGATCAAGATGGTGGTGGGATGCAACGTAGGTCACCTCACAGGCCCGTGCCTCGCACCCAGGAGTTCCGCGCCACGCGCTCGACGGAAGCGGAGCACCGAGCACGGACGGCATCGAGCGACTACGTCCATGTAGACGGTCTACGGCACTGTAGACGATGAATAAGAAGCGGAAGTTCCCGAGCGGGGAGCTCGGCGTCGTGCCACCCACACCGGAGTAGCCGGACGTTGGGACGCGCCCGGTCCGGCAGTTGCACCCCCGGTCGGGGCGGCTCACCAGCGGCCGGTCATGCAGAAGCGTCTCGGGTCTCGCCTCGATCCACTGAGCCGCCCGTTCCGCAAAGGGGTAGAAGCCACCGGTGGCGTCGCGGGCCTCGATCACGCCGTCGGTGTACAGCAGGAGGGTGTCACCGGGCTCGAAGGAGAACGCATCCAGGATGTAGGCGACCGGACCGGGTGCGCCGACCCCGAGCGGCGGTGCCGGGTGCAGGCTCAAGATGGTCACGTCGCCGCCGGGGCTGAGCAGCACCGGCGCGGGGTGTCCGCAGCTGGTCATCCGGGTCAGGTGGTCCTCGTCGGGGATCTCCAGCAATAGCGTGGTGGCGAAGCGTTCCCCGGCCTCCTCGGCCGGCTCGAAGTCGGCCAGGTAGCGGGCGACGCTCTGTTCCAGGGCGGCGGCCAGCTCAGGCAGGCTGGTGTGCCGGTGGGCAGCCTCGCGGAAGGCGCCCAGCACGACGGCGGCCCCCCCCCCGATGGCGGACAGGCCCTTGCCCCGGACATCGCCGATCATCACGCGAACGCGATGGCGTTGATGTACTCCTGCACAGGTCCATGTGGCCCATGGTGGTCCTCCCGCGAGCCCCCTCTGCTGCGGGCTCGGCCGCTTGCGGCCAAGCGTCAGGTGGCTGATCAGGGCAGATGGAGAACTGGGACGGGAGTATCTAGGGTCAGCTCGTGGCTTTCATCTTGGTGTGCGAGGACGACGCGGCGGTCCGCGGCGTCCTCAAGCGCGCCCTGGAGCACGACGGCCACACCATCTCGGTCGCCGCCACGGCCGACAGCCTGCTGCGGCAGCTTGCACCGGCGCCCCATCTGGTCGTCCTGGATCTCGGGCTCCCGGATGCCGACGGCCGCGACGTCTGCCTGGCCCTGAGGGCTCGCGGTGTCGACGTGCCGGTGCTGATGCTCACCGCGTTGGACGGCCTGCATCACAAGGTGGGCGGTTTCGAGGCCGGCGCCGACGACTACATGACCAAACCCTTCGACATCCCGGAACTGCTGGTCCGGGTCCGAGCCCTCCTGCGCCGGGCCACCGTGGCGCCCGCACCGCGCGAGGTCGTCCTCGATCCGGCGAAGCACGTGGTGACCTGCGATTCGGTGAGCGAGAGCCTGACCCCGACCGAGTTCCGGCTGCTGGGCCGCCTGATCGCCTCGCAGGGCGATGCGGTACGCCGCCACGCCCTCATCGCCGCTGGCTGGCCGCACGGAGCCCAGGTCAGCGACAACACCCTCGACTCCTTCGTGCGCCGGCTGCGGACCAAGCTCGGTCCGCTGGGTGTGGCCGAGCGCCTGGCGACCGTCCGCGGGGTGGGCTACCGATGGCAGTGACGGGCTTCCGTAAGCGGGTCGTCGCGCTCACTGTGGTCATCGCCACCGCCGTGGTGGCGATATTGGTCGTGGTCTCGCACGTGCTGCTAAGCCAGGTGACGGACGCCGACGCGCACGATCTGGCGCGTACCCGCGCCGAGGCGGTAGCGGCGAACGTCACCACCGTGGGCGGCCGTGTCGTACTGACGGAGAACAGCAGCGAGGCGCTGGACGAGGTTGCCTGGGTGTATGCCGACGGCCGTCTGATCGACGGGAACGTACCGGCGAGCGTGGTCGGGCGCGTCGAGAAGCTGGCGGACTCGGGGCGATCGCAGACCGCGACCGTCGGCGACTACTTCCTGTACGCGCGGCAGGTCCCGGTCGACGGCCACCACGTCATGGTGATCGTCCGGGTGGACCTCACGCCCTACGAGACATCCGAGCAGCGCAGCCTGACCTTGTCGCTGGTCCTGGGCGGCCTCACGATCCTCCTCGCGGGCGGTGTCGCGCACCTCGTGGTGCACCGCGCGCTGCGGGTCGTGCACGAGATGGCCGCCCTCGCCGACGACTGGGGTCATCACGAACCCGGGCGCCGCTTCAACCTCGGAGTCCCGCACGACGAGTTCGGGGAGCTGGGACAGACCCTGGACCGCCTTCTGGAGCGCGTCGACAACGCGCTGGCGGACGAGCGCCGGCTCACCTACGAGATCGCCCACGAACTACGGACACCTCTCACGGTCCTGCGGGGCGAGGCGCAGCTGGCGCAGCTGTCCGGCGAGCCGGTGGTGCCGGAGGCGGTGCTGAGCGAGGTCGACCGCCTCGATGCGGCGATCACGACGATTCTGCGGGCCGCACGCGCACGGACGGACGAGGGGACCCGGTGCGATCTGCGCTCAGCCGCGCGGCGGGCGATCGGCAGCCGCGCGGTCGAGGTCGCCTTTCCGGCGAAGGTCGAGGTGGCTGTGGCGCCCGATGTCGCCGTGTCGCTGCTGTCGCCCCTGCTGGAGAACGGCCTGCGGCATGCGAAGTCCCGTGTGTGGATCACCGCGCGCAACCAGGGCGAGGCCATCGTGGTCGATGTCCTGGACGACGGCCCAGGGTTCGATCCCGACGAGGTCGACCGGGTCTTCGAAGCGGGTGTGACCGGCGGCGCCGGGTACGGGCTGGGGCTGCCGGTGGTCAGGCGCGTCGCCGCCTCGGCCGGTGTGGAGGTCCGCGCGATCGCGGACGGCCGTGGCCACGTCGAGGTGACACTCCCGGCCGCACGCGCGGCCACGTAGTCAGGTTGCTTGCAGGTTCCCCGCGCAAACCTCCCTGCATGACAACGACAACGGAAGCACGCACGCGCAGCGGGCGCCTCATGCTCAACAAGGTGCCCGAGGTCACCATCTGGTTCTGGGTGATCAAGATCCTGTGCACGACGGTCGGTGAGAGCTTCGCCGACTGGATCAACATGAAGCTGGGCGTCGGCCTGGTGAACACGGCCTGGATCTTCACCGCGGTCTTCGTGGTGGTCCTTGCCGTCCAGCTGCGGCTGAAGCGGTACGTCCCGTTCCCCTACTGGCTGACCGTGGTCGTTGTCAGTGTCACGGGCACCCTGTACACCGACATCCTCACCGACCAGCTCAACGTGCCGCTGTGGATCAGCTCCGCGGTGTTCTCGGTGCTGCTCGCGGTGGTCTTCGGCGTGTGGTGGCTGCGCGAGCGCACCCTCTCGATCCACTCGGTCACCACGCTGCCGCGTGAGTCGTTCTACTGGCTCGCCGTTCTCGTCACCTTCGCGCTCGGCACCGCGACCGGCGACTGGACCCTCGAGCTCACCGGCTGGAGCCCGGGCGCCTCGGTGCTGCTGCCGCTCGGCCTCATCGCGGCGATCACGGCGCTGTGGAAGTTCGGCGCGAACCCGGTGCTGTCCTTCTGGCTCGCCTACATCCTGACCCGCCCGCTGGGCGCCAACATCGGCGACTGGCTCGCCTCCCCGAAGGTCGCTCAGCCGGGCGAGCCGACCGGCCTCGACCTGGGAACCTTCACCACCAGCCTGATCTTCCTCGGCCTGATCCTGGCGACCGTGGTCTACCTGACGGTGACGCGCTCGGACGTGACCGAGACCTACGAGGCCGCCCACGCCGCACACGCCAGCGGCGGACCGCGCAGGGAGCGCGTCGGGCTGGCCGGCTTCGGCCTGCTGGCCGTCGCGACCACGGGCCTGCTGGTCTGGGCCCACGGTCAGCCGCACACCGGTCCGGCGCCGGAGGAGGACAACACCTCCGCCGTCCAGATGGCTCCCGGTGTGGCGGTGAAGAAGTTCCCGCCCGCCAAGGTCGCCGCGCTGAAGAACCTCGCCTCCACCTCGCTCAAGGACGCACGCTCGGGGAACGCGAAGGGCGCACACGCGGCCGCCCAGTCGCTGCGTGACCTGTGGGATGCCGACCAGGCATCGCTGCAGCCGCTGGACAACACCGGCTGGACCTCCATCGACGCCCAGATGGACAAGGTGCTGGGGACTTTCGGAATCGACCACTCGAACCCGCCGATGCCGGCTGCGCAACAGGAGAAGGAACTCAACGCCCTTCTGACGGACATGGGCTGACGGACCACCCTGCGCCCGGCCGACTCATCCGGCCGGCGCGTTGAGTGTGCCGGGCCACGCCGAGAACCGTGCCGCCTCGGCAGACGCCGGCGAGCCGTGGACGGTGCAGGCGGCCGCCTGTGGCCACCCGGGCATGTCCGCAAACCCCCGTGGGGCGGTCGAAACCGGCGCCAACGGCTGCGACCGCCCCACTGCCATCCCAGGCTCATCGACGGCGACGGCGACGGCGGACGAGCGATGGGCGCCGGGCTGACGCCGTCTTCGTCGCAGCCCTGCGCGGCCCAGCACCCCTCCTGGAGCGCCTGGACCACGCAGTACGCCACCCCGTCTACCCGCTGTGCCTCGGTCGCCGCTCCTGCCCGCCCACCGGACCGGTCAGCCTCGGACTGCAGGCCGACGCCGAACTCCCGGGTGCGTTGACGGCCGTACCGTGGCAAGCATCCACCCACCGCCGCAACCGAGTGCGGACGACGGAGGTGACTTTGGAGGCCACAGTCGAGGACCTCGCCGGTGACCAGCTTGCCGTCGATGTCCCCGACACCTACGACCTCAAGACCGGCACCCTCTTCGGCCGACGAGCCGTTCGGCACCTGTGGGTCACCGTCCCCACCGGCCGGCAAGCAGCAGAACCCGCTGACCGGCAATCCCCGCCGGCCAACCCCGGCCACGACCCGTTCGTCCCCACCGCCTGCACGCGGCAATCCTTGCCGGTCTCGCCGTGCAACCCGTCACCGAACGCGTCCTGTGGCGGACGGAAAACAACACCCCCCACCGCACCGAAATCCTCGTCCTCACCGAAAGCCGCCCCTCCTGGCAGCACCTTGTAGACGAAGCCGGCTGGCCCGGAGCCGACGGCGGCCAACCGCTCATCGCCGACTACGCACCGCTGCTCGAATGCATCGCGCTCGGCAGGGAGTTCGGCTTCGACTGACCGCCAACCCCGTCCAGAGCGTGCGCCGCCCCACAAAGCCGAGCGAGCAGCAAAACGCCCGCCTCAAAACTCACGGAGAAGAGCCCCACGCCGCCGGCCACCGCCCGCGTGGCTTCCGCGTGGCCCACCGAACCGCAGCTCAGGCCGACCGGCTCAAGCACAACGTGGTGGCGCTGGCCAAGGCGGCGACGGTCCTGGGTATCCTGCTCGTCGTGACCACCACTTCGGCCGACAGCATGTGGGGGCCGACCGCCCCTGAGCTGGTCGAGGCGCTGCCCGCCGGCCAGGAGATCATCGACCGCAGCGCGGTCAACGCCTGGCGCGACGACCGCGTCCGCGAGGCCATCGAGGCGACCGGCCGACCGAAGCTGATCTTTGCCGGGGTGTCGCTGGAGGTGTGCGCGGCGCTGCCCGCCTACTCCGCCACGGTCGGCGGATACGACACGTACGTCGCCCTGGACGCCTCCGGAACCTTCAGCCGGGCCAAGCGGCAGGCGGGGCTGGTGCGCATGCAGCAGGCGGGCGTCATCGTCAGCGACTACGCCACCCTCATGGTCGAGGCCCTGGCCGACAACGCGGCACCCGAGTCCGGCGCCGTCTACGCCGCCCTCGACATGCCGTTCGCCGTCCTGGTCGGCCAGATCTCCGCGGCCCACCAGGCGTAGCGCCCCTGACCGGTTCCCGATGACGGAGCGGGTGGTACGGCGCAGGGGGCGTTGCGCATCCCGAACGGCCCGACATCCGGCGGACACGGCGACGACGCGCCGGCGGTCGCTCCGTCCGCCGCATACTGGGCCGGATGACCCCTCAGCGCCGTGATGAGGAACGGGTGGTGTCCGCACCCACGTCTCCACCACGGAGGTCACCCGTATCCTGAGCGGCGTCAAAAGGGCAGGTCTTGTCCGCCCTGGCAGCCCCTGGATCGACCACACATGGTCGACGACGTCACCACAGCGCCGCACGCGACATGCCCGGGTCGTCGTCCACGGTCAGGATGACGGTCGCCGCCGGACCGGCAGCCGATCCCTGGGCACCCCGTTCCCGGGCCACTTGCCCTTCCGTACCAGCTGCACGTGCCTGACCGGCACGCCAGCGCGTCAACGGTGTCCACTTCATTGGTGATCATCATGATTTGATACACAAGATCGTGGCCGACAGCGCTTCGCCGGGCCACGGAAACGACGTTCGGGCGTGTCGGAACGCAGGAGTTGATGATCATGGCTGGGCAGGCGGACATCGGCGTGACCGGGCTCGCGGTGATGGGCCGAAACCTCGCCCGAAATTTCGCCCGCCACGGGCACACCGTCGCGCTCCATAACCGCACCGAGGCCCGCACCCAGGCGCTGATGGACGCATTCGGCGACGAGGGGAACTTCGTGCCCACCGGGTCGGCGGAGTCGTTCGTCGCCTCGCTGGCACGGCCGCGACGGCTGATCGTGATGGTCAAGGCGGGGGCGCCCACGGACGCGGTCATCGACGAGTTCGCGCCGCTGCTCGAACCGGGCGACATGATCGTGGACGGGGGTAACGCGCACTTCGCGGACACCCGGCGGCGTGAGGCCGCGCTGCGGGACCGGGGGCTGCACTTCGTCGGCACCGGCGTGTCCGGCGGCGAAGAGGGTGCGCTCCACGGCCCGAGCATCATGCCCGGTGGCTCGGCCGAGGCGTACGCATCGCTCGGCCCCCTGCTGGAGGACATCTCCGCCAAGGTCGACGCCGCGCCGTGCTGCACACACATCGGGCCCGACGGCGCCGGCCACTTCGTGAAGATGGTGCACAACGGCATCGAGTACGCCGACATGCAGCTCATCGCCGAGGCTTACGACCTGCTGCGCCGGGCGCTGGGCATGGATCCGGTCCGCATCGCCGAGGTCTTCCGGACCTGGAACCAGGGCCGGCTGGAGTCGTACCTCATCGAGATCACCGCCGAGGTCCTGGGCCACACCGACGCCGCCACCGGCAAGCCGTTCATCGACGTGGTGCTCGACCAGGCGGAGCAGAAGGGGACGGGCCGCTGGACCGTGCAGACGGCACTGGACCTGGGCGTACCGGTGAGCGGAATCGCCGAGGCCGTCTTCGCCCGCTCACTCTCCGGCCACGCCGACCTCCGCGACGCCTCGCAGGGACTGCCGGGCCCGTCCGGCCGACGCCTCGGCGGGTCGGCGGCCGAGTCCTTCACCGACGACGTCGAGCAGGCGCTGTACGCGTCGAAGATCGTCGCGTATGCACAGGGCGTGCACCAGATCCAGGCCGGCAGCCAGGAGTACGGGTGGGGCATCGACCCGGGAGCCGTGGCGAAGATCTGGCGCGGCGGCTGCATCATCCGGGCCCGCTTCCTGAACCGGATCACCGAGACCTACAGCGGCCCGGACCAGCCGGTGACGCTGCTGACCGCGCCCTACTTCCGGGAGGCATTGGATGCGGCGCAGGACGCCTGGCGGCGGGTGGTGTCCTCGGCGGCCGAACTCGGCCTTCCCGCCCCCGGATTCTCGGCGGCGCTGGCCTACTACGACGCCCTGCGTTCACCGCGGTTGCCGGCGGCGCTCATCCAGGGCCAGCGGGACTTCTTCGGCGCACACACCTACCGACGCACCGACCGTGACGGGGCCTTCCACACGCTCTGGGGCGGCGACCGCACCGAGCACTCCGCCTGACGGCCACCCGAGCCCGCGGCGCGGCGCCCACCCGCGGCGCCGCTTCAGCGGACGCGGGATCAGCAGAGCACGCGACGTGCCGAGTCCCGGCACCCGCCGGATGGCCGCCGGTGGTTGCACGAGTCCGTGGTTGCGTCGAACGACTGCTGTTCCACCAGGCGTTGGACGAGCCGACCGGCGTGGTCCTCGATCCGCGGGGCGACTCCTTTCAGGGCGGAGTTGATCCAGTCGTTCATCACCGTGCCCTGGGCGGACGAGAAGACCTACATGATCGGTTCCGGAGGCCGCCGAACGAATCCATCGCACTGCGGTGTCGGCGTCCACGTCCCGATCGCCCTATCCGCTTTATGGGCCGGCGTCCTCTGCGTAGCCTGCGCCTGCCTCCTGGTCCATCGCGGCATCGGCCGCTACGCGCCCGGGTGTGAGTAACCGGTTGCTGCCTCCCAGTGTCTCGGTGCTGGCCCGGCAGGTGTCGGAGGCGTGGACGGCGGCCGAGCGGCGGCTGCCCGAGGCGGTGGCCCGCGCCGCGCACCGGGCCGATCCCGGGCTCGCGCCGACGCTGGCTCAGCTGTTGGTGGTGCCGAAGGGCAGGCGGGTCTCAGAGCTGGAGCGGCTGCGCACTCCGCTGGTGAAGTCGACGTGCACCGTGATGGTGCGGGCGATGGAGCGGGGGGAGGAAATCTCGGCATTCGCGCTGGGGCAGGTGAGCCTGTCGCGGGTGCCGGTGAATCGGCTGTTGACGCTGGCCTGGTACGGGCAGCTGAGCAAAGCCAGACGATCGAGCGGACGCCGGAGCTGCGGCGTCCCGCGTTGTTGACGGCAGTGGTGCGTCAGCTGGAGGTCCAGGCGGTCGATGACGCGCTGGACCTGTTCGCGGTGCTGATGGCGAACGGGCAGAGGGCTGGCCTGGCTTGACCACGACAGTCCGCTTCCCATCAACGAGGGGACAGCCATCCGCCTGGTCGTCGAGAAACTACCGAGCGGCGAGATGAACAAGCCGGTCTGGATGTGGTGGTCGGGCACCGCCGCCACCGAAGCGGCCCTCGACCACTGCTGGCAGTCCTTCCTACGACGTTTCGACAATGAGCACACGTTCGTCTGTTCAAGCAGACGCTTGGGCGGACCAAGCCCCGGCTTCGCATCTCGCAGGCGGCTGACCGATGGACGTGGCTGGTGATCGCCGTTCACGCCCAGCTCCGGCTCGCCCGAGCGCTGGTCGGCGACTTGCGGCGCCCCTGGGAGAGGCTGGCCGACCCAAACAGGCTCGCACCTGCCCGTGTCCGGCGGGGGTTCAGGAACCTGCGTGCGAAGACCGGCTCGCCGGCCGGTGCACCGAAACCGTCCCGTCCCGGGCCCGGCCGGCCGCCTGGCTCGAAGAACCGCCACCTCAGTCGTGTACCACTACTCGCAAGATCTCGACGCCGCGCTCATGCGTGTTCGACGTCTTATGGCCGTTCGACCAACTGAGGGAACGGCGGGAATCGATCCGGAACGCCCACCCGGTCCGGCGCGGCGAACTGGAGGAGGCTGCAGCGACGATGACGATGGGGCCCTCCCTCAGGTCACCGGGGGTGATGGCCGCTGATTCCGGTGCTCTTGCGTTGCGTGAAAGTCGGACGACCAGCGCCTGCCGAGCGCTCGTCGAACATGGAGACCGGCTGGGCACCCGCGACGACCTTCACCCTGATGGCCCAGTTCCCTCGCGGCGGTGATTTGGGCCGGACAGCTTGACTACGAGTCTGCTCTCGCATTCCGGGCTTAGCTGACCAGAGGCCCGAGGCTATGAGCGAGCAAGCTGAAGAAGGGTGAGGTGATGGCCGGAGATCTTTTCATCCTGGGTAAGCCGTGTCTGTGCGGTAGGAGGTAGACATGTCGGGTGAGCGGCTTTCCTCCGGGGTGGAAGGTGTACAGAATGACCAGGAACCAAGGCCCGGGATATGGAAGTGGGCGCGTGAGCTCAACTCGGATCGCGCCATCTAGACTGTCGGAGGAACGCCGATCGCAATTCTTGGGGGATTTTCGCTCAGCAATGCGGTGGTAGCGGCGGACGAACCGCAAGGGGGGTGGCGTGAGATAGCCATTGCGTGCTTCGGGGTCGCCGTCACCTTTTTGATCTCTGCCCTGCTGTTCATTCTCATGGCGACGCGCTATACCTCCAGTCCCGGGGAGCGGCTGGAGTGGGAGCCGGAAGCCAGATGGCAGTCGAAAAAGATGGAAGATATTCGGAGGTATCAGCGTCAAGACAAATGGTTGCTCGAACACTACTTCAGAAATATCGCTTGGGCCACCACCATCGGAATCGCGGGTGCCTTACTGGGAATGGCTGCGCTGCTTATCTCCTCCCATATCTCCTGGGCGGTCATTTTCGTGGTGTTCCTGCTGTGTTCATGCTCTGCCCTTGCGGTACTTGCTAATTTTCAGCGGCCGCGGCGGATCTTTCCGCGCCCGGAAAACGCTCCGGATGATCCACTGCCTGGTCTCACCCCTGAAGAATGGGAATGGGTTCGCAAGTAACCGCTGCCGCTCACGGTCTCCCGTGCCCCGCCGCTCACTCCTCCAGGCTATCGACCAGGGAATCCCCGACCGTTGCGATCCGCTGGAGATGGAGGTTCTTGGTCGATACCCCAGCAGCGGGCACGCAACGCTGGCCACAGCATCGCCCAAGAGCGCCTGGATCAGCCGTTCCCGGCCGACGAGTCGGTTGGCGTGGAGGAGCAGCACCGCCGCAACGGCACGTCTGCGCGGGCTGCCCAGGTCCAGTTGTCAGTCTCGGCGCCAGGCTCGTATCGGATCGTCGCTAGCACCGCTGGGGTTACCCGGGGAAGCTGAAGTGGGTCACGAAGTGTTGATCTGAGCGGTGCCGCAGACGTCGTGTTCCTTGCGGCCTCTCGGGCCGCAGGGGATCACGTCGTCTCCGCGCCCCCGCGATGTGGCTGGGGCTGGCCCAGGCAAGGGCTGGAATGGGCGATGTGTCCGTTCGGTTGCGTCAGGTACACCTACGGCGCGTAGGCCGGAGGGGCAGCGCGAAGGCAGGTCCGTCCGCCTTCTCTCCATGTCGTTACTTCGGCGCATCCTCCGAGACGTTGGCGGCCGGTTCGGGGCGGCCGAGCCAGGAGATGAAGAGCCCGTCGGGATCCCATGTGGTGCGGAGGTCGTCGAGGCGTCGGAGGTTCTCGTCGGTCAGGAAGCGGTAGGGGCGGTTGATCAGGTTCTCGTCGGCCAGTTGGATACCGGTGGCGTACGGCTCCCAGGCTCGCATGTGCTCGGTCACCCAGTCCGTGTACCGCCAGTCCTCGGCCGGATCGGACCAGGCCGCGTACAGCCCGTAGTACAGCTCGTCCTCCACCGAGAAGGCCATCGGCGGACGTTCGGGCTGTCCCTCGTATCCTCCCCAGTTGTACAGCACCATGTGCGAGGGCGCCGGAGGCCAGGTCCTCAGCATGGCCTGGAAGTTGGGCCACAGGTCGTCGAAGGACGCGTGAGTCCACATGTTGTCGGCCAGGTAGCGCTTGGTCTCGTCGTAGTGCGGATCGGTGCCGAGCCGACTCAGGGTGCCGGTGTCCGTCACTTCGTTGAGCCGAGTGGTGAGCACCCGCCCACGCGCCGGGCAGGACTCGAAGATCGACAGCTGCTCCCTGGCCTCCTCCTCGGTGTCGGTGAAGGCGGTGGCATTCAGGGAGATGAGCGGCTCGTCGTGCGTCATCGGATCCCGGTTGCACATGAGGTTGATCTCCGCAGGCGTCCGACGGCCGATCTCGTGCACGAAGCCGTAGACGTCCCGCGCGGCCGAGGCGGGCCAGAAGTAGCCGCTGTTCATCGTGATGCGCTTGCGCGGGTAGAGCTTGACGTGGAACCGGGTGACGACGGCGAAGAAGCCGGGACCGGCGCCTCGGGCGGCCCAGAGCAGGTCGGCGTTATGGGTCTCGTCGGCGTGGATCCGCTCCCCGTCGGCGGTGACGGCCTCGATGCCGGTGACCGACATACAGGCCGGTCCATAGTGCCGCCCGGCCCAGGCGAATCCGCCTTGCAGCAGATAGCCGCCGATGGAGACGCCCGTGCAGTGCCCCGTGGGAAAGAACAGGTTCTTCTCCGCCAGCATTGAACTGAGTTCGGACCCTTTGATTCCGGGCTGCGCAGTGCCGGTCATTGCCTCGGGGTCGACGGACACATGGCGCAGATTCGAGAGGTCGATCAGCAGCGTGCCGTCGCGCAGATGCGAACCGGACCAGCTGTGTCCCCCGGAACGCACCGCGATGCGCAGGCCTTTCTCCCTGGCCAGCTTCACTGCTCCGACGACATCGTCCTCGTTGTTCGCCAACACGATCACCTCGGGGTGTCGGTCGGGGACCCCCGCGTGCCAGCAAGCCTGTCTGCGCAGGCTCTCGTAGCGGTAGTCACGGCGCTGCAGCACCCTGCCCTCGATATGGTTCGCCATGTCCGCTCCCTTCGCGGAATCGATCGGTATCGCCTGCCGCCCGGTCCCCGGGACCGCAGGACGTCGGGCCGGTTCACTGTGATCCGCTGCGTGGGAACTCGTCGAAGAGTTCAGGGAGGAACACGGCGAGGTGGTTCATTTCCTGCGCGCAGTGCACGACCATGGCGCGGGCCTGCGCGTCCCCGAGATTTCTCACCCCTTCGGCGACCCTTTCGAGTTCACCGGTCGGGGAGGCTCCGCCGCGGGGGGCGACGTGGCATCCGCCCATCCAGAATCGCGAACGCATCTCGGCGCCACCGTCCACCCGCCGCACGTAGTGGACCAGATGGCCCCAGTCGAGCGGGACATCCGAGAAGCCGACCCTCGCGCAGACCGCTGTCGCCTTCAGTGGATCGAGCCTGCCCTCGTCGAATCCCAGACTGCGGGGACGGACGAAACGAATGGCGAGACGGCCGGGTACGTTGCCGACGTACTCGTCCACGAACGACGTGCCGTCGACGTACCTCTCGCGATAGGGAGCGCTCTGTTCCCCCGCACCACCGGGCCGTTCCGCGTACAGGTGGGCTCGTGGATACCACAGCTTGTACCGCTGGGTCTCCGTGGCGTGCCACCAGAACCACCAGTCCACCATCTCGGGGGAGACCCCGGGCATGTAGGTGAGCGTAGCGACGTGCATGGAACCGTCGTCGAAGAGGCTGTATCCGTTCTCCAGCTCCTGGTATGCGGCCTCATCCAGTGCTCTTGCGTCGTCCAGGCCCAGACACAGCGGAGGTGCCTGCGGACCGAGACTGAGCGCCTCCTTGATGTGCTCCGGCAGTGGAGCCATCACAGGGTTCCAGTACTTCGCGTACCACTTGCCGTCCAGTTCGCCGGGGCGCATTCCCAGATGGGTCTGACGGGCGGGATCGGGACGTGGCTCGGTCATGGGTCCTCTTTCAGCGGGACGAGCTCATGACGTCGGAGGACATGAGGACATGCCCTTCTTCGTCCAACGCCTTGACCCGGCCGTACGGCCCTGGGGCGTCCCTCGGGGCCGCCGTCTCGAAGCCGGTCCGCCCGGCGTGCCAGGAGGAGCTCGGGTGGGGGACGAAGGCGAGGTCGCTCTTCGGTCCGGCCGGACACCGCGGTGCCGACCGCAATGGGGCCGACGAAGGTCGTGCCGCGGGCCGTGCCCGGACGCCTCGTCGTCAGCGTGACCCGCCGCGGATGCGGGCCGGGCCCGGAGACGAAGCTCCCCACACCGCTGCCCAACGGGATCGGCGAAGCGTTGACCGCGCTGCCGGATGGCGGAGCGGGCCAGGTCGCGCACGGCCGTGGCGAACCAGGTCGCGCCACGGCGGTGGTGGGCCCGGTCGCGAGCCGGCCGGGGCGAGGCACTGCCATGTCCCGTCTCCTCACGGTCCTGTCTCCGTCTCCGCCCACGTCGCTTGAGCTGTCGCCCCTGGCGAAGTTAGGCGCCACCGCGGGCCTGCGCCTGTTGGATGCCACTGCAGTGGGCCATTGGGATGCTCTGGTGGCACCACACGGAAAGACGAGAGGGCCATTGCCCCTGGCCGGACCCTGACCGAGGCCCGGGTTCTCCGTCCTCGCTGCCGTCGCGACCGCCAACGATGAAGGTCGGACGACCGGCGCGGCTCTGCCGAGTGCTCGTCACGCGCGGAGACGGCTGGGCGCCCATGACGGCGGCCTTCACCCTGATGGCCCCACTGTGCTCGCGGCGGTGCTTTCAGACAGTTAGCTTGACTACGAGTCTGCTCTCGCATTCCGTGCCGAGCCGGCCAGAGACCCGAGGCCATGAGCGAGCAGGCTGACGAAGGGGGAGGTGCTGGCCGGGAGACCTTTTCGTCCTGGGTTCGTCCTGGGCAAGCAGGTGGTCCGTGCCCGTGCGGTAGGAGGTAGACATGTCGGGTGAGCAGCGTCCCTCCCGGCCGGAAGGTGCACAGAAGGACCAGGAACCAAGGCCCGGGGTATGGAAGTGGGCCCGTGAGCTCAACTCGGACCGTGCCATCTCGACTGTCGGGGGAACGCCGATCGCGATTCTGGGGGGATTCTCACTCAGCAATGCGGTGGTAGCGGCGAACGAACCCCAGGGGGTGTGGCGTGAGATAGCCATTGCATGCTTCGGGGTCGCCGTCACGTTCTTGATCTGTGCCCTGCTGTTCATTCTCATGGCGACGCGCTACACCTCCAGCCCCAGGGAGCGGCTGGAGTGGGAGCCCGAAGCCAGATGGCAGTCGGAGAAAATGGAAGATATCCGGAGATATCAGCGTCAAGACAAATGGCTGCTCGAACGCTACTTCAGGAATATTGCGTGGGCCACCACCATCGGAATTGCGGGGGCCTTGCTGGGCATGGCCGCGCTGCTGGTCTCCTCCCATATCTCCTGGGCGGTCATTTTTGTGGCATGCCTGCTGAGTTCATGCTCTGCCCTTGCGGTACTTGCCAACTTTCAGCGGCCGAGGTGGATCTTCCCCCGCCCGGAAAACGCGCCGGATGCTCCACTGCCTGTTCTCACCCCTGAAGAATGGGAATGGGCGCGCAAGTGACCGCTGCCGCCCACGGCCTCCCGTGTCCTGCCGCGCACTCGCCACCGCCGCAGGCCGCCGGCGGGCGCCGGGGCGGAGGGAATGCCTACGGACTGCCGCGCCCGGGCGAGCCGTGACCGGATGTCTCGGCCCCGGTCAGGCCGACGGCACGGCCCCGCCGCGGAACTCTCCTCCGGCATTCGGGTCCCGGTGGACGCAGCTGCCCGGCCGGGCTGGGCTGCAGAACAGCACTCGCCCCTCCGCGTCTGTCAGGACCATCGACTTCACGGCATTCTGCTTGGTCTTTCCGGAGACGAACTTGTCCCGGTCCTTTCGGCCTGCGGCCGGGCGTCGCACGCGGATCTCCGTACCGTCGATGATCCCTGTCTGATCACTGGCTCCCAAGTGCTCGATGACTTCCGCGAGAGTGCGCAGCCTGATGCCTCGTGCGACGGTGCACCCTCGTTGCGCCAGCAGTGGCCGCACCTCGCCGATCGCACGCGTGACGGTGGAGCGGCCCACGCCGAACCAGCAGGCCAGCACGTCGTGTTGGTGCCATGGCGCAGATTGACCAGTGTCGCCAGCAGGCGGTCGACGAAGACGAACTTGTGCTTCGCCCCGCTCCTACTGCCCGCTGCCGCGGGCGAGTCGCGAGCCGAGCGTGATGCTGCTCGTGCCACAACGGCCCCACCTCAGCAATGAGTTCTACGATTACCTCCGGCGACAGTCCAGTGACCCGGTATTCCGCCACGATCAACTCACGCGCACCGGCCCCCATCATGGACAGTTCAACGAGCTACCTGGGCGCCGAGCCACGGCCAACCGTGCACGAGGTCGTTAGGTGTATTGATCACGAGCGTTGTTAACAGCTGCTCGGCTTGATCAATGGCGAAGACCTCCCATGTGGTGGAGGTGTCTACGCGTCGCCACACGGAGGTCTTCGTGTCCCACCGTAGTGCCCGGCTGACTGTGCACGGCAGGCGGCTGCTGGTCGAACGTGTCCGATGCGGACGGCCCGTGGTCCACGTCGCCGCCGAAATGGGCACGTCGTGGCCCACCACCCACAAGTGGATGCGACGATGGCTGGCAGAAGGCGACACCGGCCTGCAAGACCGCTCCAGCCGCCCGACAGGACCCGTACACCGCACGGCGCCTGTGTCGAAGACCATGTCTGCACGCTGCGGCAAGCCCGCACGCTGGGTCCGGCCAGGATTGGCGCGATCCTGGGCCTGCCGGTCTCGCCCGTGCATCGGGTCCTGACCCGCCGTGGCCTGCACCGGCTGGCCGACCGGTGAGCCGATCCGCCGCTAAGAACGAACCATCCTCGGCGAGATGACGGCAGAGTCGAATGCTTCAACCGCACCCTGCTCGACGAATGGGCCTGCACCGCCCGTCCCATTGTTGAAGAGTTTGGCCGGCACCCGAGCCCGAGCCGAGGAACCGGACAGGGCCGGCTGACCACTCCAGATTGCCGCTCGACGCCCCGCCGCCCGCCGGGGGCCGCCGCGCCTGGCCTGCCGCACTCAGCAGCTGTTCGGTGGCGACAGCGACAGGCGGGGGACGTTGCACCCCCTCACCGGAGTCGCTGTCACCGCGACCCTGGTCAGCCTCCGTTGCCCACGCAGGAATCGATCCATGTGCACAGCTCCTCAAGGGCGGCCTCAGCGCGTTCCTTGTCCCCAGTGATGAGGTAATCGCTCTGCAGGCTCGAGAAGCCGCTGTTGAGCAGCGTCGCCTTGATCAGGGCACTGCTTTCGGGCAGGCCGCGGCGAACCAGGCACGAGGCGACAAATTCGGCACGACCTCGTACGAACGCGGCCCCGGGAAACGGTAGGCGGCCAGCGGCGGCGAGCCCTTCGATCTCCCGGAAGAGCCGGGTCATGGCGAGCTCGTCGGGGCCGAGGTTGCGCTCCCAGGCCGACCGCACGAGGTGGCCGACCTTGACCTCGGGGTCATGCCAGCCCGGCGTCGACCGCAGCGCCACCTGCTGGCGTTCGTCGAGCCGCTCAAGTACGGCCGCGAGAAGGGCCTTCTTGTCGGCGAAGTGATGGGTCAGCACACGGGTGCTTTGGCCGATCCCCGCCGACAGCGTGCGTAGCGAGAAGCTCCCGATCCCTGTGTCCGCGAGCTGGTCGATCACGGCATCGATCACCTCGCGCCGACGTTCCGGGCTGGCCGGTCTGGGCACTCCAACGCACCTCTCTCCTCGTCGTCATACTCTGACACACCGTTGGGGTAACGACTGTTACCCTCATTTCCATGAAGTTCTTAACCCGAGCCGGGCCGGTGTGGCTGTGGGCTCTGACACTCGCTGCCTTCGCCGTGCAGACGGACGACTACATCCTCATCGGTGTTCTCCCGGCGGTATCGCACACCGTCCAACTGTCCGAGACCGCTACCGGTCAACTGGTGACGGTGTACTCGCTCACCTACGCGCTCGCCGCCCCGATGTGGGCGCTGTTGCCGCTCCGGATTTCCCGCAGACGCGCCCTGTGCGGAGCGCTCACCGTGTTCGGGGCCGCGAACTTTGCGGTCCTACTCGTGGACGAGTACGTGCCGCTCATGGCCCTGCGTGTTGTGGCGGCACTTGCCGCCGCTCTCGTCCTTCCCACCGCCCTGGCCGCGGCCGGCGCCGAGGCTCCACCGAAGCGTCAGGGCCGCTATCTGGCAACCGTCATGACCGGCCTGACCGGTGCGGTCCTGCTGGGTGTGCCCGCCGGTACGTGGATCGGCGCGCTCTTCGGCTGGCGGGCGACCTTCCTGTTCGGAGGGCTGCTGGGGGTGGGCGCGCTTCTCCTGCTCCTCCGTACCCTCCCGCGCGCCGAGGCGCACGCGGTCTCGGAGCGCACAAGCCTTCGCGTCATGCTTCGTCCGCTGCTCAACGGTGGCGTGACGGTGATCCTCGTCGTCACGATCCTGACCGTCGCAGGCAATCTGGCGTTCCAGACATACATCGCGCCCTTCCTCGCCGGCGTCTCCAGCGTGTCGCCGACAGTCCTCGCCGTGCTGCTGGTCTGCGCGGGGATCGGTGGCCTGCTCGGGACGCAGGCTTCCGGACGCCTCATCGACCGCTTCACGCCGGGGCGGGTCTTCTCCCTCGTGAGCGTGGTGTTCTGCGGGGCGATGCTCGCCTTTGCGGGCCTCTGGCTCGTCAGGCCGGTCCCCGTCGCGCTTACAGCCGTGCTGCTGGTTGCCTGGTCGGCGGCGGCATGGGCGGTGCCGCCCAGCATCCAGTCCCTGATGCTCACTCGGGCGGGAACGGAGGCGGCCGCGCAGGCGATGGCGGTCCAAAGCAGTGCCGTCTACGTCGGTGCGGCACTCGGTGGGGCGGTGGGCGGCGGTTTTCTCGCTGCCGACCAGGGCTTGATTCCGGCAGCCGCCGCGGGGCTGGCATTCCTGAGCCTCGTGATCATGGTCCCCGTCATGCGGAGCCGTACCGCCGACCTGAGTTCGAGCACGAACCGGGATGTCGAGACGGAGACGGCGTAGGTGGCGTCGCCGACTCTGCCGGTCTGCAGGCGGACGAGGTGATCTCAAGGCTTCTCCGCAGCACTTCCTGCGCTCCACCGCCACCGGCTGCGGGGCGGTGCGGTTCACCGCAGAAGAGCCGAGTGAACCGCACCGCCGCGGCGGCTTCCCTGCATGGGATGAACTCCACCGGACTCGGAACGTGCCCTGTCGTGGGTCCTGGAGATCGGCAGCCTACGCGCGGTCGCCCCAGCGCCGACCGCGCGAAATAGGCCCCTCGCGAATCGCCGGCAGACCAGTGCGTCAAGGAAAGGTGGCTGACCTCCCGCGTAGTTAAAGACTCCGGAGCGGCGCAATACGAACGTCACAACCTCGGTGACCACTTGAAGCACATGAGTAATACCTGTCACATGCGTTACGTGTGCACTGACTCAAAGATGGTGCCTGCATTAATTGACCTCGCTGGCACACGGATTGCAGACTGTGAGAGACCGAGGTGATTTAGTGCACGACGACGGAGGCATATGGACGTTCGGCGTCCACACCTCGGCAGCTCCCTTTGTCTCCGCTTGGCCACTCGATCCGTGAGCCTTTCATTGGCGCCGCGAGTGAAGAGTGTATGCGCATTTCGGAGCAGAGGGATTGGTCGCTTCCGTTTTCTCGGAGATTGGAGAGCACCATGCGCAATGAGCGTACGGAATGGGCTCCGGCCGGTACGGCGTGGATGCCTGAGCGTACGGAATGGGCTCCGGCCGGTACGGCGTGGATGCCTGAGCGTACGGAATGGGCTCCGGCCGGTACGGCGTGGATGCCTGAGCGTACGGAATGGGCTCCGGCCGGTACGGCGTGGATGCCCGAGCGCACGCTCGCCTGACCGTTGCACACTGCGCAGCCGTCGCCCAAGCGGCGGCTGCGCCCGGTAGAAAACCCACCCAACAGAAAGGGAACCGCTATGTCGAAGAGGGTGCTGGTCACCGGAGGAGCGGGTTTCATCGGGCGCAACATGATCCGGGCCATGCTCGGCGACGGCTACACAATCACTTCCCTGGACAACTTCAAGATCGGCGGGTGGCAGCACGTACCTGAGGACATCCGTGATCACGTCGAATGGGTGCAAGGTGATACCCGGAACTTCGACCTGTTAATGCAGGTCACACGGCACAAAGAGGCAGTTATCCACTTAGCTGCACCGTCCTCCTTCCTCATGTATGAGGAGGACCCGGTCGGCGGCGCCTCGGTGACAACCCACGGATTCATCAACCTTCTCGAAGCCATGCGCCGACAGGACATCGGGAAGCTCGTGTACGCCAGCACGAGCGCCGTCTACGAAGGCAACGACGTTCCTTACCGCGAGGGAATGGAGCTGAACCCGCCGGACCTCAAGGCGCTCTCCAAGAAGTGGAACGAGGAGGTCGCCAAGCAGTATTCGGAGAGGTATGGCATCACGGCCATCGGGATGCGGCCTTTCAGCGTCTACGGCCATGACGAGTTCAGTAAGGGGGGATACGCCAACATCATTTCCCTCTTCGTGTGGGCGGTACTCAACGACGTCACACCCGTCGTCTGGGGCGACGGCAGCCAGACTCGCGACTTCATCTATGTGGAAGACGCCGGGCGTGCTTTCCAGACCGCGTTGGAACGGGACCTGCCGACACAGGAATTCAACGTCGGAACCGGCATCGAGACCTCATTCAATGAGGTTCTGAGCCTGATCGGGGAAGAGCTGGGAAAGGAGGTCAAGAAGGAGTTTGTTGAGATCCCGATCGCTATCTACGCGCAGCGGCTTCTGGCGAACGTGGAGCGTGCGGAAAAAGTTCTCGGTTTCCACCACGAGGTCGACGTGCGGGAAGGGATTCGTCGGGTGATCAAGGCCGCCCGCGGAGCACAGGCAACACAGCAATGGCCCGCCATCAGCAACGCACAGATGTACTTCGAGACGCTGCCCACCGGCTGAAGCCTCGGACGGGGCCCCGGTGGACGACGTCGGGGCCCCGTACTGCTTCCCTACGCCGCCAGAAGGAGCCGCACGGTGCCTAAGGTTCTCGCTCTCACCGATTCGTCCGAAGACATCAAGAACTTCTGCACGGAAGCGGACACATTATTCTTCCGGATCCGTCCATTGCCGGCCGCGGAGCACACATACGACCGCTTCCAGGAGATGTACCGGAAGCTCAAGGAATCCTGTGACCTCTCCTCGGTGGAGGTGGTCGTCGCTGAATACGTCGAAGCGGTGCCCCTCGTCTATTTCATGCGACGGGACGGTTATCACTGCCCGGCGCTGATGATCCCGCACAGTAACCCCTACCCCTTCAACCTCCTCTTCTACTTCTTGCTCCTCGCCGGGCACGCCCATCCAGCAGATCTCGTCATCTGCGGTTCACAGAATGCGGCACGAGCGTACGAACACTTCACGGGAATACCGGCCGCGAACATCTGCACGTTCGGGATCAAGGATGTCTACACCAGGCAGGACAAGACTGAGTGCCGAGAGCTACTGGGCCTGCCTCGGGACCGCGACATTCTGCTGTACACCGGCCGGTTTATGAACGACAAGGGCCTGTGTTCCCTGCTTTCCGGCTACCGCCGGCTGCGAGAGGAGCGCCCGAGCGCCCTCCTCGTCATGTCGGTGACCCATATTGATCCCCCGTACTTCAACCGACTGGCGGCCCGGATGGAGGACGTGATCGTCTTCCACCGACTCGAGAAACGACAGACGGTCTCCCTCTACAACGCTGCCGACCTATTCGTCTCCGGCGCTACGAGCATCTTCGAAACCTATGGCAAATCCCCGTTGGAGGCGATGGCCTGCG
The DNA here is from genome assembly GCF_036352915.1 of Streptomyces bugieae. Lineage (NCBI taxonomy): Bacteria > Bacillati > Actinomycetota > Actinomycetes > Kitasatosporales > Streptomycetaceae > Streptomyces > Streptomyces bugieae. The sequence continues at coordinate 48,576 of NZ_JAZBJP010000027.1, forward strand.
GAGTGCCATCCGTAGTGCCCCGCTGGGACGGCTTTCCATACTTCATCAATGACACGAACGGCGCGCTCGTCGACGTCGAATACCTCACACACAGCAACGACAACCCGTACGAGTTCGCCCGGATGTCCGAGAGTCACTTCGTAATGAAATGCCAGGAGGTGCTGAGCCACTCCGAAGCCTTTGCCCCACAGGTACCGGAGGGGGCCAGGTACGAGCGGACCATGGAAGTGTTGCCCGGTGTACTGGAACGCATGGCGGCGAAGCGCGCTGCCGGTCCCGTGCGCACCGGCTCCCAAGAGATCGACAAGAGTCGCTACCCCGAGTCCGTCGTCGCGGTCCTCGACCATTACGGACTGGTGAAGTGCGAGGACCTCCTGTCCAAGGCCGACCGCTTGGGGCTCATCGACCGGAGCACCCGGGGAGAGGAAACGCTCCTACGGAACCTGCACCACGACATGTTCATGGCGATGGAGTCCCATGTACCCGGACCGGCCTGGGGAGATGCGGATGACGGACGCACGGCGTGAGGCACAACGGATCTTCGACACGCTGGCCTCGGAGTACGACCGGTCAGGCGTCGACTACTTCGGCCCGGTCGGCGAACGGCTCGTCGCCTTGGTGAAGATCGGCTCGGGCGAATCCGTTCTGGACATAGGTTGCGGAAGGGGAGCCGTCCTCTTCCATGCTGCCAGAGCGGTCGGAGAACACGGGCGGGTCGTGGGGGTCGACCTCTCCACGGCCATGGTTGAGGCAGTGCGGAAAGAAGCGCGGGCGAGCGAGATGCCGCAGGTCGAGGCGATGGTGGGGGAAGGGCAGTCGCCACCCTTCCCCGAGCAGAGCTTCGATGTGGTGACCGGGGGGATGAGCGTACACATGCTCGCCGACATTCCCGCCGCCCTGCGGGCCTATCACCAGGTGCTGCGTCCGCGCGGACGGCTTGGCCTTTCCGCGCCCGCGACGGTCGAACGACCCGCGCCGGAGGTCTTCGGGCTGCGTTCCATCGCGCGGTTCTCCGCCGCCCACGACGCGGGAAGCGGAATCTACCCCTATACCGAGGCTTTCGGCGGTGCTCGGCGCCTGCGGGGCGACCTGCTGGCAGCTGGCTTCGAGGAGGTCGAGGTCCTGGAGGAACCGGCGTTCATCTGCACCGACTCCGCGGAGCGTTTCCTGCGCTGGACCTGGACCCACGGTATGCGCAAGCTCTGGGAACGGGTCTCACCGGATGAGCGACGCCGCGCAGAGCGTGCCATCACCACCGAAGCGCGAGCCCGCAGCGAGCGCACCGACCGCATCGTGCTGCGCACGCCGGTCATGTACGTCACCGCCGTCCGGCCGGCCCTCCACGCCACCGCCGGACCGTCAGACCGCGACCCCGCCTGACCGGTGGTGGCCTGGCCCCGCCTGAGCCGCCTGTGGGGACAGGCATCTCCCTCCGCGAGGTACCCCGGCAGCACCAGCACGTTCCGAGCCGACGTGATGTCACGGAAGGACGAGATGAAGCACGTAAGCACTGATCCGCCACCCATCATCCCGGCACGGCCGGGTGAGAACCGCCTCTGGGAATGGGCCCGGGAACAATTCGATCTGGACCCTGGCTATGTGCACCTGGCGCTGTCGATGCTGGCCCCTCACCCCAGGACGGTACGTGAGGCCATCGCATACCATCGCACCGAATTGGACCGAAACCCTGCCCTCCACTTCCATCAGCGGGACGAGCGCGTCCGGCGGGTGCTGGAAACGGCCGGTGCCTACCTCGGCGCGGATCCGGACTCGATCGCGCTCACCGAAAGCACCACCGCCGGCATGGCTGTGGTCTACACCGGCATGCGGCTCGGGCCCGAGGACGAGATCCTGAGTACCCGCCACGAGCACTACGCGGCTTCGGAGCTTCTACGCTTCAAGGCGAAGTCGAGCGGCGCCGGCCACCGGTGCATCAGCCTGTACGAGGACGGACCGACGGCTACGAGTGAGGAGATCGTCTCCTCCCTCGTCCGCGAAATACGGGACAACACCCGTCTCCTCGCCCTTACCTGGGTGCACTCGGGTACCGGGGTCAAACTGCCGCTTTCCCGCATAGGCGAGGCGGTGGCCGAGGTGAACCACGGCCGCCCTACCGACCGTCAGATCCTCATCTGCGTGGACGCCGTCCACGGCTTCGGGGTAGAGGACTTCACCGTCGAGGAACTTCGCTGCGACTTCTTCATGGCGGGCTGCCACAAATGGCTGTTCGGGCCACGCGGTACGGGTGTGGTGTGGGGGAGCGAGAGAGGATGGAACGCGGTCGAACCCATCATGACCTCGTTCGACGTCGAGGTGTTCTGGCCGTGGTACCTGGGCCGTACCCCCGACGCGGAAGCCCCCCGCGCCCGGCTGTGCACTCCCGGAGGATTCCCTGTTTTCGAACACCGTTGGGCTCTGGCGGAGGCCTTCGACTTCCAGCTCACCCTGGGCAAGAAGCCCGTAGCGATGCGCATCGCCGATCTCAATGCCTACTGCCACCGGCGACTCATGGAGACAGCCGGTATCACCGTGCGTACCCCGGCGGACAGAGCGCTGCGGTCGGGCATGACCTGCTTCGACGTCGAGGGCCGGGACCCCGGAGAGATCGCTGCCATGTTGGAGAAGCGGCGGATCATGGCAGGTCAAACTCCCTACCGAGACAGCGCAGTGCGCTTCGCTCCCGGCATCCTCAACTCGGTGGCCGACATTGACCGCGCCGTGGAAACGTTGGAACAGATCGTCCGTGCAGGGCCGCAGGAGCCCCCAGCATGAATACGGTGGGTCCGCTTGTCGCAGAGAGACCCCTTCCGGACTGCGCAGGCAGGGCATAGCGCCGGTGCGTTGGACTCCGCGCCGGATCCTGGCCGAGGAACAGCAATGGCGTGCCGCCCGAGGCCGAGCTGCGGACGGCAGGGCGCCCGCGCCGGAGGGGAGGATGTGCTGGAGCCGACCGCGCTCGCCCCGGTCAATCGGCAGCTGCGCAGGGCGTTCGAGGACGGCAAGAACGAGCCGGACGCCGCTGTTGCCGTTGCTAGCCAACGAGGGCTTGGGCGATTTGCCGGGTGGTCTGCGTAGTCGGCCGTCACTACTGGTTACGACAGCAGGACTCGTTTCCGGAGGAGTTGTAAGCCAGCCCGGCCGAACATTTGGCGCTTGAGCATCTTGATCCGGTTGACGTGCCCCTCGACCACGCCCGAGTTCCAGGGCAGCGTCAGACCGGCGATTACAGCGTCGCGGTCACGGTCGATGCCCGTTGCGAGGGTGTCAAGGCTCGGCAGGTCGTCCTGACGGACGGCGTCGGGCCATTCCAGGAGTCGTTCGCCCCGGCGCTCGGTGAGCATGTGTGCGAAGGGCCGGACGTGGCCTGTGAGGGCGTCGAGCTCGGCACAGTTGGGCAGGACGGCTTTGAGCCGGAGTTGTTCGATCTCGGTGAGGGATTCCGGGCGGCTGAGAATCCATCGGGTTACCACGCGAGGTGCCGGGGGCTGTGCGGTGATTGGCCGGGGTGACGTGCGCTTCTTCCGGATGTAGGCGCTGACAATGCCGTAGCTGCCCTTGTAGCCGAGCGGGACAATCTCCTCCCAGAGCTTCCAGACGCACGTGCAGCCCTCGCTCCAACGCTCGTCCAGGTAGGGCTTGTACTCGTCGAGGGCGGAGGTCCGGCTGTACTGCCACTGCCTGCGAAAGAGGTCCTCCGGTCTCGCGGCATCGGTGAGGCTTTTGACGGTGCGGTGGGTCATGCGGAGTTGCCGGCCGATGGAGCGGCGGCTGTGGCCAGCTTCGAGCATCGCGTGGACGGTGGCGTGCCTGGCCCGGATGCGGTTGGCGAACCGGTCGCCCCTCCAGGGCGATTCCGGGATCTCGTCAAAGGGTTCGGTTGTGTCGACCTCCTCCTTGACCGGTTCGGGGAGGAGGACGCGGAGGCACTGGCGGTGGCGGGCGACTTCACGCTCGGCGGCCTGGCCGAGGTTGTGCCACAGATGCCACCGGTCAGCGACCTGGACCGCTTGGGGTGCACCGGCTGTGGCGCCTTCCGCGAAGAATGGGGCCCGGTCCCGGCAGACGACCTCGATGCCAGGCCGCTTCGCCAGCCACTGAGCCAGGCTGGACGCCTCCCGGTCCGGCAGCAGATCGATGGGACGGCGAGTCTCAACGTCGACCAGCACCGTGCCATAGACGCGGCCCTTGCCGTTTGCGTACTCATCGACGCCATCCGCCCGCGGGGACGGGGCGTCAGGTTCGGGCAAGGCCGCGAGCAGCCGCAGCACGGTGCTGCGGCCGACGGATACCCCGAAGACCTTGGCCGTCCGTGCCCCGGCCCGGCCTGCCAGCGCTAGGCCGACCGCGGCCAGTGCTGACCGCAGCCTTTCGGCCCATCGACCGTGCCGTCGGGTCAGCCCCGGAATCTGCTCAGCGGATGTCCGTCGTCCGCACGAAGGGTCCGGACAGAAGAACCGGCGGATTCGCACGCACAGAAGCCCCTTTCGGCTGGCGCTGGGAACGTCGGCGGGAAACCGCTGGTAGGAGCTGTGTGGCCCACTCGATCGACTCCCACAGTCAGGGCAGTTCGCCCCGGTTGCCGTGCTGCAAACCTCAATGCGTATCGCCTCTTCGTCCATGCCCACCGACAGCACAGCGACATCCGCGATCGATGGGAACAACAGCTCCTCCAGCCGGAACACCGTCTTCTCCACGACCCCGGACTGTCGACCACACCAAGATCATCACGGATCATTTTGAGGCAACCCCGAGCAGACCCTCCCGGCCGTCAACCGTCACACTCCGTATGCGAAAGTTGAGCCACAACCACTATTGCTCGATAAAGCCATCGGTACGACGCGATTTCCGTCGTCGGGGTCCTTCCTTCATCGGCGTCCTGGCCGCAGAGGGTGAATGAGGAGCAGGGGAAGACGGGGGTTACGGATTGGGTTCCGGTGAGCTGTCGACTTCGCCGTGCGCGGTCCAGGTCTTGAGCACATGCTCGCGCCATCGGCCCTTTCGACGAGGCGGATGATTGCGTTCTCCCGGGTGCCATACAGCCCGACCCAACTGCCATAGGTGCGCAGGGCGGTGGCGTCGTCGGTCCACTCGCCGGTGACGGCAGGGGGTTCTCTGGGGTTGAGAGGTGCCGCGAACCAGGTTGGTGCAGCTCAGCAGTGGTGTGGTTGAGCGCAATCAGTGCAAAGGTGTGGTGCCACCGCTGATTCGAGCGAACCGGCTCGCCCGTAACGGCCCCGGACTCCTGTCTCTGCTGAGAACCTGATACTCCTCGCCTGTGGGCGAAAGCAGGGTGGACACGAGACAGGGGCGGGCCGTTGGATACGGGCGACTTGATTTCTGCTGTCAGCGCACTTGTTGCCGCTATTGCGGCGGGGGTGGGCTGGTGGCAAGCACACAGCGCCAGACGCGCTGTCAAGGCGGCCGAGGAACAGGCCAACGCGATGCGCGACCAAGTCAAGGCGGCCGAGGAACAGGTCAGTGTGATGCGCGACCAAATCGTGCTGGAGCACATGAGGCCCCGCTTTGAAGTCACCCACGCTACGACGATGCTGCTCCCCCGCGGCGGAGGGCGACTGGTAATTGAGGTTGCGCAGCTCACCGGTGTGCCACTCGATGACGTGAAGGTGGAGCTGCATGTCGGCAGCAGACAGGTCATGACCGATGGGGCGCACGACGGCGTCCACACCTGCCTGTACTCCGCGCCCGGCAGTAAGCTCACCTTTCGCGCTCACCTCGACGTAGAGGCCGCGCAGGCCCCGGCTGTCCGCGTCGAACTGTCCGGCACAGAGGCCCAAGGCACACGGCAGTGGGCTGAAAGACTCATCGCTCATCCGGTTCTCACGGACAACAGACTGCTCACTGAGGGGCGGACCGCTGCCGGACTGCCCCGGCGTGCTTCAAGCAGCCGCGACTACTCCGTGAACGACGAGCGGTGGCGGCAGGCCCCGCAGGTCTCCCGCGCCCCTGGCGACGTACGGGGCAGGCTGGCCAATCTGCGCCGGGGTATCCAGCAGGGTCGCAGTGTGGGAAGCAAAACGAAAGGTCAGGGGTCCGGTCCTGACAACGCCTCAAGGCAGGATGCGAGACCTGGTGGGACCACGTCGGGGGGCGTGGCCCCGGATGCCGCCGGCAACGACACCGACCCTGAAGATGATTCGAGCCGTTGATCGCATTCCCTCTCCGTGACGTCCTCTGAGACTGGAAGGCTCCTTGAGCGCCTTCGTCGTCAGCTCCGCCCGGTCCCGCCCGAACCGAAGATTCCGAAGCCACCGGTCAGCGACCGGGACGACCTCCAGATCGTCGTCGAGAACCGTCCAGTATTTCTGCCCGGACGGCAACACCACGGGAAACGCCCGCATTCCAAGCTCCTGCCACGAGTTGTGCAACAACCCGCCGCGGCCCCCCGAGAACGAGCCCCAGGGCCTCAACGAACCCGCCTCATACCAAGTCACACCGCACGCATCCCACCCCCAGAGAACGGGCCGCCCTCCTCGAATTGGAGGAGCGCGAGGTACTGGGTGGTCACCGGGCGGGCTCCTGTTGATCCGCCGTACGCGAGCACCAGACGTGACGTTGATACGCCGCGGCAAGGAGGGCCGGTGGCTGCGCCGTTTGATAACCCCTGCACGGACGAAGGCCAAGGCCTTGAGTCTGCGCACCCCGCGCCGCTGGGCATTAGGTCCCGTCAGCAGCCCCCTTTGACCGCGCGGACGCTGACGGAGTTGATTGCGCACCTCGACCAGTCCAGATCGCCAGCGGCTCCGAGTTCATCGAGGATGACGCGGTGCAGTCGGGCCCAGACACGCTCCTTGGACCACTGGGCGAAGCGTCGGTAGACGGTGGGCCAGGCCGGCCCGAACACAGGAGGCAGCTGCCGCCAGGAGCAGCCGGAGGTAGCGACGAAGATGATCGCTGCCAAACACTCATGATCTCCAGCTCGCCGACGCCCACCACCCTGCGGGCGTGTGACCACCGTCTCCGGCACCACTCGCCGAAACAGCACCCACAACTCTTCAGACGCAATCCGCTCAGCAAAGCCGGTCATGCTCAGACCAACGAGTCACATCGCCGAACGAAACGAGTCGGAGCCAGGGGCGGTGGGAACTCAGGTGCGGCATCGCACGGGCATCGCGCAGGATGGCCGGCGTGATACTGACCTTCCCGTGCGTGTGCTGCGGCCATCTGACCCTGGGCGAGCCGCCCGGCTCCTATGAGATCTGCCCGGTGTGCTTCTGGGAGGACGATCGCGTGCAGTTGCGCTGGCCCAACTGGGCCGGCGGCGCCAACCGGCCTTCACTGATTGAGGCTCAGGCGAACTTTATGGAGTTCGGGGCGTGCGAGGAACGGTTCGTGACCAAGGTCCGCCTGCCCCGGGATGACGAGCCGCTGGATCCGAACTGGCGCCCCATCGATCCGGAGCAGGACCACTTCGAGCCCCGGGGCACACAGGAGGCGCCGTGGCCCGACGACTGCACGGTGCTGTACTGGTGGCGTTATCGCGACACCGGATCCTGGCCTCGTGGCGGTTGAGATGAGCTGGCTTGCTCGTCGAGACAGGTCCGGCTCAACCGCCGTAATAAGCGCACGCCGGAAAGCTTCCTTGCACTCGCAGCCATAGCCACCAGCCTGATCAGCAACCGAAGACTCACCAAGTGAAACGACGTCTCACTCACGACTCGGCGAGCAAGCCCTCCCGCAGCCTTTGCAGGCCCGGTTCAACAGCCGGGAGATGTGCATCTGGGAGAGGTTGAGCTCCTTGCCGATGTCGGCTTGCGTCATCTCCGCCCCGAACCTGAGCTGGAGCAGCTTACGTTCGCGCTCGACGACTGGCTGGCTCCGCGGGTGGCGAAGGCCCGCTCAACCCTCGAAGCGGGGCGCTGCCGGCGTTTCTCGCAGATCTTGCCACCGCCGCGCCCGCGCTCGGACGCCCCACCGGGCACATCACCAGCCTCCCCATGCGTCCCTCCGCACTCACCCTGCGCACGTCCCCCGAGGTCCTCACTGCGGCCTTGCCGCAACTCAGCCAGGCCGGTCTGCTCACGTACACCTATGACGGCGACTCGGATGCCCCATATGCCACGACCACCCAGCTCCCTGGCGGCGCGTCCCGCCCGGCGTGCCGCGCGACGCTATCCAGCCCTTCCTCGGCTTCTCAGGGCTCTTTGCTGTGGCGCTGAAGGTGCCCAGTCGCGAGACGCCCTCAAGACCCGTTGGCAACGGCTGAAATGACGCCATGGGTGTATCGGGTGGGCTTGTCGCTCAGAACGCGTGCTGCGCATGCTCTTGCTGCAGGAGAGCGCTCCCAAGGGGGAGTTCGCGTTATGGGGGCGGTGTCGGGGTTGCGTGGCTGGTGCGGTGAGACGGCGCCTTGACCGTCGTGGTGGCCGGTGTCGCGTGCGGCGCTGGACTGTATGCGCCGAGCTGTCTGTCAGGAGCCTGGCTTCATCGCAACATCTGGCCATAAGGGGTCTTTTTCAAGACGACTGCCTAAATACGCACTTCACGCGAATTCCGTGACCAGTGAACTGATTGTCGGCTCTGTGCGTAGAGCGGTGCACGACGGTCGGCGATCGGGAGGGGCTCATGGCGCTCGGGGAGATCGGCCGCAGGAGCGAGAAGGCGCGGCTCCGGGCCGTGCTCGAAGAGTCCCGCAGGGACCGAGGCCCCGTCGTAGCGGTCGTTCGTGGCGAGCCGGGAGCGGGGAAGTCGACGCTGCTCGACGTTTTCGGAGCGGAAGCGTCCACGGCAGGGTTCCGCGTCGCCACGGTGCGCGGGACGGGAGCGGAGGACCGTCCGTACGCGGCAGCCAACCGGCTCATCGCCCAACTACGAGCCGGCGGTGGGAAACTCGTGGAGATCCAGCACCGGACACCGCCCGGCGATGGTCCCGGGGGGCTGATCGCCGCCGTGCCGACGGAACGGGACGTCCCGGTCGCTCTCTGCGTGGACAACATGGCTCAGGTCGACAGCTGGTCACTGCGGTGGTTGCTGGATCTTTCCCGGACGTTGCCGCCCGCGCCGCTGGCGATCGTGCTCACGGTCAGGATCTGGGGCGCCGGGGTCGAGGCCGTTTCCGGCCCTGTGGATGGGGCCTGGGGCGAGCCCGGCACCGCGCTCCTTGCCGCTGCCGAGCTCATTGACCTCCCGGGGCTGCTGACGATCGATCTGCCCGAAGCTGCCGCCGCACGATGCCGCGTCCGCCTCGACACACGCACCGCCGCGGTGTGCGGTGAGCTCACCGGCGGCAACCCCGCCCTCCTGCACGCCCTGCTGGCGCCGCACACCGGCAGCGCTCCCACGGCCGACGCGCTGCGCACCACCGCCGCGTCGGGCGCGCTGGCAGGAGCTGACCGGTGGCTGGCGCCGCTGAGCGCCTCGGCCCTGGCCCTGGCGCGGGCCGTTGCTGTGCTCGGCGGCGGCGCTGAGGTCGTGGACAGCGCCGAGTTGGCCCGGCTGACGGTCGAGGAGGCGCTCGGTGCCGTTGACCAGCTCGTCGACGCCTGCCTCCTCGCCAATCACACCCCGCTGGCGTTCCGTCATCCACTCCTCGAAACCATGGTTCTCGGCCGAATCGCCGCCGGCACCCGGACCGCCTTACATCTGCGGGCGGCGGCCCTCCTACGTGACCGGCAGGCGGCTACGACGACTGTCGCTCACCACCTGGTCGCCGCCGGCCCAGTGGGAGAGGAGTGGGCGATGCGTTGTCTGTGGCTGGCCGCACGCCAGCTGGAGCAGAAGGGCAGGCCCCAGGACGCGGCCCGCTGCCTGCGCGCAGCCCTCCGCGAACCCCTGCGCCCCCATGAAAAGTTGGCCGTGCGGCGGGAACTCGCCGAGCTGGACGCCTTTGTCGACCCGGAGCGCGCCGTACGCCTCCTGGACGCAGCGCGCTGCGAGTCCCAGGACCCCGGCGTCGTACTCGAATACGCGCTGGCACTGGCCGCCGTACTGGCCGAGTGCGGCCGGGCCGAGGACGCCGTCACCGTGCTCGACGATGCCGCGGCCCGCCTCGGGCGGACACCGGGGGACGGTTCCTGGCAGCTGCGGTTGCGTCTGCACAAGGCGTTCGCCTGCCGTCGTGGTCCCCTGTGGCTGGCGCAGGCTGCGGATCCGCTGGGCAACCTGACCTGCCGGACCCCGCACCGCGGGAACGCGGGCCGCGAGCTCGCGGCGCTGCGCGCGGTACAAGCAGTCGACGCCGGGGCCGACCGGGGGGCGGCCGTCCGGTACGCCCGGCAGGGCCTGCCCCGGGCTGAGGGGGATGGCTCGGCCACCCTGGTGTGGCGCACCTGCGGTGCACTTGTGGCGGCCGGCGAAGTAGCCGAAGCGTGGACGCACTGCGGCCGCGGGCGCCAGGTTGTCGGCGCCCGCCCTGGCCGCTGGGACCACATAAAGGTCGAGCTGCTGCGCGCGGCGGTCCTGCGGGCCCGGGGGGACCTCCACGGCGCCGACACCACCCTGACCCCCATGGCCGACCACCTGCTCGCCTTCGCAGCCACCGGTCACCCCTCGGCCGTGACCGGCGTGGCCGCTCTGGTCGAGGTGCACGTCCTGAAGGGCCTGGTCGACTCAGCGCGTTCCCTGCTGGCCGAGAGCGGCCTGGACCGGGGCCCGCTGCCGTGGCGGCGGGACTCGGCGTACGCCCTGGCCGCGCGAGCGGCGGTCCACGAGAGCGACGACCCCGCCCGCGCCCTGGAGGACCTGCTTGCGGCAGGTCGCCTCCTGGAGGAGGTGGGGGTGCGGAACCCCGCGGTGCTGCCCTGGCGCTCCCGAGCTGCTCGGCTCCTAGCGGCGCGGGGTGAACGCAAGGAGGCCGCCGAACTCGCAGGCGCCGAGGCGGCGGACGCCCGCCGCTGGGGCACACCGGAGTCCATCGGTACCGCATTGCACGCACTGGCCCTCACCGAGTCCGGGGAGCGGCGCATCGACCTGCTGACGGATGCGGCCGGGATGCTCGCCCGCTCCTCGGACCACCTGCACCATGCCTTCGTGCAAGCAGACTTGGGAGCCGGGCTTGCCGAGCTCGGCCGCGGGGAGGCGGCCCGTGCCGAGTTGCTCTCGGCCCTCCGGCTCGCCCGCGCGTGCGGCGCGGAGCCGCTGGCACGGCAGGTCCAAGGCGCCTGGAGGTCGCTCCGGGAGGCGGGCCGGGGACCATGGGCGCTCCCTGGGGCCCCCAGAGCCGCGCCCGATCCTGCGAGCGTGGCGGGGTCGTCCGTACCCCCGGAGTCCGCCGTTCACGCCGCCCCGCACTCCGCCTCTCCGCTCCTGGACTGCCTGACGCCTCAGGAACGGAAGATCCTCCACCTCGCCAAAGACGGACACTCCAACCGCGACATCGCGGGCCGGCTGTTCGTCGCCGTACGCACCGTCGAGTTCCACCTGTCCGGTGCGTACCGCAAGCTGGGCATCAGCGGCCGCCGACAGCTCGCTCAGGTCTTCAGCGGCGGCTGACGCCTGGGCAGGCCGGGGCGGGGCTCAGCGCGTGCCCTCCGCCCACTCGGCGCCGATCCGCCGCCAGGCGGGCTCCTCGCTCCCGTCGGGTTCGGCGACGTACCGGGCGAAGCTGGCGGACGCCGACGTGCCGTGCAACGACTCCACGGTCCGCGACGCCAGATGGCACAGCAGCCCGCGGTCCACGGGCGCCAGCCCCAGCCGGTTGAGGTGAAGGTAGAGGTAGTTCATCACCAGGCGGAACGACGCGAACCATGCGTCCTCGACGAGGAAGTCCCGGTGCCCGTGGTCGGAGAGCAGGAGCTGGTGGAATTCGCTGGTCTTGCGTGTCGGCATGCGCGGCGCCAGCGCCGCCCCGCCCATCGACACCTCGCCCGAAGCGAGCAGCGGCTGCGCGATCCGTTGGTGCCGGCGCACGGCTCGCGCCCACTCCCCTACGAATGCCATCCCCGAGCCCGGCGGGGGATCGATGCCCTCCGGCTCCGCGAGTGCCGCTTCCACCTCCCGCAACCGTGCGCCAAGGGCAGCTTCCTGCCGGTGGAACCGCTCGTCGAAGCGGGCGCGGTAGGCCACCGGATCGTTGGTGCGGGACAGGAAGGCGTCCGCGTGCGAACGCAGGGACAGCACGCCCCGCTCGATCGGGGCTCTGCCGTCCTCGAACGGGATCGCCGCCGCGGCCGCCGTGGTCCACATCAGGTCCAGGGCCAATACGGGCAGCGGGGCGGTGCGCAGCTGCTCGTACATCCGGAACGCGAGGTCGGTGGTGTCGGAGAGAAACCCGGCCAGCAGTTCGCTCGCTCGGAGCGAGCCGAGTACGTGCAGCCGGTGGTCGTACGGACGCTCCACGACGGTGTTGTCCGCCACCCAGGGACGGAGCGGCCCGGTCTCCATCTCCAGTTCGGCGAGCCGCTCGTGAACGGGCGCGAGTGCGGCGGAGTCCAAGCGGACGGTGGAAGGGCGAGCCCGCAGGTAGTCCGTGACGATTTCCAACACCTGGGGGCGCACCTGCGCATGCCATGTTGACGCCTCTGTAAGGAAGTTGAGGCGCAGATGCGGTCCACGCAGCCAGTGCCGGCCGAACCAGGCGCCCTGCACCCAGGTGCCCACCGAGGCGAACGCCGGCCGGACGGCCCCCAGGATCAGCTCCGGCTCCGCTGCTTCGTCATGGTGGTGGACATGCAGGCTGTACCAGGACGCCCCGGCGGATCCGGTCATGCGACGCCCTGCGCCTCGGGCAGCTCGGACAGCACCCGCCCCACGAGGAACCGCAGCTGGTTCTCCTGCCACAGAGTGAGTCCGAGCCGGTTGTTCACCAGATGGGCGCAGCGCAAAAGCACCAGACTGGTGGCCGGGTGGGCGGTGGCCGCCAGGTCCAGAGGCTCTGCCAGAGGGGAGTCCGCCCAGTCGGCGACGAACTGGCCGGTCTCCTCCATGTGATGCAGCTCGTCGCGCAGTCGCCGTACCGAAGCCAGCCAGTATCCGCGCTGGTCGTTCCCGGGTGGGCGGGCCGCGAGCTCCCAGGTGCGCCGGGCCCGCGCGTGCAGCTGCTCCCGCTGGGCGTGGTAGCGCGGTTCGACATCGGCCGCTTCGGGGCCGCTCCCGAATGGCAGCGGCGGCCCACCATGGCGCGCCCACCGGTCGCGGACCTCGTCGCACAGCGCGAACACGCCCACCACCAGGTCGAACGCGAGCAGCGCCCGCTGCTCCACCGAGGCGCCCGCCGACACCACCGACAGTGCCAGCCGGCTGGACTCGCAGAAGTGCCGCTCCACGGCGGCGATGGCGGGCCCGCGGCCGTAGTCGGCGTGCTCACGTTCGTACGGCAAAAACTCCGCCGTGTTATTGGCCCGCACCGTGCCGTCATGGCCCGCACGGCCCTCCAACCCTGCCAGTCCCTGCGCGACTTGTGCGAAGCGGGAGCGGTCCACGACGTCCGGGGCGGGCGACTCCGCGAGAAAAGCGCCGAGGCGACGCTCTGCCACCTCCGCCACGCCGGCGCGGTCACGGGCACGGGAGGGGAGCAGCCGCAGGCGCACATGGGGGCCGCCCTCCCAGTAGCGCAGGAAGAAGTACCGCTGGATCAGTGCGCGTTGCTCCAGCTCGGTCACCAACGGTTCGACGCACCGTGTCAGCAGCGCGTCCTGGTCGGTGTCGTAGAAGACGTGCGCGCACACCCAGTCCGCTGCCTGTGCGGCCGCCGGGTCCAGGCGGGCGCTGTCGCCGAGCCCGTTCGTCATGGTCATCGTGTCCGTCCTTCGTTGATCTCGACGAGGAATTCGGTCACCCGGGGCCCGCTGCCGTCGTGATCCGGCATCTCGCCGGGGCCGGGCAGGGCCTCCTGGAGGAACACCACCTGGCCCGCACCGGCGGCGAGCAGCCGCTCGAAGACCCCGACGAGCAACAGGTTGGCGAAGTCCACGTACAACGGCTTGCGCGACTTCATCCGCCACACCTCCCCACTGACCACCGACTGCGGGTCCAGTGCGCGGACAAAGCACCGCTGCGGCATCCCGTGCTCCGCCAGCCACCCGACCAGCCGTAAGAGGAGAGAACGGTCGCTCTCGCCCTTCTCCCGCCTCGGCACGGCGCCCGGCGGCAGCACCCACTGCCGGCGGCTGACCGTCGTACGGCCCACGACCACCCGCGGTTCCGCCAGGACCTCCCGCACCTCGGAGAGCGACGGGTCGCCGAACATCCGCCGCCCCGGGATCAGCAGGTTGGATGTCGCACCGAAGGTCTGCATCTGCAGGCGCAGCGCGGGCGGCAACCACAGCTCCGCGATCAGGTTGGGGTGGACGGGCCGTACCTCACCGGCGCGCCCCCGCGTGTGCAGGGCGAGCAGGCCGGGGCCGGGGTCGTGCCGAACGAGCAGGTCACCCAGGCGGATACGGTGCCCGGGGGGCCGCACGCTCAACCCTCCGGGGTACTCGATCTCCGTGGCGACGGCGGACACCCGCAGCCCGACGTTGCTGCCGAAGTGACGGCAGGTGTCGGCATGGATGAGGCCCGGGGGCGAGGGAGCGGTGTCCACGGCCGTGTCCCGTACCGCGTCGAGCCCCGCCTGGGTGAGGAGTCGCCGGATGCGGTCCCGACCCCGGCCGTGCCCGGAGTTGACGGCGTTGACCACGAATTCGGGCGCGGAGCCGGTGCCGAGCGGCTGGCCGTAATAGGTCACCGAGTCCGGCGCCCGCATCCATGCGGGCCTGCGCTCCACCACCGAGAGCAGCCGCTCGGGGGCGACCCGGACGACGCCCTGCGCATCGGCCGGAACCGCGCGGACCACCTCACACAGTTGCTCCCGCAGCGCGGCAAGTTCGCCCAGCCGGGGCAGCCGGTGCTGGTGCATCGCCCGGTAACCATGGACCGCGACCGAGAGCAGCGAGGGCAACGCGGGCTCCTCGCGCAGCCACGTCTGGACCAGCCGGTGAAAGGTGAGGAATGGCACCGCCTCGCCGGGGCCGACGCGCTCGGCGAACAGATCGGCGATCGCGACCCGTCCGGGCAGGCCGGGGTCGAGTACGGCGTAACACTGCCGCACGGCATCCAGGTCGCGCAGGACCCGCCCCCAAGCGCGGCGATCCGGTCCGGGGAAGGGCGCTCCCACCAGGGCGTTTTCGATGACGCTGTTCTTGGCGGGCAGACTGATCCGGTCCGGACCGGCCAAGTCCCTGATCCGCCGCAGTGCCTGCTCGACGGCGCCGGTGGCGCGCACCCGCTGCGCCGGATCGGCCAGGTGGGGATAGGCGACCAGGGTGTCCGCGATGACGGCGAGTTCCCGCTCGACCCCGACGAGCTCAGTACTTGTCGCCCCGGCGAGCCAGGAGCGCACCTCGGCGACATGGTCGAGGGTCTGGTCGGCGAAGGGCCACTCGGCCTCCAGCAGTCCCAGCTCCTCCAGGCGCGCCAGGTACGCCGTGGCCGTGGCTTGGTCGCTCCCGGTGCGCTCCGCGAGGAGGCGAGCCGCCTCCTCGCGTGTGGGGCGGCCCTCGCGCACCACCTCCACGCACTCCCGCACCGCAGCCGCCACGGGCAGGGTGCGCAGCGGTTCCTCGGCTCCCGTCCCCAGGAACTCCCAGCGGCCGTCGGTGAGTACGGCACTCGGGTTGAGGCGCAGCCGCGCGCGCCCGGAGAGCTCGGGGCGGCTGCCGAGGGCGCGGACGACCTGTTGGACGACCCACACGTTCAGCTCGGCGACCGTGTGCACCCCAGGACAGGTGGACGCCCGGTCTCCTTGAACGCCGCTCCACGTTCCCAGGCCGCTGGCGGTGAAGGTGCTGAATGGGCTGGTCTTCATGCTGACCCGCGCAAGGTACTTGGCGAGCCGCAGCGCCAACGAGCGTTCCGGCGCCCGCTCGTCAGGGCGCGCGAGCCACTTGCGTACCTCGGCGAGGAGCACCGGACTGCTCAGGACGAGGCCGTGCTGGAGGACGGGGTCGGAGGCTGCTTTGCGCAACAGTACGTGTTGGCTGCATATGTGGTGAGTGATCATGTCGTCCAGCCGGGTCACCGCCTCCTGATGGCCGGCCCGCAGCTGTGCCCAGGCGTCCACCAGTTCGACGAGCGCCCGGGGGAGCAGCGTCCGAAGGGCGTCGTTCCAGTGACGCTCGGTGAGTGGACGGCGATTGTGAATGGCCCGACGCACGGCCACCAGCAGCGGCTTGGCGGAACCACCTCGCCCGATCTGCTCGTAGAGACTGTCGGACAACAAGGATGCCTGGCCGTCGAGTTGGTTTTCCAGGTCCCGCACGGACTCGGCCTGGCGCCACAACTCCGGCGAGCGCATATCGTCCAGCATGGGCGCGGGCAGCCCGCCGATCCGTACGCCGAAGGTGTCCGGGGTGGTGAAGTCCTCGGTCATGGCCGACTCCAGTCACGGGAGGTGCGAAAACACGGGGGTCGTGGGTGGCGCGCGGACGTCACGGGAACGGGTGCGGGTGCGGGTTGATGTCCTTCTCGGCCAACGGATCGCCGCGGTATCCGAGTTCGGAGGGGAGCCGCAGCAGCCGGGGAAGCCCGTGGGTGCGGCGCATCCGGTGCCCGAACGTCATCGGCAGCAGCCCCGGCACGATCACCTTCGCGCAGGCCAGCCCGCCCGCCCGGTGCTCGTTCGTGGTCTGGTCGACCACGACGACGTCCAGGCCCCGGTCGGTGAACCGAGCCACCGCCTCGGCCAGATCCTCGCGGATATCCGTGCCGCGCGGTCGGCAGGTGGCGTGCGCGAACGCCTCCTCGACGGGCCGGCCGCCCGTCTCGGCGTCACCGCCGTCGCCGAGCAGGAAGGCGAACCGGTCGAACGCGGCCGGGTGGCAGTACAGCAGTGCATGGTCCCGCATCTCGCGCACCAGATCCGGCTCGTCGACCATCGCCGCGATGCGTTCTCGTTCCTCGCGGAAGGCGGCCCGGTTCCACCCCAGGTTCGCCGCGAGTTCCAACAGTCCGTTCCGCAGGGCGCCTTCGGGGTCGAAGTGGGCTCCTGCGGCGCAGACCGCGGCGGGCTCGTCGGCCCGGCCCGGTCCGCTCGGACTTATGGCCATCACCCATGCCGTGGGGATGCCGTGCTCCGGGGTGGTGGCGAAGGCCAGCACCCGGTGGCCGCTGTCCTGCCGGATACGCTCGGCGAGCGCACCGATGCGGGGGTCGGACACCGTCCGCAGGTCGACCTGCGGCACGGGGAGGCGGGCGTACCAGGTCAGCAGGAACGCGTCCCGCTCGGCGAGTTCGACCAGCCCGTGCAGCGCTGCTTCCTCCAGACAGCCGCCCAGCGCGCACCCGTTGGACACTTCGTACGCCAGGGGCCGTGCTGCCGGGTTGCCGTGCCGGGTGCGGTAGTACGCGTAGTCCTCCGGAACCAGGACGGGGGCATTACGGGCGAAGGAGTGTCCCCACACCCAGTTGAGCTCCAGGTCCGGGTCGTACGGTGGATAGGGGAAGTGCGGCTCGGCATAGCGCTCGGGCGGGTACAGGCCCAGGTCGACCGGGCACAGTGCCCGGTCGGCGATCTCCGCGTAGCCGGACCGCACCGTGGTCCGGCGCCCGCCGGGCTGGGCCCCGCCCAGCCGCTCCAGGGCCTCGGCGAGCGCGGTGCGGGCGCAGGCCCCGTAATCCAGGTCGCGGCCGAACCCGGCTTCCTGCTCCCCGCCCGGCAGGTGCAGTGGGGCAGAGACCATGGGATACGGGTAGTCGGTCCGCACGTCGAGCTGCCGGACCAGTCCCGTGCGTCCGTCGACGTATCGGGCAACCACATCCTCCCAGTCCGCCCTCAGGTCGCGCACGCGCGGGACATCCGGGGCGAGCTTGGGCCGAGGCCGCTCCATGAGGACGGGTGGCCGGTCCTCGGGGAGCCCGCCGCACCAGGTGCACGCCGGGTCGGGCAGGAAGCGGTGCACGTCAATGACCATGGTCGTCAACGACAGGAAGGCGAGGGCGCTGTCGGTCAACCGACTGGAGGTGGACCTCAGTTCGCTCTCGACGAGCACGGCGGCCGTCTCGCACGCCCAGGTGGTGAGGATCGGTGACGCACGATCGGCGAGCCGGTCACCGTGCCGCTCCATGAGAGCCGCGCGCGGACTGTCCTTGCCGAGAGCCCGTTGCCGGCGCGTCCGGGCGCAGCGGGCGCAGCCGGCCCGCCCCGGGACGGTCGTCGGGCCGACCACGAGCAGGCCGAGCTCGACCCGTACTGGTAGCCAGGGTACGTCGGGACGCGGCGGCTCGGTCGCGGTCATCCAGCCGTCTTCGGCCGTGACGACCGCGGCACACGCGGGGTCCTCCTCCGGGACCAGCCGGTTCGTACGAGCCAGGGCGACACGGATCGTCGAGGCGAGGACGCCCTTGCCGACGACGGCGATGGGGGCCGCGGGGGCCGCAGGGGCTGTCGTGGGGTCTGCGGGGTGCGCCGGGCGGAGGGTTTCGGCGAGCCGTCCTGTGCGGGAGGCTGTCGCTGCGTCGGTCAATGTCACATCCTCGTCGTTCGCCGGGACGCCGCGTCCGGCGGGCGCGGGGCCCGCCGAACGCGGCCGTGCTGCCGCTTGTTTCAGCAGCAGCAGCAGGAACAGCAGCTCGCCGGGGTACCGGTGGACGTGCAGTTGGACGCGCCGATCTCGACCATGGCGTGGCCCACGTTCACGGTCTCCAGGCTCGCGCCCGGCGAGGTCGGCAGGATCTCCAGCTCGTCCGCACTGAGGTCGGCGAGGTCGAGGACGAGTTCGTTCTGCATCGCGATCCCCTTTCTCCTTGAATGGATGAGAAGTTGGCCAGTGACTGGTCGCTCCGCATCCTGCGGTCAGCGAGCGTGCGGTGTCTTCACGGTCCGACCGCAGGACCGGCCGCAGTACGGGGCTGCGGGCGAGGCCGTGGACCGGCCGCAGGAGGGACGTGCGCCGCCCGCGAGGCACCGCAGGTGCGGTTCACCAGATCAGCTCCGGCTCGTACTGGGCGGTGGGCCGGCGGCGGCCCACGATCAGCGTGAACACCGGCACCTGGGCGGCGTCCAGGCCGATCAGGTCCCGGACCATCCCGTCGTGGTAGCCGTTGGTGATCCGTGCGGACAGCCCGGCCGCGGCGGCGAGCACGCTGACCCGCTGGGCGACGATCCCTGCCTCCTGGTGCAGGACGCGGTACCCACGGGCGCCGAACCACCGGTCCCCGGCGAGCCGGTCGGCGGTGAGGAATACGACGGCACCGGCCTTCGCCGCGTTCACCGCCGGCGTCCGGTCGCACAGCATGCCGACCACGGCGCGCCAGTCCCGCGCCGGCAGTCGCAACAGGGCGGGCGGCTCCATGCCGGCGGCCAACCGGTACAGCCCGGGGGAGGCCCCGTCCGTGCCCAGCACGAGAACATAGGCCCCCACGAGAGGGCGGCACGGCGCCTCCGTATGGTCGGACGAGACGGGCTCCAGCGCATACCGCAGTGCCGACGCCAGTCGTGCGAAGGCCACGGGCCGGGCGTCCGGGAGGAACATCCGCCCGCCCGAGTCCCGGGCACGCAGCGCGGCGGCCAGGTCCATTCCACCGGCCCCGGGTTCTGGCCCCGCGAGCCCGAGGACGCCGTCCGGGCCCGACGCCTCGACAGGCAGGCGAAAGTCGTCGGGGGCGACGGCGGCACCGGGCCCCGCGAGCCGGGCGGTGAGGTCGAGCGCGGTCAGACCGGACCACGTGCCGTCGGACGTGCGATCGGTCTGTACATGAACGGGCTGAATATGCGGTAACTCGCATGGAAGGCAGGGCTGTTGAGAAGATGCGACACGTGCCTGCGCCGGCGCCGCCTCCCCGGCCGGGGCCAGGTCGAGCACGGCGAACGCCGTCTCCTCCCTCCCGTCGAGCCCCAGGGCGCGATTGACCACCTCATCGTGGAAGCGATAGTGCACCCGCCCGCGGAGCCCGAGCGCGGCACCGGTGAGCAGCGCGTTCCCCACCGTCATTCCCGCTTCCTGCGCACACAGCCGGTACGCGTAGTCCCGGTAGCGGAACGCGGTCTTGCGGAACCAGGCGGAAGCCACCAGGAGTCCCGCCTCCGCGCGCACACCTGCGCCGATGCGCACCGCGTGCGGCACACCGCCCTCGCGCAGCAGCGTCACGGAGTGGTGCGCCGGGTTGTAGTGGTAGCACCCGGCGGGCAGCTCACCCGCCGGACGTGCCAGCCACACATACAGCTCCACGGGGTGGAAACAGCGCGCGGAGGCGACCATCCGGTGATAGGGCCACACGGCATGCGGACCGAGCTCGATCCGGCCGATCCCGTACGTCCAGTACAGCAGCGCGGAGAGCGCGCGCTGGTCCAGGACGTCGAGGGTGGGGATGCCCTGCGGGTGGGCGTCGCGGAAGGCTTCGAAGGACCAGCGCGCGTCCCCTATCCGCCGCGCCGGCTCGGGAAGTACGTGGCGGGGCAGCTCGCGGTACGTCTTGACCGGCAGCGGGTCGTCCGGGCCGCCTTCTTCGCCGTGGCCCTCGGCGAAGAGGTCCTGGACCCCCTCGAAGGTCCGCCACCAGAACCGCAGGCCGACGGAACCGTGTTGCCCGACTGTGGCGCTACGCATCGCCCCGAGCCTCCACCCGCCGCACCGCTCCCGCCGGACCGTCCTCGTCCCCGGCCTCGTCGGCGATGACGACGCGCACGACGAAGGGCAGCACCTCGTGCACCGCCGGATCGTGGTCGAGCGGCACTACGAGCGGGCGCGCCCCTCGCGACCGCAACGCCTCGACCATCCGCTCGGGCCCGGCCGGCACCGGCAACTCGGCACTGTCGTCGCAGGTGACAGGCGCGCCGAGCAGCCCCCGCCGGGCCGGTGCGTAGGCGGATTCGCCCGTCATCACCGACTGGCGGTCGAGCAGGGCGGCGCGGAGCCCCTCGACGACCGCATCCTCCCCGCACGTCGCGGCGGCCGGGCGGCCACCCTGCCACCAGGCGAGGACAGGCACGCCCAGCGCTTCCCCGATATCGGCCACCTCGACCGAGCCGCGCGAGGCAGACAGGAGGTCGAGGAGACGCCGTTCCCCGGGGTCCATGGCATCGGGCCGCAGCCGCACGGGCCGAGGTCGCGACCGCCCCTCCGCCACATCGCGCAGAGCCAGGCGCACGCACTGCTGGGCGAGGCCGTCCGCCACGCCCTCGTCCCAGCTGAGCCGGGCGGCCACTCCGACCTCGTGGTCCGTGGTGAACACCCGGCACGCCGCCACCGCCTCCGCGCGCCGCTCGTCAAGGGCCCAACCCCACACGGTGCCACCGGGGCCGTAGCGGCGTTCGTCGGGGTGGTGCGCCGCGTACGAGGCGAGCCCGCGCAGCGCGGCGTCCCGGCGTGCTGCGGCAAAGCCCGTCCCCGCCCCGTGCACCGGCGCTTCGCCCTCCGCGCGCGGCACCGCCTCGGTCACGTTGAGCGGCACCTGGGTGAACTCTCTCTCGTCGAGGGCGCGTAGAACACCGATGTACGGGTCGAAGCAACGGGCCGCGCGCCGGGAGAACGTGTCCTCGTCCAGTGGTGCCGCGGCACCGAGTCGTTCGATGCGCCGCCTGAACTCCTTTCGCGTCTCCGGACGGGCCGGGGCCGCCGCCGGGTGGAGCAGAAACGCATGTGTCGAGGTGCGCAGGGTCTCCAGATCGATCCGCGTCACTTTCCGCGCACCATGCGCGGCGTCCATGGCGCCGACGATCCCGGTGAGTGTGGTGAAGGCCGCAAGCCCCAAGTGCGCGGCGACCACCGCGGCGGCGGGCCCGGTGAGGAAGGCATTCGGCCGGAACGGTCTGCGGGCGTCGAGCCGCAACCACGCCGATCGCCAGTCGGCTCCGGCCGGCCCCAGCCACGCGACATCGTCCACCACCAGCCCCTGCACCAGTAGTGTGCCCGCATTCCGGCACAGCTCGTCGAGTCGCAGAGCCCGGTCGACTCCACTACCGTCCGCGACGTGAATCACCGCGCCCACCTGGCCGACAAGTCGTTCCAACCCTCCTTTGTCACAGGCAACATGACGGAACGTCTGCTCTGGATCCCGCGCGGCGGCTTCGGCCGTGAGCTCCGCCAGGCGCTCGGCGTTGGTGACGGCCTTCTCCGTACACACGGCTCGCAGCTGCCGCACCCCGGAGCGCAGCGCCGAGCAGACCAGCGAGACGAATACGGGGCCCGCGCCCACCACCACGACCTCGCTGTCGCGGTAGGTCTCGAACCGCCGCGCCGCGGAGTCGCAGTGGTACTCGATGAATGCGATCTCGGACGCGTACGTCTCCAGCTCCCGCCGCGTGAGCCGGTGCGGCAGTTCCTCCTCCGCATCGATAAGGCAGCCGGCGGCGTGCAATTGACCCACGAGGGAGTGCACGACCTGCCGCTTGTCGTCGGGCAGTCGCCCGACCAGGTCGTCGAGCTCGACCGAACCGTCGAGATGTGGCGCCAGCCGGTCCAGCCACTGATAGGCGGACCGGCCGCGCAGGGCGAGGTCGGCACCGGCACCGAAGACGTGGACGCCGTCACCCGTCGGCACGTACAGCACATCGGATTTGAGTCGCGGGCGCATCATCCGCCTTCGGGGTCGGGCATCCGCCACCCCGGGGCCGACGTGTCATCGGCCCCGGAGACGGAACCTGTCGGTCGGGGCCCAGCCGAGTATCGGGGCGCCTTGTGCCCCTGTCTTCACGGTCGGGCCACAGGATCTACCGCAGGTTTCTGCCGCCGCCGTGATTGCGGCTTTCGGATGGGAAATTGCGCCGCTTGGCGTGAGCTGCCGCCCGAAAGGAGACCAGGCCGCTCGCTCAACGGTAGGGCTCCGCTGCACCAGCCTGCTGCGCGCGAGCCCGGACCGGCGCCCGGAATCCGGCCCGCGAGGTCGCCGGCTTTCTGCCCAGCCGTGGCCAGCTTGTACTCACTATCGACCTGGCTCACGTGAACGCAGAACCCGGGGCCGCCACGCGGTGCTCGCGACGATCGCCGGAGAGGACAGTCCCAGCGCGGCGTTGTCCCGGCAGGTCATTACCAGGAGAATCGCGACCCATAGGCACCCCCACGCCCGTCTGCGTACTCGATGGGAGACCCGCGACGACATTCACGAAGCGTTCCTCGCATTCGCATGCTCACTCATCTGCTGGCGCCGCCTGCAAACAGCATTGCGTGAGGAGCTCTTGAGGGCGCCATTCCCGGCGGTAGGTAGGGGCGTTCGGCCCGGCCCTGCGCGAGGATGCGAAGTGTGCTCTGGCAATGCGGGATCGGCATCGACCTGCCGCCCGCGCCGGACCTGGACAGCCACGACTTTGACCAGCTCCTGGTGCACGCCAAGGGCGTGTGGAAACCGGGCGGCCCAGGGCCACCCCGTCCGCACCGCCACCCCTGAGACTCTCGTGGTGCCGTACTGCCGACGCGTCGTGGGAAGTCTGCGCCTACTGCCAGCCCTACACCTCACAAAGTGAGCGGCATGCAGCGTTCCCCGACTGGCTGGACCGCACAACTACCACCGACCCCACACCGGAATCAGCGGCCACACCCCAGCCAGCCGCGTCACCGACCTCACCGACCAGCACCCCAGTTCTGTCCGTACTGCCAGCTGATCGCGACTGTCAGCCGATCGCGAGGGCGGTCGATGCGTCGATGAGGGCGAGTTGGCCCGGGCTGGCTCTTCGGGTCCGGGCCTGTTCGACGAAAGGGCCCAGCTCGGCGCGGAGGGTGGCCGAGTCGATGCGCTTGATCACGGGCAGCGTGGCCTCGACGATCTGACAGGCGTCGTCGAGGCGGCCGACACCGGCCAGGGCTGTCGCCTGCCGAACCGCGAAGCGGGCCTGGGAGTTGTCGTCCGCCGGGACGGCCGGCCGGCGCCGGCGCTCGGCGGCGAAAAGGTCGGCGGCCAGCTCGAAGCGACGGAGGCTGAGCATGCAGGACGCCTCGATGAGTCGAGGGTTGCCGTTCTCGATGCGCGGGCCCCAGTGAGGGGTCCGGTCGCCAGTGACTTCGGCGGCGTAGCCTCTGAACCGCTCCAGTGCCTCCCGGCACGCCCCCGCATCGCCACGGCACGCATGCCCCTGGGCCGCGCGTCGCGCGGCGTGCGCGCGGATCACCGGGTTGGCTGCCGGGTGCCCGGCCGCCTGGTCAGCGAATCCGATCGCCGCATGGGTGTCACCGCGGTGCTGGGCGATGAACGCCTTGCGGACCAGGGCATACGCGGCCACCGTTTCGTCCCCGCCGAGTGCGCCCCAGCGGACGGCGAGATTCGTCCAGCGCAACGCCTCCGCGGGATTTCCCGCCTCTTGTGCCATCCACCCCGTGTATTCGGCGAACCTTGAGGCGAGCCGCCAGATCTCGGCACGCTGCTCGCCAACGGCATGCGGGCCGGCGTCCGTCAGGATCCGCGTGATCGACTTCATCGAGGCGGTGACGAACCTGGGTCCGGTGGATCTGCCGATGCCCTTCAGCTCCCACAGGACCCGCTCGTATCCGGCGACCACGGGGCCGGCCTCGACGATGCCCTCGGTCCGGGCGCCGCGCCGGCCGGCCCCGGCCAGCTCGACGAGTTCCCCGCCGGTGCCGAAGGCCGCGTCGCATGCCGCCGCTACAGCGGGCGTCGGGTTGCGCAACCCGCTCTCCAGATTGCAGATCTGCCCTTCGGACACGTTCGCACGCCGGGCGAACTCGCGCACGCTCCACCCCCGACGCGCCCGGAGTGTGGCCAGGACGACGCCGAAGTCGCCCGGCGGCAGGCGCGTGCCGGTCGATCTCCCTGCCGAGACCGTCCCTGTCGCGCTGTCCGCCGGGTCCATACCGGCCAGCGTACGGAGCCTCGCGGCCCCTATTCAATCCCCGGCGAATAGCCACCGAGCGTGTACTCCACTCCTAGGGTGAGCACCATCCCTGACGTCAAGGCTTGCCGGATAGGGGGCAATGGTGCCGCGCATCTTCCTCAGCTTTCGCAAACCGGACTCCCGGTGGATGCGAGACCGCGTCTACCGCGCGCTGTCCGACCGCTTAGGTGCCCACGAGATCTTCAAGTCGGGCCAGTCGATTCCGCCCGGGGCCGACTTCGCCGAGATCCTGCGGCGGCAGGCCGCCGAGTGCGAGCTCATGTGTGTACTGATCGGGCCACGGTGGCTCGACGCGCGGGACGAGGACGGTGTGCGGCTCCTGGACCGGGCTCACGACTGGGTCCGCCTGGAGATCGCGACAGCTCTGCGGGCCGGAAACCGCGTCGTCCCGGTCCTTCTGGGTGACGCGACGATGCTGCCCGGCGCCTCGGCGCTGCCGGCCGACATCGCGGAGCTGGCGCGCCTGCAGTTCCTCCGCGTTCCGGAGACCCATCTGCCGGACGAGCTGGAGCACTTGGGCGATGCGGTGACCGCTCTCCTGTCCGATACCGATACCGATACCGACCCCGCTGTCGAGCCCGGGCACAGCACGGCACCGGCCGCTGATCCGGAGCCATCAATGACCATGACGGCTCATGTGTCCGGTGGTGGCAGCGCATACCAGGCGGCCCGTGATCAGACGATCAGGCTGGCGTGAGGGGCGGACGATGGATCATCCGGGGGCAGACGGTGCTCATCGGATCGGGCCGTATGCCCTGCTCGGAAGGCAGAGCACGGTCGGCGGGGGCGAAGTCTTCGCAGCCCGCACGGACGAAGGGCGACTCGTCACGGTCACGGTCGTGGCGCCCGAACTCGCCGCGGACCCAGGGTTCCGGGACCGGTTCCGAGCCGCCGTCGAGGCCGCACGGACGCTGTCCGGTGCCTTCCTCGTACCGGTGGTGGATGCCGACGCCGACGCGCCGGTTCCTTGGCTGGCGACCGAGTTCACCGCCGGAGTGCCGCTCCGGCAGGCGGTGGACCGGCACGGCCCGCTGTCCGAACCGGCTCTGCGGGTGCTCGCCGACGGCCTCGCCCAGGCGCTGGCCACACTCCACGCGGCCGGGACGGTCCACGGCGAGGTGAGCCCGGACTCGGTCCTGCTGACCATGGACGGGCCCCGCATCACCGCCCTGGGGATCGTGGGAGCCACCGGCAGTCCGGCACCCTCACCGACGGACGACATGTTCGACCTCGGGTCGACCGTGCTGTTCGCAGCTTCCGGAGGCGAGCCGGACACGGGCGCCCTCGCCGTGTCGCTGCGCGAGGTGATCGGCGGCTGCCTGTACCCGGAACCGCAGGATCGTCCCACCGCGGAGCAACTCGTCGACTACCTGAGGCGTCAGGACCTGCCGGCCCTGAGCGGCAGTTGGCTGCCGCCGGCCGTGACCGCCGACATGGCTGCCGCGGCCGCGGCGGTCGGATCGGTGTCCGCCGGGGACGGCGGCCAGGGCCCGTTTCCTCCGCCGCCAGTGATCCCTCCCGGCACAGGTATCAGCCGCCGGAAGCTGATCGTCGGTCTGGCCGGGGGCGCGGCCGTACTCGGCGGAGCCGCGGCGGCACTCGCCTTTTCCGGCGACTCCTCGCCGGCACCCGACGGCCGAGCCGGCGGACCCGGGTCCACTGCGCGGCCGACCTCTCCGTCAGGCGTGCGATCCACTCCGGCATCCTCTGCGTCGCCGTCCTCGACGGACGGACCGGAATCGATCGTGCTGGCCGGACCCGACGCCGCCAAGGCATGGTCAGGCGCCGGAAAGCATGCCCCCAACTGCCTGGAAGCGTCCGACAAGGTGGTCATGGTGGTCACGAACACCGGCACGTCCTTCCTGGACGCCGCGACCGGAAAATCCATGTTCCCCGAGCTGAACACGACCAGCTTCCTCGGCACGACCAGCCTGACGTACCCGACGGCGTACGCGGACGGAGTGTTCTACCTGCTCTGCGACACCCCGAGTCAGTCAGGCATGCTGGCGGCTTTCGACGCCGCCAGCGGGAAGGTGAAGTGGGCGACCAAGATGGCCGACGTCGATCCGGGCGGCGGCACGCATGCGGCGAGGTACCTGAGCAACTATGTGGCAGTCGCGGGGAACACGGTGTACGTATGCGGCCAGATGAGTCGGACATCCGGGTCGTTCTCGCCCGAGTCTCCGACCACCGGCTACATCCGTGCGTTCAACGCTGCGACCGGCAAGGGACTGTGGCGGGTCAAGGGCACGGACATCAACAACGTGCTCGTGCCGCCCTCCGGATCTCACCTGCTGGCCACCTCGGCCGTTCCGGGCAAGAAACCCGGCCGCGTCCAGATGATCGACGCCGGCAAGAAGGGCGCCCGCGGCTGGAAGGTATCCGTCCCGCACGCCGGGTACTACTTCACCACCGGCTGGCCGCTGACGTGCTACGCCGCCGGACTGTTCCTGTTCGCCGGCGGCAACGGCGACACGCTGTTCGCCGTCGACGCGACCACGGGCAGCGAGAAGTGGCATCGGCGCTTCGATGCGAAGAGCGGGGACCAGGTCCAGATCGGCGCCCCGTTCGCCGGCTTGGACGGCGCGACCGTCTACGTACCGGTCGGCAGTGACCTGGCCGCCCTGGCCTCGGCCGACGGCACGCTCCAGTGGGTCGCGACGCTCGGCGGGGCCAGCGACATGGGCGGTTCCAACATGTTCAAGGCCGCCCTCAGGACTTCCGGCAAGAGCGCGCAGTGTTCGGCCGACACCGTCTTCGCCACCGACAGCGCCAAGACGCTGTGGGCCATCGACGCGGCCACCGGCAGGGCCCGGTGGAAATACAGCGACCCCGGGCAGCCGGACGTGGGGTTCCTGTGGACGGTGGGCGGCGACCACGTGTTCATCGCCTCCCACCTGACAGTGACCGCGATCGCGGCCCACGGGCGGTAAGGGACAAGGAGAAGACATGGAGACGAGTGTGGAACTCGCCGGCCTGGCATCGGCGGCCGCGGCGCGCCTGATCGATCTGTTGACGACGGACGGCTGGGCCGCGGTCAAGTCCTCGGTCCTGTCGCTGTGGCGGTCCGCGCACCCGGAGCGCATCGAGGAGGAACTCGCCGATGCGCGCGGCGAGTTGCTGCAAGCACAGCAGACAGGCGACGGCCAGGAGCTCCAGGGGCTGCTGGTCGCCGAGTGGCAGGCCCGCATCATCCGGCTGATGGCCACGCGGCCGGACGCCGTCGCTGAGCTGCGCACGCTGTTCGGCGCGGAACTGCGCCCTGCCGGAGCCCCGGAACAGCAGATCTCGGGCTCGATGACGCTGGAGGCACACGTCTCCGGCGGCGACGCGTTCCTGGCCGGCCGGGACATGAATGTCACCAGGGGCGGACAGGCGTGACGGAACGCAGCACCGGTGCCCCGTCCCCCGACGGGCCGCCCCTGTGGCAGCCGAAACGGCAGGAGGCGAGCGCGACCGGCGGCGGCAGCGTCTTCCAGGCCGGCCGCGACCTCCACGTCCGCGTCGGCGACGAGGGGCGCAGAACCGTGCCCGGCCCGGGGGCCGACCAAGTGCCGTGCCCGTACCCGGGCTTGGCCCCGTTCGGCGCGCGGCACAAGCAGTGGTTCTACGGCCGCGAGCGAATGGTTCACCTCGTGTGCGAGCGGATGGACGCCCGGATGCGTGAGGGCGGCCCGCTGGTGCTGATCGGTCCCTCGGGAGCCGGGAAGTCCTCGCTGCTCGCGGCCGGGGTGCTGCCGGCCCTGGACGACGGCCGGCTTCCGGCGGCGGGTTCGAGCACCTGGCCGCGGCTGCTGCTGACCCCGACGGCATCCCCGGCCCTGGCGCTGGCGGCCGCCGCCAGGCTCGACGCCGAGACCGCCCGGCGCACCGCACCGGCGTGGCGGGCCGATCCCGCACGGTGCCTTGCCGAGCTGCGCGAGATCACCGGAGCCGGCGATCCGGCACCCACCGGGGAGTCCCCCTCCGCGGGCCTGGTCGTCGTGGTCGACCAGTTCGAGGAGATCTTCACGGCCTGCGGCGACGAGACCGAACGGCAGTGGTTCATCGACGTGCTCGACCGTCTGGCCCGGCCCGCGGGCGGTGCGGTCGTGGTGCTGGGGGTGCGCGCGGACTTCTATGCCGCGTGCACGGCCCATCCGCAGCTCCGGGCGGCGCTCCAGGCCGGTCCGGTCCTGCTGGAGCCGATGACGGAGGACGAACTCAAGGACGCGATCCGCCGCCCGGCCGGCAACGTGGGACTCGACGTCGAAGACGGCCTGGTCGAGGTGCTGCTGGCGGACCTGGGCGCGGTCGGGGGGCCGGTCGGTACGAGCACCACGGGCCGACTGCCGCTGCTCGCACACGCGCTGCGGGCCACCTGGCAGCAGCGCCACGGCCACACGCTCACCGTGGACGGGTACCGCGTCACCGGCGGCATCCAGGGTGCCATCGCCAATACGGCGGACAGGCTCTACGACACCCTGCCGCCGCCCTGCCACGAGGCCGCACGGTGGGTGTTCCTGCGGCTCGTCATCGTGGGACGCGACGCCGACGACAGCCGCCGGCGCGTCCGGTACGACGAGCTGCTGCGTCACGCGACGGACCGGGAAGCGGCCGTCAGGGTCCTGGACGACTTCACCCGCGGCCGGCTGCTGACCCGGGACCAGGACACGGTGGTGATGACGCATGAGGTGCTCATCCGCGCCTGGCCCCGGCTGCGGGGCTGGATCGAGCACGACCGCAGCGGAAACCTCGTACGACAGGATCTGGAAGAGGCGGCCGAGCTCTGGGAACAGGCCGGCCGGGAGGCAGCCGCGCTGTACCGCGGCAACCGCCTGGAGGCCGCCCTCGCCTGGGCCGAAACGCACGGGCCGGAACTCAGCGGCGCCGCCCGGGCATTTCTGGCAGCCGCCCGCCACCACCAGCGGCGCGGGCAACGGCTCCGGCGTGCCGCAGTCGCCACCATCACCGCGCTGGCCGTGGTCGCCTCGCTGGCCGCGGTGTTCGCCTTCCGGCAGGAGTCCAACGCCCGGAAGGCCGCCACCCAGGCCCTTCGAGCCCGCGACCAGGCCATCAACGCCGCCGTCACCTCCGCGTCCGTGCAACTGGCGCCGACCGATCCCTCGCTGTCCGCTCAACTCGCGCTGACCGCCTACCGCATGGACCCGACCCCAAAGGCGGCGTCCCGGCTCATCACGACCGAGAACACACCGCTGGACACCCGGCTTCCCGGCCCGCGCGGCGCGGTGTACACCGTGGCCTACAGTCCCGACGGGCACATGCTGGCGGCCGGGAACGTCCACCAGAGGCTCGTCCGGCTGTGGGACGTCTCCGATCCGAGCCGTCCGGTGGCGCTGGGCCGACCCGTGCCGGTGGACCGTTCCGTCGATTCGATCCTGTCGCTCGCGTTCAGCCCGGACGGCCGGGTGCTGGCCGTCGGCGGACACACCAGCCACAACGGCGATGCCGGTTCCGGCGGATTCGTCGACCTGTGGAGCCTGACCAGCCCCAGCCACCCGGTCCTGCTGGGCCGGCCGAAGAGCCCCGGCATTCAGGGCTTGGACGCCGCGACCTCCATCGAATCGCTGGCGTTCAGTCCCGACGGCCGTACCCTGGCCGCTGGATGGCACGCCGGATTCGTCAGCCTGTGGAACGTCAGCCGTCCCGACGACGTCAAACCCGCGGGAGCGCCCCTGAACCTCGACTGCCCCGGCGTCTTCTCCGGTCGCATCGCGTTCAGCCCCACCGGGCACACCCTGGCCGCCGCATGCGACGACGATGCCGGCACCATCCGCCTGTGGAACACCACCGACCCAGCCCACCCCGGCCGCGGCCGTTCCCTGAAGGCCGGGCATCGCGTCATCTCCCTGGCGTTCAGCCCCGACAGCCGCACCCTGGCCGCCGGAATCGAGGACAGCACGGTCCACCTGTGGAAGGTCGCGGACCCCAGCCACCCCACCCCCCTGGGCAAGCCGCTGACCGGTCCCGCCCAGCCCGTCATGTCGGTGGTGTTCAGCCCGGACGGTCACACCCTGGCCGCCGGCAGCGCCGACCACACCATCCATCTGTGGAACGTCACCCACTCCAGGGCTATCGGCCCTCTGGGCCGGCCGCTGACCGGTCCCGGCGACGCGGTGACCGACGTGGTGTTCAGCCCGGACAGCCGCACCCTCGCCGCCGGGAACACCGACGGCAACGTCGATCTGTGGAATCTGCCGCCGACCCGGATCATCGGCGCCGGCGGCAATGTGGCATCCGTGGCGTTCAGCCCCGACGGACGCACCCTGGCCGCCGGAAACCAGAACAACACCGTCTCGCTGTGGAACACCGCCGACCCCAACCACCCCGCTCCCCGCGGTGATCCGCTCACCGGCCCCAAGGAACCGGTCGACGCCGTGGCGTTCAGCCCGAACGGGCGCACCCTGGCCGCAGGCGACAGCGGCGGCACCGTCACGTTGTGGAACACCGCCGACCCCAGCCATCCCGTTCGCCTCCGTAAGACCCTCAGCGGGGCGGACGGGACCATCTTCTCCCTGGCGTTCAGCCCCGACGGCCACACCCTGGCCGCGGCCGGCGACAACCACGATCGTGGCAGCATCGCCCTGTGGGACGTCAGCGACCCCGCTCACCCCGACGCCCAGCCCGGCATCTCCAATGACCACACGAGGTCCGTCGAATCTCTGGCGTTCAGCCGCGACGGCACGATGCTGGCGGCCGGCGGCGACGGCAGCAACCATGAGGTCGGCCTGTGGAGTACGACGGACCCCGGGGTCCGCATCGGGGAGCCGATCGACCAGCCGAACGCCACCAGCACCTGGGTCGCGTTCAGCCCGGACGGCCGCACGCTCGCCACCGGGAACAGCCGCGGCACCGTCACCCTGTGGAATGCCACCGACCCCCACCACCTCACGCGCAGGGGCAGTCCCCTGACCGTACCCGGCGGCAGCCTGTGGTCGGTGGCGTTCAGCCCGGACGGGCACACCCTCGCAGCGGCCGGCCACACCGACGACGGCACCATCACCCTGTGGAACGTCACCGATCCGGACCGCCCCACCCCCATCGGCCGCCCGCTGACCGTGGAGACCGGATTCGCCGCCGTTCTGGCGTTCAGCCCGGACGGTCACACCCTGGCCGCCACCACCGACGACGGCGTCGCCACGCTCTGGGACCTGAACGTCAAGTCCGCCATCAGCCGTATCTGCGCCGGGAGCTCCGGCGCCTTGAGCCGCCAGCAATGGAGCCGATACGTTCCCCAACTGCCGTACGACCCACCCTGCGTGACCACCTAGGCAGTTTCGTTGGGACCAGTCGGTCGTTGGTCCGAGTCTGGCATCAACTGATGTGCAGGGGGCGCGAATCGAGCTGTTGCTCCCGGACCGGACGCCGAAGAGGGGCGGCCGCTGGCGGGATCACCGGGAGGTGATCGACGAGATCGCTTTACTGGTCGGCTTCGGAAATCCTTCGGGGGTCGACGCCTCTTCTCCGGCTGTCAGACGTGGCTGCCACACTCTCCTCCCATGACGGCACCACCACGCTGGACCGATGACCTGTTCCCGTTCCCCACCCCACCCGCACTCGCCAAGGTGATCGACATCGCCTGGGAGGAGGGGTTCCTCACGACGGACCTATACGAGGAGGGCCTGTACGACGCTGGCCGCGTGCAGACCAGCTTTGCCCTGCCGTTCGACCTGTGCGAGGTACCCCTCGCACCCCAGGGGTGGGAGTACTGCTACGCGGGGGAAGCGTTCCGCCGGCATCACGTACCGTTCATGTCCGTGCCGGAACTCCTGCCCTTCGCGGACCTTGGCACCGGCACCTGCGTCGGATGGGTGGTCCCTGCGCCGGAACTCGGACGCACCGACCATCCCGTTGCCTCCTTCGGCCACAAGGAGCCGGGCGTCATCGGCCGGAATACCCTGGACGGCCTCACCTTTCTGCTCTCCCTCGCCCTGCGCAGCGGAGGAGAGCGCCGTCGCACCCAGGTGGCACGTCTGTCGGCCGAACTGGGCATCCATCCCACCCCGGAGTACGGCCTTACGCCCGGCGGCCGCAGCGACGCGGAGGTCCCCCTCGATCTTGCGCCGCCGGCCGGCTGGCGCCACGAACCCGACCCGTCCGGCATCGGTGTCGGCGTTCTCGCACCGAACGACGCCTTCGCCGATGAGTATCCCGCCTTCACCGGGGACACTGACTTCATCCTGGCTGATGCCTCCCGGATGCTCGACGCGGGCTACCCGGCGAGCGCTCTTATGGGACTCACCGCCGCCTACCACGAGGATGTAGGGCGCCTGCCGGACCTCCACCCCTTGTGGGCTCGCGCTTACGACGATCTCGGCCGCACGCTGCTCCGCGAACGTCTCGACGTCATGCTGGAAGACCACCCGGGCCAGCCTCGCACTTTGACGGAGTGGGGCGTCTGACGGGAGATCAACTAAACGGTCAGCTCTTGAAGTCCTTCGGGAGTTGACTCCGGAGCTGGTGTTGTGGCTGGTGTCGGGGCGGTGAGGTAGAGACCGCAGGCTCTGGCCGATAAGGTCCACTTCTGCTGATCGGCCTGCCTGCTTTGCCCCTTGTCGCTGCCTGCCTGATCTTGCTGACTGCCTCGCAGAGGCACCGGCTGAAGAAGATGGCCTACGGCCACAAGACTCCCTACCAGGCCCGGATCCGCGCGCACATCGTGCTTCATGCGGCCAGGTTCACCTGCCCTGATCTGGTGGTGACACACCGCCCTGGGGTCCGTGAAATGTTCGCGGCAGTAAGAGACATGGTTTCCAACGGGGATCACGAGATTTCTTTGAGGCGAGTCGAGTAGCAGATTCCTGAGAAGCGGATGCCCATCGAGGTAGCCCTTCGGTGGGCATCCGCTTGTTCTACCCCTGAACCACGAAACAGGCGTCCGTTCGGCCTGGCCTTTCTCGCGGCGATGCGGGATGACCAGCCGGTCCCCTGGTAGCCGCCGTCCACGATCACCGTTGTCCTTCCAGCAGCGTCCTTCGCGCCGGACAGCTCCCATGCCTTCCTGACATCCACGGACACGCGCTCGTTGGGTGCGCGTCCGGCGGACCGGGGTGCGGGGCGCCGCCGTGTCGACGGCGCCCCGCCGGGGGTCAGCCGACGCGCAGGGTCAGGGCCGCGGTGTGGAGCTTGCCACCGGTCTGGAACTGCAGGAACAGCCGCCAGTTGCCGGAGGTGGGCAGCTCGGCATGGAAGGACAGGTCCGGGCCGCCGTTGTCGCCGGTCACCTTGGTGGTGGGGTGGAGGTGGGCGAACGCGGCGTCGCCTTCGTGGAAGGCGGTCAGGTGGGCGTAGGTGTCCAGGTAGGGCTCAAGGTCGGTGACGGGCTTGCCGTCCTTGGCGATCGAGACGGTCAGCGGGTGCGCCATGCCCGCCATGGGCTCGCCCTTGACGGTGACGGTGTACCCGTCGGCCTGTGTGCTGGTGGCCGGTGCGGGCAGCGGAGCCTTCGCGGCGTCGCCGGGCACCGTGACGGTGCGCGAGAGCACGAAGTCCTTGCCCTTGCCAGGCCCGGCCTCGGGGGTGAAGGAGGCGAACAAGCGCCAGGAGCCCGGTGCGAGGGAGGACAGGTTCGCACTCCAGGTGCCGTCGGCGGCCATGGTGGGGTGGATGTGCTGGAAGCCGGTCAGGTCGGAGCGGATGGCGTAGAAGTGCATCCGCTTGGTCTGGTCGAGGGCGAAACCGGTGACCGGCCGGCCGTCCGGGCCCGTGACCGTGAACCGGTAGGCGGTCTGCTTGCCGGACGGCAGGGTCGCGTCCTTGGAGATGAGGCGGTAGCCGCCCCGGGTGTCGGACAGGCCGTTGCCGGGGGCCATGTGGTCCATGCCGGGCATGTCACCCATCGCTTGCGACGCGCTGGGTGAGGCGGACGCGGAAGACTTGCTGCCGTGGTCCATGCCGGGCATGGAGGAGGAGTCGCTGGAGGAGGAGCCGCAGGCGGCCAGCGTCAGCGCGAGAGCGGCTGCGGCGCCGGTCGCTGCGAGGCCGCGGCGGCGCGCGATGAAACGGTACGAGGTGACCATCGAAGTGGGATCTTTCCGGGTGGGCGCACCACACCGGTGGTGCGCGGAAACGAGCAGGACACGGTGCCGGTTTCCGGCCTGGGGCCGGGTCCGGCGCGCACCTGTCACGTCTGCGCGATGCACACCCGAAGCAGGAGATCTCGTCCGCCATCCGGTGGCCCGCGCCGCCCTCTCCCGTCGGCCGCTGCCCGTAGTCGGGTCAGCGTCCACAGGCCGAGTCCGGCGGCACCCGCCACGACGAGCAGGCTGGGCGCAGGCAGGGGGGTCCGCTCGTGCGGGGCAGTCGACACGCACAGCGCTCCGGGCATCCCGGAGACGTCGGCGGTCCGGACGGCGGGGCCAGGACCGTGTCCGGTCGGCGCGTGGGCCGTGGGCAGTGCAGCGGTGTCGTGGCCACTGGTCATCGGCGAGGTCGCGGTCTTGGCGCCGTGGCAGCCCTCCGCGGCCGTGGCCGGGGCTCCGTGCATGAGGAAAAGCCCGAACAGCACCGCGCACACTGCCAGCAGCCGGGCGACGCCCCGCGTGCCTGCCTGTGCGCTGTCCACGGCCATGCCCCTTCCTTTTCGTTCAATCGAGCCGTACGACCATACCCCGGCAGGGTATCGACTGCGCGAGCTGGGTTCCCGAGGTGTACCCCGTGAGGACGGCCTGCTTAACGACTGGCCGGCACCTGCCACTCCCCGCCGTGGAGGCCGGACGAGCACGCTGCCTCCGGGGCGCCGGCCAGGCCCAGCCCCCTTCCGGGGACCCGGCCCCGCCACGGCGCTGTGGAACGGACCCGTCCGGTAGTCCGCTAAGACGTCGTTTCTGACGGCGTGATCGCTCGTTGAGCTGTGCATGGCGGATCTGGTTGAGCGGTTGGTGCCGGACGAGTTGTGGGTGCTGTTCCGGCGGGTGGTCCCGCCGACGGAGGTCATACGCCCGCAAGGTGGCGGCCGGCGACGGGCCGGTGACCGCGCATGCCTGGCAGCGATCATCTTCGTGGCCACCTCGGGCTGCACGTGGCGGCAGTTGCCTCCGGTGTTCGGGCCGGCCTGGCCCACCGTCTACCGGCGCTTCGCCCAGTGGAGCCGGGATCGGGTGTGGGCCAGGCTGTACCGCGTCATCCTTGACGAGCTCGGTGCCCGGGGCGAGTTGGACTGGTCGCGGTGTGCGATCGACTCCGTCAGCGTCAGGGCGGCAAAAGGGGGCCACTGACCGGACCGAATCCGACCGACCGCGGCAAGCCGGGATCGAAAATCCACCTGATCACCGACCGAAACGGTGTGCCGCTGTCGCTGGGCATCTCCGGCGCCAACGTGCACGACAGCCTCGGCCTGGAGCCGCTCGTGCGCGGGATCCCGCCCATCCGCTCCCGCCGCGGCCCGCGCCGCCGGCGTCCGGCCAAGCTCCACGCCGACAAGGGCTACGACTACGACCACCTGCGGAAATGGCTTCGTGAGCGTCGCATCCGCCACCGCATCGCCCGCAAGGGCATCGAGTCGTCCACGCGGCTCGGCCGACACCGCTGGGTCGTAGAGAGAACGGTCTCCTGGCTGGCCGGATGCCGAAGGCTGCACCGCCGTTACGAGCGAAAGGCCGAGCACTTCCTGGCCTTCGTCGGCATCGCCGCAGCCCTCATCAGCTATCGCCGACTCACCAACTGAAACAACGTCTAAGGCAACAGCGGCAGGAAGCATGCGTGACACTCCTGACCGCTGTCGAGGCCCTGGCCGATAGGTTCCTGCCGTTCTTGGAACTGATCGAGCGATCAGTGGACGAAGGGCAGGCCGTCCCTCGCTCCGAATTGAGCGAACTGCTGGCATCAGCAGACAGAGCGCACGACACCTGTCTCACGGCGAACATACGGCTGTCTGTCCTGGGCCCTGAGGATCTCCTGGAAGCAGCTGATCAACTAGGCTCTGTCTCCTCGATCGAGAGTCATTCCTGCTCCTGCTCAAACGCGATGTGCGGTAGTCGACGTCAGTGCGCGGCGTGGCCGATCGAATGGAGGAGTGCCCAGCCCCTGGGCGGCAGCTCAGTCGCCCGGCGCTATCTCCCGGCTGCGGCCTGCCCTCTGGATCACGTACGGCATGGCGAGACCGGCTGCGACGAACACACCGCCCATCACGAGCCAGCCGGGCGCCCCCCAGGTCACGCAGAGCAGGCTCAGCAGGCTCGGCGCAACCACGTAGCACAGGCCCATGCCCATGCCGAACACCCCGGAGTACTGGCCCTGGGCATGTGCGGGAGCAAGCCGGAACCGCAGCTCCAGCGATCCGGCCGCATGCCACAGTGAGCCCACCGTGTGAATGGCGACGCCGACCATCATGATCGTCACGGCGGCCCAGCCGGGTACGCCGGAGGCTGCGGCGATGACCGCCATGCCGATCAGGAACGCCAGCCCGGCTCGGCGGGTGGCCCGGCCGGCGACTATGCCGCCCTTGACCCCGCGACTGGTCCGGATCTGCAGGAACACCACCATCACGGTGTTGACTGCGATCGCCAGACCGACGAACCACCGCGGTGCGTCCGTGTGCAGGACCACCCACAGCGGCAGGGCGTACGACAGCACCTCGCTCTGGATCCACATGATGCCGTCGAGCACGACGAACGCCACGTACGGCTTGTCCTTGAACGCGATCCACCGGCCTTCCTCGCGCGGGGAGGGCAGGGGTTCGAGCTTCGGCAGCTTGACCAGGACGGCGGCACTGCCGATGAATGTCAGCGCGTTGGCGAAGATGAGGGCGCGGTAGGCGAAGTCGCTGTCGATCTGCACCACCGCACCGGCCGCCAGCGCGCCGAACGTGCTGGCGAGCATGGCCACCGATCGCAGGTAGGAGCGGAACTTCGGCACCTCGTCACCGCCGAAGCGGCGGATCATCGGGCCACGAGCCGCACCGCCGGACGAGCCGGCGAGGTCCGTCACGGCCACAGCCAGGACGAACGACCATAACGCGTGGGCGAACAGCAACGACGTCATGGAAAGGGCCTGGATCAACAGAGTGATCAGAAAGATGCCCTTCGGGCCGCGGCGGTCAGCGAGATGCCCTACCGGGATACCGGCAATCAGACCGACCACCCCCGCGACACTGAGGCCGAGACCGACCTGCCCGATGGACAGGTGCATCACCCGCAGGGCGTACAGCGGCACGGTCGCCAGGAAGGCCGCGGTGCCGAGCTGGTTGACGAAGCCGGCGAGGGACAGCCCCCGCTGGGGGCCGGACTCCAGTAGCAGTCCTCGCCGTATTAGCCAGGACCGGTTTGCGTCGCCGTTTTCCCCAGGGGTGCTGTCGGTTGACGTGGTGGGGGCTTGGTTCACCCTGTACTCCAATGTCTGTCGATCGTGCTGTGCCGAGATCAGGGGTGGCATGTGAGGCCGGTGTGCCAAATGGCTCCGCGGCGAGGATCGCGAGGGGGCGAGCCGATCCCTGAGAGACTGAGCGGTCACGGACGCTCCTTCCCAACAACCCCTGCACCGGGCAGGATTGAGAAGCGGCAGGCGTGGAGTATGCCCAGGTGAGAGCCATGATTAGAAGGCACCTGGTGTTGGGGGAATGTCACAGCGGAAACGGGAATCTGCGCACAGCACTCCCGGTTATGCGTAGTGGTGCTCCCCTCTCATGGACTCCTGTCACGAGCGGAGCCAGATGAGGAGCGCAGCGGCGGTGACGGTGCTGAGGTAGACGTACCCTCGCTTGTCATATCGGGTGGCGACGGCTCTGAACTGCTTGAGCTTGCCGATGGCCCGTTCCACCGTGTTGCGCTCTTTGTAGCGGCCCTTGTCGAAGCCCGGAGGCCGTCCGCCGCGTGAACCCCGCCGCAGGCGGGCGGCCTTGTGGTCCTTCTTCTCCGGGATCGCGTGCCGGATGCCGCGCTTACGCAGATAGGCGCGGATCTTGCGGTTGCTGTACGCCTTGTCAGCGCCCACGCTGTCCGGGGTGCGGCGGGGGCGCCCGAGCCCCGTGCGGGGAACGCGGATCTTGTCCCTGACCGCCTCGAACTGGGTGCAGTCCGCCCGCTGCCCCGGTGTGATGAGCAGGGACAGCGGGCGGCAGCGGCCCTCCGCGGCAACATGGATCTTGGTCGTCAGCCCGCCACGGGAGCGGCCGAGGGCCTCACCCGGCGCACCGCCTCCTCCAGCAGGAGCCGCAGGATAATGTGCGCGTACACGTGAACTGATCTTTGTGGTGCCCCTTTTGAAGAGCTGGGTGGGGTGGGTGGCGGCTTCTTGGGAGCGCCGGCGGCGTGCTGGTGGGCTCGCACGGAGGTGGAGTCGACGTTGACGTTCCAGTCAAGGTCACTGTCGGCGTCGGCAGTGGCCTGAACGTGCCGGAGGAGCATCTCCCACGTGCCGTCGGCCGACCACAGCACATGCCGCTTGTGGACCGTCTTCCATGGGCCGAAGCGTTCGGGCAGTTCACGCCACTGCACCCCGGTGCCAAGCCGGTGAATGATCCCGTTGATCACTTGACGGTGATCCCGCCAGCGGCCGCATCGGTTGTTGCTCACCGGCAGCAGCGGCTCCAGCACAGCCCACTCGGTGTCAGTCAGATCCCCCTGCTGAGCATGACCAGAACAACGAACTACCTGATCGAAGAGACACGGCCTAGTCAGCGCGATGGGGGAGTCCATGGAGCCGCTCCAAGCGATGTTGAACGATGAGGAGCGGCCGCTGGAGGACGTCGCCCCTGTCCGCGAAGTGGCCTCCAGACTTGCTAGGTCATCAGACATACCAGCGCTTCGTCATCGAATCGCGGGCGGCCTTCACAGCGCCGCCTCAGAATCGTCCTTCGTTGGAGTGAACTGAGCCCGCAGGTCCACATAGACAGAGTCGCTGGTGAGACAGAGGTCTGCCCGGATAACCGTATCCAGAATCACCGCTTGGCCATCGACGAACAGCGTGCGAGCCCAGTCACGCAGGTGGGCGACCTCGCGCCGACGCCTCTCGCGCGCCGCCTCTTCCGCCTCGGCCCGTTCCGTCTCCCACTGGCGCTGCAGCTCCTGGGCCCGCCGGTCGGCCACCTCGCGGCACGGCTGACAACGCAGTGCGCTCCAGCGGGCCCAAGGCAGGGTTTCCTTCCACCAGGCCGTTGCGGCCTTCTTCGTGCTGGTCTTGGCGCTGTTGCAGTCCGGGCACAGGATCGCCTCCGGCAGCCACGCCGCGAACTCCTCCCGTTCCTTGCGGCGCTCGGCGGTCCGACAGTCAGGGCACAGCCTGCGGCGCAGGCCTCGAACCTTGGTCGGGGGAACCGGTCGAGGGCGCAGTGTCCCGCACTCGGCGCAGGTCCGCTCTTGGCGCCGGCGCCGGACGGCCTCGTCGCGCTCCCGGCACTCGTGGCACCGGCCTCGAACGATGTACTTGTGCACGGTGCCGCAGGCCGGGCAGGTGCGGCGCTGTGCACGGGCCTCCTTCTGCTTGGAGCTGAGCGGGTTCATCTTCGCCGCGGCGGCGGGGTCGTACAGCGGGGC
This sequence comes from Streptomyces bugieae, assembly GCF_036352915.1. Classification (NCBI taxonomy): domain Bacteria; kingdom Bacillati; phylum Actinomycetota; class Actinomycetes; order Kitasatosporales; family Streptomycetaceae; genus Streptomyces; species Streptomyces bugieae. Next base: position 88,761 of record NZ_JAZBJP010000027.1, read on the forward strand.
ATCCGTATCGAACCTGCGGGTCTTCACCCGCAGGTAGCCGAGCGGCTGCTGGCCTGCCGCCGGCTTCAGGCGCTCCTCCCGCAGCTGGGCGGATGTCATGAGGCCAGCCGGGGCGCGGCCGTAGGCGTACTGCTGTTCTGCGGGGGAGCGTCAGTTGAACATCGTCATCTGAGTGTCAGTGGCACAGGCGCAGCGACCTGGTTGGCACTGACGGATGGTGCTCACCTGTTGCTGACATGAGTGACGAAAGGCCATGTCATTCTCATGCCGACTGCTATAGCAGGTGCGGAGTTGGCGCTGGTCAGATACGTGAGTTGCGCTGTGGAGAGGGATCTGTCCGCGCGCGCGGCGCCCAGACGACCAGCGGGCGCATCGCCCCGAGGAGGCCAGCCCACTCCACGGTCGAGAAGGCCAGCCGAGTGGACGACGCCGGCGAAGGACGATGCCTACACCTACGTCACCGACTGGGACACAGCGAAGCTGCGGTGGCCGCTGACCTGAAGCCAAGATCCTGCGCGCAACTGCCGCGGGCAGGTGCCTGCCCCTGGAGAAGGTGGCAGGTGCAGGTGCCATCAGGAGCGGCGTGAATTGCTGCGGGTTGGTTGAGGTGTTGCTTCAGGCGCTCAGCGTACCGATCGGGCAGGCCCTGAGTGGCGCCAGGCTGAAAGATCGGGACTTTCTGGGTGAGCTTGAGCTCACAGCGGCCATTCGACAAGTCGGCCCGACGCAGCCGCAAGCGCGTTCCTGTCACTACCGATCGCTGATCACGCGACTGACGGTCACCGCCGACGGTGCTGGTGGCTCGGCCAGCAGGAACCGCCTCTCCCGTTCGACACGTGCGTACTTGCCCGGGTGAACCGCCTGACCTTCAACCCCACCTCTTTTGTCCATCATGAGGACAGCCTCTCAGCGCGAGAGCGCGGAAACACAAGGTCAACGGTGGTTCGTCGTCGTCAGCGGATGGCGTCGGCTTGCTCGGTCCGCAGGAACCAGGCCGCCGGTGCGCTCCGTCACGCGGGACGCAGGACGAGTCCCCGGAGCACCCGTCGGGACGCGGCCGGCGCGCACGTCCCGGAGGCGGCGGAGACGGGCGAGCCTGTAGTGACCGTGGCTGACCACCCGTCGGGGGACGCGGCATGCACCGCCCAGAGGGAGTCGCTGGCGTGCCGTCGGACAGCCCCACCCGCCGGTGCCGACCAACTCACCGCTGCCGGTTCGGTCCGGCACGCGCGGACGCTGCGGAGCCTGACTCGATGCTGCCGAGGGCGAGGGGGCGTTGCGGGGGCCTATGAGAGCACGAAGGGCGTGAGTGCTAGGTTCTCAACAAGCGTTTATTTTTTGAGAAGTCGGCCGTGAAGTCCGCGGTGCAGCCCACACGTTGGGGCCTGCACCGCATCGTGGAGAGCGAGCACATGCGCATCCTCATCACCGCACAGGCAATCTATTCGCACCTCGCCCCCTTGGTTCTGCCAGTGGCAGAACGGGCCCGAGCCGCGGGCCACGAGGTGGCCATCGCCACTGGGCCCAGCGTCATCGAGCACGTCGAGAAGCGTGGACTCACCGCGTTGACGCTGCCCCATCTCCAGTCGATGGGGGAGGCGTTCCAGAGCGGTGAACTCCAGCCTCCGCCGGGCATGGAAAAGGCCGGGTCCGTGACCCTCGAACTGGCGCCGGACTTCTTCGCGGCGACCTTCGTCGGGCACCTCGCCGAGTCCAGCACCCAGGACCTCCTCGAAGCGGCGAAGGACTGGCAACCCGACCTGATACTCCACGAATCAACCGAATACGGCGGCTATCTGGCGGCAGAGCGCCTCGGTATCCCACACGGCGCTCTGGACATCGCGCCCATGGCGCCCTATGCCCACCCCGCCGTGACGAAGGAGCTCAACCGACAGCGGAGCAAGCTCGGCCTGGCACCGGTCGACGACGCCTGGCATCCGTTCCGCGCCTTCCGCGCAGGGGTCGTTCCGGAGGACTTCTATCCCACAGACAGCCGACTGCCCAACGCCCGCTACTACCAGGTCCCTTCCCAGACAGCGCAGGCTGCTCTCGACCCTGACATCGCCCAACTCCCCTCCAACCGGCCCCTCGTCCTCGCCACCCTCGGCTCCAACGCCACCCGACTTCCCGGCGGCGCTCACACCCTGCTCAACACCATCATCGAGACGCTGGGAAACCTGCCGGTCACCGGTGTCGTTGCCCTGGGCGCCGACCGCGACCCCCAGCAGTGGGACGGGGCACGCCCCGACAACGTCCACCTGACCTCGTTCGTACAGCAGGAACTGCTACTCCGCTCCAGCGACATGTTTCTTACGCACGCCGGTTTCAACGGGACGCGAGAGGCGCTGACGGCCGGAGTCCCCATGGTCGCCGTGCCGTTGTTCGCCGAGCAGTCCCACAACGCCAGCCGCCTCCAGGAACTGGGCGTCGGAACACGAATAGACGTCCAGAACGTCACACACGACTCGCTGGCCGCAGCGGTACGCAACGTACTCGACGACCGCTCCTACCGATTCCGCGCCCAAGGCATCCAGCGCCGGACCCACGCTCTGCCGGACCTCGACCGGCTGGTGAAAGACGCAGCAGCACTGGCTGCCTGAGCGGGACGGCTGCCGCCCGCACACGACCTCCAGGAAGCTTCCGCCGCGCTCCGGCTGTGGACACCCCACCGACCGGAGCCCGGCGGCGCTCCACCAGCCGCGCTGCGGCCCGGCGACACAGGACGAAGTGCAGCCGAGGTGGATATGCCCTCACCCGTACCCGATGTCGGGCTCTCCCCTACGAAGCCTTCCGGCCCGCCCCTTCAAGCGCTCGGCGTCACCCAAAGGCACTTGTAGCATCAGGGCCCGCACCGGAAAGGGGACCGACGTTGACCTGGGCCGATGTAGTGACGAATGCGCCCGGACAAGCCGCGCAGCGAAAGGCCGCTTCAGGCGGCCCGGCCACGGAAGCCGCCCTCGACGAGCGCAAAGGCGAGCGCACACGACGGCGCATCCTGGCGGCCGCGCGGCGGAAGTTCGCGGAGGTCGGCTACGAGCGCGCCACCATCCGGGCGATTGCGACCGAAGCCGACGTGGACAAGTCCTCAGTGATCCAGTACTTCGGCTGCAAACAGGACCTGTTCCGCGAGGCCGTCCAATGGCAGATCCCCCATGACCGACTCACCACAAACGACCCCGACCACACGGCGGAGAACCGCCTGCGCGGCATGCTGGGCACCTGGGCGGCGGACCCGGACAGCCCCATGGCAGTGCTCCTGCGAACCAGCATGACGAGCGACGAAGCAGCAGAACTGCTGCGCCGGCATGTCACCGCGGAAGTCACCGATCACATCGCTGCCACCATCGACGCCCCCGACGCACGACTGCGAGCCGCACTGTTCAGCGCGATCATGATGGGCATCGCCACCCAACGCTTTCTGCTGCACATGCCCGACCTGGCCGAGGCAGACGTGGAGGACATCGTCCGCATCGCCGCCCCCCTGCTCCGCAGCCTCGTCGCCCCGGACGCTTGAGAAGCCGCGCGGAATGGTCTGGTGGTTGGGGCATGGGCGGTGCTTTCCGATCGGGCGGTGTGCCACCGTAGGGCGGCATGAGCGATGATCGCGCGAGGGATACGGGGCTGGCGCGAGCGGTGCAGTTGCGGGAACAGGGCCAGGCTGGGCAGGCCCGGGAACAGCTGGTGGAGCTGGCCGAGCTGGCCGAGCGGTATCCCGAGGATGCCGAGATCGCCTACCAGGCGGCCTGGGTGCACGATGTCCTCGGCCTGGAGCGCGAAGCCGTCCCCTTCTACGAGTGGGCCCTGGCGGTGCGGGCCTGTCCCCGGAGGATCGTCACGGGGCTTTCCTCGGGCTGGGGAGCACTCACCGGGTCCTGGGCTCCTACGGGGAGGCCGTGCGGACCCTGCGGCAGGGACTTGAGGAGTTCCCGGACGATCCTGCGCTGCGGGCCTTCCTTGCCATGGCGCTGTACAACGAGGGTGAGGGCCGCGAGGCGGTGCGGCTGCTGCTGAGGACGCTGGCCGCCACCAGCAGCGACCGTCGGGTGCAGGACTACCGGCGGGCGATCGAGCACTACCCCGATGATCTGGACGGCGTGCACCAGACGAACGATGATCCGCAGGAAGAGAGTTGAGTCACCGGCGGCGCGTGGGCGGCCGTCCCAGCGATGGGTGAACCACGCTCGTCGGATCAGGCTGCGGACGGTGAGGACGGTGTCGGCGAGGTCGAAGAACGCGTTGCTCACAACAGTGCGGCGTTCGTCGCGCACGCTGAAGCGGTGATCAAGGTCGCGATGATCCGGCTCATGGCCGCCCTCCTCGCCGGCGAGGAGATCGAACCACGCGGTCCCATCGACTGGGCGCTGTTCCGCCCCGACGGGACGATGTCGCTGGACGTGCGCCTCACCCTGCGTACCCACGACGGCGCCCTGGTGTACATGACCTACGGCGGCCGCTGGGTCACCCCGCCCGAATTGCGGGCCGACATCGCCGATCCGGCCAAGAGGTACGACATCGACCCGGCCCGGTACTACTTCCGCACCAACCCGCTTTTCGAGACCGGATCGCAGGAGTACGCATGGCTGAACGACATCGTCTGCGTCGCAGCGGGCTACCTCATCGAAGGCGGGATCGCCTACAAGGTCGCCCAGGTCGAATGAGCGCCGAAGGCCGAAGGATTGTCAGGACGATCCGCTTCGGTGATCGATAGGACCGGCGGGCGGGAGGGAACCCGATGCTGCAGGTGCTGATGTCGGTTCTTGCGATGGCGGGATCCGCCAAGGGAGAAGTGCCCATGCCGTCTTCGAACGTAGCCGGCGTCCAGGTGCACGGTGATGTCGTCCGGCGGGGGCCCAAGCTCACCCAGCAGGTCCAGGGTCGGGGCCAGCAGCGGGGAGTCGTGTGGGCCGGATCGAACTCCGGCCGCGGCGGCAACAGGGCGGCGCACTGGTCCCACAACGGTTCGGTCAGCCACGATGGCAGCGCAGGCACAGATCTCCTTGGTGATCACGAGCTTCGCAACTCCATGATCACGGAACCTGTGCCTGCCTCATCTGCCACCCCGCCTACCGCCTATCCGCGCGACTTCTTGGTGAGTTGAGGGTGAGGCGTCGGATCCGAGCTGGGGCTCGTGGCCGCGTGGCCGAGGACGCACCGGCGTGTGACCGGTGCGGGGGAGAGGTGGGCAGTGCGCGGGACGAAGCGCCGGTTGTACGGGTCGACAGCCAAGACGCGGCAGATGGTCCTCGCCGCACTGGGTGTGGTGAAGGTGGCGACCGCCGAGCAGATCCGGCAGCTGATGTGTCCGGGCACGGCCAGTGCGCAGACCATCCGCAAAGGCTCCCTCGACCTGGGCCGTGACGGCCTGGAGTCGCTCGGCCCGGCCAGCCGCACCAACGCCGCGGGCAATCTGGTCACCGAGAAGCTGTGGAACCTGACCGGCCCCGGGCTGGAGCCGCGGCCGCGGTGCTGGATAGGCCGGTGCGGGAGGTGGGCGGCACTGCGCGCGGCGCCGCGCGCTCGCGGACCCGCGACGTGCCGAACCGCGCCTCGCGCCACTCGCTGGGTTTGATCCAGCCCAGGCGCCGCATGTGGTCGAAATCGCTTTACCGAACGTGACAGCATCCGTATCGGTGCTTACCTGGAGCGATGCATTGCGTGTGTGCGCCCGCGTCATAGGGAGCGGAAGCCCTGTGCATACCCAGTCGAAGACGTTGGGTATGCGCTTCTGGTAGGCGAGCCGGGCCTGGACGAGCAGATCGTGGACGCCGCGCTCGCCACGTCTACGTGGACGTCAGCGAGCCGAAGACGCTGCGCGGCCGGATGCCCGCCTACCGCCTCTACACCGCCCGCTGGTCGCCGGCCGACCTCGAACCCGACTGCCGCCCGCCAACTGCCGCACCCGGCCTGGAGCCGGGGGAGTGGGAGATCCCCCGCGTCCCGTTGCAGTACGAGCGGGCCGTCCTCGCCGGCGCGGCGGTCCGCGAGAAGCTGCGCACCACCGTCGCCGCGCGGGGCCGAGCCTACGACGTCGTCGCGCACCGGCAGGCGGCGATGCCCGAGCAACTGCTTGTGCCCGCGGCTGCCGAATCCGAGCACGGTGACCAGGAGCCGGAGACCGACCCCCGGGAGGCGGTCGACCTGACGGCGCTGCGGGTCTTGAGGGAATTCCGTACGGACGTGGAGGCCCTCGATCTCACGGCCGAGCGGCTGCGCCTCCTCCAGGACGTGTTCACCAGGGCGGCCCACGACTCCCGCGCCCGCGCGGACCGCTACGCCGAACACGACGATGCCGAGAGGCCGCCCCCGGTGCGCCAGGACGACCAGCAGGCGCACCCACCGCAGCAGCCCGGAGCGCACCGTGGTCGGGAGTCCGGCCACTGAGTGCACCCGATCCTGTTCCAATGACCGGATGCGCACCAGTCCGCGGGCGTGCGCGGGCCGTGTCCTGTGCCAGCGGACCTTGAGTGTGTGCCATTGAAGGTTGAGTGATCGGTGTTCGGGGCGTGCAAGTCCCCTTGTGATCAAGGATTAGGCCATGACGAGGAACCCGCTTACGCTCGAGCTCCGCACCTGGTGCAGGTGCGGAGCTCCGGTCGCTCAGCGGAAGGGGCCGTCGTCGGCGAAGGCGTGGGCGGCGAAGCGTTTGCCCATCCGGCGGTATGCGGCGGCGGTGGGGTGCAGGCCGTCGGCAAGGTCATCCACCTCGTCCGGGCCGAGCAGCTCGCGTCCGTCAAGATAGTGCAGGTGGGAATCGCGTGCTCGCCGGGCCGCCACGATTCGGGCCAGTTCATCACGCACCACCTTCAGCGACAACGACCCACAGGCCACATCGGCCGGGTCGCCCAGGGCTGTGATTTTCCCGTCCGGACCCATCGCGGTCGGGCCGGGAGTCGCGTCGAGTGCCGGACAGCTCACCGGGGACATCAGCAGCAGCGGCGTGTCTGGGTGACCGTCCCGGATCGTGTCCAGGAATCCGTGCACCGCTGGACCGAACGTCCGCAGTCGGAAGGTAGCCAGGCCCACGATGTTGATGCCTACCTTGAGGCTGATCAGGTCGGCGGGCATGTCGCGGATCGTCCGGGCGACATAGGGGTCCAGCATGTCGTTGCCCGCCTGGCTGAGATTGATCACCTCCACTCCCCCGAGCGAAGCCGCCACCACCGGCCAGGTGCCGGTCGGGCCGTCGGCTTCGAGGCAGTGGCTGATGGAACTGCCGTGGTGCACCCAGCGGCGCCGACCGTCCGGCAGCGGTGCCAGCACCTCGCCGTCAGCACGTAGTGCCACCAGTTCCGTGGGGGTCTGCTGCGGCAGCCACAGCTCGACGTTCTTCATGCCACTCGGCAGCCCGGCGAACCGTACGGTCCCCGGCTCCCCCGGGACCAGCCGCTGCGCGGTCCCGGGACCCGCCATCCGTACCACGTTGCCAATCGGTGCTTGCTGGCGCTCGGCGAGGGCGCCGTCCACCAGCAGTTCCAGCATCCCGGTCGGGCGAGGTTGGGGGTCGTCGTCGAGCTGCCCTGTGGAGGTGAGTACCTCGAACTCCAACTCACGCGCATCGGTGCGGAACACCAGCCGCACCCCCGAAGGCATCACCGTCACCCCGTAGACCGACGGGTCCTGGTACTGCTCCTTGGTCCATGCGGGCAACCGGCGAGGCATCACCCCTGCCTGCGTCCTCTCCAAGTCCAGCGCACCCCGTAACTCCACCGGCCCGCCCGCCAGCGGAAATGCCCGCATCGCCACCGTCACTGCTCCCCAACGCTCTCAGGCGCGGATGCGTGTACGCACCCGCGAGTTCGCCCATCCGCCACCCTGACACAAAAGCACTTCTCGCCACTCAAACTTCGTTGGCACGAGCGGGCTTGCTCGCCAACCTCCCCAAGTCGGCCGGTGCGCAGATGCGGTACCTGGTCAAGCAACACAAAGGCTCCAACAAAACCGTCGCCCAGCTGCTCGGCATCTCCCAGCGCACCAGACGCCCAGGCCGCCGGTGCCACCGAGCAGCAGTTGCGCAACATCGCCGCCGAAGGTCTACAGGAGATCTACTTCAAGGACCGCGGCCGCCGCGCCGATGGCCTGCTGGTGGAGTTCACCGACATCGACTATGTGGAGCTGGACTTCTGACCCGACCGCAACCGGGCCACATGCCCGCATGCCCCATGAGCCGAAGCACGATAGTTGTCACATAGGCAGGCTGGTTGTCACCGACGGTGTTGTGGGTGGTTGAGCCTGAGCGCGACAGGTGCGTGTCGGGTTCAGTGGTCGCTCGCCGCTGGGGCGCGGTGCCCGCCGGCGCGAACGCATCTGCCCCGGGGCCGTGGTAGCCCCGGGGCAGATCGGGATCGTGGAGTGGTCAGCGCTGACCGGCGGCCTGTGCTGGCGCAGGCCTCGCCCACTGGACGCCCAGCGCTGCGAGGGCGGCGCGCTGCTCGGTGGTGAGATTTTCGCGCCTTGCGCGGGTGTTGGAGATCCACACGCCCAGCTTCACGACTGTCGCCTCCGGCTCCCCATCGCCCTCGCCGGAGAGGGCGATTTCTTCGCTGTGGCCGCGGGGCACCGGCCGGTCGCCTTCCCGCGCCACCCACTGCGCGAGGGCCGCCAGGCCGCGCTGGAACGCCTGCTGCGCCTTGCCGGGGCCCCGTGGTCGCACGCTTCGCCGCCGGGGCGGCAGGCGGCGCCTGAAGGGGCTCGACGCCCAACGCGGACAGTCGCTGCTGCTGCTCTTCCCACAGCTGCGCCCAGGTGCTCGCCTCCCGCTGCCGTGCCAGCCACCGCCCGATGTCGTCGCCATCGAAGAGCACCCCGGGCTCGATGCCGTCGGCGTCGACCAGATCCGCCAGGACGCGGTAGTGGCGCTGCCAGTCCAGCGGTCAGGGACAGTGCCAGTCCTCATCGATCGCCGCCAGCTGCTCCGCGCGCACAGCGGCCCGCTCCGCGTCCTTGCCAGACCGCCCTTCCGGCGCAGGTTCGCCAGGTGCTGCCCGATCGGCACCAGCGCCTCGCCCTCGCCCCACACGGCGTCCTGCCGCGGGGCCAGGTGCCCGGTGGCCTGCCGGTACGAGCGCAGCGCGGCCAGCTTGGTCTCCCACGCCTCCTCGCCCGGCTCCCATACCATCCCGGCCTCCGGCGCGTCCAGCAGGGTCTTGCGCCGCGGCTCCAGCTCCCCGGCCCGCAGAGCCTTGCGCTGCTGGTGCACCCACCTCCCCAGGGGAAAGTCCTTCGTCACACCCACCTCGGTCTCCGCGTCGTAGGAGACGGCGTGCAGTCCGGTGATCTCGTTCTGCGCCCGCCAGCGCGGCTCGGACGAACGCGACGGCTACACCGACTACACCGACGCCGTGCCGATCCTGGTCACCACCCTGGACCGGCTGCGCGAGCACGGGCCGCTGGGCCCGGTCCGTTCCGCTTCGGCCACCCCACCTGGCAGACCCTCGCCGACGCCCTGGACGACCCCGACGACGAACGCGCCTTCCGTCAGCGGCAGCGCCGGCGCGACCAGCTCCGCAAGCAGCAGCGCGAACAGGAGGAGCAGTAGCGCGAGCGCGAGCGCCAGGAAGCGAGGGAGCGGTGGGCCGCGCAGGAGGCCGCCGCTGACGCCGCAAGGGAGCCCGACCCGGTGTGCCAGGAGTGCGACGGGCCGCTGGAGAGCAGCCCCTTCGAGTACGACCCACGGGAAGAAGAAGCGCCGCCGGCCGACGGAGTGCACTGCGCGGGGTGCCGTATCCAGCTGGCCGAGCCCACTGGCCGCTTCGGTCGGGTGCTCCGCAGCCTGGTGAACGGCGACCAGTACTACCCCCGCCGGTAGCGGCCCGCCCAGGGGAGGGTGGGCCGGACACCAAGATGCTTACCCGGCCTGTGACCGGCGGGGTAAGCGGCAGCCGACGGCTACGTGGTGGCCGATGCCTTGGTCCGCCCGGCTTCGACCTTGGCGCGGCACGTGGTGTACAGCGGGTTGCCGCCGTGGCCGTACCGGTGGCAGGGCTGCTGGCAGGACGCGCAGCGCCCGACCTCCTTGGGCGGGCAGGACAACGTCACGGTGGTGGACGTGGGGGCAGGTGTGGTCACGGCGGAACCATTCTTCTCAGCCACATAATCCACCCGCTGCGGCCCGCATTCCCGCACCCGCGGGCTCAGTCGATCTGAAGCTCGCGATCCGGGCGGCACAGCGCACACGCCTCCACATCGGCGGTAAGCGCCTCGATGGCGGCGCGGCGGGTGATCGGCCGCACGCGAGGCTGCCCTACGGTGCACTGGCCGTGGTGAACAGCCACCGGGGGCGGGTCGGCGCTGACGTTCCTCTGCATCGTCCAGGCTGGCGCCGGCATAGAACGAGCAGCAGCTTGGCGGGCGGCTTCTCGCTCGCGTTGCTCGCCCTCGGCGATATGGCGGTGCACACGCTCCAGCTCCAGCTGGAGGTAGGTCGCGATCACCCTCAGCCGAGGGAGGTCGGCAGGAAGAGGAGGATGTTCATGGCGCTGCGGTGTGCAGCTCACGGCGGGGTGACCGATGCTCTGCGCTGTGATGGCCGTGTCCTACGCGCAGCGAAAAGACCCTGCTCACCTGCGGGTATCCGGGACGCAAGCAAGCCGGGTAACCGCTTTGAGCAGGCAGGTTCGCTGGAGCGGCGTGAGCGGTCACCCTGGCCGACGCGCATCTGTCCGGCCGACGCACGCCCGGTCCGGCCGGCGCATCGGCCACGGCGCAGGGCCGTCGGCCATTCCCGCACCCTGTGGGGCGCGGACCGCAAGCACCGGCAGCGGCGCCCGTGGCACGTGGAAGCCCGCGACGGGGCCCGGGTGCTGCGTCTCGGCCTCGTCGCCCCGTGGCCCGAGCACGACGATGCCCCGGCCGCAGCTGGAGGTAGTCCGGTGACTCACAACCTGACCGTGGGAGCCGAGGGACGGGTACGCAACGCGGTTCACCCCGGCGCAACCATCGCAGGCATCATGAGCCAGGCCCGAGCCGAAGCCGTCCACGACACCCACACCGCCGAGGACAAAGAATTCAACGACCACGTCGACGCAGTGAACAGAGCAGTGAGCAAGGGCATCTTGATAGGCACGGGATCAATCCCGGCAACGTCGCCGGCAACGTGGCGGGCTACGGCATCGGAGAAATCCAAGACCAAGTCGTAAAAAGCATCAAACACGACACCACCACGGACGCCCAGCACGACGCCGGCCTGAAGTACAGCGGCGGAATGCAAGCGGCACAGGACTCGGCCCGCGCAGCCGTCGAACGAGCCGCCCGACACGGACACTTCACCCCGTCAACCCTGACAGACCTCAAAAACGGCGCCGCCGACGCCGCGACCGACGGACACACCGCCGGCGCCCAATGGGAGGACGCACGACATGGCTGACCTCGACAAGACGGCCTCCACCACCACGAGGTGTCAAAGGGCAGCGGCGCCCGTCGCCGCCGTGTCCTCACTGATCCTGCTCGCTTCCGGGTGCGGCGGCCCTCAGGTCAACTACGCCCTCCCGAAGGACCTCTGCGGCATCCCCGTCCACCAGGACCTGATCCGCCCCTTCTTCCCACCGGGAGACCGCATCGAGTTCGACGGCGATTCCTTCCTCGAGGGCAAGAAGGCTGAATCCTTCTGCCAGTACTACGTGGACGGCAACACCGCGCTCGCGGTGGACGCCACACGCAGCTCGCAGAAAGACACAGCACTACAGCTTGCTGCGCGCGTCGCCAAGCCCGCGCACCTCAAAGTCTGGAAACGCGCCGACGGACACATCGCCGGCTACGGCGGAACCGTCTACGGAACCAGCAGCTGCTCAGAAAGCCCCTCAGACAGCGACGGCCAGCCAGCACGCACATTCACCTTGCGAGTCTCCGCCAACCATGTCGGCAGCACACAATCAGCGCGCCTCGGCCTGGAGAAAGTCATGAGTGCGCTGTTGCCCGGGGCAGCTCATGCGAGAGGTTGTTAGGGAGCGGCTGCTCCGTCACCAGGGTCCGTCTTCAAAGTGATCTTGCCCAGAGCAGGATTGAGGCAGACTGACCGCTGCTTCGTAGGAGGTGGCGGTCTTGTCGTACCGGGTTGCGATGCCGCGAAAGCCCTTGAGCCGGTTGAAGTAGCGTTCGACGGTGTTGCGGCGGCGGTAGGTCTCGCGGTCACAGCCCGGTGGGCGGTCGCCTCGCCGACCACGGTTGCGGCGGTGCCGGCGTTGGTCGTCCTTCTCGGGATGGTGTGCGCGATTTTGCGTTTGCGCAGGTAGGCCCGGAAGCCGTGAGAGCCGTAGGCCTTGTCTGCGACGAGGTGGTCAGGCCTGCCGTGTGGTCGGCCATGGCCGGCGCGGGGTACCCGGATCCGTTCAAGCAGCGGCTCGGCCAGGCGGCTGTCGTGGCGTTGGCCGGCGGTGAACATGACGCCCTGCGCATCCGGCGCAGTTCGCGACTCGCCGGTGTCGCTTCAACCCGTGGGTGGAGGCGCTTGTCAACCCGGCGCTCAACCCGGGGGCTGGCGATTGGCGGCTGCGGTCGAAGCAGTCTGGGGCCGTGAACCTCACCGATTACTGTGTCAACGGGATCCTCGTCCTCCTCGTCGTGCGCCAGGTGTGTGGCAGCCGCCTGGATCTGATCAATCTTGTGCTGCCGGTCGTGCTGGTCGGCGCCACTGCTGTGTACTACCTGCGGTCGGTGCCGACGGCGGGCAACGACCTCGTCCTGGAACTGGTGCTGGCCGGCTCGGGAGTCGCCCTCGGGGTGCTCTGCGGGCTCACCACGCACCTTCGCCGCAAGGCGGATGGTGTCTACGCCAAGGCGGGCGTCGTTGCGGCGGCGTTGTGGGTCTTCGGCATGGCATTCCGGATGGGCTTCGCCTACGCCGCCGATCACGGCGCCGGTGACGCCATCGCCACCTTCAGCCGCAGCCACCAGATCACCTCGGCCCAGGCATGGGTTGCGGCCTTCGTCATGATGGCGCTGGCCCAGGCGATGACCCGGCTGGTGGTGATCCGCTACCGCGCCTACCGGTTGACCTCCTGTGCGGCCCGCGACTTGGCTGCGGTGTGAGCAGCGGGTATCAGCAGCCGGGCCCGGTTTTCCCGGGGCCGGCTGCTCCTATGCTGTCCACCATGAGCGCAATGCCGCCCGGCGGTGGTCAGGGGGACAGCCCAAGGGTGGCGCAGGCCCGGTCGCGTGCGGCCGAACGTGCCGCGCGTCAGGCTGCGCGGATGCACTTGGCGCTGTGGGGCGTCATGCTCCTCACCACCGCCTCGGCTGTGCAGAGTCGGCCACACCCGGGGGTGACCGGTGAGCGGCTCGTCATCAGCCTGGCGCTGGCCGGGTGCCTGCTGTCACTGGCCGTCGCGGCCCTGGTCCGGGGCCCGTGGAAGTCGGAGGCGGCCACCGCTGCGATACCGCTGATCCTGGGTGCCGCCGGAGATGTGCTGGCATGGCTCCAGCCGACCTCGACGATGATGATCCCCGTCGCCACCGCAGTGGCGATGCTCTTCGCGCGCCTGCGGCCGAGTCTGGCCGTCCTCCTGGCCGCACCACTGACCGTGTCGCTCGGGGTCATCACCGCCCACGCCAGCCCCTCGCGCAACGCGGTCCAGAACGCGGGGGCCAGTGCGTTGCTGTGCGTGGTGCTCGGTGCCGCCTACGTCTTCGCCCGACAGGCCCGACTGCGACACGACCACACCGAACTGCTGCTGGCCGAGCTGGAGGACTCCCGTGAGGCACAGGCGCGTGCCGCCGCCGTCGCTGAACGCACCCGGATCGCCAGGGAACTGCATGACGTCCTGGCGCAGTCCCTGTCGGCGCTTTCCGTGCAGCTGGAGGGCGCCCGCAAGCTCGCCGAGCGTGACCAGGCCGACCCTGCCCTGCGTCAGCTGATCGTGCGCAGCGGCGAGCTGACCCGGGAGGGTCTGTCCGATGCGCGGCGGGCCGTCGCCGCCTTGCGCGGGGACGATGTGCCCATGGCCGACCAGCTCACCGCCCTGGTCGGCCGGTGCCGCCGTGACCTCGCGCTGCCGATCACGCTGTCGGTGACCGGGCAGCCGAGAGCGCTGACGCCAGAGGCGAACCTTGCGCTCTATCGGGGCACCCAGGAGGCGCTCACCAACGCCGCCCGATACGCTCCCGGCTCGCCCACCACCGTGGCGCTGCGCTCCACACCCCAGGCCACCACACTGACCGTCTCGGACCGTGGCCGCGCAGCAGGAGCGGACCACACCGAAACCGGCGTTACCGTGCCGCCCGCCGAAGCGTGGACGGGCGGCGGAAACGGATTGCGAGGTATGCGCGAGCGCATCGAACGGGTCGGTGGCCGCATCCATGCCGGGCCCACCGAGCAGGGCTGGACCGTGGAGATGGAGATACCGACGTGAGCGATTCCCCCGCACCGATCAGGGTGCTGGTCGTGGACGATCAGCGGGTCACCCGTGAGGGCTTGATGTTGCTGGTGGGCCTGAACGCGGGCATGGAGGTCGTGGGTGGTGCGGCCGACGGCGCCGAGGCGGTGGACAGGGCCCTCGAACACCGCCCGGATGTCGTGCTGATGGACCTGGTGATGCCCGACACGGACGGCCTCGCCGCAACCCGGACGCTGCGCGAGGAGGCCCCGGGGATCGCGGTGCTGGTGCTGACGACCTACGCGGACGACGCGTCGGTCTTTCCCGCACTGCGCGCCGGTGCGAAGGGATATCTCACCAAGGACACCGGCGCGGACGAGATCGAACGGGCGATCCGTGCCGTGCACGAGGGCCTGACGTGGATGGATCCGGTGGTGCAGGAACGCCTGGTCGCGACCGTCACCTCGGGCCCGCTGCCACCGCCCGCGCCCGTTGCGGACCGCGAGGCGTCCGCTTCGGCGGCCGCAACTCCCGCACCGGCTCGACCGATGCGGGAGGTCCCCGCCCCGCTGCCGGAGCCGCTGACCGCCCGTGAGGCAGAGGTTCTCGCGCTGATCGCGCAGGGGCTGTCCAACACCGAGATCGGCGAACGCCTCTACCTCGGCCGTGCCACGGTCAAGACGCACATCAACCGCATCTTCGCGAAGACCGGCGTACGCGATCGCGCAGGGGCCGTCCGCTACGCCTACCGCACCGGACTGGCAAACTGAGCGCTGCACCATGCGGCCCGCCGATCGCTGGGCCCCTACTTCTCACGCCGAACGGTCCGCCGCAGCCGTGCGGACGAACCGCGGCTTCATGGCGTTGCAGCCCGTTGAGGACCTCAGCGCCGTGCTCCTCGATCGGCTGCTACGAGGTGAGCGAGGCAGGCGTCGGCCAGGGCGATGTTGTCCAACAGGCGCGGTGGAAGCGGACGTACGGGAAGTGAACAACGCCCCAGAGCGTGGGCGGCGCCCGTGGGCGGCGTAGCCTCGCCGCGCTGCCCCTCGCGTGCCCTGGGCGTCACTACTCGTACGGCCCCGCTGCCGTGCCGCAGCGCGGCTGTACGGCCAGGGTCCTTGTGCGGCCTTTCTTCTCCGGCTTGCGAGGGCTTTCGGCGCACTCCCAGGACGGAGGTGGGCCACAGCCCACTCATCGGCTAGAACCAGCACGGCGCGCGCGGTGAGTCCTTCTCCACTGTGGCGGTCAGCGCGCACAGCTCGCCCCGAGGTCCTCGTCGAGGTTGACGAAGAGCGCACCTGCAAGCAGACGGTGGAGCTCCTTCGGGCGCCGGCTGAACTGATCTGGCGATCCGTCCTCAGCGCCGGACCAGGCAGAACGGATGCCCCACCGGATCGGTGCAGACTCGCCACCTATCCTCACCCGGCTGGTGATCCGGCTTGCCCGCGCCCAGCTCCAGCAGCCGGGCCTCGGCCTCGTTCAGGTCCTCGACCGCAAAGTCGAGGTGGAACTGTTGGGGAACAGATGGGTCGGGCCAGCGTGGAGCCCGGTAGTCGTCGACCCGTTGAAAGCCGATGACGAGTCCGTCGTCACGGCTGAGACCGGCGAAGTCGGCGTCAGATTTCGGGTGGGGTTCGAGGCCGGTTGCCGCCTGATAGAAGGCCGCCAGAGCCAGCGGATCAGGACAGTCGAGTGTTATCGCGGTCAACTTCATGTGCAGGGGCATGGCACCTCCGGACCAATCGGTGGGGACTGCTGCATGATCGGGTGACAGCGGGGTCTGTGCAGCCAGAGCTGCGGGTGGGGTCATGATGGTCTCGTACTCAACGGCGGCAATCGGGCCAGGCGCTTCTGTCGCCGGCGTCGGCGGTAGGTGCGCTCGAGCCAGGTCACGATCGCGATCCGCAACTCCTGGCGATGGCGACGGCGGCGGTCGGCGCCCTGATCGAGGAGATCCACGACCGGGCCTCAGCCCACCGGGCGCCGACCGGCCGCACCGAGTTCACCTTCCAGCCGGAGCTGGTCGTACGAGGGTCGACGGGCTCGCTGCGGCCCTGACCACGCGCCCCGGGGGCCGGGGCGGACGCGGGCCCGCCGGCAGACCGCGGGCGCGGCGGCCCTCCGCCGCGAACGGCGGCCGCGGCACCGGCGGGCGGAGGGACGGCCATCCGGCCGGACGGCGAGGAGAGGTCTCAGGGCTTTTGGATGTCGAGGTTGGCGATCGCGATCCGGGCGACCTCGCGGCCGCGGTCGGTGAAGTCGCCCTTGCCCGGATAGTCCACCCACAACCGGTACATGTCACCGGCGTGGGTCCGGTAGTAGAACGCCCTGGCCTCGCGCGGGACGTCCCCGTCGATGTCCACGCCGGAGCCGCTCGTGCCGTAGGTGACGGTGTTCAGGGCGGCATCGCGGCCCTGGTACGTGACGTTGGAGTCCGTGCTGCTGCGGGCTTTCGTGTCCGCGGACATCGAGATGCCCGCCCCCGAGAAGGAGCCGTCTTTGATCGCGTCCGAGTCCTTGAACGCCTGGGCGTCGGCAGTCCCCGAGATGTCGTCCTTCTGCCGCACGTGGTCCCACCGGGCCAGCTCGACCATGACCGCTCCGCTGGGATCCTTGTACGTGATCACGGAGGGGTCCCCGGCGTCCGGGATCCGGAGATAGCCGGCAGGCACCGCGACATTCGCGTTCAGCGGTGCCGCCTCCTGGTGCTTCTTCCACCCCTCGGGCAACGGCCCGGCGAACGGATCCGCGAGGACCAGATAGGCAGCCACCGCCAGTGCCACGACTCCGGCAGCGACCCCTA
The DNA here is from genome assembly GCF_036352915.1 of Streptomyces bugieae. Lineage (NCBI taxonomy): Bacteria > Bacillati > Actinomycetota > Actinomycetes > Kitasatosporales > Streptomycetaceae > Streptomyces > Streptomyces bugieae. The sequence goes on from NZ_JAZBJP010000027.1 coordinate 105,870, forward strand.
TGAGCGTCTTGCGGCCCAGGCGGACCCCCCTACCGGCCTCAGGGCCACCGGCCCGCACGATCTGGGGCGGCGGCTGCACCGCACGTTCGAGCAGTTCGCGCACCTGCGCCGCGCTCGGCCGGTGCGCCGGATCCTTGTGCAGCAGACCCTGGACGGCCTCGGCCAGCGGGCCGCCACCGGCCGCGGTCGGGGCGGCCGGAGTCGTGTTCAGCACGGCCTGCAGCGTGGCAGGGGTGTTGGTGCGGCGGAACGGCGACACGCCTTCCGTCGCCGCGTACAGCACGACGCCAAGTGACCACAGGTCGGAGGCGCTGCCGGGCTGCTGTCCCAACACGCGCTCGGGCGCGATGAATTCGGGGGAGCCGACGAACCCGCCGGTGTCGGTCAGCTGGGTCTCGCCCTCGATCTGCGCGATGCCGAAGTCGGTGAGGATGACGCGACCGTGGCGGCCGAGCATGACGTTGTCCGGCTTCACATCGCGGTGCAGGATCCCGGCGGCGTGCGCGGCTTCCAACGCGCCCAGTACCTCCAGCCCGATCCGCGCGGCCTCGCGCGCACCGAGCGTGCCCTCCTGGAGCGCATCGCCGAGCGAGCGTCCCTGGACGAACTCCATGACGATCCACGGCTGTCCCTCTTCGACCACGACGTCATGGACGTTCACCACCGACGGATGATCGAGGCGGGCCGCGGCCCGTGCCTCGCGCCGCATCCGTTCGAAGACACTGGCCCGTTCCCGTTCCGGCAGGTGGTCGGGGATACGGGACTCCTTGGCCGCGACCTCGCGGTCCATGATCTCGTCCCGGGCACGCCATACGGTGCCCATGCCGCCGTGCCCGAGCCTGCTCAGCAACCGGTAGCGGCCCGCCACGAGCCGGCCCGCGCCCGGTTCGGACTGCGGTGGTGCCACCTGTGTGGCCGGAGCCTGCGGGTGCTCCATGAGCGGCGCACGGGCAGGCTGCGGCGGTTGCAGCCGGAAGCTCGTGGGATCGTGCGGACGCTGTGCGGGTCCCCCGTTGTCGTTCATGTCCTTATCTTTATCCTCAGCGGCATTCGGCGTGCCACTCGGGTCAGGGACATGTGACCGCCGCGACAGGTCAGCCGAGCACTGGGCTTGATTCGCGGTGACGGCATCTGAGACCAGGGGTTCCGCCCCGGGAGGATGTCCATCATGGCGAGCAAGGGGAACGAAGAAGCCTCGGCCGAGCCGTTCGCTCACGCCGGAGTTCAAGGCCGAGATCGCACAATCGAACGCCTGGGCGATCGCGGCCTCGTGCTCTCGCGGCCCTCACGGCGCTGCACGGTGCGCCGGACATGGTCGAAGGTGAACGCGGTGAACGGGCACCTGACCGTGCCGTGGGCCGACTCGTCGCCCAGGAAGAAGCAGACCGCGCCGTCAACACGCTACGCGCCCAAAACCACGGATCCAGATCTCTCGCAGCGCAATTCCCCCGTATCGCCGGGCAATGGCATCCGCACCGAAACGGCGAGCTGACCTCGACGCAGGTCACCGCCCACTCCGGCAAAGAGGTGTGGTGGCTGCGCGCCGCAGGACACGCATGGCGCGCCAAGATCGACCAGCGTGTCGGCAAGGGAACCGGATACCGCTTCTGCTCCGGCCGCTACGCTAACGAGATAACCTCGCTTGCGGCACGTAGACCGGATCTTGCCGCGCAGTGGCATCCAACGCTCAACGGGCCCCTCCTGCCCACGCACGTTACGCCGCATACCCGGCGCGTGGTGTGGTGGCTGTGCACGTAGGGACATGCTGCCGAAGACTCCGTGGCCAACCGAAGCAAGGGCATGGTATGCCAGCACTGCCCCCGCTCACGCAGAAGACGGCGCGCCTTCTGAAGGCACGAAGTTGCACACGCCCTCAAGCCGGCGGAGATGCGAACGTTCAAGGCGGAGCGGTCTGACCACGCTGCGCCGCGGCCAGACCTGTGGGACACCGTACGCTCGGACAGCTCCGCATCTGCTGGAACCACGCTGCGGGTGCTGTGCGCTGTCACATCGGCTCCGACTCCGCTCAGGGCGCGAGCGCGCCGCACCGCCTGTGCCACCGAGTGCTCATCAACTCGCGCTGTCAGAGGGCGGTATTACGCTCCGCATGTGACGATTCCTGCACCTTCACCAGCTGACCTCGATGCAGCCAAAACCCTGGCCTTACGCGAGGGCCGCCCCGCAAACATGCACAGCGCCGGGGTGACCGAACTGGCCGCGGCACTGGGCGTGCTGCGCCGCACCGAGACCGGCCAGAGCGTCGCGGACGCCGTGCTGCTGGCCGCCCACGACCTGCTGTACGCGCAGGTGCCGCGCCATCTCGGTGACAGCAGCATGCGGCGGCTGGCCGAAGTCCTCGTCGGCAGGGGAGTGATACCTAAGCCCGGCGACTACGAAGGCCAGTGGTGGTTGTGGTGGCCCAAGAGCGGGCACGGCCCGTGCCGCGACTGCGGCAAGGCGCGCTCTCTGACCCGCTATTCGGCGCGCTTCGGCCACGAGTACCGCTATCTGTGCGCAAGCTGCCGCTCCGCCGAACGCCAGCAGATCGCCGAGCAGGCTAGCAGGTTCCGCGAGATGATCGCCCCACGGACCGGACTTCACCCGGCGCACATACCTGCGCCAGCCGCCGGCAGCCACCCCACCGAGGCGGCACCGGCAGACAGTGCGGCCGTTGCCGTGCCCCCTCCCTCAGGCCGCGACTGGGAGACTTTCGTGACGCGGTTGGAGGAGCTGCTGGCTGCGCTGGAGTGGGCAGGTTTCGACCTGCCACATGAGTGGGACAGCGACTTCGATGAGCAGGAGGGCGCGCTGTTGTTCGCCGCCCTTTGGCGCGGCGACGGCGGCGTGGGCGTCGAATACCACCCCCACCGGGGCGTGTTGGCCCTGCAGCCCTTCGACGACGTGACGGGAGAGTGGCCCGAGTCCTATTCCCTGCTGGAGGACAGCATCGAGATCCCAGTCGCCGCCTCCGGGGAGCAGGCCGTCACCGCCGTCGAGGCCGCCGCCGGAGAAGCCGGGCTGCTGGATGCCGCCCACGTCCTTGTCGCTGACACGGCACCGCCGGAGGCCAAGCAGGAGTTCGCCCTGCGCAGATTCCGCCGGATCTTCCAGCCGGCTGCGGACTTTCGGCGGTTGCCGCTGGCCGATCTGCTCCGGGAAGTCACCGAGAGCGAATGGCTCAGCGCCTACCTGAACTGGGTGGTCGGCATGGACGGCCAGGACGTCGCGCCCGACATCGTGCCGAACGCGGCAGCGCTGGGGGTGGCCGCCTGGTGCTGGCGCAACAACACCGCGGTGGAAGACCACCACCTGGACACCGACGTGCTGATGGCCCGTGTCAACATCGCCGTCACTCGCGTCACCCAACAGCACATTTGCCCCGCGGAGGGCATCGACTGGGACAGCATCAAGGATGCTCTGATGGATCCGCAGTGGGCCACTGCCGACGGCACCCCGGTCCATTCCCTGTTCGGGCCGGGCTGGACGGAGGTAGCCGCCACCGTCATCGCAGAACTCGACCGCTGGCGCCAGCTCGACCACGAGGTCCTCGGCCCCGAGACCACGTTGATCCTGATGAGCATCGGCGGCTCCACCAGCTACACCGACTCCTGGTGGGGGCAGGGCCGCTGGCGCAGCATCTGCCGCCGCATCATCGACGACGCCACCGCTGCCGGCCTACCCTTGCCACCGCCCTACGACCAGCACGGTCCGGATGCCCTCCTGGCCGACCTCAACGCCCCCGACCGGGTTTCCGATCCCGTGCTCGACTGGCTCATCGACCCGCCCCGCGCTGGCGACCACATGCCCAGCGGCCTGCGCATGCACCACGTCACCCGACCGCACCGGCACCGCTGGGACCCGTACTGGCTCAGCGACAGCACCCCCTGAGCCGGCCCCAGTGCAAGGGCGCCCACCGTAAGCCGAACGTGGTGGTGATCTCACCGGCCGGCGTCCGCTACGGATACAGAACATCTGCGGCTGCGTGATCACGAGATGTCGCTTCAGCTACACACCCCGCGCTCCCGGCATGGCCGACGAGCGCGCCCGAAGACTCAAGCAGGGAAGCCTCGCGACTCGTTGAGCGGGTTGCGGAAGTAATCGAAGGCGCCACTGGCGCCCTAGCTGTGCTGTCCGGACAGGTTGGTGACGCGGCTGGCTGGGGTGTGGCCGCTGATTCCAGTATGGGGTCGGTGGTAGTTGTACCAGTCCAGCCAGTCGGGAAACGCTGCCTGCCGTTCGGCC
>NZ_JAZBJP010000028.1:0-107764 GCF_036352915.1 Streptomyces bugieae
GCCACCCACCCCCGCCACCCACCCCTAGGCTGCTCGCATGATCCGTGCAGTGGCGTTCGACATCGGCGAGACCCTCATCAGGGACGACCGAGGTTGGGGGGCATGGGCTGACTGGCTCGATGTCAGTCGGCACACGCTGTCCGCGCTGGTCGGCGCGGTGGTGGCGCAGGGCCGGGACAACGCCGACGCGCTCCGGCTGGTTCGGCCGGACATCGACATCGAGGCCGAGCGGGCCGCGATGGATAGGGCCGGCCGTGGCGAATCCCTTGATGAGTCCGACCTGTACCCCGATGTCCGGCCGTCCCTGGCCGCGCTCCGGGAGGCCAGGATTCGAGTGGTCGTCGCCGGCAATCAGACCCGACGGGCAGGGGAGTTGCTGCGCGCCCTCGACCTGCCGGTGGATGCGCTCGCCGTGTCCGGGGAGTGGGGCGTAGCCAAGCCGGCCCCTTCGTTCTTCGCCCGCACGATCGAGTTGGCCGGCGCGGCGGCAGACGAAGTTCTGTACGTCGGTGATCACCCGCAGAATGACGTCGTGCCGGCGGCTCGGGCAGGGATGCGCACCGCGCACCTGCGCCGCGGGCCGCTGGGGCACCTGTGGGCGGACAGCGAGTACGCGCGGGCCGCGGACTGGCGGATCGGGAGTCTTGCGGAGCTGGCGAACCTCTTCCTGCCGGAGTGAGATGACCGTACGGCCTTGCCTACGTGACGTGGGGCGACGCGTTCGTGTCCCGGACAGTGACGGTTTGGGTACGGTTCGTAGTGGTCGCGCCGGAGGGAGACCGTGTGCCCAGCATCGTCTACCAAGGGGTAGGCCCCCGCATCGCCTACGAGCGGCGCATCGCCGGCCTCACCCAAGTCGATCTCGCCCGTGCCGCCCGGGTCGCACTGGGCACGATCCGGAAGATCGAGCGGGGCGAACGCGGTGTTTCCGACGCTGTCCTGGCTGCCGTTGCGGATGCACTGGACACCGACCCCACCCGTTTGCTGCCGGACGGGGAACGCCTGGACGACCGTGTGCACGAGGCGATGCCGGGGCTGTCCGCGGTCCTCGCCGCATACGAAGCGCCGGAGGATGGGCCGTGCCGCGAACTGCGGGCGCTCAGTGAGGCTGTCGCATCGATCGTCGGCTACCGGCTGAGCGCGCAGTACGCGCGTATCAGCCGCATCGTCCCCGGGCTCCTTGCTGAACTGTGCCGTGTGCTCCAGAGCGCATCGCCGCACGACCGGCCGATGGTGGCACGGCTGCTCGTGGACGCGTGCCGGGCCGCGGATGCCGTCGCGTTCAAGCACGGTGCGAAGGATCTCTCGGCCCGTCTCATCGACCTCATGAGGTGGGCTGCCCCTCAGGCTCGCAACCCACTCGTGGATGCCACGGTGGCCTACGTCCGTACGGAAGTCCACTTCGGTGCCCAGACGCATGCCGTGGGGTTGCGTGCCCTTGAACAGGCCCTGGATCGCGCTCCGCGCAGTGATGTCCCTGAGGTCCTGGCGGCCCGTGGCGCGCTGCACATGCGGGCCGCGGTGGTCGCCGGACGAGCCGGCGACGGTGACGCGGCGGCGCTGCACCTCGATGCCGCCCGCGCCTTCGGTGACCGGGTGCGGGAGAACGTATACGGAGGGACGGCGTTCGGGCCGGACAGTGTGCGTATCCACGAGGTCTCGGTGGCCGTGAGCCTCGGTGACGATTACCTGGACCGCGCTCTCCGGCTGGCTCGCGAATGGAAGCCGCCGCAGAGCCTGCCGGCGGAGCGCCGCTCGGGTTTCTACATCGAACTCGGCCGCGTTCAACTCTGGGCCGGTCGGCCGGGTGCCGCGTTCGAGTCGCTGAAGGCGGCCCGCCGGATCGCACCGCAGCACGCCCGGGAGCACCGTTGGGTGCGGGAGGATGCAGCAACGCTGCGTCGTCTGAAGCGTGCGGACGCCGAGAGTCTGACGAGCTTCGCCGAGTGGTGTCACGCCGGGGCGAGCGTCTGAACGGTACCCCTCGCAGGGGTACTTGAGGGGTACAGGCGGGGCCAATCTCTTCCTGAGCCCGACGGCGCAGGGAGAGACCGTGACCGCAGCAACAACTCCATCCTCCGCGGATCCCGACGTAAGCACCGTCCGACTGCACGGCGAGGGCGCTACTGGTGCGGAGCCACGCACAGCCTTCTCCTCACAGCTGGCGCTGTCACCACTCCCGGTGACGACGGCATGCGCGTCTGGCTCATCGTGGCCTGCCCGCGACACGGTGACCGGAGGCCACGGTGAACACGCAAGCGCGGTCGGCCTCTGACCATCGTCACCGCTAGATCACGGAAGACCCCCGCGACGCTGCTGACGTCCGGGGGCATGGCCATCAACCACCAAGGAGTTGACAACATGTCCAACGCTACAGCGAGGTTCTTACTCCTGCTGCTGCGGCTGCTGCTTCCGGCGCAGGGCCGCCACCGGACGGACCGTACGCAGCCGGCGGCGAGGCGTGAGGACGCGCCGACGCTCGCCCTTCCCCGTGTGCCCGTTCGGCAGCCTGGTCTCCTGCGTGGCGAGGACGCGGCCCTGATCCGCCCATACGTCCTGACGACCGGAGAGCTGTACGCGCGCCGCTTGCAGAGCCGGCCGGGACGGGCGTTGTGGCTGGCCGTTGACGGCGTCGACGCAGGGCCGCGCCGGATTCGCGGAGTTGAGGTGGCGGCGTGCTGAACCCCATGGAGAAGCCACGGCTGCTGCCGTGGTCCAGCCCGGACGGGAAGCCGTGCTACCTGGCAGGCGACGGCAACGGATACGTGTCCCGCCTGGCCGACAACGTGGAGGTGGCACAGCTCAGCTCGGCCGCTGAACTGATCGAGGAAGCCCGTCCCCTCCTCGCCGGACGGACCTGGACCCCTGACGAAGTCCACATACTGGCATGCGTGTTGACCGCCTCCCTCGCCGATGTGCACCGAGTAGCGGAGAGCAGAGGCGCACGGCTGCCCGCCCCGGACGACGACGAACCCGAGGGCGATGCCGCTCCGGGCGGCGGCGAGGGCGGCGAGTCACGGCTTCCCGCAGACGGGTTCGACTGATCCGGGCGCGGTGCATATTCACCCGCCGGATCGGCTGTCGCCATCACGACAGCCCGACCGGTGGCAGAGCCCGATCCGTGGCGACGGACGGGCACCCCCGCGCCCGGCCCGGGTCGGGACCGACGAGAGAAAGGGGGCGCGGCATGGCCGCGACCGCTGAGATCGAGAGCGCAACGTCCGCTACCCACCCCACCAGCACCCGCCCCTGGGGGCCGGCCGACTCGCGCCGTATCCGACCACGTTGCGCCGTTCGTACGCCACGGTCACCGTCGACCCCGCCACGCAACTCGGCGTGTTCCGCGACCATGCCGGCCAGGTGGTCGAGGGCAGGTGCGTACCCTGTCGAGAACCGTCGACCTGGATCACGTGCGAGCGGTGTACTGGCGCCGCCCCGTCTGGCCCGACTTCCCGTACTTGAGCGACGACGATGCGCGGTTCGCCGCCGCGCAGGTTCGCTATGGGCTCGGCGGTACCCTTTACGCCCTCGAAGGTCCACTATGGGTTAATCATCCCCTTCGTAACGCAGCGGCCGACTACAAGCCTGCTCAACTCGCTGTCGCCCAGCGGCTTGGCCTCGCAGTGCCGTCGACCCTTGTGACCAATGACCCGGGTGAGGCTCGGGAGTTCATCGCCGCACACGGTCAGGTGATCTACAAGACTCTGCGGTGGACCTCGTACAAGCGAGACGGAGTTCCGGTTACAGGGTGGGCAGACCCGGTCACCGCTGCGGAGATCGATGACAGCGTGCGCGTGACACCGCACCTGTTCCAAGCCCGCGTGGACAAGGCCGCCGACGTGCGAGTGCTGGTGGTCGGCGGACGAGCGTTCCCCGTGCGGATCGACTCTGAACTCCTGGACTGGCGCAAGGACTACTCCGCCCTCTCCTACAGCGTGGTAGACCTGCCGGACCACGTGGACAAGGCGCTCCTTGCCTACTTGGACCGCTTCGGGCTGGTGTCCGGGAGCTTCGACCTCGCCGTTGACCGGGCGGGTGACTACTGGTGGTTGGAGCTGAATCCGAACGGCCAATGGGGGTGGCTGGAAGAGAAGACCGGCCTGGAAATGTCCGCCGCATTCGCCGACCTGCTGACCCGAGGAGAGCCCGCCCCATGACTGAAACCGCATCCGAGCGACGTGCCCTTGCTGACCGGCTGGAGAAGGCCGGTGTCCTCTCGACCCCCCCAATGGCGGGCGGCGGTCGAGGCCGTACCGCGTGAGCTGTTCTTGCACCCTGGGGTCTTCCTGCCCGTGGACGGCGGCCGCTGGCGACCGATCACAGCGGTTGGAGCCGACCCGGCGGAGTGGGCGGAGATCGCCTACAGCGACCAGTCCCTGACCACTCAGCTCGATGGTCGTCTCACCGCCGACCAGGCCGCTGACCTCGTGACAGGTGTGCCCACGTCCTCGTCCACCACGCCCGTCACCGTAGTCGGCATGATCGAGAGCCTGGATGTGGAAGACGGGCACCAAGTGCTGGAGATCGGCACCGGCACCGGTTACTCCTCGGCCCTGATGTGTCACCGCCTCGGCGAAGACAACGTCACCACCGTCGAGGTAGACCCCGACGTGGCGGCCCGCGCAGACGCCGCGCTGGAAACAGCCGGGTTCTCGACATGGACGGTGACGGGGGACGGTCTCCTGGGGCACCCCCGCCGCGCCCCGTATGACCGGGTGATTGCCACCTGTGCCGTACGCCGCATCCCCCACACCTGGATCCGGCAGACGAAGCCGGGCGGCATCATCCTCACGACCATTGGCTCCTGGCCCTACGGCACGGGTCTGGCAAAGGTGACCGTGGGCGAAGATGGGACCGCCGAGGGCCGGATCATCGGCCGCTCCTCGTTCATGCAGGCTCGGGCGCAAGCCGTGGTCCCGCCGGCCGGCGACCTGTCCGCACGCACGGCCTACCCCGACAGCGAGCGCGCGACGAAGGTAGCGCCGGTCATGCTGGAGGAGTGGATGCCCGCCTTCCTCGCCCAGCTTGCCGCGCCCGGCGCACACCTCGTTCGCGCCTCGACGCGCGAGGAACGAGAGCTCCTGTACCTCTTCGACCCAGAGCGCGAGTCCTTCGCGCAATTCACGTCTGACGGCGATGGCTGGACCGTCCGCCAGGGCGGCCCGGTGGCCCTGTGGGACGACATCGAGCAGGCCCTCACCGCATGGCAGGACACGGGAAGCCCCGGCATCACCGCCGTACAGCTCCAGATCGACAACAAGGCCCACACATATGGGATCGAGGACAGCCCGTCGCTGCGCTGGCACCACCGCCTCGCGTGAACGAGCGCGAGGCGATCAACCCCGGCGGCCCCCTACCCTCCTGGGGAGCAGCCGCCGAATCGTAAGGATGCGAGATGGACGACGAACCGTTGTCGGAATGGGCGGAGCGCCGTTACGCGAAGGTCGGAAGGCTCCGCGTAATTCCCCTTGTCACCGGTGACGGCCCCAAAGGCTCGCATCTGAACCCGGATGCACCCTGTGCCATCCAGCGATGGAACGGATACTCCTGGGAACCCCACGGTTTCGCATCCGATCTCGCCGAGGCGAAACAGAACCTGTACCCCGAGGTCATCGAGCCCCCGGCCTCGGGGGCGGCGCCCAAGCTCGGCGCAGGCACCGGCAGGCACCGCAAGCCCCGGGCGCCAAGGTCGAAGCGCTAGGGACCGTCCGCCGCGTGACCTACACCGCACCGGCCGGACGGTTCACCGCTGGACGATGTAGCCGGCATCGGAGACAGGGCGAAGCCCACCGCACCTCAGGGGCCGCGCCCCCAGGGCCGCCGCGAGGGTTCGTCCGCCCACATCTGGCCCCCCGGCATCTATGCGTGTAGAACGGGATGGGACCTACCCGTTCGAAAGGAACCGTCCATGGACGCCATCTCCGTCATCCGTACCAAGCGCGACCGCGGCGAACTGACCCCCGATCAGATCGACTGGGTCATCGACGCCTACACCCGCGGCGAGGTCGCCCACGAACAGATGTCGTCCCTGGCGATGGCGATCTTCCTCAACGGCATGAACCGCACGGAGATCGCCCGCTGGACCGCCGCCATGATCGCCTCCGGCGAGCGCATGGACTTCTCCTCGCTGCCCCGCCCCACCGCCGACAAGCACTCCACCGGCGGCGTCGGCGACAAGATCACCCTGCCGCTCGCCCCGCTCGTCGCCGCCTGTGGCGCCGCCGTACCCCAGCTCTCCGGCCGCGGCCTCGGCCACACCGGCGGCACCCTCGACAAGCTGGAGTCCATCCCCGGCTGGCGCGCGCACCTCAGCAACGCCGAGATGCTGGACGTCCTCCGTGACGTCGGCTCGGTGATCTGTGCCGCCGGCGACGGCCTCGCCCCCGCCGACAAGAAGCTCTACGCGCTGCGCGACGTCACCGGCACCGTCGAGTCCATCCCGCTGATCGCCTCCTCGATCATGTCCAAGAAGATCGCCGAGGGCACCGGGTCCCTCGTCCTCGACGTCAAGGTCGGCTCCGGCGCGTTCATGAAGCACCTCGACGACGCCCGCGAACTCGCCTCCACCATGGTCGAGTTGGGCACCGACCACGGCGTACGGACGGTCGCCCTGCTCACCGACATGGCCACCCCGCTCGGCCGCACCGCCGGTAACGCCCTCGAAGTCCGCGAGTCCGTCGAGGTACTGGCCGGCGGCGGCCCCCAGGACGTCATCGACCTCACCCTCGCCCTCGCCCGCGAGATGCTCGACGCGGCAGGCCTGCCGGACGCCGACCCGGCCAAGGCGCTCGCCGACGGCTCCGCCATGGACCACTGGCGCCGCATGATCACCGCCCAGGGCGGCGACCCGGACGCCCCGCTTCCGGTCGCCCGCGAACAGCACACCGTCACCGCCGCCGGCACCGGCACCCTCACCACCCTCGACGCCTACGCCGTCGGCCTCGCCGCCTGGCGCCTGGGCGCCGGCCGCGCCCGCAAGGAGGACCCGGTCCAGGCCGCCGCCGGCATCGAACTCCACGCCAAGCCCGGCGACCGCGTCACCGCCGGCCAGCCCCTCCTCACCCTCCACACCGACACCCCCGAAAAGCTCCCCTACGCCCTGGAGGCCCTGGACGGCGGAGTACTTATCGGCGCCCCGGACACCACCTTCACGGCGGGCCCGGTGGTCCTGGAACGCATCGGCTGACCTGCGGGTTTCCCGTACGTCTCACCCTCGACACGAGCGCGTTCCCCGTCGACTGACGGCGAACGACGACGAAGGGCCCGCCCCACCAGGACAGGTGGTGGGGCGGGCCCTTCGGACCGAGGGGCGGGCGGGGCCTGTGGTGGTCCCGGCCGGGTGGGGTTATGCCGCGCGGGCCAGGTGGAGCAGGCGTTGTTCCGCCACGGCCTTGCGGGTGGCGTAGAGGGTGATCGACGCGGCGCCGAGCATCGCGGCGAGGCCGAGGAGGACGGTGCCCTGCCAGCCGACCGCGTGGAAGGCGGCGGCACCCAGCGCGCCGCCCAGGCTGCTGCCGACGTAGTACGCGCACTGGTAGAGGGCCGACGCCTGGGCGCGGGCCGTCTTGGCGGTGCGGCTGACCGACGACGAGGCGACCGCGTGGCCCGCGAAGAAGCCGGCGGTGATCAGGACCAGGCCCGCGAGCACCGCGGCGACCGAGTCGGCGAGGGTGAGCAGCAGGCCCGCCGAGGTGGTGCCGACGGCCAGGTAGAGCGCGCCGCGGCGGCCCACCCGGGCGACCAGCTGGCCGGCCGCCGCCGAGGAGACCGTACCGACCAGGTAGATCACGAAGACCGAACCGACGATGCCTTGCGGGAGGTTGAACGGCTCGGCGACCAGGCGGTAGCCGATGACCGTGTAGACCGCGCCGAAGACCGTCATGAACAGCGCGCCGATGCCGTAGAGCCGGCGGAGCAGCGGATCGGCGAGGTGGCCGCCGAGCGTACGGGCCAGCGCCCGCGGGCCGACCGAACGGGGCACGAAGTGCCGGGCCTTGGGCACCAGCAGCCGGAACGTCACCGCGCACACCACGGCCATCAGCCCGACCGCGCCGAGCGCGGCCCGCCAGCCCCAGGCCTGGGCGACCCAGCCGGTCACGATCCGGCCGGACATCCCGCCGATGCTGTTGCCGGCCACGAACAGTCCGATGGCCGCCACCAGTGCCTTGGCACGTACCTCCTCGGCCAGGAAGGCCATCGCCGATGCCGGCAGCCCGGCCAGCGCCACGCCCTGGACGGCGCGCAGGGCGATCAGGACGCCGAGCGACGGCGCGAACGGCACCAGCAGGGCGATCACCGCGGCGACCGCGAGCGACGCGGTCATGAGCGTGCGCCGCCCGAAGCGTTCGGACACCGCGCTCAGCGGGATCACGCCGAGGGCCAGTCCGAAGGTGGCCGCCGAGACGGTCCAGCTCGCCTGGTCCGGGGAGACCCCGAGGTCGCCGGAGATGGCGGGCAGCAGTGCCTGGGTCGAATACAGGAGGGCGAAGGTGGCCACTCCGGCGGCGAAGAGGGCGAAGCTCATCCGGCGGTAACCGGGGCCGCCCGGCCGCAGCTTGCCCGCCTCGGGGTCGGGCGCGGCGGCGGAGGAAGAGGAGCTGGTGGACGACTGGGGAGAGGCGGCCGCACGGTCGGTGACGGACGCCCCGGTATCAGCGGGAGGCATGCTTCGACCGTAGGACCCGGCAGTTCATGCGTCCAATGCATGGAAACGGCATAATCGATTCCGTGCAGCATGAGCAGAGGTCAGCGGGGTCCCTGTTGCAAGGTCGCAACAGAAAAGATGTTGCAGCGGGCCGCCGCGGCCGGAGCGGGGCGGTGACCCGGGGCCGGGGCGGGGCGGCCGGCGCGGAGTCCGGCGAGGCGGCCGAGCTCGGTATCGGGTCGTGGGCGGCGGTGCTCGCCCCGCGGCTCGCCCAGTTCACCGCCGTCGCCCGGCACGAACACGTCACCCGGGCCGCGCAGGAACTCGGCGTGCCGCAGCCGACCCTCAGCCGCGCCATCGTCCGGCTGGAGGACGACCTCGGCGTCGCGCTCTTCGCCCGGCACGGCCGTACGCTCTCCCTCACCCCGGCCGGCCGGTCCTTCCTCGCCTCCGCCGAGCGGGCGTTGACGGACCTGGAGCGGGCCACCGAGTCGGTACGCGCCGACGTCGACCCGGCCGCCGGCAAGGTCGCCTTCGGGTTCCTGCACACCCTCGGGTCGGAGACCGTACCGGGGCTGATCCGCAGCTTCCGCGCCGACCACCCCCGCGTCCGCTTCCAGCTCGTGCAGAACTACGGCGAGGCGATGATCGAACGGCTCCGCGCCGGCGACCTCGACCTGTGCCTGACCTCGCCGGTGCCGGACTACCCGGACCTGGTCGCCCGCCGGCTCGACGAGCAGAAGCTGCGGCTGGTCGTCCCGGACGACCACCCGCTGGCCGCCCGCAAACGCATCCGGCTCGCGGAGGCCGCCGGCGAGTTGTTCGTGACCCTCGAACCGGGCTACGGGCTGCGCCGGATCACCGACGCGCTGTGCGCCGAGGCGGGCTTCACCCCGCGCGTGGCCTTCGAGGGCGAGGAGGCCGAGACGCTCCGCGGACTGGTCGCGGCCGGCCTCGGCGTGGCCCTGCTGCCGCCACCCGCCGTACCCCGCCCGGGAGTTGCCGAACTGACCGTGACCGCCCCGCGCGCGGTCCGCGAGATCGGCGTGGCCTGGCTGGACGGCCACCCCGACACCCCGCCGGTCGCCGCCTTCAAGAAGTTCCTGCTGAGCAGACGGGGACGGCTGCTGCCGCGGTGACGGGCGCCGGTGCGGCGGAACCGGCCCTGGTGGGAGTCGAGTGGGAACGTCGCTCAGTGCCGCAGTGACGCCCCGAAGCCGGTGGCCAGGGGCATGCGGAGGCCGAGGGGTGGGGGTGCGGCGAGGGCGTCCTTGACGGGGCGGGCGTAGTCGTGGGCGAAGAGGGAACCGAGGAGGAAGTCGGTGGCCAGCGCGAGGACTTCGGCGCGGTGCTGGTGGAGGGAGTGGCCGTCGGAGTGCACCTCGAAGCGGCAGGTGTCGCGGTTGATCTTCTTGGCGCGCTCGGCGTAGCGGTAGGACAGGTCGGGGGCGTGGCGCTCGTCGTTGGTGCCGTGCACGAGCAGGACCTGACGGCCGACGAGCTGCTTCACCGGATCGGGCTGCTCACCGGTGGCGCGGTGGTCGGGCAGCCACGGCGCGATGGCCAGTACGGAGTGGACGGCGGGGTGGCCGGCGGCGTGCAGGGCGGCGCGGGCGCCCATACCCGTACCGACGAGGCAGACCGGCACGTCGCCGTAGCGGCGCACCACCTCGTCCAGGGCCCAGGTGGCGTCGCGCGCGGGGTGGGCGGCGGAACCGTTCCAGCCGCGGCAGCGGTAGTGCACGACATGGGTGGCCAGCCCCTCGGGGCGGCCCGCCCGGGCCAGCCGGAGGGCGAGGGGGCGTACCGCGAGCGCGGTCACCGGCGACGGTCGGCGGATCCCGGTCGGTCCGCCCCCCGGCAGTAACAGGGCGACCCCGCTGACCGTTCCCTCCTTGCCGTTCGCTCCCAGCGGTTTTCCCAGCCGGGCCTCGCGCACCGGCAGTGCTTGCTGAGCCATGACCAGAACGATGGCAGAAGGAGACCGGCACGCCACCCTGTGGACGGGTCACTGTTACGTATCGTTCGGTGAGATCTACGCGCGTAGGGGCTACAGTGCCGAAATGACGAGCGAGACCACCACCCTTCCGAGCAGTGAACAGATCCGCCGCGCCCCCAAGGTGCTGCTGCACGATCACCTCGACGGCGGCCTGCGCCCCGCCACGGTCGTCGACCTGGCCCGCGAGAACGGATACACCGGTCTGCCCGAGACCGATGCCGAGAAGCTGGGCATCTGGTTCCGCGAAGCCGCCGACTCCGGCTCGCTGGAGCGCTACCTGGAGACCTTCGCGCACACCTGCGCCGTCATGCAGACCCGCGACGCACTGGCCCGGGTGGCCGCCGAGTGCGCCGAGGACCTGGCCGCCGACGGCGTGGTCTACGCCGAGGTCCGCTACGCGCCCGAGCAGCACCTGGAGCAGGGGCTGACCCTCGAAGAGGTCGTCGAGGCCGTCAACGAGGGCTTCCGTGAGGGCGAGCGGCGGGCCCGCGAGAACGGCCACCGCATCCGCGTCGGCGCCCTGCTGACCGCCATGCGGCACGCCGCCCGCGCCCTGGAGATCGCCGAACTCGCCAACCGCTACCGCGACTCCGGCGTCGTCGGCTTCGACATCGCGGGCGCCGAGGCCGGCTACCCGCCCACCCGCCACCTCGACGCGTTCGAGTACCTCAAGCGGGAGAACAACCACTTCACCATCCACGCGGGGGAGGCCTTCGGGCTGCCCTCCATCTGGCAGGCGCTCCAGTGGTGCGGCGCCGACCGCCTCGGCCACGGCGTCCGGATCATCGACGACATCGAGGTCGCCGACGACGGCACCGTCAAGCTCGGCCGGCTCGCCTCCTACGTGCGCGACAAGCGGATCCCGCTGGAGATGTGCCCCACCTCCAACCTCCAGACCGGCGCCGCGCCCTCCTACGCCGAGCACCCCATCGGCCTGCTGCGCCGGCTGCAATTCCGCCTCACCGTCAACACCGACAACCGGCTGATGAGCGGTACGAACATGTCCCGGGAATTCGAGCACCTGGTCAAGACATTTCGCTACACGCTCGATGACATGCAGTGGTTTACAGTCAATGCGATGAAATCAGCATTCATTCCTTTCGATGAACGTCTGGCGATGATCAATGACGTCATCAAGCCCGGTTACGCGGAACTGCGGGCCGAGTGGCTGTTCCGCACGACGGGCTGAACATCCGCTCCCAGCAGCGCTTCTGACCGTACGTAACGGAGGCGCTGCGAGCATATAGCGCAACGGCCGGTGGAATGTCCACCGGCCGTTTTTTGTTTCCTTGTGGCTGTTTGCGGCGCCGGTTGCCGCATCACTAGGTTGATGGGCCGGTCAAGCCCCCATCAATGAGGACGTAATTCGATGAAGCAGGGAACGATCAAGACTCTCGGTGTCGCCGCGCTCGGTGCCGCCTTCGCCGTCACCGCCGCGGGCGCCGCCTCGGCCGCTCCGGCGGCCGGCGCCGCCGACACCGCCGGCGGTCTGCTGCACAGCGCCACCGACACCGTCTCGGGGGCCACCAAGAGCGTCAACGGCGGCACCAACGCCAAGCCGGGCAACAACGACATCAAGACGCCCCTGAACTCCAAGGGCAACAAGCTCCTCGGCGGCCTGCCCACCGGCGCCGTCGGCAAGGCCCTCCCGCTGGGCTGAGCCCCGCACACCCCGCCGCCCTCAGGGGCACGCGGCGCACCGTCCCCGGCCCGTACGCCTCCGCAGGCGTACGGGCCGGTGGCTTGCCGGGGTGCGGTGGCTCATCCGGCGCGGTGACTCACCGGGGCGGTGGCCTGCCAGGCGTGGTGGGCCTACCAGGCGGCGGCGCCGTGGGCCTTCTCCTCCGAGGGGAGGAGTATCCAGAGCGCGAGGTAGACGAGGAACTGCGGGCCGGGAAGCAGACACGACACCAGGAAGATCACGCGCATCGTGGTCGGTGTCGTACCGAAGCGACGGGCCAGGCCCGCGCACACTCCGGCGATCATTCGGTTGCTGCGGGGGCGGACCAGTGCGGCGGCCATGAGAGGTGACTCCTTTGCGACTACGTGGGGCGTTTGCCCGATGTCTCAAAGGTAGGTCCGGCTGCCCGAGAGCACGTCAGCCTGTGGTGTGAGGCCGACCCTGGAGATCTTCGGGGTCACCTCCCCGAGATGCTCGTACCGCCGGCGGAGCCGGCACCGGGCCCCGGGGACGACCGCCAGGTGCACCACCGCCACGCCCAGGGTGCTCAGCAGCACCGAGTCGACATCGGGGACCCGTCCGGGGATCCCTGACTGCAGCAGTTCGATGGCCAGCGCGATCATCGCGCCGGCGAAGACGGTACGGGTGAAGGAGACCAGCGGCGAAACGTTCAGGCGACCGGCGGAGAGGGGCAGCAGCACACCCAGCGGCGCCAGCAGCAGCACCGAGCCACCCAGGTGCTGCACGGCCTCCCACGACGCACCGTGCGCCAGCTCGGCCCGGATCGTCGCGAGCGGTTCGAGGTTGGCCGCCGGCACCCAGGGCACGGTTCGGGGACGCAGCGTGAGCCAGCCGACGACCAGCAGATGCGCCACAAGGAGAAGAAGTCCGGTGACGCGCATTCGGGGGGAGGCGGTGGTGCCGTGGCCATGACGCTGCACAAAGCCCAGGACGCCAGGACCGGTGGCAATGGTTCCGCCCTATTGCACCCGGCTTGGGGTGGGGCAGCCGGGGGCCGGTTCGGCCGCGCGCGCGAGGGCCGCATCCCCCCACCCCCGAACCCACCCCCCTCCCCCTCCCCCGAAGGGGGAGGGGGAGGGGGGAGGGGGGTGGGGGAAGCCCCGGGCGCGGCGGGCGAAGCCGATCGCGTGCCCCGCGGAGCCGGTTGCGTGCCCCGCGAAGTCCTCACCATCGCGTGCCCCGCGAAGCCCGTCGCGTGCCTCGCGAAGCCCAGGACGTGCCCCGCGAAGCCAGGACGTGCCCCGCGGAGCCTCAGTCCCCGCCGCTCATGCCTTCTCGGACTCCGCCGCTCAGGCCTCCTCGGACCCCGCCGCTCAGGCCTTCTCAGCCCCCGCCCCTCAGCCCCGCCCCGTCAAGGTGTCCCCCCACCCCGCGTGTTCGGCGATGTCCGGGTTGGAGAGGACGTCGGCGGAGCAGTCGTAGCGGTGGGGGGTGGTGTGGTCGGGGCCGGAGAGGACGGCGGCGTGAGTGCGGCCGAGGGCCGGGCTGGCGCCGTAGGTGCACACCAGTTGGGCCAGGGCGAAGGACGGGAGGTCGTCCGGGGGGAGGCTCAGGCGGAGGGCGTCCGCCGGGTCTCCCGGGTGCGGGCCCTCGACCTTCAGGTCGGCGGGCAGCGCGCTGCTGAAGCCGGCCTTCTCCTCTTCGGGGGAGGGCGGCTGCTGCAGGGACCGGAGGAGGGCACGGGCGGTCCGCAGGCGGACGTCGGTGCCGGCCGCGCCCTTGGCGGGTGGGACCGTCCGCTCCACCTGGGCCAGCGCGGAGCCGCACACCAGGTACAGGGTGGCCTGGGTGCCCTCGCCCGGCGCGGCTGTGCCGGCCGGCGCCTTGCAGCTGACCCGTGCGGGCGCCCCGCCCGCGTCCACCGGCACGGACGTGCCGCGGATCCCGCAGCCGGTCGCCGCCAGCGTCAGCAGCGCCACCGCCCCGGCGGTACGCCGCCACCCGCGTCCCGCTCGACGCCCGGCCGTGCGTCCCGTCGCGCGCTCCGTCGGGCCCCCGTCCAGGCGCCGCACAGGCTCCCCGTCCAGCTGCCCAGCAGAGCGCCCAGCCAGGTGCCCCATCAGTCCTCGCCGCCCCGTCATCGCTCGCCCTCCGTGCCGTTGTTGCCGGGGCCGGGCCCGGGCCTGTCCGGGGAGCCGTCGCGTCGGGTGTCGTCGGCCAGGGGGGACGCGTCCATCGGCAGTCGCAGGGTGAAGACCGCTCCGCCCTCGGGGAGGTTGGCCGCGGTGATCTCGCCGCCGTGGATGTGCGCGTTCTCCAGGGCGATGGACAGGCCCAGGCCGCTGCCCTCGGAGCGGGGGCGGGAGGCGCTCGCCTTGTAGAAGCGGTCGAAGACGTGCGGCAGGACCTCTTCGGGGATGCCGGGGCCGTGGTCCCGTACGCGGATCACCAGCCGGCCGCCACCGGGACGGGTGCCGTCCGCCGGCTCTCCGGCCCGCTCGGGCCCGCCGGCGGCCTGTTCCGGCCCGCCCGCGGTGCGGC
Organism: Streptomyces bugieae; assembly: GCF_036352915.1. Taxonomy (NCBI): domain Bacteria; kingdom Bacillati; phylum Actinomycetota; class Actinomycetes; order Kitasatosporales; family Streptomycetaceae; genus Streptomyces; species Streptomyces bugieae. Next base: position 14,827 of record NZ_JAZBJP010000028.1, read on the forward strand.
ACGCCCCCGCCGGGCCGGTCCCCGCCGCGGGGCCCTCCTGGTCGGCGCCGCCCGGTGTCTCCGTAGCGGCCGTGGCGTCCGGCTCCTCGCCCGTCGCGTCCTCGGTGCGCACCGACACCCGGACCGGCGAGCCGCCGTGTTTGAGGGCGTTGCCGATCAGATTGGCCAGGATGACGTCGAGCCGCCTCGGGTCCAGCCGGGCCACGATGCCGCGGTCCGCGTCCAGGTCCACCGCGTCCAGCCAGGCCCGCGCGTCGATGCACGCCGTGACCTGGTCCGCGACGTCGACGTCGTCGAGCACCAGCCGGGCCGTCCCCGCGTCGAAGCGGGTGACCTCCATCAGGTTCTCCACCAGGTCGTTCAGCCGCCGGGTCTCGCTCACCACCAGCTGGACCGCGGGCGCGATCATCGGGTCGAGGGAGTCGGCCTCCTCCTCCAGCACCTCGGAGACCGCGGTGATCGCCGTCAGGGGCGTGCGCAGCTCGTGCGACATGTCCGCGACGAAGCGGCGGGAGGCCGCCTCCCGGGCGCTGAGCTCCTCGACCCGCTGTTCCAGCCGCTCCGCCGTGCGGTTGAACGTCCGGGAGAGATCGGCGAGTTCGTCGGTGCCGGTGACCCGCAGCCGGGTGTCCAGCCGTCCCTCGCCGAGCTGCCGGGCCGCGTGCCCCAGCCGCTGTACGGGCCGCAGCACGGTCGTCGCGGCGGCCTGCGCCAGCAGCGCCGAGCCGACCAGTGCGAGCGCCGTCGCGATCCCCAGCGACCAGGCCAGCGAGTTGAGGTCCTGCCGCTCGGTGGCCAGCGACTTCATCATGTAGCCGGTCGGCCCGCCGCCGATCACCTTCGCCCCGGCGACCAGGTAGGGGGTGTCCCCGATCTGCTTGCGCTGCCAGTACAGGTGGTGCGCATAGCGGTTGGACTCGTCGACCGGACGGACCTCGTTCACCGCCTTGCGCAGCGAGTCCGGCACCGTCGTCAGCGTCAGCAGGTCCTTGTCCGTGGTGGCCGCGCAGGGCTTGCCCGACCGGTCCACGCCGATCAGCAGCACCGCGTAGTTCTGCGGCCCGGCCGCCATCTGCCGTGCCGCGTCCTGCAGTTCGGCGCACCGCGGACGCAGCGGCAGCGACCGCGTACTGTCCTCCAGCGACTTGCGGAAGTCCTTGAGCACCGCGTTCTGCGTGCGGTCCAGCACGGTGTTGCGGTTGAGCCAGTACGCGATGCCGGACGCGGACACCGCCGCGGTCAGCGCCACCAGTGCGAAGACCACCACCAGCCGCAGCCGCAGGCTCGTCCAGCGCAGCAGTCCCGGCGCCCGGCCGAGCAGCCGCAGCAGCCGGCTGCCCGACCCGGGCGCGGACGCGGGCGCGTCGGGGCCGCCGGCCGGGCCCCGCGCGCTCTCCTGCGCCGTCCCGCCGTCCTTGGTGCCTTCCCTCACTGCGGCGAGTCCAGCCGGTAGCCGACACCGCGGACCGTACGGATCAGCGTCGGCGAGGACGGCACGTCCTCCACCTTCGCCCGCAGCCGCTGCACACAGGCGTCCACCAGGCGCGAGTCGCCGAGGTAGTCGTGCTCCCACACCAGCCGCAGCAGCTGCTGGCGGGACAGCGCCTGGCCGGGCCGCCGGCTCAGCTCCAGCAGCAACCGCAGCTCGGTCGGTGTCAGTTGCAGGTCCTCGCCGTTCTTGGTGACGGTCATCGCCGACCGGTCGATCACCAGCGAACCGAAGGTCGCCGAGTCGCTGGACTCGCGCTCCCCGCGGCGCAGCACGGCCCGGATCCGGGCGTCCAGCACCCGCCCCTGGACCGGTTTGACGACGTAGTCGTCCGCCCCGGACTCCAGCCCCACCACGACGTCGATGTCGTCGTTGCGCGCGGTGAGCAGGATGATGGGCAGCTGGTCCGTACGCCGGATCCGGCGGCACACCTCGAAACCGTCGATGCCCGGCAGCATCACATCCAGCACGATCAGGTCCGGGCGCTGCTCGCGCAGCAGCTTCAGACCGTCCTCGCCCGTCGCCGCGGTCACCACACGGTGACCCTGGCGGGACAGCGAGAGTTCGAGGGCCGTGCGGATGGCGTCGTCGTCCTCGATCAGCAACAGGAAAGGCACGGCAGCCATTCTGGCCCATGGGACGGCGGGACATCGACCAGTGACCCCGGCCTACCCGGGCCGCCGCCTCCGTGAACCGCCCGGCGCACCGGACCTGCCCCTGTGACAGGCCTGTGACAGTCGGCGGACAACGTGATGAAACTGGGTTGGCAGGCTTTGGGGCACCGGGAGAGATCAACACCGATCGCCACCCGGGACACCGAAACGGACCGAACGAGCCGGCTCTACGACGGGGGGCGCGAGATGACCACACTGCACGGCACCACTTCCAGCGCAGTTATCACGCGACTCCACGACGTCGTGCGGACACCGGAGAAGTCCGGTGCCGCGGGCTTGCGGGGGTGTGCTCGCGGCATCGGGCGTCAGCGGCCGCCGTACATGGTGGCCATCGACGCGACGACGGTGGAGATCAACGGGGGAACGGGACGGCACGGGGGAAGCGCCGTCCACGGGGGGAACAACGGGGGAGCGGAGTACGGGGAGGCCACGGGGGAACGGCGTTCCGCGTCGGAGGCGGCCGAGGCCGAAGCGGCCTTCACCGCCTACGTCCAGGAGCGCCGCGCCTCCCTGTACGCCACCGCCTACCACCTGACCGGCGACCGCTTCGAGGCCGAGGACCTGCTGCAGAGCGCGCTGTTCTCGACGTACAAGGCGTGGGACCGGATCAGCGACAAGGCGGCGCTCGGCGGCTACCTGCGCCGCACCATGACCAACCTGCACATCAGCGCCTGGCGCCGGCGCAAGCTCAACGAGTACCCGACCGAGGAGCTGCCGGAGACCGCCGGCGACGTCGACGCGATGCGCGGCACCGAACTGCGCGCCGTGCTGTGGCAGGCGCTGGCCCGGCTGCCCGAGACGCAGCGCACCATGCTGGTGCTGCGCTACTACGAGGGCCGCACGGACCCGGAGATCGCGGACATCCTCAACATCAGTGTCGGCACGGTGAAGTCGAGCATCTGGCGCGCGCTGCGACGGCTGCGCGACGACGAGGTGCTCAGCTTCGGCCGTGACGAGGAAGAGTCCTTCGGCGAGCTGGTGGCCTGAAGGAACGGCGCGGCCCGACGGGGGAACGGGCCGCGCCACCGGGGGAAACACCCGAGGGGCGCCTGAAGGTGGGCGTCCGAGGGGGAAAGGCCCGAGGGGGATCGGGGATACGGGGGAAGTACGGGGGAAGTACGGGGGAATGAGCGGGTTCGGGCGGCCGGGGGGTCTGCCCGAGCCCGCTTCCGTGCGTCCGCCGCCCGCGCGCGGCTAGGCGCCCCGCACCGTCACCACCGGCTCGTGGTGGACCGGGAAGTTGACCGAGTTGGCGATGAAGCACTTCTCGTGGGCGTCGCCGTGCAGCGCCCGGGCCCGTTCGAGGTCGTCCGCCGACGCCACCTCGACGCGCGGCCGCAGCACCACCTCGCTGAACGCGCCGCCGCCCTTGCCGTCCTCCGCCATCGTGCCGGCCGCGTCGTCCGTGTACCCGGTCACCACCACACCGGCCAGCGCGCACAGCGCCAGATACGACAGCATGTGGCACTGCGCCAGGGAGGCGAGCAGCAGCTGCTCGGGGTTCCAGCGGTCGGCCGTCCCGCGGAACGCCGGGTCCGCGGTGCCCGGCAGCGGCGGCAGGCCCTCGGCGCTCACCTCGTGGTCCCGCCCGTACGCCCGGTAGTTGCTGGTCCCGTGCCGTTGTTGCCGGTCCAGGTGACCGTCGTGCGGTAGTGGTGCTCCCTCGGCATCGGTACGTCCTCCCTGAGTTGCCGGGACACCCGACGTGCCCGGCCGGTGGTCAGGAGCCTACGGCCGCCCGTCCCGCATCCGTGGCACGGGCCGTACCCGCGGCGGAAATACGGGTCAGCGCCTCCGGCCCGGCGCACGGGTGGGCGCCCAGCGCCGTGTGGCGGGCCACCACCGACCGCTCGGCGCGCAGTAGCCGCAGCCCCCGGCGGATCAGGTACGGGACCGGTTTGCGGGCCTCGCGCAGGTCCCGTTGCAGCCGGCGGCGGAAGGTGGTGACCGGATGCCCGCGCAGACACAGCGCATCGGCCAGCAGGCCCGCCGCCCGGCACGCCGCGATCACATCGGCGGCGAAGATGCCCTCGGCGATGAACAGCGGGGCACCCCGGAGATCGAGTTCGGCGGCACCGACCCGGGCGCTGAGGGAGATGTCGTACACCGGGACGTCCGTCCGTCCCGTACGGCACAGCGCCTCGATCGCCGCGACGGCGGCGCCGGCGTCCCAGGAGAGCGGCGAGTCCCAGTCCGCGCCGCCGCCGTCCGGCAGTTGGGGCAGCGTGGGGTCCGTCGCCTCCTTGTAGAAGTCGTCGAGACGCAGGACGGGCAGACCGCTGTGGGCGGCCAGTGAGGTCTTGCCGGTGCCGGACGGGCCGGTCAGCAGGACGACGCGGGTGCGGGCACCTCCCGGTTCGACGGGGGTCGAGGGCTCGGGGGAGGGCGGCCGGGTGGCGGAGTCGGTGGTCACGGACAGCCATTGTCCCGCATTGCGCCGTGTGGGCTACCCCTGGCGCGCGAGGTGGCCCGCCCACCCGCGGCTCAACTACGCTACGCGGTCAGACGATTACCCGATGCCCCTGGAACGCCGCACGCTTCCGACGCATTCCGACGCTTCCGAACCACAGGCAGGTGGCAGATGCCCTCCCACGCACGTCCCAAGCCCAGCCGCGTCCCGCGCACCCTGCTGCGCGCCGGGCTGGTGGTCTCCGCGGCCGGCGCCGCGCTCGCGGGGGGCGGTGCGGCGACGGCGGGCGCGGCCCCCGCGTCGGCCCCGCACCACGGCCCGGACCACGGCCCCGGCCGGCCCGGTCCCGACCGGCACAGCACCGACACCGGCGCCACCGCCTCCGCGCTGACCGGCGCGCTGCTGAACTCCGCGGCCGGCGGCGTCGGGCCGCTGAAGAACATCCAGGTGGACCCGCTGGCCAACACCCCGGTCGACCCGCTCGCCAACGCCGTCGGCACCCAGGTCGCCGACTTCAAGCCGCTCAGCACCACCCTCGTGACCGGCAGCCTCTCGCGCGGCGCGGCGATCCGCGACGTCCCGCTGGTCAACAAGGTCGAACGGATCCTGCCCGGCTGACCGCGAACTCCCGTCCCCCGCTGGACAGCCGACCGCCCCGGGTGCCGCGGCACCCGGGGCGGTCGTGCGTCGTGGACGCGCCGGATCAGACACCCATCGGGTGCCAGACCGTCTTCGTCTCCAGGAAGGCCAGCAGCCGGTCCGTGCCCGGGTCGGCGCTCCAGTCCTCCGCGCGCGGGCGCAGCACCCGCTTGAGGTTGTCGGCCGCCGCGGTCTCCAGCTCCTTGGCCAGTCCGGCGTCCGCACCCGCGAGATCGAGCGCGTTGACGTCCTGGTGGGCGGCGAGCGGCGCGGCGATCTCCGCCGTACGGCCCGAGAGGACGTTGACCACACCGCCCGGCAGGTCGGACGTGGCCAGCACCTCGCCCAGCGACAGGGCCGGCAGCGGGGAGTTCTCCGAGGCGACCACCACGACGGTGTTGCCGGTGACGACGGCCGGCGCGATCACCGAGACCAGGCCCAGGAACGACGACTCCTGCGGGGCCAGGGCCGCGACCACACCGGTCGGCTCGGGCGCGGAGAGGTTGAAGTACGGGCCCGCGACGGGGTTGGCGCCGCCGGCGATCTGGGCGACCTTGTCGGACCAGCCCGCGTACCAGACCCAGCGGTCGATCGCCGCGTCCACCTGGGCGGTGGCCTTGGACTTCGAGCGGCCCTCGGCGTCGGCGACCTCGGCGATGAACTGGTCGCGGCGGCCCTCCAGCATCTCGGCGACGCGGTAGAGGATCTGCCCGCGGTTGTACGCCGTGGCGCCCGACCAGCCGCCGAACGCCTTGCGGGCGGCGACCACCGCGTCCCGCGCGTCCTTGCGGGAGGACAGCGGCGCGTTGGCGAGCCAGTTGCCCTTACCGTCGGTCACCTCGTACACCCGCCCGCTCTCGGACCGGGGGAACTTGCCCCCGACGTACAGCTTGTAGGTCTTGAAGACACTGAGCCTTGCATCAACGGTGCTCATCGGCGCTCACCCTTCGGGTTCGACGGGGCGAGGTACGCCTCCAGACCGTGCCGGCCGCCCTCGCGGCCGAAGCCCGACTCCTTGTAGCCGCCGAACGGCGAGGCCGGGTCGAACTTGTTGAACGTGTTGGACCAGATGACACCGGCACGGAGCTTGTTCGCCATCCACAGGATGCGCGAGCCCTTCTCCGTCCAGATGCCCGCGGAGAGGCCGTACGGGGTGTTGTTGGCCTTCTCCACGGCCTCGGCCGGGGTGCGGAAGGTCAGCACGGACAGCACCGGGCCGAAGATCTCCTCCCGGGCGATCCGGTGGGCCTGGGTGACGCCGGTGAAGAGCGTCGGCGCGAACCAGTAGCCGGAGGAGGGGAGTTCACAGGCCGGGGCCCAGCGTTCGGCGCCCTCGGCCTCGCCCGCGTCGGCCAGCTCGGTGATCCGGGCCAGCTGCTCGGCGGAGTTGATCGCGCCGACGTCGGTGTTCTTGTCCAGCGGGTCGCCCACCCGCAGGGTCTGCATCCGCCGCTTGAGCGCGTCCAGCAGCTCGTCCTGGACCGACTCCTGCACCAGGAGGCGGGAGCCGGCGCAGCAGACGTGGCCCTGGTTGAAGAAGATGCCGTTGACGATGCCCTCGACGGCCTGGTCGATGGGGGCGTCGTCGAAGACGATGTTCGCCGCCTTGCCGCCCAGTTCGAGGGTGAGCTTCTTGTCCGTGCCGGCGACCGTACGGGCGATGGCCTTGCCGACCTCGGTGGAGCCGGTGAAGGCGACCTTGTTGACGTCGGGGTGGGCCACCAGCGCCGCGCCCGTCGAGCCGTCTCCCGTGAGGATGTTGACGACGCCCTTGGGCAGGCCCGCCTGGCGGCAGACGTCCGCGAAGAACAGGGCGGACAGCGGGGTGGTCTCGGCCGGCTTCAGCACGACCGTGTTGCCGGTCGCCAGCGCCGGGGCGATCTTCCACGCCAGCATCAGCAGCGGGAAGTTCCACGGGATGACCTGGCCCGCGACGCCCAGGGGGCGGGGGTTCGGGCCGTAGCCGGCGTGGTCGAGCTTGTCGGCCCAGCCCGCGTAGTAGAAGAAGTGCGCGGCGACCAGCGGCAGGTCGGCGTCGCGGGACTCGCGGATCGGCTTGCCGTTGTCCAGCGACTCCAGGACGGCCAGCTCGCGCGAGCGCTCCTGGATGATCCGGGCGATCCGGAACAGGTACTTGGCGCGCTCGGCGCCCGGCAGCGCCGACCACTTCTCGAACGCCTTGCGGGCGGCCTTCACGGCCCGGTCGACGTCGTCCGAGGTCGCCTGGGCGACCTCGGAGAGGACCTCCTCGGACGACGGGGAGACGGTCTTGAAGACCTTGCCGTCGGCGGCCGGGGCGAACTCGCCGTCGATGAACAGTCCGTAGGACGGCGCGATGTCGACGACCGAGCGGGACTCGGGTGCGGGTGCGTAATCGAAGGTCATGGGTGCCTCAGTCCACCGTGACGTAGTCGGGGCCGGAGTAGCGGCCGGTGCTGAGCTTCTGGCGCTGCATCAGCAGGTCGTTCAGGAGGCTGGAGGCGCCGAAGCGGAACCAGTCGGGGGTCAGCCAGGGCTCGCCGAGCGTCTCGTTGACCATCACCAGGTACTTGATCGCGTCCTTGGTGGTGCGGATCCCGCCGGCCGGCTTCACGCCGACCTGCACGCCGGTGGCGGCGTGGAAGTCGCGCACCGCCTCCAGCATCAGCAGCGTGACGGGCGGGGTGGCGTTCACGGCCACCTTGCCGGTGGAGGTCTTGATGAAGTCGGCGCCGGCCAGCATCGACAGCCAGGAGACCCGGCGGACGTTGTCGTACGTCTGGAGCTCGCCGGTCTCGAAGATGACCTTCAGGTGGGCGGCGGTCCCGTCGGGCCGGGCGCAGGCCTCCTTGACGGCCTTGATCTCCTCGAAGACCTGCATGTAGCGGCCGGAGAGGAAGGCGCCCCGGTCGATCACCATGTCGATCTCGTCGGCGCCGGCCGCGACCGCGTCCCGGGTGTCGGCCAGCTTGACCGGCAGCGCGGCGCGGCCGGCCGGGAACGCGGTGGCGACGGACGCGACGTGGATGCCGGAGTCGCCGAGCGCCTCCTTGGCCGTCGCGACCATGTCGGGGTAGACGCAGATCGCCGCGACCTTGGGGGCGGTGCGGTCGGTGGGGTCCGGGTTGATGCCCTTGGCGCACAGCGCCCGGACCTTGCCCGGGGTGTCCGCGCCTTCGAGGGTCGTCAGGTCGATCATCGTGAGGGCGAGGTCGATGGCGTACGCCTTCGCCGTGGTCTTGATCGAGCGGGTGCCGAGGGTGGCGGCGCGGGCCTCGAGGCCGACCGCGTCGACGCCGGGGAGGCCGTGGAGGAAGCGGCGCAGCGCACCGTCGTCGGCGGTCACGTCCGCCATTGACGCCAGACGCCCCGCGGCTTCCTTGCCGTATGCGGGAACAGTGATGGGCATGGTCACGAGGGGAGCATATCTACGCGCGTAGCGCAATGTCATCCCCCTGGATGCCGCCATTCCGGCCGCTCCGCCCTGAATGATGCCGTAACGCAATGTCCGGCATCCGGACGGTCAGGCAGAATCGGCGGCATGACGCGCCAGGACCGGACCACCCCGCCACCGCAGCAGTACGCCGAGCGCAGCTACCGCTCGCCGGCGGCCCTCGTCGGCGGCGTCCTGCTCCTGCTGCTCGGCGGCTGGCTCGGCGCCGACGCCCTGCTGCGCGGCGCCCCGCACGCCAAGCTGACCGCGGTGTTCGCGCTGCTCCTCGGCGTCCCGCTGGTGGCCGCCTTCACCCTGCGGCCGCTGGTACGGGCCGGCGACGAGCGGCTGACCGTGCGCAATCCGTTCCGCACCATCACGCTGCCCTGGGGCGCGGTCGAGGAGCTGCGCGCGTCGTTCTCGACGGAGGTGTTCACCACCGCCGGGAAATTCCAGCTCTGGGCCATCCCGGTCTCCCTGCGGCAGCGCAAGAAGGCGAACCAGCAGGCCCTGCGGGGCGCCGGCGCGGACAGCCCCCGGTTCGGCCGGGACGCGGGCGCCGGACCGGCACCGCGCGCGATGGCCGACCAGGCCCTCGACGAACTGCGCGAGATCAAGGAACGCGTCGCGGGCCGGGCGGAGGCCCAGGGCGAGCCGGTGGTCCGCTGGTCGTACGCGATCCTCGCGCCCCTGGTGGCGGGCGCGGTCGGCCTGGTCGTGATGATCGCCCTCTGACGGACCGGGCCGGGGGCTCGCGCCGGGCGACGGGGGACGGGCCGGGCCCGCGCCCGGAGGGCGCCTACGGGACGCGTACGCGGAAGGCCCCCCGCCGCTGTGGGCGAGGGGCCTCATCAGCCGTCGGCCGGCCGCCGCGGCGGCCGTCAGATCCCGGCCGCCGCCGACACGTCCTCCTTGATGGCGGCCAGGGTGGCGGCCGCCTTCGTACGCGCCGCGTCGAGCGCCTCCGGGCCGGACACCGGCGCGACGACCTCCAGGTAGCACTTCAGCTTGGGCTCGGTGCCGCTCGGGCGCACGACGACCCGGGCGGACTCGACACCGCCCTCCGGGGAGCCGGAGAGGTAGTAGCGCAGCCCGTCGGTCGGCGGGAGGGCCTCGGTGCCCTGGTTCAGGTCGTCCGCCCGGGTCACCGCCAGACCGGCCAGCGCGGCCGGCGGCTGCTCGCGGAGCCTGCGCATCGCGTCGGCGATCAGCGTCAGGTCCTCGACCCGCACCGACAGCTGGTCGGTCGCGTGCACCCCGAACTCCACCGCGAGGTCGTCCAGCAGGTCGGCGAGCGTCCGGCCGGCCCGCTTGAGCTCCGCGGCCAGCTCGGTGACCAGCAGGGCGGCGGTGATGCCGTCCTTGTCGCGGACGCCCTCCGGGTCGACGCAGTAGCCGAGTGCCTCCTCGTAGGCGTACCGCAGACCGTCCACCCGGGCCAGCCACTTGAAGCCGGTCAGGGTCTCCTCGTAGGGGAGCGAGGAGGCGGTGGCGATACGGGACATCAGCTGCGAGGAGACGATGGTCGTCGCGAACGTGCCGGCCGCCTGCTTGCTGACGAGGTGGGCGGCGAGCAGCGCGCCGACCTCGTCGCCGCGCAGCATCCGCCAGCCCTCGGGGGTGCCGGGGGCCGGGACGGCGACGGCGCAGCGGTCCGCGTCCGGGTCGTTGGCGATGACCAGGTCCACGTCCGCGCCCCGCGCCCGGGCGGTGGCGAACGCGAGGTCCATCGCGCCCGGCTCCTCCGGGTTGGGGAACGCGACCGTCGGGAAGTCCGGGTCCGGCTCGGCCTGCTCCTGGACGACGACGGGGGCCGGGAAGCCGGCCCGGGCGAAGGCGGCGACGAGCACGTCCCGGCCGACGCCGTGCATCGGCGTGTAGACGACATCGAGGTCCCGGGCCGAGCCGGGCGTCAGCACCGCGTCCGTACGCGCCAGGTAGGCGTCCAGGACCGCGTCGTCGAGGGTCTCCCAGCCGGACTCGGGCCGCGGTACGTCGGCCAGCGAGCGCACCGCGGCGATCTCCGCGGCGATCTCGCCGTCGGCCGGCGGCACGATCTGCGAACCGTCGCCCAGGTACACCTTGTAGCCGTTGTCGCGCGGCGGGTTGTGGCTGGCGGTGACCTCGACGCCGGCCACCGCGCCCAGGTGCCGGATCGCGAAGGCCAGCACGGGGGTGGGCAGCGGGCGCGGCAGCAGCGCGGCGCGCAGGCCGGCGCCGACCATGACGGCCGCGGTGTCCCGCGCGAAGTCGGCGCTCTTGTGGCGCGCGTCGTAGCCGATCACGACCAGGCCGGAACCCTCGCCCTTCGCCCGGAGGTACGCGGCGAGGCCGGCCGCGGCCCGGATGACCACCGAACGGTTCATCCGCATCGGGCCCGCGCCCAGTTCCCCGCGCAGCCCGGCCGTGCCGAACTGCAGGGTGCCGGCGAACCGGGCCGCCAGCTCGTCGGTGTCCTCGGCCGCGATCAGCTTGGCCAACTCGTCCCGGGTCTCCGGGTCGGGGTCCTCGGCCAGCCAGGCCCGGGCCCGGTCGATCGGCTCCGCGGATTCGGTAGCCACGTCATGCTCCTGCCTGTGGGTGCGGTGGGTGAGGTGGGGGGAACCGGCCCCGGCCCGGCCGCGGCCGGGCCCGCGGTGGTCCGGCCATGGCGGCGCGTCCGGCCACGGCCGGGCCCTCGGCCGGGTCTCAGATCTTGCTGAGGACCTGTCCGAGCAGGGTGCCCATCCGGGTCGCGGAGTCGCGGCCGGCCTGCAGGACCTCTTCGTGGTTGAGCGGCTCACCCGTCATGCCGGCGGCGAGGTTCGTCACCAGCGACAGCCCGAGCACCTCCGCACCGGCCTCGCGGGCCGCGATGGCCTCCAGGACGGTGGACATGCCGACCAGGTCGGCGCCCAGGGTCCGGATCATCTTGATCTCGGCCGGGGTCTCGTAGTGCGGGCCGGGGAACTGGGCGTAGACGCCCTCCTCCAGGCTCGGGTCGATCTCCTTGCACAGCGCGCGCAGCCGCGGCGAGTACAGGTCCGTGAGGTCGACGAAGTTCGCGCCGACGATCGGGGAGGTGGCGGTGAGGTTGAGGTGGTCGCTGATGAGGACCGGCTGGCCCGGGCGCATGCCCTCGCGCAGGCCACCGCACCCGTTGGTGAGCACGACGGTCTTGCAGCCGGCGGCGACGGCGGTGCGGACGCCGTGCGCGACGGCGGCGACGCCCCGGCCCTCGTAGTAGTGCGTGCGGCCCAGGAAGACCAGGGCGCGCTTCTCGCCGACCTGGTAGGAGCGGATCTTGCCGCCGTGGCCGGCGACGGCCGGGGGCGGGAAGCCGGGCAGCTCGGTGACGGGGAATTCGTGCTCGGGCGCGCCCAGGGCCTCGGCTGCCGGCGCCCAGCCGGAGCCCATCACCAGGGCGACGTCGTGGGTCTCGGCGCCGGTCAGCTCGCGCAGGCGGGCGGCGGCGGCGTCGGCGGCGCCCTGGGGGTCGCGCGCGATGTCCGGGGTAACAGATGCGTTCACGCGGACGAGGGTAGCCGGTAATCCCCTACGCGCGTAGATGTCGCTGCTCACGGTGCTGAGGACGTTGTCTTGTGGCTTTTGACGAACGGCGTGCCGTCGCGTGTCGCCGTCGCGCCCCACCGGCCCGTCCGCGGGCCCGTCCCTCAGCAGGGCCGCTTGCGGAGTTCCATGACGTAGTCGTGGGGGGCGCCGGCGGATTCCGCGGCGTCGGCGATCTCGCCCAGGTAGCGGGCGGAGGGGAGGCCGCCCTCGTAGCCGTTGAGGACGTAGATCCAGGCGGTCTCGTCGCCTTCGAGGGTGTGCGCCCGGACCCGCATCCGGCGGTAGATGCCCATGCCGACGCCCTCCCAGCGGTCCATGGACTCCTCGTCCATCGGAGCGATGTCGTAGAGCGCGACGAAGAGCTGGGAGTCCGGGTCCTCGACGACCGTCGCGAGGGCGCCCTCCCAGCCCATCTGCTCGCCGCCGAAGGTGAGCCGCCAGCCGCTGAGCCAGCCCGTGCCGCGCAGCGGCGAGTGCGGTGCGCGGCGGGACATCAGCCGCGCGTCGAGGTTGCCGGCGTACGCGGCGTAGAGCGACATGGTTCCGAGGGTACGGGAGGATGCCCGTCGGGCTCGTGGTACCGGAGGTTCGCACAAGGGCGGGGCAGCGCGCGTCCCGGCGCACGTGGGGGCCACACTCCGCCCCCGGGCGCGAGGGACGTACGGGCGTGCGGGACAATGGAGTACGTGACTCGGATCGTGATCATCGGTGGCGGACCCGGCGGATATGAAGCGGCCCTGGTGGGGGCCTCTCTCGGCGCGGAGGTGACCGTCGTCGACTGCGACGGTCTGGGCGGGGCGTCGGTGCTCACCGACTGCGTGCCGTCGAAGACCCTGATCGCGACGGCCGAGGTGATGACGACCTTCGACTCGTCGTACGAAGAGCTCGGCATCATCGTCGAGGACGACACCCCCTACAACGAGCGGCCGGCCCGCGTCGTGGGCGTTGACCTGGGGAAGGTCAACCGACGGGTGAAGCGGCTCGCGCTCGCCCAGTCGCATGACATCACGGCCTCGGTGACCCGCGCCGGCGGCCGGGTCATGCGCGGCCGCGGCCGGCTGGAGCCGGGCCAGGCGCCGGACGGTTCGCGCAAGGTGACGGTGACCGCGGCGGACGGCACGACCGAGGGCCTGATCGCGGACGCGGTGCTGATCGCCACCGGCGCGCACCCCCGTGAGATCCCGGACGCGCTGCCCGACGGCGAGCGGATCCTGAACTGGACGCAGGTCTACGACCTCGACGAGCTGCCCGAGGAGCTCATCGTGGTCGGGTCGGGTGTCACGGGCGCCGAGTTCGCCGGTGCCTACCAGGCGCTCGGCTCGCGGGTCACGCTGGTCTCGTCCCGGGACCGGGTGCTGCCGGGCGAGGACCCGGACGCGGCCGCGGTCCTGGAGGACGTCTTCCGGCGGCGCGGCATGAACGTCATGGCGCGTTCGCGGGCGCAGTCGGCCAAGCGGGTGGGCGACCGGGTCGAGGTGACGCTGGCCGACGGCCGGACGATCTCCGGTACGCACTGCCTGATGGCGGTCGGCTCGATCCCCAACACCGAGGGCATCGGCCTGGAGGGCGCCGGGGTCAAGCTGAAGGAGTCCGGCCACGTCTGGACGGACAAGGTCTCGCGGACCAGCGCGCCGGGCGTGTACGCGGCGGGTGACTGCACCGGCGTCTTCGCGCTGGCGTCGGTCGCGGCGATGCAGGGCCGGATCGCGATGTACCACTTCCTCGGTGACGCGGTCGCGCCGCTGAACCTCAAGACGGTCTCCGCGAACGTCTTCACCGACCCGGAGATCGCCACGGTCGGTTATTCGCAGGCCGATGTCGACGCCGGGAAGATCGACGCCCGGGTCGTGAAGCTTCCGCTGCTGCGCAATCCGCGGGCGAAGATGCAGGGCATTCGCGACGGTTTCGTGAAGCTGTTCTGCCGTCCCGGTACGGGCATCGTGGTCGGCGGTGTGGTCGTTTCCCCGCGCGCCAGCGAGCTCATCCACCCGATCTCGATCGCGGTCGACAACAATCTGACCGTCGAGCAGATCGCCAGCGCTTTCACTGTTTACCCGTCGCTGTCCGGTTCGATCGCCGAGGTCGCCCGGCAGCTGCACGCGCGGAAGACGGGCAGCGAGTAAGCGGGCCACGCGCGACGGCCGCGGGCGCGCGGCGCGGAGCGCGTGGACGGCCGTCGGGCGGGCGCCCGACGGCCGGTGCGGGGCCGGCGTGCGGCGGTGACGACGGTGAACAACCGATAAAGCGCCGATATACGGCCGCCGAGCGGTGATTGAAAACTTTGTGCCCTCGGTGAGCACTTGGGATGAAACGTCCCTGCAGTCCGCTCCGGCACGGGTGGCCACGGGGTCGTCGTCCGGTTCCGTCGCGCTCCCGCCGGCACGCCGGTTGACCAGGCAGCAAGCGGTCCGCGGCGCAAGGGAGTTCGACGCACGCGCGACATATGCACCGCGCATACCACGTCACGCTGTGCCGCGTGAACAACTTCCGTTAATTGGTGCAACCTGCTGAAAACAGACGGTCGTTGGCGTTACTGTCAGTTTCGTGTTCGCTGCAGAACGTCGCCAATTGATCCTTGAAATGGTGCGCGCCAACGGGGCGGTTTCGCTCCGGGAGCTCGCCCGCGTCGTCCAGACCTCCGAAGTGACCGTACGGCGGGACGTGCGGGCGCTGGAGGCAGAGGGACTGCTCGACCGCCGGCACGGCGGCGCGGTCCTCCCGGGAGGCTTTACCCGCGAATCCGGATTCCCGCAGAAATCCCATCTAGCGACCGCGGAGAAAACGGCCATCGCCGATCTCGCGGCCGGTTTCGTCGACGAGGGCGAGGCCATCGTCGTCGGCGCCGGAACGACCACCCAGGAGCTGGCCCGCCGGCTCGCCCGGGTGCCCGGGCTGACCGTCGTCACCAACTCCCTGCTGGTCGCCCAGGCGTTGGCGCACGCCAACCGCGTCGAGGTGGTGATGACCGGGGGCACCCTGCGCGGCTCCAACTACGCGCTGGTCGGCAGCGGCGCCGAGCAGTCCCTCCAGGGCCTGCGGGTGTCCCGAGCCTTCCTGTCGGGCAGCGGGCTGACCGCCGAGCGCGGGCTCTCCACGTCCAACATGCTCTCCGCGAGCGTCGACCGGGCGCTGGTGCAGGCGGCGGGGGAGGTGGTGGTGCTCGCCGACCACACCAAGCTCGGTTCCGACACGATGTTCCAGACCGTGCCGACGGATGTGATCACGCGTCTGGTGACGGACGAGCCGCCGGCCCACGACGACCGTGCCGCGACGGAGCTCCAGGCGCTGGCCGACCAGGGCGTCCAGATCGCCGTCGCCGGGGGTGCGGGTGCCGGGCACGGTGCCGGCCAGCCGGGCCTGGACGGCGGGGCGGGTGACCGCCGGGGCCCCCGGCGGGACGTCCCGCTGCCGGGCCAGCGGCGCAGCCACGGGCCGGGCGGGGGCGGGGGGCCGCAGCTGCGGTCGGCCCCGTCGCTGTCCGAGGCGCCGGGCGGCCGGGTCGCGGACCTCGCCCCACGGCGGCGCTGAGGGCCGTGGGGCCGGGGTTCCGGCCCGGTCGGCACGCCTGCCGGGTCAGGGCTTCAAGCCCCTCAGGGTCAGGGTCAGCAGCCGGTCGGCGAGTTGCGGGTCGTCCGGGGACTCCTCGACGGCCAGCGCGATGCCGTTGGTCAGCTGCATCAGATCGCTGATGTTGACATCGGGCCGTACCGCCCCGGCCTGCTGGGCGCGGGCCAGCAGCGCGCCGCCGGCCTCCCGCATCGGCACGCTGCACCGCGCCATCCCCGAGCTCTCGTCCGCCGACGCCGTCATCAGGGCGCGGGACAGGCCGCGGTAGGTGCTGGCGTGGGTGATGATCGCGCGCAGCCAGTCGACCAGCGCGGCGCACGGCTGCGGGGCGTCGGCGAGCTCCCTGGCATAGCCGAGCAGGGCGTCGACCTCGCTCTGGAAGACCGCGCCCATCAGGGCGGTGCGGTTGGGGAAGTGCCGGTAGAGGGTGCCGATGCCGACGCCGGCGCGGCGTGCGATGTCCTCCAGCGAGGTGTCCGTGCCGTGCTCGGTGAAGGCCGTACGGGCCTCGGTCAGCAGCCGTTCGTAGTTGCGGCGGGCGTCGGCCCGCATCGGTCGCACGTCCGGTGTCCGCACCGCCGCGGTCGCCGGCGGGCCGCCCACCTGCCGCTGCCCTGCCGTCTCGGTCGCCATCGCCGTCCTCCCTCGACCCGGCCGGTTGCGGCCCGGTGGCTCCAGCATGCCATTGCCGGATTGCGGGGTGATCCGGTGCGGTGGGCAAGGATTTCCGGGACGGGACGGAGGGCTCCACCGGGCCGGGGCGGAGGGCTCCTCCGGTTGCCGTCGCACGGCCCTCGCCGACCCTCCCTCCCGCCTTTGCGCGCCCGCCCCCGTGGCCACCCGGCGGCCTGTGCGTGAATCCCCGGCGTACCGCGGTGGTCGCGCGGCCGAACTCCTGCGGGGGCCCGCAACGCCGGGGCCTCAAGGGACATCAAACCTGGCGCAATGAGGTCTTCCGGGCTCTTCCGGAGGACCGCGGAATACGCCGTGGCGGGCCGCCGGGGGAGCGGTGCACGGCGCGGGACGTCTGGGGAAATACGTCATGGGACTGACCAGCCGGTCGCTGTTGTACGCCATGGCCGCGGTCGCCGTGGTCTGTGTGGCGCTCACGCTCTGGCTGTGGCCGCGGTTCGCCGGGCGCGGCCCGCGGGCGCTGCTGGGGCGGCTCGGGTCGATCGTGGCGACCCAGCTGGCCGTCGTCTCGGCACTCGGCCTGGCGGTGAACGCCAACTTCCAGTTCTACGCGTCGTGGCACGAGCTGCTCGGCCTGTACGACGACGCGCCGGCCGCGGTCGGGAAGTGGGGCGACGGCGGTGCGGCGGGCCCGGCCGGCGACCCGTCGAAGGGGCTGGTGCAGACGTCCGGCCCGGACGGCCTGGACAAGGTGCACGGGCTGCCGAAGGGCCGGCCGGAGCTGGTGGGCCGGGTCGAGTCGGTGCGGATCGTCGGGCGGCGGACCCGGGCGGTGGACCCGGCGTACGTCTATCTGCCGCCGCAGTACTTCCAGCCGCAGTACGCCCGCCAGCGCTTCCCCGTCATCGTCGCGCTGAGCGGCTACCCGGGCGGGACGTTCCTGCTGGGGCAGCACCTGCGGCTGCCGCAGACCGCCGCCGCGATGATCCGGTCCGGCCGGATGCAGCCGACCGTCATCGTGATGCTGCGGCCCACGATCGCGCCGCCGCGCGACACCCAGTGCGTCGACGTGCCCGGCGGCCCGCAGGCCGAGACGTTCTTCGCGCGGGACGTGCCGGAGGCGCTGAAGTCGCACTACCGCGTCGGCCACGACCCGGGCGGCTGGGGCGTCCTGGGCTACTCCTCGGGCGGCAGCTGCGCCCTGCAGCTGGCCATGCGGCACGACCGCACGTACACCTCGGCGGCCGCCCTCTCGCCCGACTACAAGGTCAGCAACGACCCGACCACCGGCAACCTCTTCGGTGACGGCCGGGACCGGTCCCGGCGGCGTGCGGAGCACGATCTGATGTGGCGGCTGCGGCACCTGCCCGCGCCGCAGGTGAACGTGCTGATCGGCACGAGCCGTACCGGCGAGAAGAACTACCCGGCCGCGCGGGCCTTCCTGGCCGCGGTGCGCCCGCCGATGAAGGCGGACTCGGTCGTGCTCGACCACGGCAGCCACAACTTCGCCACCTGGCGGCGCGAACTGCCCGCCGCGCTCACCTGGATGAACGAGCAGCTGACGTTCCCGGAGGACGTGGTGGGGAACTCGTAACGGCACGGCACGGACGCGTGAGGGGCTCCCGGCAGCACCGCCGGGAGCCCCTCACGCGTCGTGCGTACGGCCGCGGATCAGTCCTTGATCTCGCAGATCACCGCGCCGGACGTGAGCGCGGCGCCGACCTCGGCGGTCAGGCCCTTGACCGTGCCGGTGCGGTGGGCGTTGATCGGCTGCTCCATCTTCATGGCCTCCAGGACGACGACCAGTTCGCCCTCGGTGACCTGCTGGCCCTCCTCGACGGCGACCTTGACGATGGTGCCCTGCATCGGGGAGGCGAGGGCGTCACCGGAGGCGGCGCTGCCGGCCTTCTTGGCGGCCTTCCGCTTGGGCTTGGCGCCACCGGCGACCGCGGCCCGGGCCAGCGGCATCCCCAGCGAGGACGGCAGCGAGACCTCCAGGCGCTTGCCGCCGACCTCGACGACGACCGTCTCACGGGTGTCGGCCTCGGCCTCGTCGGCGCCGGGCGCGGCGAACGGCGGGATCTCGTTGACGAACTCGGTCTCGATCCAGCGGGTGTGGACCGTGAACGGGTCGGCGGAGCCGGTGAGTTCGGGCGCGAAGGCGGGGTCCCGGACGACCGTGCGGTGGAACGGGATGGCGGTGGCCATGCCCTCGACGGTGAACTCCGCCAGGGCGCGGGCGGCCCGCTGCAGGGCCTGCTCGCGGGTGGCGCCGGTGACGATCAGCTTGGCCAGCAGGGAGTCCCAGGCCGGGCCGATGACCGAACCGGACTCGACACCGGCGTCCAGCCGGACACCGGGGCCGGTCGGCGCGTCGAACCTGGTGACCGTGCCGGGCGCGGGGAGGAAGTTGCGGCCCGGGTCCTCGCCGTTGATGCGGAACTCGAAGGAGTGGCCGCGCAGCGCCGGGTCGTCGTAGCCGAGCTCCTCGCCGTCGGCGATCCGGAACATCTCGCGGACCAGGTCGATGCCGGTGACCTCCTCGGTGACCGGGTGCTCGACCTGGAGGCGGGTGTTGACCTCCAGGAAGGAGATGGTGCCGTCCTGGCCGACGAGGAATTCGCAGGTGCCGGCGCCCTCGTAGCCGGCCTCCTTGAGGATGGCCTTGGAAGCGCGGTACAGCTCGGCGTTCTGTTCGGCCGTCAGGAACGGCGCGGGGGCCTCCTCCACCAGCTTCTGGTGGCGGCGCTGGAGCGAGCAGTCACGGGTCGAGACGACGACGACGTTGCCGTGCTTGTCGGCCAGGCACTGGGTCTCGACGTGCCGCGGACGGTCCAGGTAGCGCTCGACGAAGCACTCGCCGCGGCCGAAGGCGGCGACCGCCTCGCGCACGGCCGAGTCGTACAGCTCCGGTACCTCGTCGAGGGTACGGGCGACCTTCAGGCCGCGGCCGCCGCCGCCGAAGGCCGCCTTGATCGCGATCGGCAGGCCGTGCTCCTTGGCGAAGGCGACGACCTCCTCCGCGCCGGAGACCGGGTCGGGGGTGCCGGCGACCAGCGGGGCGCCGGCGCGCTGGGCGATGTGCCGGGCCGCGACCTTGTCGCCGAGGTCGCGGATGGCCTGCGGGGGCGGGCCGATCCAGGTGAGCCCCGCGTCGAGCACCGCCTGCGCGAACTCGGCGTTCTCGGAGAGGAAGCCGTAACCAGGGTGGATGGCGTCCGCGCCCGAATCGGCGGCCGCAGCCAGGACCTTGGCGATGTCCAGGTAGCTGGTGGCAGGAGTGTCACCGCCCAGGGCGTATGCCTCGTCTGCCGCGCGGACGTGCAGTGCGTCCCGGTCGGGGTCGGCATAGACAGCGACGCTGCCGATCCCCGCGTCCCGGCATGCACGGGCAACGCGAACAGCGATTTCGCCACGGTTGGCGATGAGCACCTTGCGCACGATGGGTCCTTCCTTGGCGCTTCGCCGCAACAAAGGGATGCGGCGATTTTAGGGACTGGCGACACCGCGTGCCGACCCGTTCCCTGGGGTGAGCTTTCCCACACGGAGTGTGCTCGGGGCGCCAGTGAGGGACCTAAGTCCCCTGGTATCCCAGGGTAGGCCCGGATTCCCGGGCTCCGGCGCGGGACGCGGTGTGGCCTAGATCTCGAACGTTCCGCATCCAGCGGATCGTCAATTCTTTGTGGAGTCCCTACGAATGGGCGAAGGAAACTTTGCGGGCCGCTCCGTCCGCCGGGCGCGCCGGGAGCGGCCGGGGGCCGCGGCCCGCGCAGCGTCCCGCACCCACCCGTGCAGAACCCTTGCCCCGGCTATTACCCATTAGTAGCGTGCGCGATGCCCTTCTTGGACTCCGGGCGGCGGCTGTGCGTGCGGCACCGGCATCGGGCCCGGCACTTGGCGGAAGTGGGTGGATGTGGTGGCGCGACGACCGGTGGCCCTGGTCGCGGCGGTGGTACTGGTCCTGGAGGCGGGCGGGATCGTGCTGCTCAACTGGATCCTGAGCATCGTCGTGGACCGGCAGCAGATGTCGCTGGCCGGCCTCGATCCGCGGGCGATGTCCGCCGGCTCCTGGATAGCCGGTGCCGTCTTCGGCCTCTATCTCCTGTTCTGCGCGGGCATCCTGGTCCGTACGGGTGTCCGCGACCGGGCCCCCGGCGGCTTCGCCCGGATCGTCCTCATCAGTGCGGCGGTGGTGCACGGCATCGTCGGCGCCCTCTCCGTCGGCCTGGCCGGCTGGCCCGCGTTCCTCGGGCTGATGGTGGTGCTGGCACTGCTGGTGCTGACGCTGGTGGCGTACGGGGAGGGGCGCGCCCCCGCGAACGGCGAGGCGGCCGGTGAACCGTCCGCCGGCGGTCCCCCGAACGGACCGCGCCCGGCGGCACCGGGCGCGCTCTGAGTCCCGCGAACTGCCGCCGCCCGGGCGCCCGTCGACGCGCCGCCGGGCGCCGCGACACGCCCGGGTAGGCTCTCCGGGCGGTGTCGTCGACGGGGGATGGTGCGCGGATGCAGGCGCCGGTTGCGGGTGCCGGGGGAGAGGTGCGCGGCGGGCGGATCGGCCCGTACGCGGTGCTCCGCCGGCTGGACGACGAGACGCGCGGCCTTCCCGTCCCCGAACGCCGGTTCATCGGGCGGAGCGCGGACGGCGACCGTACGGTCCTCGTCGGCGTGCCGCTGCCGGGGGCCGACCCGGCGCGTTTCCTCGCCGAGGCGGAGGCCTCGCGCTATCTCCTCGGACCCTGGTCCGCGCCGGCCGCCGAGGTCGCCGCGCCCGGCGGGGCCCCCTGGCACGCCCGCCCGTACGTCCCCGTGATCCCGCTGCCCGGTGCGCTCGCCGTACACGGCGGGCCGCTGCCCGAGCGCACCGTACGGGCGCTCGGCGCGGCCCTGGTGGAAACCCTGGTCATCGGCCACGGGCAGGGCCTCGCGCATGCCGGGGTGTCGCCCGGGGCGGTGCTGCTGGCGGCGGACGGGCCCCGGCTCACCTGCTTCGGCGCGGTACGGGCCGCCGCCCCGGACGGTGCCGCGCGCTCCGGGCTGCCCGGGCTGGAGTCCGGCAGCCTGCCGCCCGAACAGGCCGACGGCGGGTCCCCGCAGCCGATGGGCGACGTCTACGCCCTCGGCGCGACGCTCGCGTACGCCGCCACCGGCCATACCGTGCCGGAACGGGAGGAACTACCGGCCGCCCTGCGTTCGGTCCTCACCGCCTGCCTGGCCCGCGACCCGGCGGCCCGGCCGCGCCCCGCCGAGCTGCTGGACGCGCTCGTGCCCCGTACGGCGGAGCCGGCTCCCGGCGGCCCGGCGGACCAGGGCCGGCCCGCGCTCGGGCCCGACGCCCACGGTGACCCGGCCGGGCGGGCCGCCGCCGCGCTCGGCCCGGGCTGGCTGCCCGGCCGGATCATCGCCGCGCTCGCCCGCCAGTCGGCCGAACTGCTCGCCACGAACGCCCCGGTCCCGCCCGCCGCCCCCCAGGACTGACGCCGCCATGCCTTCGCCGCTCACCCATGACGACCCGGCCGCCCTCGGCCCGTACCGCCTCATCGCCCGGCTCGGCAGCGGCGGGATGGGCACCGTCTACCTGGGGCGTTCCCCGGGCGGCCGGACCCTGGCGCTCAAGACGATGCACGCCCGGATCGCCACGCAGACCGAGTTCCGCACCCGCTTCCGGCTGGAGTCGGACGCCGCCCGGGTCATCGGCGGCCGCCACGGCGCACAGGTCGTCGACGCCGATCCGCTCGCCGAAACCCCCTGGATGGCCACCGAGTACGTGATCGGCCCGCCGCTCGACGAGGCGGTGGCGCTGGCCGGCCCGCTGCCCGAGACGACGGTCCGCGCCCTCGGGGCGGCGCTGTGCGGGGCGCTCGGCCAGCTGCACCGCTCCGACGTCGTGCACCGCGACCTCAAGCCGTCGAACATCATGGTCACCGCGTACGGCCCGAAGGTCATCGACTTCGGCATCGCCCGGGCCCTCGGCGACGACCGGCTGACCCACACGGGCGCCGCGGTCGGCACCCCGGCGTTCATGTCACCGGAGCAGGCCACCGGCCAGGAGCACACGCCGGCCGGCGACGTCTTCGCGCTCGCCGGCGTCCTGGTCTTCGCCGCCACCGGCCGCGGCCCGTTCGGCAACGGCCGGCCCGCCGACCTCCTCTACCGCGTCCGCTACGCCGAACCGGACCTCACCGGCGTCCCCGCCGCCCTGGCCGGCGTCCTCGCCCGCTGCCTGGCCAAGGACCCCGCCGACCGCCCCGACACGGAGTGGCTCGCCACCCAACTCCAGGACGGAACAGGCGACTTCGCCGACCGGCTGCCCGACCCCGTCCTCGCCGAGATCGGCCGGCGGGCGAACGAGGTCTGGCAGGTCGTCCCGCAGCGGCTGCCCGCCCCGCCCGACCAGCCGGCGACCGTCCCGTCCGCCGAGGTGCCCGCCCCGTCCGGCCCCTCCCGCCGGGGGCTGCTGATGGCGGGCGCGGGCTCGGTGCTCGGCGTGGCGGGTGCCGGAGCCGGGGTGTGGGCATGGCTGAGCGGCGGCGGGCCGGCACCGGGGCCGACGGGCCCGTACGAGAAGCCGAAGCCGGGCCCGAGCGTGAGTGCGCTCAAGAAGAAGAAGCTGGACTCGCTGTGGCAGATCCAGACCGGCGGCACGGAGGACGAGGAATCGCCCGCGGCCCCCTTCATGCCGGGTGACGCGGCCGT
Source organism: Streptomyces bugieae (assembly GCF_036352915.1). Classification (NCBI taxonomy): domain Bacteria; kingdom Bacillati; phylum Actinomycetota; class Actinomycetes; order Kitasatosporales; family Streptomycetaceae; genus Streptomyces; species Streptomyces bugieae. Next base: position 37,896 of record NZ_JAZBJP010000028.1, read on the forward strand.
CCTGCTCGCCCCCACGCAGCTGTACCGCATCGATCCCGCGTCGGGCGCGGTGACGTGGACGGCCGACATCGACGGCACCTGGCAGGTCGCCTCGGACGGCAGGAACGTCTACCAGAACGTGCGGGTCGCGCACTACGAGCACGGCAGCGCCTTCCCGAGCACCGTCTCGCGGTACCTCTCCCGGGTCGACCTCACCACCGGCAAGGCCGGCAAGCACCTCGCCGAGGTGACGGACCCCCAATTCGGCGGTATCGACAGCCAGTTGCTGGCCGTCGCCGGCGGCACCGCCTACCTGGCGATCTCGCTCGGCAAGGTCAAGGAGTACCTGCGCCAGAACCCGTGGGCGGTGACCGCCGTGGATCTCGCCACGGGAAGCCGCCGGTGGACCGAGCGGCTCGCGTTCCGGTCGCAGAAGTCGGACCGGAACCACTTCCTCGCCGCCACGGTCGTGGGCGACCGGCTGCTGCTCCTGCAGGAGCGGAACGACGGCACGGTCCGGATCGTCGTCCGGGACACCCGTACCGGCAAGGTCGACTGGGACCGGCCGTGGGACGGCATCGAGCCGGCCGCCGCCCGCCAGCCGCTCACGGCCGACGGCGGCCACCTCTACCTCGGCAGCGGACGACTGCGGGCACTGCGGCTGAGCGACGGCCGGCAGACGTGGGCGGCGCCCGCCGGCACGGTCCACGGCGTGCCGCTGCTGAAGGACGGTGTGGTGTACGCGGTGCAGCAGGGCCGCGGCCTGGTCGGGACCGACGCCCGCAGCGGGAAGCCGCGCTGGGCGGAGAAGGGCGGCGACGGCGCGCGGGCGTCCCTCACCTCCCGCCCCGTCATCGGCAGCCGCTGCGCGTACACGTACCACGCGGACGAGGGCGCGCTCCGGGCGATCGACCGCGCCACGCGCACCACCGCCCGCCTCTACAAGGCCAACGGCGACCGCTTCACCGCCCAGGAACGCGGCAAGGTGATCCTCGCGTCCGGGAAGCACTTCCTCGCCGCCTTCCCCCTCCAGTGACCCCCGCCCCGGACCACCGACCGCAGAAAGCTTCCTGCCCATGAACCCCCTCGGCACCGGCGACCCCCTCCGGCTCGGCCCGTACCGCCTGCTCGGCGTGCTCGGCGAAGGCGGCATGGGCAAGGTCTACGTCGGCCAGGACGGCGCCGGGACCGTCGCCGCGGTCAAGGTGCTCCGGCCCGAACTCACCCACGAGACCAACCTCGTCCAGCGCTTCGTCCGCGAGGCGCAGGCGGCGCAGGCCGTGACGAGCGGGGGCGTGGCGCGGGTGCTCGGCGCGCAGACCGAGGGCGGCCGGCCGTGGATCGCCACCGAGTTCCTCGCCGGGCCGACCCTCGACGAGGCCGTCGAGGCGTACGGCCCGTTCGACGAACCGGCCGTCCGCGCCCTCGCCGCGTCGATCGCCCGGACCCTGACGGACATCCACGCCGCGGGCCTGATCCACCGCGACCTCAAGCCCCCGAACATCGTCCTGACCTCGGCCGGCCCGCGCGTCATCGACTTCGGCATCGCCCGCCCGGAGCACGGCCTCACCCTCACCTCCACCGGCCAGGTCCCGGTCACCCCCGGCTACGGCGCGCCCGAACAGGTGCTGGGCCGCCGGGTGGCACCGCCCGCCGATGTCTTCTCCCTCGGCGCGGTCCTCGTCCACGCGGCCGGCGGGCGGCGGGCCTTCGACGCCAGCCACATCGCCGCGCTCCAGTACAAGGTCGTCCACGACGAACCCGACCTCACCGGCGTCCCGGAGCCCCTGCGTCCGCTGATCCTCCCCCTCCTCGCCAAGGACCCGGCCGCCCGGCCCACCCCGGCACAGATCGCCGCGGCCCTCGCACCGCCCAAGGGGGCCGAACGGGCCTGGCGGCGCGGCAAGGTGGCGGACGCCATCAAGGAGCGGGAAACCAGGATCCACGACCTGACCACCGTGGCCGTGGCGCTCACCCCCGGCGCCCCCGGTGCGCCGTCGCCGGTGGTGACGCGGCGCCGGCTGCTCACCGGTCTGGCCGTCGGCGGGGTCGTCCTCGCGGGGGCCGGCGGCGCGGCCGCGGCGCTCTGGCCGCGTACCGAGACCCCGCCCCGCGAGAAGCCCGACCTCTTCGCCTTCCCGCCGGCCGTCAAGACGCCCATGGCGCACGTCCTCAACGCCGACGACGGCGACTACCTCGTCGGCGGCTCGCCGAAGCCGCTGTGGGGCCCGATCGACGTGCTCGCCGAGGACACCCCGGCGCCGCTGCCCGTGCGGGACGTCATCGTCGTCGGGGCGGCCGGCGGCGGCATCGCGGCGTACAACGTCGTGGACGGCAAACGCCGTTGGGCCGCGAAGGGCATCCGGGGCCAGGGCCGCTACCTCTCCCTCTCCGACCGCCTGATCGCCGCGGTGGACACCAAGGGGACGCTGCGCACCTACGTCGCCTCCACGGGCGAACCCCGCTGGACCGCCGACGCCGACGCCGACCAACTCCTCGCCGCGGACGACGAGTCCGTCTACCTCGTCACCAAGGACCACCGACTCCGCGCCATCGACCGCTCGGACGCGAGGATCCGCTGGACGGTGCGGCTCACCAGCGCATTCCGGGGCGCTATTACCCCGCCGGGTGTCACCGCCGAAGGCCGGCTGGTCGTCTCCACCGACAAGGGGGACGTACTGGCTTTCGCCACCTCTGATGGGCGCCAGGTCTGGGAACTGCGTAAGCAGTGGGACGGTTTGATCCGGCCGGCGGTTCATGGCTCGACGGTCTACCTCAACGGCAGCACCCTCACGGCCCGGAGACTGGCCGACGGCAAGGAGCTGTGGAAGGTTGAGGCGCGGGACGCGGCATGGCACAAACACCAGGACTGGGGGCCTGCTACCCCGTACGGCGGCGATCTGCTCTACGCGACGCATGGAAACTGGGCCCGCAAGATCAAGCGCAGTGACGGAAGTAAGATCATGGAATGCCGTGGAACGGCAGACCTCAGCCGCCCGGTACTCGTTCAGGGGAAGGGTGTCTGGTTCATCGATGAGGACATCTGGAACCAGGTCAATGCGGTGGACCAGCGGAGCGGCTATCCCGTCTGGTCTTTCAAACTGCCCAAGGCGGAACGCCGCTGGTTGGTGGCCGACGGTAACCGGGTCTTCATCATGAACGGCACATTGCTGTATGCCCTACCGGTGTTCTGAGGTCGGTCCGCCTTTCTGGAACCGCTGAGCTGCGGGATTCGGCAAGTTATCCATAAGGGGGAAGCATGACGAAGACACGTGTGAGAGTTGCCGCGGTCGCTTTGGCACTGACCGGCACCACCTTGACCAGCGGAATCGCGACGGCGAGCGCTCTTACGCAGACGGCCGCGCGCAGTGCTCACGCCGCGTCGACGGGTTGGGGAAGGACTCTGGAGGCGGTGACGGTGCGAAAGGAGCCGTCGTCTCGTTCCACTGCCCTGGCGGTTCTCGGCAAGGGCGTGAAAGTCACCATCTACGAAGGTGCGATCCACGGGAAGTACAAGGCTTGTGGGGAACGAGGAAACGTGTGGCTGCGTGTGGCGAAGGACGGCACCAATATTGCGGGGTGGGTCGTCCGCATGTGCCTGAAGGCCCCGGGCTGGTAACGCTCGTGGTGCCGACGGCGCGCCATGAGTAGCTGTTGCCCGCTGCCTCACCGGCCCCTCCCGGTCTGACGTGGCAGCCGGTGGACCGGGCTCCGGAGCGCTCCGACGCCCCGGAGCCCGCGGCTTGTTACCCCTTCACCGGCGCGTGCTCCCGCAGGACCTCCATGAAGGCGCGCATCCACTCCGGGTGGTCGTTCCAGGCACGGGCGGAGACGATCTTGCCGTCGACGACTGCGGAGGCGTCGACGAAGGTGCCGCCGCCGAGGGCCACGTCGGGGGCGCAGGCGGGGTAGGCGGCGGTGCGGCGGTCCTTGAGGACGCCGAGGGGGGCCAGGGTGATGGCCGCGTGGCAGATGTGGGCGACGGGCTTGTCGGCGTCGAAGAAGTGGGTGACGACGCGGCGGTAGTCGGTGTCGTTGCGGAGGTATTCGGGGGCCCGGCCGCCGGGCAGGACCAGCGCGGCGTACTCGGCCGGGTCGACCTCGGACAGCGCCACGTCGGACGGCCAGGAGTGGCCCTCGCGTTCGACGTAGGTGTCGAAGTCGTCGACGAAGTCGTGTACGACGAACCGCAGCTTCTTGCGGGACGGGGCCGCGACGTGGACCTCGTAGCCCTCCTCCAGCAGCCGCTGGTAGGGGTAGAAGAACTCCAGGTCCTCGGTGGCGTCACCGGCGACGAGCAGGATCCGGGGCATCTGCGCACTCCTTGGGGTGGACGTACCCGGCCCGGTCGGGCCGACCGGGCTTATCGGGTCAATCGGTTCCCCAAGCGGTGACCTGGAATGCGTCGCCGACCGCCAGCTTTCCGGTGGCCGTCACGGAGAACTTCGCGCCCAGGGCGACGCCGCCCTCGGGCACCCGGCGGTAGCCGGCGAGCGTGCGCAGGGGCTCGGGGCCCGCCTTGGTGCCGGTCGCCGGGTCGACGAGGGTGACCGCGCAGCGGATGGCGAGCTTGGTGAAGCCCAGCTCGCCGCCGCCGACCGTGGCCCGCCGGACGCGGTCCTCGGTCTGCGGGACGTCCCAGCCGTCCACCACGATGTTGGGGCGGAAGCGCGTCATCGGGACCGGTGCGCGGCCGGCGGCGGCGATACGGGAGTTGAGGTCGTCGAGGGAGGCGCGGGACATGACGTGGACGGCGCTGGAGTCGGCGAAGCCGGAGGTGCCGGGGGTGAGGCCGTCGGTGACCCGGTCGTGCTCCGGCGGTACGCGGACGAGCCGGCTGGGCGCGCCGAGGACCTCGGACAGCCACCCGGCGGCCGCCTCGCCCTGGTCGACGGCCCGGTAGGGCGCGCCGAACATGGTCACGTCCGCCCTGGCCGGCGAGGCGGTGCCGTCCTCGATGCGGTGGTGCAGCGGCTCGGTGCCCGGCGCGGAGAGCGTGAGGTGGGTGCCGTCGGCGCTGACCTCCGGGCGGATCACCGCCAGGCCGGGGTCGGTGCGCTGGCTGCGGAAGACACCGTCCGCACCGACGACCAGGAAGCTGCGGTCATGGGCGAGTCCGGCCTCGGTGAGTTCCACCTCGTCCACCGGCACACCGGCGCAGCCCTTGACGGGGTAGCTGATCAGTTCCACGACAGTTGCCATGGGGGCAGAGTAGGGGGCCGGACGGCCGCCGGGCGTCGGGATTTCCGCGCCCGGAGACGTCCCGGTCGCGGGCGTGACGCCGGCCGCCCCGAGCCGGTGGTTCAGGTCCACAAGTCGGTGATGCAGACGTCCAGTTCGGCCAGCAGGCGGCGCAGCAGGGGCAGGGACAGGCCGATGACGTTGCCGGGGTCGCCGTCGATGCCGTCGATGAAGGGCGCGGAGCGGCCGTCGAGGGTGAAGGCGCCGGCGACGAAGAGCGGCTCACCGCTCGCGACGTAGGCGGCGATCTCCGCGTCGGTCGGCTCGCCGAAGCGGACCGTGGTCGAGGCGGTGGCGGAGACCCGGCGGCCGCCCGCCGCGGTGTCGATGACGCAGTGGCCGGTCTGCAGCACGCCGGACCGGCCGCGCATCGACTTCCAGCGGGCGGTGGCGTCCTCGGCGTCGGCAGGCTTGCCCAGCGCCCGGCCGTCCAGCTCCAGGACCGAGTCGCAGCCCACGACCAGCGCACCGGCCGCCTCCGGGCGGGCGGCGACCGCGGCGGCCTTGGCCTCGGCCAGGACCCGGGCCAGCTCGGCGGGGGTGTCGGCGGTGAGCGCGTCCTCGTCGACGCCGCTGACGATGACCTCGGGTGCCAGCCCGGCCTGGCGCAGCAGGCCCAGCCGGGCGGGGGACTGGGAGGCGAGGACGAGACGGCGGGGGAGCGGCTGTTCGGTCATGCCCGCCATCGTACGGAGCCGGGCCGGGCCGGGGGCGGGCGGACTACTTGCCGAGGACGGCCTGCATGACCTGCTTGGCGATCGGGCCGCCGAGCTTGCCGCCGGCGATCTCGGAGCGCGGGATGTCCATGTCCTTGGGGTCGACGAAGACGGCGACCGCGACCGGGGAGGAGCCGTCGCTCTGCTTGGCGTAGGAGACGAACCAGGCGTAGGGCCGCTCGTCGTTGACGTTCGCGCCGTGCTGGGCGGTGCCGGTCTTGCCGCCGACCGTCACGCCGTCGATCTCGGCCTTCGAGGCGGTGCCGTCCGAGACGGTGTACTCCATCATCTCCTGCACCTTCTTCGCGGTGCCGGCGGAGACGGCCTGGGACATCGCCTTCGGCTCGAACTTCTGGATCGTGGTCAGGTCGGGGCCGCGCAGCTCGTCGACGATGTGCGGCGTCATCAGCTTGCCGTCGTTGGCGATCGCCGCGGCGACCATCGCCATCTGCATCGGAGTGCTGGTCAGGCTGCCCTGGCCCATGCCGGTGAGCGCGGTCTGCGGCTTGTCGAGCTTGTCCGGGTAGAGGCTCTTGGTGGCCAGCAGGTCGCCGAGCTCCTTGTCGTAGACGTCGGAGTTGAAGCCGAACTTCTCGGCGGTCTCGCGCATCTTGTCCTTGCCGACCTTCAGCGCGGTGTCGAGGAAGACGTTGTTGCAGGACCACTGCATGCCGGTCTTCAGGGACGCCTTGTCGCAGGGCGCACCGGCCACGTCGTTGCCGATCTTGGTGGTGCTGAGCGGCAGCTGGTACGGGGCGGGGGCGCCGGTGTGGGCGTCGATGTCGGTGATCACGCCGTGCTCCAGGGCCGCGGCGGCGGTGACGATCTTGAAGGTGGAGCCGGGGGCGTAGGTCTCGCGCAGCGCCCGGTTGCTGAGCGGCTTGTTCTTGTCGGCGTCCAGCGCCTTGAACTTCCGGCTCTCGGAGTTGGAGATGCCCGCGAACACCGAGGGGTCGTACGAGGGGGTGGAGGCCAGCGCGAGGACCCGGCCGTTGCGCGGGTCGAGGGCGACCACCGCGCCCTTGGCGTTCAGCTCGGTCAGCCCCTTGTAGGCGGCCTTCTGCGCCTTGGGGTCGATGGTGGTGATGACGTCGCCGCCGCGCGGCTTCTCGCCGGTCAGGATGGCCTGGGCCCGCTTGAGGGCGAGCTTGTCGTCCTTGCCGCTGAGCAGCTTGTTGTAGATGCCTTCGAGGAAGGTGGAGCCCTGGGCCTGGGAGGCGAAGCCGGTGACCGGGGCGTACATCGGGCCGTCGGTGTAGGTCCGCTTGTACTTGAAGTCGCCGGAGGTCGCCACGGAGCCGGTGATCGGCTTGCCGCCCACGATGATGTTGCCGCGCGGGTAGGAGAACGCCTCGATCTTCACGCGGCGGTTGTTCGGGTCATTGGCCAGGTCGTCGCCCTGGACGAACTGGACCCAGGTCGCCCGTACCAGCAGAGCCAGTACCAGTACCCCGCAGAAGACGGCTATGTGTCTCAGCGGCCTGTTCATCGCTCTCCCACTCCCCGTCGGCGGCCGGACCGGAGGCCGGGCGTCCGAATTGCGCTGTCAGGAGGGAAAGATGCGAAAGGCGGGGAGATGGTTGCGGTCGGGAGCGGTCGGGGGTGTGAGTGTTACCTCCCCGGGGCGGCCGTCCGCGGGTCCGGCCCGGTTCAGCGCTCCGCGAGCATGACCATCAGCAGCACCGCGGCGACGGCCAGCACGATGCCCAGCCGGCGGAGCTTGGCCTGCGCGTCGCGCAGCTCCTCGGGCGGTTCATCGGGCGGATCGGACCACAGCATGTAACGATCCTGTGCCCATGACGCTCGTGGCGCCTGAGTACGCGTACTCAGGCGCCACGGTCCGAGGGACTAGTCAATGCATCATGCATCGATCAGCCGGAGGGGCCGGCCGGCACCGCACCGGCCGGTGAGCGGTCAGCGCGGCCAGTAACTCGTCCGCCAGGCCCGCGGCCCCGGGTGCGGCAGCCGTGACCGCGCCGGGACCGTGGCCGCCGGATCGGCCCATTCGGTCCTGCCCGCCTCGCCGTCCCCGGGCCCGGCGGCAGCGGCCGCCGCGGCCCGGGCCTGCACCACCGCCAGTGCGGCGGCCAGCTCCTCGGGTGTCGGATTGCCCCGTACGACCTTGATCATCGAGACGGCTCCTTTCGCCGGTCTTCGCCGGTCTTCGCCGGTCCGCGCCGTGTACCGGCCGGTCAGAGCGGGATGTTGCCGTGCTTCTTCGGCGGCAGCGACTCGCGCTTGTTGCGCAGCGTGCGCAGCCCCCGGACGATGTGCCGGCGGGTCTCGGACGGCATGATCACCGCGTCGACGTAGCCGCGCTCGGCCGCCACGTACGGGTTGAGCAGCGCGTTCTCGTACTCCTGGATCAGCTCCTGGCGCCGCTCCTCCTGCGCCGCGGGGTCCTCGATCGCGGCGAGCGTACGGCGGTGCAGGATGTTGACCGCGCCCTGGGCGCCCATGACCGCGATCTGCGCGGTCGGCCAGGCCAGGTTCAGGTCGGCGCCCAGGTGCTTGGAGCCCATGACGTCGTACGCGCCGCCGAACGCCTTGCGGGTGATGACGGTGATCAGCGGGACCGTCGCCTCGGCGTAGGCGTAGATCAGCTTGGCGCCGCGCCGGATGATCCCGTCGTACTCCTGGTCCGTGCCCGGCAGGAAGCCCGGCACGTCGACGAAGGTCAGCACCGGGATGTTGTACGCGTCGCAGGTCCGCACGAACCGCGCGGCCTTCTCGCTGGCCTTGATGTCCAGGGTGCCCGCGTACTGCATCGGCTGGTTGGCGACCACGCCGACCGAGTGGCCCTCGACCCGCCCGAAGCCGGTGACGATGTTCGGCGCGAAGAGCGCCTGGGTCTCCAGGAACTCGCCGTCGTCCAGGACGTGCTCGATGGCCGTGAGCATGTCGTACGGCTGGTTGGCCGAGTCCGGGATCAGCGCGTCCAGTTCGCGGTCGGCGTCCGAGGTCTCCAGGTCCGCCTCCTCCGGGAAGACCGGCGGGTCGGAGAGGTTGTTGGACGGCAGGTACGACAGCAGGCCCTTGACGTACTCGATGGCGTCCTTCTCGTCGCCCGCCATGTGGTGCGCCACGCCGGAGGTGGTGTTGTGCGTCCGCGCCCCGCCCAGCTCCTCGAAGCCCACGTCCTCGCCGGTGACCGTCTTGATGACGTCCGGTCCGGTGATGAACATGTGCGAGGTCTGGTCGACCATGACGGTGAAGTCGGTGATCGCGGGGGAATAGACCGCGCCGCCCGCGCACGGGCCGACGATCAGGCTGATCTGCGGGATCACGCCCGAGGCATGGGTGTTGCGGCGGAAGATCTCGCCGTACATGCCGAGCGAGACCACGCCCTCCTGGATGCGCGCGCCGCCGGAGTCGTTGATGCCGATGACCGGGCAGCCGGTCTTCAGGGCGAAGTCCATCACCTTGACGATCTTCTCGCCGAAGACCCCGCCGAGCGCCCCGCCGAAGACCGTGAAGTCCTGCGAGAAGACCGCCACCGGGCGGCCGTCGACGGTGCCGTAGCCGGTCACCACGCCGTCGCCGTACGGGCGGCTCTGCTCCATCCCGAAATTGGTCGAACGGTGCCGCGCGAACTCGTCCAGCTCGACGAACGAGCCCTCGTCCAGCAGCAGATCGATGCGCTCACGCGCCGTCAACTTGCCCTTGGCGTGCTGCTTTTCCACCGCGCGGGCGGAACCGGCGTGGGTGGCCTCTTCGATCCGCCGCTGCAGATCCGCCAATTTGCCCGCGGTGGTGTGGATGTTTGCTTCCGGCTCGGACATCGGGATGCGGCTCCTGCTCGTCCTGGACTGGTGCTCGTACTGAGGGTGGTACGTGTGTGGCTACCAATCCGTAGCGTATCGGCGGGACTGCTCAGCGGCACTGCGTCGTTGACCACACCTAGGCTGGTGCCATGACGCCTCAACCACCGGGAAACCGGGACAAAGACGCCGGCCGCTGGAGTGATCTGGGCCGGCCCCCGCTGAACGCCACCGCGCTGCGCCGGGCCCTGGTCCGGCCCGACGGCCTGTGGACCGGTCTGGACGTCGTGCCCGCCACCGGCTCCACCAACACCGACCTGGCCGCCCGGGCCGCCAAGGGCGAGGACGAGGGCGCCGTCCTGGTGGCCGAGGAGCAGTCCGCCGCCCGCGGCCGGCTCGACCGCAGCTGGTCGGCGCCCCCGCGCTCCGGCCTCTTCTTCTCCGTCTTCCTCACCCCCCGCGTCCCCCTGGAGCGCTGGGGCTGGCTGCCGCTGCTCGCCGGCGTCGCCACCGCAACGGCCCTGTCCCGCACGGCCGGCGTCGACACCGCACTCAAGTGGCCCAACGACCTGCTCGTCACTGTCGACGGCCAGGAGCGCAAGACCGGCGGCATCCTCGCCGAACGGGCCGGCTCCGGCGTCGTCATCGGCATCGGCCTCAACGTCTCCCTGACCGCCGAGGAACTCCCGGTCCCGGCCGCGGGCTCGCTGGCCCTGGCCGGCGCGCAGAGCACCGACCGCGACCCGCTGCTGCGCGCCGTGCTGCGCTCCCTGGAGCAGTGGTACGGCCGGTGGCAGGACGCCGACGGCGACCCGGTCCGCAGCCGTCTGCAGGAGACCTACGCGGCCGGCTGCGCCACGCTGGGCCGTTCGGTGCGTGCCGAACTGCCGGGCGATCAGGAGATCACCGGTGAGGCGGTCGCGATCGACGGTGACGGGCGGCTGGTGCTGGCCACCGCCGACGGGGTGCAGCAGCCCGTGGGGGCGGGTGACATCATCCATCTGCGCCCGGCGGACGGCTCCTGATGAGCCCCCTCCCGGACCCCGATGTGCGCCCCCCGGTGTGCCCCCGCGCCGGGCGGGCCGACCGGCCCCACCGGGCGGCGTGTCCACACCTCTTCCGTGGTCAGGGCGGACATGTGAGAGTGAGCCAGAGCACACCTGCCGTATCGTTGAGGCGGTCCGCCGGGGAGCGGGCCACGGGCGAGCAGTGATCGGAAGGGCAGTGCGCAGGGATCGGACAGGGAGCGGCCGGTGAGTGCCGACGACTCGGGCGTCACCCCGCGCGATGTGGCCACCGAGGGCGATGCCGTACGCGACGTCCCGGCCGGCGACCCCCCGGGGGCCGGCAACGACGGTGACGGGATCGGCGACGAGAACAACATCGCCGTCCGCCTCGAACAGCTCATCCTCGGCGCCGACCGCCGGTACACGCCGTTCCAGGCGGCCCGCAGCGCCGGGGTCTCGATGGACCTCGCGGCCCGTTTCTGGCGGGCCATGGGCTTCGCCGACATCGGCCAGGTCAAGGCGCTCACCGAGGCCGACGTGCTGGCCCTGCGCCGGCTCGCCGGTCTGGTCGAGGCCGGTCTGCTGAGCGAGGCGATGGCCGTCCAGGTCGCCCGTTCCACGGGCCAGACGACCGCCCGGCTGGCCGACTGGCAGATCGATTCCTTCCTGGAGGGCCTCACCGAGCCCCAGGACTCCGGCCTGACCCGCACCGAGATCACCTACCCGCTGGTCGAGCTGCTCCTCCCCGAGCTGGAGGAGTTCCTGGTCTACGTCTGGCGGCGCCAGCTCGCCGCCGCGACCGGCCGGGTCGTCCGGGCCCAGGACGACGCCGAAATGGTCGACCGGCGGCTGGCCGTGGGCTTCGCGGACCTGGTGGGCTTCACCCGGCTGACCCGGCGCCTGGAGGAGGAGGAACTCGGCGAGCTGGTCGAGGCGTTCGAGACCACCTGCTCCGACCTGGTGGCGGCGCACGGCGGCCGGCTGATCAAGACCCTCGGTGACGAGGTGCTGTTCTCCGCCGACGACGCCGGGGTGGCCGCCGAGATCGGGCTCCGGCTGATCGAGACCATGACCCACGACGAGACCATGCCGGAGCTGCGGGTCGGCATCGCCTTCGGCACGGTCACGACCCGGATGGGCGACGTCTTCGGCACGACCGTCAATCTGGCCAGCCGGCTCACGTCGATAGCGCCGAAGGACACCGTGCTGGTGGACGAGGCCTTCGCCGAGGAGCTGGGCCGGATCGGTGACGCCCCGGTGTCCGAGGCGGACGCCGCGGCCGCGGAGAAGGCCGCCGAGGAGGGCACCGGCGAACCGCCGCCCTCGTACCGCTTCGCGCTCCAGCCGATGTGGCAGCGCCCGGTGCGCGGACTGGGCGTCGTCGAGCCCTGGCTGCTGACCCGCCGCGGCTGAGCCCGCCGTTCTCCGCCGCGCCCGTTGCGCGGCGCTCGTCCCTGCCCCCTGCGCGCGGTCGGCCCTGTTCCACGGAGCGCCCGCCTGGCATGATCGCAGCAGTCCGTCAGGTCAACGCTCGTTAACAGGGAGGGCCGGATGCAGGGGCAGGAAGAGGAGCGGCGGTTCGGCGCGGACGGCTGGGTCGCCGTCCGGCGCCACGGTTTCGCGGCGGAACTGGTCATGGACCGGCCCAAGGCGATGAACGCGGTGTCCACGGCCATGGCCGATGCGCTGGCCGAGGCCTGCGCCGAACTCGCCGCGGACCGCTCCGTACGGGCCGTGGTGCTCAGCTCCACCCATGAGCGGGCGTTCTGCGTGGGCGCCGACCTCAAGGAGCGCAATTCCTTCACCGACGCGGATCTGATGCGCCAGCGCCCGCACACCCGCGCCGCCTACACCGGCGTACTGGAACTGCCGGTGCCCACCATCGCCGCGGTGCACGGCTTCGCGCTCGGCGGCGGCTTCGAGCTGGCGCTGGCCTGCGATCTGATCGTCGCGGACGGCAGCGCGGTGGTCGGCCTGCCGGAGGTCTCGGTGGGCGTCATCCCGGGCGGCGGCGGGACGCAGTTGCTGCCGCGCCGGGTGGGCGCCGCGCGCGCCGCCGAGCTGGTGTTCACCGCCCGACGGGTGCCGGCGCCGGAGGCCGCGGAGCTGGGGCTGGTCGACCGGCTGGTCGCGGACGGGCAGGACCGGACCGAGGCGCTGGAGCTGGCGGCCCGGATCGCCCGTAACTCCCCGGTCGGACTGCGCGCCGCCAAGCGCGCCCTGCGCCTGGGCCACGGGCTGGACCTGCGGGCCGGCCTGGAGGTGGAGGACGGCGCCTGGCGCAGCGTGGCCTTCTCCGGGGACCGCGCGGAGGGCGTCGCGGCCTTCAACGAGAAGCGGGATCCGGAGTGGCCGGGGGAGTAGCCCGACGCTAACTCCGCGTAGTCGCATGACTCTCGTTCGTATCCCGGGTCACCACCAGCCACGACGCGGATAACGCCCAGGTGTTGCTCGCACACTTAAAGGGGGCGAAACGGGTTAAACATTCCTACGCTGTAGTACAGAGCGTGCGCACGGTGACGGAATGTGAGGGTCCGGTGGCGGCTGAGGGCGAGGGCGATGCGAGGCTGCGGGCCGTGGTGGAGCTGGCGCAGGCGATGGCGGCCGCGCACACGCCGCGCGAATCGGCGCACGCCGCGGCACAGGGCGTGCGCCAGGCCCTGGCCGGGTCGTTCGCCGCGATCTCGAAATGGGAGCGCGAGCTGGGGCAGCTGCGGGTGCTCGTCAACGTCGGTGAACTCGCCGACGACGAGGAGGAGTTCCCGGACGACGAGAGCTACCCGGTCCACGAGTTCCCGGAGATCGTCGGTTTCCTGCACGAACAGTGGGCCGGGGGCGGTGAGCCCAGCGCCTGGGTGGAGACCGCCGACCCGCTGCCCGGCACCCCGGCGGACTGCGGGGGTGGCGCCGCCAACCGGCAGCGGGTGGCCGCGCTGCGCCGCCGGGGCCGCGGTGCGTGCGTGGTCGCCCCGATCGTGCTGCACGGCCGGGCGTGGGGCGAGCTGTACGTCGCCCGGCCCGCCGGCGCACCGGTCTTCGACCGGGCGGACGCCGACTTCGCGAGCGTGCTGGCCGCCGTCACGGCCGCCGGGATCGCCCAGACCGAGCGGCTGGCCGAGGCCCGCCGGCTGGCCTTCACCGACGCCCTGACCGGCCTGGCCAACCGCCGCGCCGTCGACATGCGGCTGGACGAGGGGCTGGAGCTGCACCGCACCGAGCGGACGGTGGTGAGCCTGGTGGTCTGCGACCTCAACGGGCTCAAGCGGGTCAACGACTCCCGCGGGCACGCGGTGGGCGACCGGCTGCTGGAACGGTTCGGCTCGGTGCTGTCGCTGTGCGGGGCGATGCTGCCCGGCACCCTCGCGGCCCGGCTCGGCGGTGACGAGTTCTGTCTGCTCGCGGTGGGCCCGGCGGCCGACGAGGTGGTCAAGGTGGCCGGTGAACTCTGCGAGCGTGCCGGGGAGTTGGAGCTCGGTGAGGGGGTCGCGGTGGGGGTCGCCTCGACCGGCGACCCGATCGGCCCGGTGCGCAGCGCCCGCCGGCTCTTCCGGCTCGCGGACGCCGCGCAGTACAAGGCCAAGGCGGCGCGGTCGGGCGAGCCGGTGGTCGCCGGCCGGCACGGCGGCAAGGACGACCCGGTGGTCCGGCTCGCGGACGCCCCCGACCGGCGGCCGGGCCCGGAGCGCCGCCGCTTCCGGAGGTGATCCAACAGTCCGGGCCGGGCGGATGCGCGGCCGGGGCGCGGAGATCCGTAAGGGGTGCTTGCGAAACTCGGTGGTGACATTCGGCGATTCAGTCTCTAGGGTGCCTGAATATGGATATGCACACTGTGGTGCTGGGGACGTCCGGCACGACCGCACAGGACGTCATCGCGGTAGCCCGCGGCGCGGCCCGGATCGAGCTGTCCGAGGAGGCCCTCGCCGCCGTCACCGCCTCCCGCGCCTTCATCGACGAACTCGCCGCCAAGCCCGACCCGGTCTACGGCGTCTCCACCGGCTTCGGCGCCCTCGCCGTCCGCCACATCAGCCCCGAGCTGCGCGTCCAGCTCCAGCGCAACATCGTCCGGTCGCACGCGGCCGGCATGGGCCCGCGGGTCGAGCGCGAGGTCGTCCGGGCGCTGATGTTCCTCCGCCTCAAGACCCTGGCCAGCGGCCACACCGGCGTCCGCCCCCTGGTCGTCGAGACCATGACCGCGATACTCAACGCCGGCATCACGCCCGTCGTGCACGAATACGGCTCGCTCGGCTGCTCCGGCGACCTCGCCCCGCTCTCGCACTGCGCGCTGACGCTGATGGGCGAGGGCGACGCCGAGGGCCCGGACGGCGTGGTCCGGCCGGCCGGCGAACTGCTGGCCGCACACGGCATCGAGCCCGTCGAACTCCGCGAGAAGGAGGGCCTGGCGCTGCTCAACGGCACCGACGGCATGCTCGGCATGCTCGTCATGGCCTGCGCCGACCTCGCCCGGCTGTTCACCTCCGCGGACATCACCGCCGCCCTCTCCCTGGAGGCGCTGCTCGGCACGGACAAGGTCCTCGCCCCCGAGCTGCACGCCATCCGCCCGCACCCCGGCCAGGCCGCCTCGGCCGCCAACATGCACAAGGTGCTGGCAGGTTCGGAGCTCACCGGCCACCACCAGGACGACGCCCCGCGGGTCCAGGACGCCTACTCCATCCGCTGCGCCCCGCAGGTCGCCGGCGCCGGCCGGGACACCCTCGCGCACGCCCGGCTGGTCGCCGACCGCGAGCTGGCCGCCGCGGTCGACAACCCCGTCGTGCTGCCCGACGGCCGGGTCGAGTCCAACGGCAACTTCCACGGCGCCCCGGTCGCCTACGTCCTGGACTTCCTCGCCATCGCCGCGGCCGACCTCGGCTCGATCGCCGAGCGCCGCACCGACCGCCTGCTCGACAAGAACCGCTCGCACGGCCTGCCCGCCTTCCTGGCCGGCGACCCGGGCGTCGACTCGGGCCTGATGATCGCCCAGTACACCCAGGCCGCGCTGGTCAGCGAGCTGAAGCGGCTGGCCGCCCCCGCCTCGGTGGACTCCATCCCGTCCTCGGCCATGCAGGAGGACCACGTCTCGATGGGCTGGTCGGCGGCGCGCAAGCTGCGTACCGCGGTCGACAACCTGACCCGGGTCGTCGCCGTCGAGCTGTTCGCCGCGACCCGCGCCGTCGAACTGCGCGAGGGTCTGACCCCGGCGCCCGCCACCCGCGCGGTGCTGGACGCGGTGCGCGCCGCGGGCATCCAGGGCCCCGGCGAGGACCGCTTCCTGGCGCCGGACCTGGAGGCCGCGTACGCGTTCGTCCGGGACGGGAAGCTGGTGGCGGCCGTGGAGGCGGTCACCGGAGAGCTGGCCTGATACGGGGCGGGGCGCCCGGAGCGGGGTTCTTCCCGCACCGGGCGCCCCGTGACGTTCCCGGATCCGCCCCGCTCAGACGGCTCCGCCGTGGCTGCGGCGCACGGAGTAGCTGACCAGGCCCGCCCCGAGGGCGAGACAGGCGGCGCCGCCGATCACGTACGGCGTGGTGTCCGGGTTGCCGGTGTCGGCGAGGGAGTGCGCCGGGGCCGTGGCGGACCCGGGTCCGTGGCCCGGCCGCGGACCGCCGGCCGCCCCCGGCTTCGCCGGCACGGACTGGGTCCGGACCTCCCGGCCCGCCGCAGAATTCTTCGTTCCGTCCGGCCCCGAGGCGCCGACGATCGCGTGCGCGGAGGGGACGAACCACAGGGCGAACAGTACCGATCCCGCGGCTGCGGCGGTCAGCAGTGGTCGTCGTGCGGTCACGGCGAACGATCCCCCTTGTGGGTTCGGTGAATTGGCCGTTGACCTCAGATGTTAATGACCGCCGCGGGTCGCGGGGAAGTCAGGAGCCGGTCATGCCTAACCTCCGTGCTATGAGCAATGGTGAGACATCACGTTTTGTGCGGCTTCATGTCGAACTGATCATGGAAGTCACCGACGCCGCCCTGCTGACCGGCGCCGCCCTCACGCGCATCGACGGCGACCCGTCGCTGCCCGAGGAGGAGCGCCGGCAGTCCCAGGAGACCGTCCGGGAGGAGCCGGCCGAGGCGCTGGCCCAGCTGGTCGACCCGTTCGACCTCGTCGCCGCCGTACCGGGCGCCGAGCTCGCCCAGGCGTCCTGGAGCAGCGAGGAGCTGACCGATTACGACCCGGACGCCGAGTGGGAGGCCGCGGAGTGGGATCTGGCGGACGACTCGGAGGGAGCCGGCTGACATCCCGGACCACCCGCCGCCCACCGTCCCGCTCCCTCCCTTTCCTTCCGTCCCATACGGCCCCCGTACGAGATGTTTCGTACGGGGGTCGCCTTTCTGTCCCGGCTGCACACGTTCTGTGATGATTCCGGGCCAAAAGTGTCCTACCCCACACTTCACGGAGGATTGGAACGGGTGAAACCGAAAAGGCGTTTCTATGGCGTCGGCCGGAATGCCTGCGTCCAGATATGCCTGCGTTCAGTTGGCGCCTCGCTCGGGGAAAACGTGCGAAACCGGTAGCAATGGAGATGCGTGTGATGACGGACAGCAAGCGCCGCAAGGGCCTCATAGCCAGTGCCGCGCTGCTCGGGGGCGTAC
This sequence comes from Streptomyces bugieae, assembly GCF_036352915.1. NCBI lineage: Bacteria > Bacillati > Actinomycetota > Actinomycetes > Kitasatosporales > Streptomycetaceae > Streptomyces > Streptomyces bugieae. The sequence continues at coordinate 55,188 of NZ_JAZBJP010000028.1, forward strand.
TCACGCTGGCGGCGTGTGGCGGCAGCAATGCGGCTGACGGAGGCAGTGGCGGTGCGGGCAGCACCCGTCACGAGAATGCCCAGCAGGTGGACGAGGCGGCCGCCAAGGACGCCTCCGACGCCAGAATCACCGTCACGCCCGAGGACGGGGCCACCGACGCGGGCATCAACAGCAATGACTCCAAGGTCACGGTCAGTGGCGGCAGGCTCACCGACGTCACCATGACCGCGGTCGACTCCCAGCGCACCGTCGACGGCACGCTCTCCGCCGACGGCACCTCCTGGCAGCCGAACCAGCCGCTGCAGCGCTCCACCACGTACAAGGTCACCGCCCACGCGGTCGACTCCCAGGGCCGCAAGGCGGTGGAGAACACCCGCTTCACCACGGTCGCCCCGGCGCACAGCTTCATCGGGAACTTCACGCCGGAGGACGGCTCGACCGTCGGCGTCGGCATGCCGGTGTCGCTCAACTTCGACAAGCCGGTCAAGAACAAGGCCGCCGTGGAATCCGCGATCAAGGTCTCGTCGAGCAGCAACCAGCAGGTCGTCGGCCACTGGTTCAGCGACACCCGCCTGGACTTCCGCCCCCAGGAGTACTGGAAGGCGCACTCCAAGGTCACCATGACCCTCGGCCTGGACGGCGTCCAGGCGTCCCCCGGGGTCACCGGCATCCAGAACAAGACCGTCAGCTTCACCGTCGGCCACTCGCAGATCAGCACCGTGGACACCAAGAGCCACGAGATGACCGTGGTGCGCGACGGCCGGCCGATCAAGACCATCCCGATCTCGGCCGGCAGCGCCGAGCACCCGACCTACAACGGCCAGATGGTCATCTCGGAGCGCTTCAAGCAGACCCGGATGGACGGCTCGACCGTCGGCTTCAAGAAGAAGGGCGGCAAGGGCGAGTACGACATCCCCGACGTCCCGCACGCCCAGCGCCTGACCTCCTCCGGCACCTTCATCCACGGCAACTACTGGGGCAAGGGCATCTTCGGCACCGCCAACACCAGCCACGGCTGCATCGGCTTGGAGGACGTCAAGGGTGCCGACGACCCGAAGACGGACGGCGCCTGGTTCTTCACCCACTCCCAGACCGGCGACGTCGTCCGGGTGATCAACTCCCCGGACCGCACCATCAAGCCGGACAACGGCCTCAACGGCTGGAACATGGACTGGTCGCAGTGGGTGGCGGGCAGCGCGGTGAACTGACCGCGCCCGGTAGCGACGGCGCGGTGAAGTGACCCGCCACCACAGCGGTACCGGGGCCTGACCGGGCCGGGGGCCCTGACTAGGCCGGGCCGCCGCCGAAGGGGCTGTCGATCAGATAGCGCCAGCAGCCGTCCGGCCCCCGCCGGGCCACGTCCGTGGCCGTCCCGCGCACCGGGCCGGCCACGGCGTCGTGCGCCCCGCCGCCGTCGCCGCCCTCCCCGTCCCCGGCGCCGAGCTCCCAGTCGACGACGAGGAGCGCGGTGTCGCCGGCGACCCGCACCTGGCGCGGCCGCACGGTGATCGGCAGGCCGAGCGCGAGAAAGGCGGCGTTGGCCCGGCGGATCTCCTCCGACGTGGTGGCCGGCACGCCGTCCGGCGGCACGAAGACCGCGTCCGGCGCGTACATCTCCTGCACCGCGTCCGGATCCCCCGCGTTGAACCGCGCCGCGAAGACGTACGGCACGTCATGGGCCGTACGCGGCAGCGCGGGCGGCGTGCCCGGCGCGGTGGGCGACGGGGCGGACGGGGACATGGCGGTCGGGGACGTGGCGGTCGGGGACGTGGCGGGCTGAGCAGAATGGTGGGGCATGGGCACGGTCGTCGCCTCCTCGGTGGTGGTCCGTGCGATCGCGGGCGCAACCCTAGGAGGCCCCCTCGTGACTCACCGAACGGTTCGGCACGTGCCCGGCCTGCCCGACGACGCCCGGGCAGCGGTGCGCGCGCCGTCGCCGGACTGCCCCGTGGAGATCGCGCTCGGCGCGCTCCGCGGCCGCTGGACCACGCTCGTCCTCCGCGAACTGCTGCGCGGCCCGCACACCTACAGCGAGCTCGCCGCCGCCCTCCCCGCGCTCTCCGACAAGGTGCTCACCGACCGCCTCGGCCAGCTCGTCGCCGACGGCGTGGCACACCGCGACCGCACCGCCGGCTGGCCGTCCACCGTCCGCTACGAACTCACGGAGCGGGGCCGCGCGTTGGGCCCCGTCCTGCAGTCCCTCTGGGACTGGGGAGCGGCCACCGCCGGCCACCGGGGCACGGCTCCGCCCGGCACCTCCGTAGAGTGAACGGGTGAGCGAGCGCGGAAACAGAGGACGCGGCGGGCCGCGGCCCCAGGCGGCCGAAGAGCTGGTCGCCGAGGTGCTGGGCCGGGTCCGTTACGCGCCCGACGGCACCGCGGCCGAGGACGCCATCGAGGCGGGCGCCTCGATCCTGGCCGCCGCCGAGCCCGCACCGCCGGCAGGACCGCAGACAGGACCGCCGGCAGGACCGCCGTCAGGAGGGAAGCCGGGACCGGAGGCGGGACCGGGGGCCGGGCCGCATTCCGGGCGGAGTGCCGGACGGAACGCCGGGCCGAATGCCGGACGGAACGTCGGATCGGAGTCAGGCCCGGAGGCGGTGAGCGCGGCGCTGGTCGCGGCCGCCGTCGCGGCCGTACGGCAGTGCTGGGCGGGCGGCTGGCACCCCGCCGACCTGGAACGCATCGTCCGCCGGGAGGCCGACGGCCCCACGCCCGTCGCGATCGTCGTGGACGCCATCGCGGCCGAGGCCGCCCGGCCGGTCCGTGGCCGCGGTGGCAACACGTCCGGGACCGGTCCCGGAGGCGATCCCCGCTGGCAGGAGCAGCTGAGCCGGCTCGGCGCCGACGTCTGGTGGGACGGCGACCGCGGCTACCTGGACGCCCTCGCCCGGCGCGGCCGCACCTCCCGCTTCGAGGCCGCCTACGCCGTCCTGGCGGCGCTGCGCCTGCTCGCCCGGCTGCCCCGCATCACCCCGCTGCCGCCGCCCCCGCCACCGTCCGCCCCGCCCGCCGGCTCCCCGGCGGGCACCGCCCGCACCGCCGCCTCCCGGGCGCTCGGCCGGATCCGCGCCCTGCTCGCCAAGGCCGAGGCGACGACCTACGCCGAGGAGGCCGAGGCGCTCTCCGCCAAGGCGCAGGAGCTGATGGCCCGGCACAGCATCGACGAGGCGCTGCTGGCCGGCGGACCCGGCACCGCGGGCGGCCCGGCCGGCGGCCCGTCGGCGGTCCGCATCGGCATCGAGGGCCCGTACGAACAGGCCAAGGCGCTGCTCCTGGACGCGGTCGCGGCCGCCAACCGCTGCCAGGCCGTCTGGGCCGCCGAGGCCGGCTTCTCCACGGTCGTCGGCTTCCCGCCCGACCTGGAGGCGGCCGAACTGCTCTACACCTCGCTGCTGTTGCAGGCCACCACGGCCATGAACCGCGCTGGCGACGACCACCACGCCCGCGGCCGCGCCCGCCGTACCCGGGACTTCCGCCAGACCTTCCTCGTGGCGTACGCGGACCGCATCCGCGACCGGCTCGCCGCGGCGACCGCGGCCGCCACGGCGGCCGTCACCGCCGAGTCCGCCACCACCGCCCCGGACCTCCTCCCCGTCCTCGCCGCCCGCGAACTCGCCGTCGAGGAAACCACCGGCGCCCTCTTCCCGGACACCGCCCCGGTCCGCCTCCGCGGCATCCGCGACGTGGCCGGCTGGCACCAGGGACGGGCAGCGGCGGACCGGGCACGGTTGCAGGGGGAGTAAGGCCCCCTCCCTCAGACTTGAGGCCCACTCCCTCAGTCCCACTCCCGGACTCGCACGCCCCTCACACACACTCCGGAACGCGCGGTCGGCCGCGAAAAACCTGCGCCGTGTGCCACGCGATGTGCTCGCCCGCGACCCGCTCACTCCCGCCCTGCGGACCGATCAGCGTCCGCCCCGTGAGGTCCAGCACCTGCCCCTTCGCCGCGCCGCTCCGCCCCACGAACTCCCGGGAAACGGTGATCCGCCGCCCCGGGTCCAACCCCAGTACCCCCCGGTCGAACAGCTTGTGGTGCAGCGAGCACAGACACAGACAGTTCGCGAGGTCATCCGGCCCCTGGAACGCCCACCACCGCACATGGGCCGCCTCCAGCCCCACCGGCACCCGCCCCATCGCCCCGTCGAACCCGCAGAAGGCGCAACGGTATTCGTAGGCGATCAGCACCTGCCTGCGCAGCTCCTCCGCCCGCCGACGACCGGACCTCGCACCGCCGCCGGGCAGCACCACCCCACCACCCGTTTCCAGATCGAGCCCCACCGCGGCAGCGATGTCCCCATGAATCGACGGCGGAAAATGAACGTCCAACAACACCTGCGCCAGCCGCCCGAGCAGAGCGGGGTCCTCGGACAACGCGGACCGCAACCCGGGCACGAACTGCCCCCGCGCCCCGCTCTCCCGCAACACCTGCACCCCGGTCCCCGGACTCCCCGCCCCGCTGTCCGTCCGGACCTCCCACACCCCGTCACTCACCAGATGGTGAAACGGATACGCCGGCGACGTCTGATGCGCCGGCCCGTAGTCCGCCAGCAGATCCCGCAGATCCTGCTCCACATCCGAGTACCGCATGACCCCGTCGGGCTGCTGCCGGAACCGCCCCAGCGCGTACAACATCAACAACGGCTTGTGCGGCGCCCGGGCCCCGTTCCGCGACCACTGCCGCAGTTTCCCCACCCGCTCGATCCAGTCCATGACAGCCGACTGTAGGACGCGCCCCACCGCCGCCCCGCACGCATACGCGAGAACCCCGACGAAGTCGGCGTATCCAGCGAAGATACGCAAGAACTCCGGCGAAGTCGGCACAGGCAGCCGCGAGTTGGTCCCACGCACACGTCCCCGAGCCCCTCCACGGACGCTAGCCCTGCGCGGTGGGCCGCACCACGACCTCGTTCACGTCGACCTCCGCGGGCTGCTCGATGGCGAACGCGATGGCCCGGGCGATCGCGTCGGGCGGGATGGCGAGACGGTCCCGCATCGCCGTGATCTCGGCCCGTACCCGGCTGTTGGTCGACGCCTCGGCGAAGTCGGTCGCGATGGGGCCGGGGGAGACGGTGGTCACCCGCAGCGCCCCGCCTGCTTCCTGGCGCAGCCCCTCACAGATCGCCCGGACCGCGAACTTGGTACCGGCGTAGACCGCCATGGCCGGCACGACGCGAAACGCAGCCGTGGAGGCGGTGGTGACGAAGTGCCCGCTGCCCTGTGCCCGGAAGACCGGGAGCGCGGCGCCGATCCCGTGCAGCACCCCCTTCACATTCACATCGACCATGTGATCCCACTCCTCGACCCGCAGATCGTCGAGCGGCGAGATCGTCCCGACCCCGGCGTTGCCGACGAGTACGTCGAGCCGCCCGAAGCGCTCAACTGCCAGCGCGACCAGGGCCTTCAGATCCTCCCGCCGGGTCACGTCGGTACGGATCCGCACGGCCACGCCCCCCGCCGCCGCGATCCGACCCACGAGCTCCGCCAGCCGCTCCGACCGACGCGCCCCCAACACGAGCCGCGCCCCCCGCTCGGCAAGCAGCAACGCGGTCGCCTCCCCGATGCCGCTGCTGGCCCCCGTGATCGCCACGACTTTCCCCTCGATACCGGACATGGTCTCCTCCCCTGCCGTACGGGACCGGGCCCGTTGCCCGGCCACCACGTCAGTCTGAAAGGCGCTCACCCTGGTATCCAGAACGCACTTATTCTGGAACCAGCGGTGCCATGCGAGGGCGAGAAGCGCTGCACGAGGGGCAGGTGCCGGTAACCGAGAGGCACCTCGCAACCGAGAGGGACCCGCAACCGAGAGGCGCCCGCAATCGAGAGGCACCCGTAACCGAGAGGTGCCACACCCATGCCGAAGCAGCAGCCGGACCCGCTACGTCGCCAACTCGGCACGTTCCTGCGCACCCGCCGGGAGCGCCTCACCCCGGACGATGTCGGCCTGCCACGGACCGGCCGCCGCCGAACCCCGGGACTCCGCCGGGAAGAACTCGCCCTGCTCGCCGGTATCAGCGCCACCTGGTACACGTACCTGGAGCAAGGCCGCGAGATCCGCGCCTCCGAGCAGGTGCTGAACGCCCTCGCCGCGGCACTGCGGCTCGACCGGCACGAGCGCGACCACCTCTTCCACCTCGCCGGCCACACCCCCGCCCCCGAGGCCGGGCACCCCGAACCCCTCACCGCCGAGGCGGCAGCCGTCCCCCTCCTCCTGCAGCCGCACCCGGCGTACCTCATCGCCGGCAACTACGACGTGCTCAGCCACAACCAGGCCGCCGCCCAGCTCTTCCCCCACCTCTTCTCCCCGCACCCCACCGCCGAGGCCAACCGCCCGCCCAACCTGGTCCGTTGGGTCTTCCTCGAACCCGCGGCCCGCGAGGTCCTGGTCGACTGGGAACCCGAGGCCCGTGCCCTCCTCGCCCGCCTCCGCACCCTCTCCACCCACCACCCCGACGACCCGCGCTACACCCACCTGATAGACGAGCTGCACGAGCGAAGCCCGGAAGCCCGCACCTGGTGGCCCCACTACGAGCTACAACTCCGCCACAGCGGCCACAAACGCCTCCGCCACCCCACCCGCGGACCGCTCGACTACCGCTACACCGCCTTCCACCTGGCAGAACAGCCGGAGCACACCCTCGTGATCTATTTCGACGGCAGCCCGGCGAGCGATCAGGCACCGCCACCGTCATAGCGACCGTGCCGGGGCGAACCGCTGCTCCACCTACTGCTGGTGCCCTTACCCGGCGGGCAATTCGGCCTCGATGAGGTCAGCCGCTCGCCGGGTGCCGCCCTCGGTGGCCATCTCCCGCTGTACGGCCGCGAGGCGGCGTCCCACCTCCGGATCGGCGACGAGCGCGAGCACCGCCGCGCGGAGGGTGGCGGCGTCCGCCTGGTCCATCGGGAGGTGGCGGGCCACGCCGAGTCCCTGGAGCAGGTCCGCGTTGCCGAACTGGTCGACGGCCTGCGGGACCGCCACCATCGGTGTGGCGGTGGCCAGGCCCTCCTGGCTGCCTCCTGCGCCGGCGTGCGTGATGAAGGCGTCGGCCTTCTTCAGGATCGCCAACTGCGGTACCCAGTGGTGCACCTCGACGTTCCCGGGGAGCTCCCCGAGCTCGTCGGCGGTGACGTGCTTTCCCACCTGGAGCACGACGTGCCAGCCCGGCAGGCCGCCGAACGCCTTGACGCACTCGCGGTAGAAATCGGGCTGCTTGGTGAAGGACGAGCCGAGCGAGACGAGCAGCACCCGCTCGGCGTCCGCGGGCCGCTCCCAGTCGCCCTGCGCCGTACGGTCGCCCTGGCAGGCGCCGACGAAGGAGTGGACGTTCTCGTCGACCCGGTCGGCGTGCGGCTGCAGCGCCTTGGGGATGAGCACGATCGACCGGCCGGGGCGACCGACGAACGGGTCGGGATGCTGCGTGATCCCGTTCCCCGCGAGCCAGTTGGTGAACTTCTCGTAGTACGCCCTGCCGCGCTCGGTCGCCCTGGCCTCCGCCCACATCGGCTCGGCGACCTCCTCCTCGTACCCCTCCCACGCGACGAGGTTCGGCGAGAGGGAGATCGCGGGCACGCCCCAGCGGTGAGCGAGGACGCGCGCCGGATACGAGGTGATGTCATGCAGCACGAGGTCCGGCTCGTCGCCTCGATACGCCTCGATGAGTTGCGGCAGCGCCTGGATCGCGTCGTCCAGGAACGGCTCGACGTTGTCGAGGAGCGTGGTCCCCCACGCCGATGGGTCGCTGTCGGGCGACGGCAGGGTCGTGCGGTACGGGACCGGTTCGGCACCCGTCTCGGCGACCACCTCCTTTAAGCGAGGAGGAATCGCGTACGTGACGCGGTGCCCTCGGGCGACGAGCTCCCGGATCACTTCGAGGCTCGGGTTCACATGCCCGTAGGCGGCGATGGAGAACATGGCGATATGAGCGCACTTGCCGTGCTTTTGGTTCGTCATCCCCCCACGCTAAACGAGACGAACCGTCTCGTCCATCTTCTTTTCTCTTTCCCTTTCCCTTTCGCTTTCGCTGCCCCAGTGCCGAACCGGCCAACGAGCCGCCGGCACACCCGACTTGCGCAGGTCGCACTCCTCGTCGCAGCGCCAGTCGCAGTCCCAGTCACAGCCCCAGTCACAGCCCCAGCCCCCGTCACGTCAGAGAGCCGGGATCCTGGGGCGCTGTCAGCCCGGCCTTGTAGGCTTCCCGCATGCCACCGTCCGTCGAACCGCAAGTGCTGGTGAGCGGGAGCCATGTGCGCCGAGCCGTCGCCCACTGCGTCGATACCCTCACCGGCGTCCCCGCGGCCCAATGGCAGGTCAGGGCCGGCAGCCTGGAGTGGACATGCTGGGAGACCCTGGAACACCTCGCGGACGATCTGCTCACCTACGCACTGCGGTTCGGCCTCGCGCAGCCGATGGACGTACCACGCGTGCCACTGCGCATCTCCCGTGACCGACCCGACGGGCCGGCCAATGTCATCTTCGGCGACGAGGACGCGGGACCCGAGGGACTCCTGACCGTGGTGACGGCCTGCGGCGGCCTGCTCGCAGCCGCCGTCGACACCGCGGCTCCCACGACCTTGGCCCCGCATGTCTTCGGCGCCTCCGACCCGGAGGGATTCGCGGCGATGGGCGTCGCCGAGACCCTCGTCCACACCCACGACATCGCTCAGGGCCTGCACCGCGCGTACGAGCCCCCGCAGGACTTGAGCGAGCGAGCTCTCGCACGCCTCTTCCCTGACGTACCCCTCACCGGCACCCCGTGGTCAACCCTGCTGTGGGCCACCGGCCGCCTCGATACTCCCGATCGCCCGCGCCGCACGGACTGGCGTTGGTACGGCGCACCACGTGGCAGCAGCTGACTGGTAATTGAGGGTGTCTCCAGTCGCTTGCGACACGGAGAGGTCCGCCCGCCTGCGAAGCCAACCCACGTGCGCCGGACACGACGACCGTACCGACTTGCCGAAGGCTCAGACGAGGGCATCGCGCAGTCGTCGCACGCACTGGCGACGTGACGCACCCAGCCAGGCAACCAAGTGACGCAATGCCGCCACTGCCTGGACTGCAGGAGGCGAGGTTCCCCACACGGCATCGCGGCCCGTTCACCACCTCTCCGGCCCGTGGGGGATATTAAGAAACGCCCGTCCGCCAGTTGGGCGTCGACCGTCCTCGGCAGTGTTGGGCAATTTAGTTTAAAAGGGAACGAGGTGACGGGTGGCCGAAAAACCACTTCCCGACCAAGATCAAACTCGTGTTACGATCTTCCTCGTTGTAAAGGTTGTGTAAGTCATAGGGGGAATTGTGAACTCGCGCCTTCGCGCAGCCACTGCTATTGCTTCAGTTGCCACTCTTATGCCATTCGTGACCGCCGCCAGTGCAAGTGCCGCGGATGCGAAGCCGGGGATGGTGAAGGCAGCAGCCGCGCATTACGACTGCCCGCATGACGGGTACATCACGGACCATGACGTTTGCTCGGAACTCAGCAACGGCGTTCTGCTCATGAACTCGACTTCCAAGGGTACCTACATAGACGTCTCGTACGACAAGACGGGAGGTTCGTCCGTTTCCTGTAAGGTCGGATACCTCCGCAGCGGCTCTAACCACTGGAGTGGGACAAAGACGTGCAGCACTTCGCTGATAGCCTCGGCGCAGTGGTCTCCTTCTGCATCTTGTAGCCCTAATGTTGGCCTTCTTTACTCGGGTGGAAGCACCTTCCAGACCCCTCCCACAAGGAATTGCTGACTTAAACGACGCCAGCTAGAGGCCATTCCTGTGCAGAAGTAGCCAGCCGAATGCTTCTTTCGCGGACTGCACCGCGATGGCTGTCGCGCCCCCTTGCGGAGAAACCGCGAGGGGGCGTTGCGCATTGAGAAAATGACCCCAGGGGGCCGCCCATGCTTGAAGCTGTTTTCAAAGGCCATACGGCATTCGTAATCGTCACAAGCATCATTTCTGTGACCTTCTTTATCGTAGTTCTTCTCGTTGCAAAGAAGAGGACCGACCGCCCGGTCTCCTTCGCTCTTTGGTGCACTTCGGTGGCGAGCGTGCTCTTTTTGACGCTATGGACCACGGGAGGCACCCAGGGGTCAGGCACGTGCGTCGTGAATCTCAAGCTGCTCGAACCCTTCAACACGGAACAGGGCCTGTTGAACTGCCTGATGTTCACACCCGTGGGGTTTATGGGGGCATTTGTAACCCGAAAGGTGATCCCCGCTGTCGCATGCGGTGTCGCTCTTTCGGTTGTAATCGAGACCGCACAAGGTGCTCTGCCAGCCATCGGAAGAGCCTGCGACACCAGCGACTTGGTGTCCAATTCAGCTGGCAGCCTCCTTGGTGCAGTTATTGCATTTCTTCTCGTACGTGTTCGGCGAAGCGACTTGACTCCCTGGCGACTGGGTCGTTCGCCGGCAGTGATCACGTGTGTGACTTTCTCGGCGATTATTGGTGCGGTCTGGGCTACCTCTATCCAGCCGCATTCCGTGAGGGCGACCGAGGCGGTGGGGTCAGCGGCCGGCGACCAACGGGACGCGGTTGCTAAAGCCGTCCGTCAAGCGTTCGGCGATCACTACACGGTTGGCAACGTACAGTTCTCATCATCTCCCGATTCCGACCGAGGCACTGTAATGGCTAGCCTTCCAGTCGGGTTCGTTCAAATCAATTGGCCCGAAGGAAATGAAATCACGGCCAGCCTGGACATGTCGGACGATGGAGAGCCTGCAGGCTTTCCGGTGCCCGGAGCGCCGACTCATGTTGAGAATTCTACGCAAGCTAAAAAGGTAGCTGTCACCTATGCCGAGCTCCACTTTCCGTGGGCCGTCCGAGGTAGCAAGACAGAGATTTCTCCAGTCGGCCAAAATGCTTCCCTGGGCTGGCTCGTTAGCTGGCGCAGGTACCGCGATTCCGTTCTCATGCCTATGCGGCTTGATGTCCAGATAGATCGAACGGGACATGTTTCTCAACTTTCGACGCGCGAAGCGCCGGATGTCGCTATTCCCCCTTCCCGAATCAGTAAAGGAAAGGCGCTTCAGCTCGCGAAGAGCTCTACTCCCGGATGTCAAAAGGCTGAAGTGGGAGAATTGCTCGCAGTCAAAAAGGGATCTGATTGGCATGCTGTGTGGCGCATCAAGGTCACCTGCAAGGAATCGAGCGCGATCGTCCACATCAATGCATCATCTGGTGCTGTGGAAATGAAGGAACAGCATCCAAACTAGGACTCAGTACACCGCGCGACGAGCGGTTGTCCTGCACCAGGGCGCCTACCCCCAGCCCACGCGCAGAGGTGCGCCAGGTCGGCAAAACCTGTGCCCCGGCCTTGGAAGGAGGCCGGGGCACGTATGCAGGACAAGTTCGTACTCACAGCAGCCGATGCGGGGATCTTCTCGCCCACGCCATCGGGGGTGGGTGGGTCCAGGCTGATGCTCTTCGCGCTGACGTACGCCTCGGGGTCCAGGGTCCCCTCACGCGCAGCCACGAGCAACGTGCATACAGGTCGACCGGCGACGTTGGTGGCTACCCCCGCCTACCGCCGATTGAGCAGGCCCCCAAGCTAGTTGTCCGTTGACTCCGGAGCCGGAGCCACACCCACCGGGCAGCTCACGCCCGTCCCCCCGATCCCGCAGTACCCGCCCGGGTTCTTGTCCAAGTACTGCTGGTGGTACGCCTCCGCCGGGTAGAAGGGGCGGGTGGTGTCGGCGGGGAGGATTTCGGTGGTGATGTCGGTGTAGCCGGAGTTGTGGAGGACGGTGCGGTAGGCGTCGCGGGAGGCTTCGGCGGCCTGTTGTTGGGCGGGGGAGTGGGTGTAGATGGCGGAGCGGTACTGGGTGCCGACGTCGTTGCCCTGGCGGAAGCCCTGGGTGGGGTCGTGGGACTCCCAGAAGAGCTTCAGGAGGGACGTGTAGGGGACCACTGCCGGGTCGTAGACGACGCGGACGGCCTCGGTGTGGCCGGTGTGGCCGCTGCAGACCTCTTCGTAGGTGGGGTTCGGGGTGTGGCCGCCCTGGTAGCCGACGAGGGTGGTCCAGACGCCCTCGGTCTGCCAGAACTTCCGCTCGGCGCCCCAGAAGCAGCCCAGGCCGAAGTCGGCGATCTCCAGGCCCTCCGGGTACGGGCCCAGGAGCGGGTTGCCGAGGACGGTGTGCCGCTCGGGGACGGCGAAGGCCGGCTCGGGGCGGCCCCCGAGTGCTTCCTCGGGGGTCGGGAGCTGGTTCTTGAAGCGGGAGAAGAGCATGGGAGCGGCTCCAGGGAGGGCGGGAGGTGCCAGTTCGGGAGGGAGCGGTTCGGGAGGGAGCGGTTCGTGGTCGGCCCTTGCGTCAACGTCGGCGGGCGCGGTCGCATTCCGGGGTGTGCGGGGTGTCCGGAGTGTGTGCAGGGTGCCGCCCGGTCGTGATCCTGGGCGGGGCGGGCCGTCTCGCGTTCGCGGCCGTGTCGGTGCCTCGCGGGTGCGGTCGCGGGTGTGCGGGACGCCTCGGGGATGCGGTCGCGGGTGTGCGGGACGGCTCGCGGTCGCGTTGACGGGCCTCCCCAGGGCCGCCCCGTTGCGTCTACGGGCGGTCCTGGGGGAAGCCGGTCGATGTGCCGCCCAGTTGTTCCCAGCCGGCGATGGCCAGGGCGCGGTAGGCGGCGTACTCGGCGGCCGGGCTGCGGCCGTACGACCACGGCACGGCGCCCACGTGGCCGTCGACCAGGCGCAGCTGCTCCATGGCCTCGGCGTAGCGCTCGGCGCGTACCAGGAACCAGACGAGCAGGTGCCGGACGTGCGGGGCCATGGGGTGGTCGGCCGGGGCCTCGCGGAGGGCGAAGTGGGCGCCCTCGATGGCGCGCTCGACGACCGCGCTCTGGTACAGGCTGCGGACCATGTTGGCCTCGGGCAGGTGCTCGTAGACCGCGAAGAGCGGGAGGGCCGGGAGGAGGGAGCCGGTGGGTGCGCCGGCCGCGGAGCGTTCGGCGAACGCCTCGGCCTCCGTGCGGGAGCCGTGCCACTTCTGGGACCAGTAGGGGAGCGCCGCGAGGTGGGCGCCCATGTGGTGCGGGGCGCGCCGGGCGGCCTCGGACCACAGCTCCTCGTAGTCGGCGGGCCGGTCGTGCAGGCCGCGGGCCACGGCCAGCTCGATGATGTACGGGATCGGGCTGCCCGGTGCCAGCAGGCCGGCCTCCCGGCAGACCGTACGGGCCTCCTCCAGGATCATCCGGAAGTCCTGCGAGCCGGGGTCCCGCAGCGCCTGGACGACGAGGAACTGGGCGTGCGTCTCGGCGCCGCCGGGGTCCTTCGGCGCCTCCGAGCGCCAGGTGCGCAGCCAGATGCCGCCGGTCCGTCGCCCGCCCTCCTGCGCCGGCCCGCCCGCGGCCAGCTCGAACGCGGCCGCGCCGGCCAGCGTCTGCACCCGCTGCCAGCGGCGCTCCCAGTCGTCACCGGTGGACTTCAGCAGCTCGGCCGCCGGGCGCCAGTCGTGCGTACGCCGGACCGCGTCCAGCGCGTCCTCCAGCTCCCGGTCCGGGCCGGGCAGCCGTACGTCGAGCTCCTCCAGCGGGACGAAGCCGTAGCCCGCCATCGGGTCGGAGGCCACCGCGAGCCCCTGCCGGGTTTGCCGACCGGCCCGCCGGCGGCGCATCCAGGGCAGGAAGACGAGGCCGCCCAGCGCGAGCGCGGCGAGGAGAACCAGCAGAGCGTCCATGGGGTGTGTGTCCTGTGTCCTGTGCCTGTGGTGAACAACGGGTGATGGTGGCTGTGGCTGTGGCTGTGGCTGTGGCTGTGGCTGTGGCGGCGGCGGTTCGGGGGCGTCGGGCGGGGCGGAGGGGGCGTGGCGGGAACCAGTGTGCGACCCCTCGTACGTATCCACTAACAAGCGAACCAGAAAGTTCCGGGAACGCCGGCCGCGCGGCCGACTACCCTCGGCAGGCATGAGCGATCAGCGCGAACAGCGCCACCAGCATTTCGAAACCCTTGCCATCCACGCAGGTCAGGAACCCGACCCGACGACCGGCGCGGTGGTTCCGCCCATCTACCAGGTATCCACTTACAAGCAGGACGGTGTGGGCGGGCTGCGCGGCGGTTACGAATACAGCCGCAGCGCCAACCCGACCCGTACCGCCCTGGAGGAGAACCTCGCCGCGCTCGACGGCGGACGCCGCGGGCTCGCCTTCGCCTCCGGCCTCGCGGCCGAGGACACCCTGCTGCGCACCCTGCTGGTCCCCGGTGACCACATCATCATCCCCAACGACGCCTATGGCGGAACGTTCCGGCTGATCTCCAAGGTCGTCGAGCGGTGGGGCGTGGAGTGGTCGGTGGCCGACACCTCCGACCCGCGGGCGGTGCGCGAGGCCCTGCGCCCCCGTACGAAGCTGATCTGGGTGGAGACGCCCAGCAACCCGCTGCTCGGCATCAGCGACATCGAGGCGCTGGCCGCCGTCTCGCGGGACGCCGGGGTCCGGCTCGTCGTCGACAACACCTTCGCCAGCCCCTACCTCCAGCAGCCGCTCGCCCTCGGCGCGGACGTGGTGGTCTACTCCACGACCAAGTACATGGGCGGCCACTCGGACGTGGTCGGCGGCGCCCTGGTCGTCAACGACGACACCCTCGGTGAGGAACTCGCCTACCACCAGAACGCGATGGGCGCGGTCGCCGGCCCGTTCGACTCGTGGCTGGTGATGCGCGGCATCAAGACCCTCGCCGTACGGATGGACCGGCACAGCTCCAACGCCGAGCGGATCGCGGAGCTGCTGACCTCCCACAACAAGGTGACCCGGGTCTACTACCCGGGCCTGTCCGAGCACCCGGGGCACGAGGTCGCGGCCAAGCAGATGCGGTCGTTCGGCGGCATGGTGTCGTTCCAGGTCGCGGGCGGGGAGCAGGCCGCCATCGAGGTCTGCAACCGGTCGCAGCTGTTCACCCTCGGTGAGTCGCTGGGCGGCGTCGAGTCGCTGATCGAGCACCCGGGGCGGATGACGCACGCGTCGACGGCCGGCTCGCAGCTGGAGGTCCCCAACGACCTCGTGCGCCTCTCGGTCGGCATCGAGTCCGCCGAGGACCTGCTGGCCGACCTGGCGCAGGCGCTGGGCTGACCCCCTGCCGATAGCCGCCGCTCGCCGCCTCGTGCGGCCGCTTGCCCGTCACCACCCCTCGACGGGAGGGGTGGTGCGGGACGGCGGCGGGACCCAGGGCTGGGCGGCGGCGGTCCAGGTCAGCGCCGCCACGGCGAGCAGCGCCAGCAGCCAGCCGAGGCGGCGCCGCAGCCGGCGGTGCGCGCGCAGCCGCCGGCCGCGGGCGAGGGCCCGGGCGGCCAGGTCCGGCGGTACGGGCGGCAGCGGCAGCCCGGCCAGCATCCGCCGGGCCTCGGCCTCCTTGCGGTCGGGTACGCCCGGGTCCGGCACGGCGGCCTCGGGGTAGAGGTTCATGGCGCCCCGCCGCCGCGGACCCGGCGCACCGGCCGGTGGCTGCGAAGCGCGGCGACGGCGTGCCGGCACAGCGCGCGTATCCGCTCGGCGGGCAGGCCGAGTTGGGCCGCGGTCTGCTCCTCGGCCACCCCTTCGTGCAGCCGCAGCACGAGGACCAGGCGTTCCTGCGGGGTCAGCCGGTCCAGCGGCCCGCCGCGCGGCCGTCGGTGCCGCCGGGCGGTGCGGGCGAAACGGTCGGCGAGCTCCCGGCGGGTGCGCTCGTACGGGTCCTCGCCGCGCAGCCGGTCCCAGTCGGCGTACGTCCGGGCCAGCGCGTGGATCAGCAATTCCTCGGCGGCCGGGGCGGGATGGGCGGCGGGCTCGCCGGTCAGGAGGGTGGCGGCGCGGAACAGCCGTCCGGCCGCGCCCGCCACGAACGACTCGAACTCCCGGGCGTGGCGGCGCTGCTGCACCGGCCGCCGCTCTCGCACCGCGCCTCCCGGATGACGGACGCCCGACCCCCTGGGCTCCTATAGCACGGCAGCGCGGCCACCCGGTCAAGAGGCGTGACGACTTACCCGGGCCCGGGCCGGGGCGCGTCACCGGCCGCCGGGCCGTGGCATGTCGCCGGCCGGTACGCGGCGGGCTGCCGGCCGGGCAGTGGCGTGCCGCCGGCCGGAGCTGCCGCTGGTGTCAGGACGCCTGCCCCGTGGGCGTCAGGGACGCGGTGATGTCGGAGAGGGAGACGTTGAAGCGGGTCAGCAGCGTCGTGAACGCCTCGCGCTCCTCGTCGGTCCACTTCTCCGTGACCAGCGCCATCAGCGCACGGCGCGAGGCCCGCACCTCGTCCAGCCGGGCGTGGCCGCGCTCGGACAGTTCGAGCACCACGGCGCGGCCGTCCTCCGGGTGGGTGGCCCGGCTGACGAGCCCGGAGTCGACGAGCGGGGCGACCTGCCGGGTGACCGTCGAGGAGTCGATGCCCATGCCGGCGGCCAGGGCCTTGACGCCCATCGGGCCTTCCTGGTCGAGGCGGTTGAGCAGCAGGTAGGCGGCGCGGTCCATGGAATTGCGCGCCTGCCCGACGCCGCCGAGCCGGCTCTGTTCGGCGCGGCGGGCGAAGACGGCCACTTGGTGCTGCAGCGCGTCGAGGAGAGCGGGGTCGGTGTGGGTCGTCATGTCCGAAGAGGTGGGCATGGCCGGGAGCTCGCTTCGATGGAAGTGCGTATGGATGGGAGGACAGCGTACGCGGACCCGGCGCACGGCGTACCTGCGCCGTCCATTCCGATAACGCTCCGTCCCCCTCGTTGGTGCCCGTGGGTGGGCGGGCCCGCGCACCGTCGAACTGCGAGACTGGCGGTATGGCTGCTCATACGCCTCATCCGCCGCGTCCGCCGCACGAGCCCCGCCCCGACTCCGGACAGACCGACGCCGAACTACCCCCTGTCACGCCCCCCGTCGCGATCCCGGTCACGATCGAGGACGTCCGGGAGGCGCACAAGATGCTCTCGGGCGTGGCACGGGCCACCGCGATGGAGGGCAGCCGCTATCTGTCCGGGCTGGTCGGCGCGCCCGTCCACCTCAAGTGCGAGAACCTCCAGCGCACCGGTTCGTTCAAGATCCGCGGCGCCTACGTCCGGATCGCCGGGCTCTCCGCGGAGGAGCGGGCGGCCGGTGTGGTGGCCGCGAGCGCCGGTAACCACGCCCAGGGGGTGGCCCTCGCGGCGTCCCTGCTCGGCGTGCGCTCCACGGTGTTCATGCCGGTCGGCGCCCCGTTGCCGAAGGTGGCGGCGACCCGCGAATACGGTGCCGAGGTGCGGCTGCACGGCCATGTGGTGGACGAGACGCTGGCCGCCGCCGAGGAGTACGCGCGGGAGACCGGCGCGGTCTTCATCCACCCCTTCGACCACCGCGACATCATCGCCGGTCAGGGCACGGTCGGGCTGGAGATCCTGGAGCAGTGCCCGGAGGTGCGCACCATCGTCGTCGGCATCGGCGGCGGCGGGCTGGCCGCGGGGATCGCGCTGGCGGTCAAGGCGCTGCGGCCGGACGTGAAGGTCGTCGGGGTGCAGGCGGCGGGCGCGGCCTGCTACCCGCCGTCGCTGGCGGCCGGGCATCCGGTGGCGATCGAGGGGCTGTCGACGATGGCGGACGGCATCAAGGTCGGCCGGCCCGGCGACGTGCCCTTCGGGATCGTCGAGCGGCTGGTGGACGAGGTCCGGACGGTCAGCGAGGACGACCTCTCCAGTGCGCTGCTGCTCTGTCTGGAGCGGGCGAAGCTGGTGGTGGAGCCGGCCGGGGCGAGCCCGGTGGCGGCGCTGCTCGCCGATCCGGGGTCGTTCGAGGGGCCGGTGGTGGCGGTGCTGTCCGGCGGGAACGTCGATCCGCTGCTGATGCAGCGCATCCTGCGGTTCGGCATGGCCGCCGGGGGCCGCTACCTCTCGCTGCGGCTGCGGCTGTCGGACCGGCCGGGGGCGCTGGAGACGCTGCTCGGGGTGCTGACGGTGGTGGACGCGAACATCGTCGACGTGGGGCACGTACGGACCGATCCGCGGCTCGGGCTGACCGAGGTCGAGGTGGAACTGCATCTGGAGACCAAGGGCCCGGAGCACTGCGACGAGGTGCGCACGGCACTCGCGGAGGCGGGGTACGTCGTCCTGGAGTGACCGGAGGGGCTGCCGGGCCGAGAGCCGCCGGAGTGACCGGAAGGGCCGGAAGGACTGGAGCGTCCGAGTGTCCGGAGGGGCCGGAGTGGGGCGGGCGCGAGTCCGTCGGGGGTGGAAGCCGGATCCGGTTATTTGTATCGCGATGTATCGCGTTTCGGAGTAGCATCCCGGATGCGGGATGCCGGCGTGCCGTGCGCGCCGTGGTGTCCCACTGCGGACAAATGCCCAGAAGCGGGCTTTTGCTGCCGAACGTAACATTCGACATATTTCGACCTGGAACTCACCCAAGCCATGGGGGTACCCATATGCCAGGCGCCATTTACGCCGAAGGGCTGGTGAAGACCTTCGGCGACGTGCGGGCACTGGACGGCGTCGACCTGGACGTTCCCGAAGGAACCGTCCTCGGCATGCTCGGCCCGAACGGTGCCGGCAAGACCACCGCCGTACGTGTCCTGACGACCCTGCTCCGACCCGACCGCGGCAAGGCGGAGGTTGCCGGGATCGACGTGCTCGCCCACCCCGACAAGGTACGCCGGTCCATCGGCCTCTCGGGCCAATTCGCCGCTGTGGACGAGTACTTGACCGGTCGGGAGAACCTGACGATGGTCGGGCAGCTCTACCAGATGAGCGGCCGGGACGCCAAGCGTCGGGCCGCCGAGCTGCTGGAACGCTTCCACCTCGGCGATGCGGCGGACCGTACCGCCAAGACCTACTCCGGCGGGATGCGCCGCCGCCTCGACCTCGCGGCCGCGCTGGTCGTCAGCCCGCCGGTGATGTTCATGGACGAGCCGACCACGGGCCTGGACCCGCGCAACCGCCAGGCGCTGTGGGACGTCATCCAGGAGCTCGTCGCGGGCGGCACGACCCTGCTGCTCACCACCCAGTACCTGGAGGAGGCCGACCGCCTCGCGCACGACATCTGCGTCGTCGACCACGGCAAGGTCATCGCCCGCGGCACCTCCGACCACCTCAAGGCGCGCACCGGCGGCGAGCGCGTCGAGGTCGTGGTGCACGCGCCCGAGCACCTCACCGTCGCCGACGAGGTGCTGCGCGGCTTCGCCAAGGGGGAGGGCACGGTCGAGCCGCACACCCGCAAGCTGACGATCCCGGTCGCCGGCGGCGCCAAGCTGCTCGCCGAGGTGATCCGCGAACTGGACGTCCGCGGTGTGGAGATCGACGACATCGGCCTGCGCCGCCCGACCCTCGACGACGTCTTCATCGCGCTGACCGGGCACGCCGCGGAGTCCGCGGACGGCGACGGCGACGGCGGCGGTGGCGGCGGAGGCGGTGACGCCGGTACGGAACGGACCGGGACCACGGGCGACGGTCGCCCGGCGAGCGCCGCCGGGCACCGGAAGGAGGGCGTGCAATGACCACGGCGAGTAGGGCGGGCACGGCGACCGGGGACGCCGGCGGCAGGCCGCTCGGACCCCCGCCGGCACGCGGCGGCCTCAGCCGGCTGGTGCGCGACTCCCTGGTCGTGGCCAAGCGGAACCTGATCCGGATGGTGCGGATTCCCGAGGTGGTGATCTTCGGGCTGATCCAGCCGATCATGTTCGTGGTGCTGTTCACCTACGTCTTCGGCGGCTCGATCAACATCCCCGGCGCCCCGGTGGGCGACGCCCAGGCGTACCGGGAGTTCCTGATGGCCGGCATCTTCGCCCAGACCGTCACGTTCGCCACGGCGGGCGCCGGCGCGGGGATCGCCGACGACATGCACAAGGGGCTCATCGACCGCTTCCGGTCGCTGCCGATGTCCCGGGGCGCGGTGCTCACCGGCCGGACCCTGGCCGACCTCGTGCAGACCGCGCTGACGCTGGTCGTGCTGGCGGTCGTCGCGGTGCTGATCGGCTGGCGCACCCACGAGAACCTCGCCGAGGTCCTGGCCGGCTTCGCCCTGCTGCTCCTGCTCGGCTACGCCTTCTCCTGGATCGGCGCGCTGATCGGCCTCTCGGTGCGCACGCCCGAGGCGGCCACCTCCGGCGGGCTGATCTGGCTCTTCCCGCTGACCTTCATCTCCAACGCGTTCGTGCCGGTCGACGGCATGCCGGCGTTCCTCCAGCACGTCGCGGAGTGGAACCCGTTCAGTGCGACGGTGGCCGCGGCCCGCGAGCTGTTCGGCAACACGATCGACCGGGTGCCCAAGTCGGTCACCGGCGCCTGGCCGATGGAGCACCCGGTGCTGGCCTCGGTGATCTGGTCGATCCTGATCATCGCGGTGTTCCGGACGCTGGCGGTCCGCAAGTACCGCTCGGCGACCGCCTGAGCGGAGTCGGCGGTCCCGGGGGGGCAGGGGCCCGGGAGGGCTCCCCACGCGGGGCAGGCCGTACACACGCGAAGCGGCCCGGAGCACGAGGCTCCGGGCCGCTTCGCGTGTGTCTGCGGGCGTCCCGCGGCTCAGCCGGTGTACGGCTTGGCGTCGAGGATCTTCACGCTGGCCTTCTTGCCGTTGGGGAGCTCGTACTCCGCATCGGCGCCGATCTTCTTGCCGTTCACGCCCGTGCCCAGCGGGGACTGCGGGGAGTAGGTCTCGATGTCCGAGCTCGCGTACTCCCGCGAGGCCAGGAGGAACGACAGCGTGTCGTCCGGGTCCCCGTCGAACGCGATGGTGACGACCATGCCGGGAGCGACGACGCCGTTGGCGGCGGGGGCCTCGCCGACCTTCGCGGACTGCAGCAGCTGGGTGAGCTGCCGGACCCGAAGCTCCTGCTTGCCCTGCTCTTCCTTGGCCGCGTGGTACCCGGCGTTCTCCTTCAGGTCACCTTCCTCGCGGGCCGCCTGGATCTTCTCGGTGATCTCGGCGCGTGCGGGACCAGACAGGTACTCCAGCTCGGCCTTGAGCTGGTCATACGCCTCCTGGGTCAGCCAGGTGACGTTCTCGCTGGTCTGGGTCACAGGTGCTCCTCGTCGGTACTGGGGATAAATCAAACGCCCTACCAGGAAGGTTTGCGCCTTCACGGGTGGGCGAAACCACGAGCCTAACAATTCCGGCACAAAACGGGGAAGAGGAAATTCACAGTGACCGCACAGGAACGCATCATCGCTGATCAGAGGCGGTCACGACACGCCATGCCGGAGTACGGCGCGCGAGGCACCCGAGGGGCGGACGGTGGCGGAGGGTAGCTGCGGCGGTACGGATGCACCCCGCGCGTACCTCGGCCCGCCCCTGGACGGGCAGGGATCCCGGGTCTACGACGCGCGACGACTCTACGAGGACGAGGATGCGGACGTGCAGCCGACCAGCACCGCGTTGGTCGCGCGCTTCGTCGTCCGTAGCGTGACCTCGGTGTCGACCTGGCTCGCGCGCTGGTCGACGGTGACGTCCTTGCGGCCGACCTCGGAACCGTCCGCCGCCTGCGAGCGCAGGGTGCACACGCCCTTGTCGCCGGCGCCCTTGACGACCTCCAGATGGACCTTGACGGCGTGGTCGGACACCGCGTCCCAGGTGATCACCCGGCCGCTGAGGTCCTGTCCGGAGATGTACGACACGCCGGCCCAGCCGACCACGCCCAGGAGCCCGGCGCCGAGCACCGCTCCGATGATCTTGAGCTTGCGGTCCGCGCGCTGGTCCGCGGAGCGGCCGTAGCGTCCGTCGGGGAGCCCTTCGCGCACCGCGGCCATCGATCCATCCTCCTGGTACGGGGACCTGGAGCCGGCTCGGGAACCCCCGGGGGGTCCCCGCCCCAGGGAATACAGCGCCCCCTCGCTTCGGTCACTATAGGAGGCATCTTCTCCGGCCCTTAACTGAGGATCGAGTCTTGACTGAGCAGCTGCGTTTGATGGCGGTGCACGCCCACCCCGACGACGAGTCGAGCAAGGGTGCGGCCACCATGGCCAAGTACGTGTCCGAGGGGGTGGACGTGCTGGTCGCCACCTGCACAGGCGGTGAGCGAGGCTCCATCCTCAACCCCAAGCTCCAGGGGGACCCGTACATCGAGGAGCACATCCACGAGGTGCGCAGGAAGGAGATGGACGAGGCCCGGGAGATCCTCGGCGTCAAGCAGGAGTGGCTGGGCTTCGTCGACTCCGGGCTGCCCGAGGGCGATCCGCTGCCGCCGCTCCCCGAGGGCTGCTTCGCCCTGCAGGACGTCGACGAGGCGGCCGGGCGGCTGGTCAAGCTGATCCGGGAGTTCAAGCCGCAGGTCATCACGACCTACGACGAGAACGGCGGCTACCCGCACCCGGACCACATCATGACGCACAAGATCACGATGGTGGCCTTCGAGGCGGCCGGCGACCCGGAGAAGTACCCGGAGGCCGGTGAGCCCTGGCAGCCGCAGAAGCTCTACTACAACCAGGGCTTCAACAAGCCGCGCACCATCGCGCTGCACGAGGCGCTGCTGGCCCGCGGCATGGAGTCGCCGTACGGCGAGTGGCTGGAGCGCTGGAAGCAGTTCGAGCGCCGCGAGCGCACGCTGACCACCTACATCCCGTGCGACGAGTTCTTCGAGATCCGCGACAAGGCGCTGATCGCGCACGCCACCCAGATCGACCCCGACGGCGGGTGGTTCCGGGTGCCGATGGACATCCAGCGCGAGGTCTGGCCGACGGAGGAGTACGAGCTCGCGAAGTCGCTCGTGGACACTTCCCTCCCCGAGGACGACCTCTTCGCGGGCATCCGCAACAATTGACCCCATGATGAGCGCGACCAGCACCCTCGCCCTGACGCACTTCGTCACCCTTGCCGACAGCTTCGACAAGGACAAGGTGACCCCCGGCGTCCTCGGCTTCATCGTCTTCGCGGTCATCGGCGGCGCCGTGTGGCTGCTGATGAAGTCCATGAACAAGCAGATGAAGAAGGTCAACTTCGAGGAGCAGCCGGAGGAGGGCGAGGCGGGCACCACCGCCTCCGCCGCCCCGGCCGCCGCGAAGCCGAAGACCGGCTGAGGACGGCCGAAGACCGGGTGCGGTCGACGGCCGGTCTCCTGGCAGCGACCGGCTGACCGCCCCGGCGGCTCGCCGGCCCGAGCGGCCGGCGAGCCGTTGCGTGTCGTCACGAGCTGCTCCGGCACGGCCGTGGGCCGTGGCCGGTGGTTGCTCGCGCGCCGGCGACACCGGAAGCCGGGGCCGCCGGTGGCCGTTCCCGGCGGGCCCGTCAGTCCCCGACCGACGGGCCGGTCAGGACGCCCATGACCTCGCGGGCGTGGCGGTCCGGGACCATGCCGAGCCGCCATGCCTGCCAGCCCGTTTCCGGCTCCACGCCGCGCTCCAGCAGGATGGCGAAGGCCTCCGCGCAGTCCTCCAGCTTCGCGTCGCGGGTCGGGTGCTTGTCCCGTATGAGCCGGTCCAGCTCTTCCTGCGCGACGGCCGCGCCCACCACGGAACCGCCCGCCGAGGCGAACGGCAGCAGCGTGCAGCGCAGGAAGCGCGCCCAGTCCTCGCCGCGTCGGTCGCCGTAGCCGGCGAACGTCCCGGCCGCCTCGTCGGCCAGCTCCAGCGCCTGGGCCGCCCGCCCGTTACCGGCGTCGATGATCACCAGCTCCAGGCAGGACCACGCCTCACCGTGCGGCACCCCGATCCGCGCGAAGTCCTTGCGGGCGTCCTGCAGCAGCTGCCGGGCGAAGCCGCTGTTGCGCAGCGAACCGGTCTGCTCGGCCCGTAGATCGCGGGTGACCCGCCCGGAGTGGTGCCGGGCGCAGGCCAGGCCGTAGCCGTCCTGCATGCGGCTGAACATCGTCCGCGAGCGCTCCAACTGCCGCAGTGCCGCGTCCCGTTCGCCGCGCTCCTCCAGCGCCTGCCCGAGGTAGTACATCGTCCACGCCTCACCACGGGCGTCCTCGTGCTGGTGGTGCAGCGGCAGCGCCTGCCGCAGCTGGTCGGCCGCCGGCCCCGGCTCGCCGGCCACCAGCCGGGCCCGGGCCAGCTGGGTCATCGCCCAGGCCGCGCCGCGCTCGTCCTGGGTACGGCCGTACAGCTCCAGCGCCGCGTGCAGCGCCTGCTCGGCCCGCGGCACCTCGCCCGTCCGCAGATACACCTGGCCGAGCTGGAAGTGCGCCCACGCCTGGCCGTGCACGCTCTCGCTCTCCTCGTGCAGCTCCAGGGATTCCCGCAGCATGGCGAGGGCCTCGGCGAGCTGCGCCCGGTCCCGCTCCACGGCCGCCAGGGCGTGCAGCGTCCAGGCGCGGTCGCCGTGCATGTCCGGGCCGGACTGCAGCTCCAGCGCCTCCCGGAGCTTGACCGCGGCCTCCTGGAGGTTGCCCTGCTGCTGGAGGGTGATGCCCAGATCGCGCAACGCCCGTGCGGCGCCCGCCGGATGCTGTGCCTCGAAGTAGAGATCCACCACCGACGACAGGGTCGTCCGCGCCTTGTCCAGCTCGCCGAGCTGCCGGGCCGCCACACCCGTACGCCACTGCACCGAGCGGACCAGCAGCCCCTGGCCGACGGCCCGGGTGAGCTCGCTCAGCTCCCCGAGGCGGTAGAGGTCACCGCGCAGCAGGCAGTAGTCGGCCAGCGCGCCCAGCAGGTGCGAGACCGCGGCCTGGTCGACGTCCTGATCGGCGTGGCGCAGCGCGGCCGTGATGAAGCTGGACTCGTCGTCCAGCCACTGCAGGGCCGCGTCCAGGGACGTGAAGCCGTGCGAACCGAAGCGGTCGGCGCGGGTCGAGGTACGGCCGTCGACCAGCCGGATGACCGAGTCGGCGAGCTCCGCATAGCCGCGGATCAGCCGCTCCTGGGCGGCGCCGCGCTCACCGGGCTCCTCCTCGTCCACCAGCCGGGCGTGCGCGAAGGCGTGCACCAGGGAGTGCAGGCGGTAGCGCTCGCCGCGGACGTGCTCGATGAGGCCGGCCCGGGCCAGGGCCGACAGCTGCCGTTCGGCCTCGGCGGTCTCGACGCCGAGCAGCGCCGCGGCGGCCGCCGCCCCCAGGCTGGCCCGGCCCACCAGCGCCAGCCGGCGCAGCAGCCGCCGGGCCGGCTCGGGGCGGTCGGCGTAGCCCAGCGCCAGCGCCCGCTCCACCGGCGGGGCCGGGGGACCGGCCGCCAGGGCGGTGGCCAGCTCGGCGGGGGTGCGCGCGCCGAGCGAGGAACCCGCCACCCGCAGCGCCAGCGGCAGGCCCCCGCACAGCCCGGAGATCTCGTCGAGCGCCCGGGCGTCGTACGGCTCCGCCGGGGCGTTTGCCGGCCGGGGCCGGGACTCCCGCGCGCCCGCACCGCCCGCGGTCCCCTCGCCGGCCGCCGCGGCGGCGCGCAGCAGCTCCTCGGTGCCCGCGGCGTCCAGCGGCCCCACCGGCAGGTGGTGCACCCACGCCTCCAGGTCCTCGGGAAGCTTCAACGGCTCCCGGGACGTCACCAGCACCAGGCTGTCGGACCGCTCGGGCACCAGCGTGCGCACCTGCTCCGGGTCCGCGGCGTCGTCCAGCAGGACCGTCACCGGCAGGCCCGTCAGATGCTGGTGGTACAGCTCGGTGAGCCGCTTGACGTGCTGCTCCTGGGAAGGACGCTCGCGGAACAGCAGCTGCTCGCGCGGCGCGCCGAGTCGGTTGAGCAGATGCAGCAGCGCGTCCCGGGTCGGCAGCGGCACCTCGCCCGGGGTGTCGCCGCGCAGATCCACCACACAGGCGCCGCGGAACTGGTCGCGCAGCTGATGGGTGGCCCGCACCGCCAGCGCCGTACGCCCCGATCCCGGCTCGCCGTGCAGCACCACCACCGTCGGCCGGGTCTCCGTGGACGCGCGGGCCGCCTGCACCCACTGCGCGATCCGGGCCAGCTCGGCCCGTCGTCCGGCGAACGGGCCGTCGGCCTGCGGAAGTTGGGAGAAGGAGTGCTCCAGCACGGACCGCTGCCGGGCCGCCGCGCTCCGGTCGGCGCCGCGCAGCTGCGGCCCCCGGGTGGTCTTCGTGGTCGTCGCGCCGTCCTTGGCGCCGCCGCTCCGGGCCGCCGCCGTCAGCATCCGCTGCTGGTCCAGGAACGGCCGGATGCCCCGCACCTCCAGCGCCGTCAGCCACTGCAGCCGCAGCTGCTCCGCACCGCCGGGCTGCCCCCGCCGCCCCGCCTCACGGTGCGCGGCCGGCCAGTGGCCCGCGGTCAGCTTCACGACCGTCGCCGCCGCACCCGCCACCAGCACCGCGGCCCCGACCCCCAGCGCCGCGCCCCCGCCCGAGCCGTACGCGAGGTCCGTGCCGAACGCCGCCACCGCCGCGACGCCGGTCGCGACCGCGGGCGTGCCCAGCTCCTTCGGCGCCAGCCGCCGCCCCAGCGACGGCCGGCCGGCGGCCGCCTCGTCCAGCGCCCGGACATAGGCGGTGTACTCCTCGGCGGCGCTGTCCGCCAGCCCGTCCAGCGCCGCCCGCGCTCTGCCGAGCAGCGCCGCCCCGTCCAGCCGCCCGCCCGAGCGGCGCACCTCCTCCTCGACGGCCCTGGTCAACAGGGCCTCCGCGTCCGCGCGATGGTCCTCGCGCAGCGCAGCCAGTGAGACCGGCATGACGTCCCCCTCCGCAGTTACCGCAGTCTCCGGCGTCGATCTTCGCCGTACGCACAGTGTTCCGCCTCCGCGCGGATTCCGGCAGGCCTGTGGATAACTCCCTTCGCTCCCGTCACGGCGGGCCTCGGTGGGAGAGGATGGAGCCATGCCGAACCGCCTGGCCCATGAGACTTCCCCGTATCTGCTCCAGCACGCCGACAACCCCGTCGACTGGTGGCCGTGGTCCGCCGAGGCGTTCGACGAGGCCCGCCGGCGCGGTGTACCGGTGCTGCTGAGCGTCGGCTACAGCTCCTGCCACTGGTGCCACGTCATGGCCCACGAGAGCTTCGAGGACGCGGACACCGCCGCGCTGCTCAACGAGCACTTCGTCGCGGTCAAAGTCGACCGCGAGGAGCGGCCGGACGTGGACGCGGTGTACATGGAGGCCGTGCAGGCCGCCACCGGCCAGGGCGGCTGGCCCATGACCGTCTTCCTCACCCCCGACGCCGAGCCGTTCTACTTCGGTACGTACTTCCCGCCCGAGCCGCGGCACGGCATGCCGTCGTTCGGGCAGATCCTCGAAGGGGTGCGGGCCGCCTGGTCCGACCGCCGGGACGAGGTCGGCGAGGTCGCCGGGCGGATCGTGGCCGACCTGGCCGGCCGTTCGCTGACCGAGTCGCTGCCCGCCGACCGGCGACCGCCCCGGCCCGAGGAGCTGCACACCGCCCTGATGGGCCTGACCCGCGACTTCGACGCGGTGCGCGGCGGATTCGGCGGAGCGCCCAAGTTCCCGCCGTCCATGGTGCTGGAGTTCCTGCTGCGCCACCACGCCCGCACCGGTTCGGCGGCGGCCCTGGAGATGGTGCAGGCGACCGGCGCGGCGATGGCCCGCGGCGGCATCTACGACCAGCTCGGCGGCGGCTTCGCGCGCTACGCGGTGGACGCCACCTGGACCGTGCCGCACTTCGAGAAGATGCTCTACGACAACGCCCTGCTGTGCCGGACCTACGCGCACCTGTGGCGGACCACCGGCTCGGACCTGGCCCGTCGGATCGCCGTGGAGACCGCCGACTTCATGGTCCGCGAACTCCGCACCGACCAGGGCGGCTTCGCCTCGGCCCTGGACGCGGACAGCGACGACGGCACGGGCCGGCACGTCGAGGGCGCCTACTACGTATGGACGCCGGAGCAACTGCGCGCCGTACTGGGGGAGAAGGACGCGGAGTTCGCCGCCACGTACTTCGGCGTCACCGAGGAGGGCACCTTCGAGGAGGGCGCCTCGGTGCTCCAACTCCCCGACACGGACGGGCCGGTCGACGCCGCGCGGGTGGCCTCCGTCAAGCAGCGGCTGCTGGCGGCGCGCGAGCAGCGGCCGCGCCCCGGCCGGGACGACAAGGTCGTCGCCGCCTGGAACGGCCTGGCCATCGCCGCGCTCGCCGAGACCGGCGCCTACTTCGACCGCCCCGATCTCGTCCAGGCCGCCACCGACGCCGCCGACCTGCTGGTCCGCGTCCACATGGACTGGCATGCCCGGCTGCACCGCACCTCCCGCGACGGGGTGCCCGGCGGCAACTCCGGGGTCCTGGAGGACTACGCCGATGTCGCCGAGGGCTTCCTCGCCCTCGCCTCGGTCACCGGCGAAGGCGTCTGGGTGGACTTCGCGGGCTTCCTGCTGGACACCGTGCTGCTCCAGTTCACCACCGAGGACGGCGCGCTCTACGACACCGCCGCCGACGCCGAGTCGCTGATCCGCCGCCCCCAGGACCCCACCGACAACGCGTCGCCTTCCGGGTGGACCGCGGCGGCCGGTGCGCTCCTGTCGTACGGGGCGCTGACCGGCAGCGACCTCCACCGGAGCGCGGCGGAACGCGCCCTGGGCATCGTCACGGCGCTCGGTGGCCGGGCCCCGCGCTTCATCGGCTGGGGGCTCGCGGTCGCCGAGGCGGCGCTGGACGGGCCGCGGGAGATCGCGGTCGTGGGCCCGCAGGGAGATCCGGCCACCGCCGCCCTGCACCGCGCCGCGCTGCTCGGCACGGCACCGGGCGCGGTCGTCGCACTGGGCACCCCCGGTACCGAGGAGGCCGACGCGATGCCGCTCCTCAAGGACCGCCCGCTCGTCGACGGCGCACCCGCCGCCTACGTGTGCCGCCACTTCACCTGCGAGCGGCCCACGACGGACCCGGAGGAGCTGGCGGAGCGCCTCCGGGGGTGACGGCAGGGGCCGGGGCCTCCCGGGGGCGGCCCCGGGCCCGGCCGTTCGGCGCACGCCCCGGGAACACCGTCCCAAGTCCTAGGACCAATGACCGGTTTGACCTTGACGTGCGCGTCAAGTTTTAGCCTCGGGTCATGACGAACCGCACATACCGCGAAGTCCGCCTGGCCGCCCGCCCCACGGGGCCGGTCACCGATGACCTCTTCGAGATCGTGGAGGTCCCGGTCCCCGAACCCGGGCCCGGCCAGGTGCTGGTCCGCAACACCCACATGGGCCTCGGCGCCGTGATGCGCAGCCTGATGGACGAGCACAACGACGTGCCCATCCCCTCCTACGAGGTCGGGGCGCCGCTGCACGGCCATGCGATCGGCGAGGTCGTGGCCGCCCCCGGTACCGACCTCAACCCCGGTGACCTGGTGGAACACCAACTCGGCTGGCGTGAGTACGCGCTGCTCGACGCCGACGCGGCGACCCGCCTCGACCCGGACCTGATGCCCGACCCCGCCGCGTACCTCTCCCAGGGGGCCACCGCCCTGATGGGCATCGAGCGCGGCGCCGAAGTACGGCCCGGCGACACGGTGTTCGTCACCGGCGCGGCCGGCGGCGTGGGCACCCTGGCCGGACAGGTCGCCCGCCAGTTCGGCGCGGCCCGGGTCATCGGCAGCACCGGGTCACAGCAGAAGGCCGACCGCCTGATCAAGGAACTGGGCTACGACGCGGTGGTCATCCGCGGTGCGGGCCCCATCGAGGAGCAGCTGCGCGAGGCGGCACCGGACGGCATCGACGCGGTCTTCGACAACGTCGGCGGCGAGCAGCTGGAGGCCGCCCTCGCCCTCGCCAACCGCGACGCCCGGGTCGCCATCGTGGGCGCCCTGGCCAGTCAGCTCTCCCAGGACGGCACGACCGTCAAGGTGGCGGTCGACAGCCTCTCGCTGCTCATCCGGAGCATCACCCTGCGCGGCATCGCCCTCTACAAGCACCTGGACCTGATCCCCCAGTGGAACCGGCGGTTCGCCGCGGGCCTCCGGGACGGCACCCTCACCTTCCCGCACGCCCGGCTGCAGGGCATCGAACAGGCACCCCGGGCGCTGCGCGAGCTCACCGAGGGCCGCCATCTGGGCGCGGTCGTCGTGGAGTTGTGAGGTCGGGGCAGCGGTCCGGGTGCGGGCCGGGGCCGTGGTCGTCGCCCAACCGGCCGTTGTCGGCGGCCGGTTGTAGCCTGCGGGCGTGACGACCTTGCTGGGGCACCGGTCCCTTGTCCAGGAGGCCGCGGCGCTGCGGTCCGGCGCGGACGATCCCGTCGACGCGGTGCGGCGCACCTGCGACCGCATCGACGCCGCCGATCCGCAGGTGCGGGCCTTCGTGCCCGAGGACGGGCGGCGTACGCGGCTCCTGGAGGCGGCGCGGGAGCTGGCGGCGGCCGGTCCGCCGGGCCCCGCCGGGCGGCCCGCGCTCCACGGCGTACCGGTCGGCATCAAGGACATCGTGCGGGTGGACGGCCTGCCCACCCGCGCCGGATCGGCCCTGCCGCCCGAGGTGCTGGCCGGTGCGCAGGCCGTCGTGGTGGACCGGCTGCGCGCGGCCGGCGCCCTGTGTGGCGGGCAAGACCGTTACCGCGGAGTTCGCCGTCACGGCCCCCGGCCCGACCCGCAACCCGCACCACCCCGCCCATACGCCCGGGGGTTCCAGCAGCGGTTCGGCGGCCGCGGTCGCCGCCGGCATGGTGCCGCTGGCCCTCGGGACGCAGACCGTCGGCTCGATGATCCGGCCCGCCGCCTACTGCGGCGTGGTCGGCTTCAAGCCCACGTACGGGCGGATACCGCTCGACGGCGTGATCCCCAACGCCCTCAGCTTCGACACCCTGGGGTGGTACGCCACGGACGTGGCGGGCGTCGCGCTGGCCGCCTCGGTGCTCCTCGACGGCTGGCGCGGCGGGCGCGGTGGCCCGGAACGTCCGGAGCAGGTCCCGGTCCCGGGCCGGCCCTCGCGCCCGGTGCTGGGCGTGCCGGTGGGCCCCTATCTGGAGCGCGCCGGTGAGGAGGCGCTGCGCGCCTTCAAGGAGCAGCGCGAGCTGTTGGGCGACGCCGGGTACGAGGTCCGCGAGGTCCCGGTGATGGACGATTTCGACGCGGTCGTGGAGCAGTTGTTCACGATGAACCGCTACGAGGTCGCCCGGGCCCACGCCGACTGGTTCGCGCGCTTCGGCGACCGCTACCGCGAGCAGACCACGGCGGCCATCCGGCAGGGGCAGGCGATCGGGGACGCCGCCTACGAAGCGGCCCGGACGCGCCGGGCCGCGTTCCGCGCCCGGCTCGCCGCCGCGTCGGCCGGGGCCGGCATCGACCTGTGGCTCGCCCCGGCGGCCACCGGCCCGGCACCCGCCGACCTCACCACCACCGGCACCTCGATCATGTGCCTGCCCTGGAGCAACGCCGGTCTGCCGTCCCTCAGTCTGCCCGCCGGACGGGCCGCCGACGGGCTGCCGCTGGGGCTCCAACTCGTCGCCGCCGAGGGCGCGGACGAGGCCCTGCTGGACGCGGCGACCGGCATCGAACGCGTCCTGAACGGGGCGGGTGGCGAGGGGGCGAGCGGGCGCTGAACGACAGGACGGGGGACCGCGAGGGAGCGGAGCACCGGGGGAGCCCGAGGGACGAGGGGCGGTGGGCCGCCCCGCCACGGGAGGCGCCGATGCGGATCGGGGACGCCGCGGCGGCCGCCGGGATGACACCAAGGGCACTGCGCTACTACGAACAGCAGGGCCTGGTGACGGCCCGGAGGACCCCTTCCGGGCACCGGGTCTACGACGCCGAGGACATCCGCCGGCTCCGGGCGGTCCGCGAACTGCGCGAGGCCGGGCTGACGGTGGGCGACGTACGGGCCTTCGCGCATCTGCTGCGCACCATGCCGCCCGAGGGCGTGCCCGCACTGATCCCCAAGGACCCGCGCGCGGAACGGTGTTCGACGGCGGAAGCGGTGGCCCGGCGCCGGCTCGCGGACCTGGACGACCGCATCGAGCGGCTCTCCCAACTACGGGCGCGGCTCGCGGCACGCCTGGGCGAGCCGGCGGACGGTCCGGGCGCCGCGCCGCCCCCGGAGGCCCCCGCCGCTACGACGTGAGCCCGCGCGCCAGCACGTCCATCGTCTGGTGGATCAGCCGGACCAGCTCCTCCAGACCGGGCGTCCCGCCTTCCCCGGGCGTCCCGCCTTCCCCGGGCGTCCCGGCCCCCGCCACCCAGGCCAGCATCGCCTCCTGGAGTGCGGCCAGGACGGCCGCGCTGACGACCCGTAGTTCCAGGTCGTCGGCCGGGCGGCCGGTGCGCTCGGCCAGGACGGCGCAGATCGTGGCGGTGTCCCGGGCGGTGTTCTCCGCCGTACGGCCGCGGATCGCGGGCACCTCGCGGACCAGCCGGATGCGCTGGACGAGGTCGGTGCGGTCCTCGGGGGAGAGGCGGTGCAGTGCCTCGACGGTGACCCGGCGGACGGACTCGACGATCGGCTCGTCCGCCGGCCGGGACCGCAGTCCGGTGGCCAGCACGGTGTCGTACTCGTCGGTGAGCACGAGGTCTTCCTTGGTGGGGAAGTAGCGGAAGACCGTGCTCGGCGAGACGTCGGCGGCCTCGGCGATCCGGTCGACGGGGGTGGCGTCGTAGCCCCGCTCCGCGAAGAGCCGGTATGCGGCCCGCCGGATCGCCTGCCGGGTCTTGACCTTCTTCCGTTCCCGCAGCCCGGGCTTCGGCGTTCCGGTCCGGGTGGCGGCGGTGCGTGCGGAGACCATGCACAGCATTCTCGGGCACCGGTCGTCCGGGGGGCCACGGTCGCGCCCGGGCCCGCGCCCCGGCCGAGCCGCCGCCGTTGTCAGTGGCGTCTGTCACGCTGTGAAGCAAGGGGATCCACGGAGCGTGAAACGCGGGCCGGGTGAGCTCCGTGAGCTTCGGGTGCTGCGTGGGGATCCGGTGTCTCAGGCGTGCGTGTAGGCCACCAGCGAGATGCCGA
Organism: Streptomyces bugieae; assembly: GCF_036352915.1. Lineage (NCBI taxonomy): Bacteria > Bacillati > Actinomycetota > Actinomycetes > Kitasatosporales > Streptomycetaceae > Streptomyces > Streptomyces bugieae. The sequence goes on from NZ_JAZBJP010000028.1 coordinate 87,815, forward strand.
CGTAGTGGACGGCGAAGGCGGCGAGCGTGAAGGAGTGGAAGACCTCGTGGAAGCCGAACCAGCGGGGAGAGGGGTTGGGACGCTTGATGCCGTAGATGACGCCGCCGGCGCTGTAGAGCAGGCCGCCGATGACGACGAGCACGAGGACGGCGACCCCGCCGGTGCGCAGGAAATCGGGGAGGAAGAAGACGGCGGCCCAGCCCATGGCGATGTAGCAGGGGGTGTAGAGCCAGCGGGGCGCGCCGACCCAGAAGACGCGGAAGATGATTCCGGCGAGCGCGGCCGCCCAGATCGCCCAGAGGAGCACCTGCCCGCGTGATCCGGGCACGAGCAGCATGGTGAAGGGGGTGTAGGTGCCGGCGATGATCAGGAAGATGTTGGCGTGATCGAGGCGGCGCAGTACGCGGTCCGCGCGCGGGCCCCAATCGCCGCGGTGGTAAAGGGCGCTGACGCCGAACAGCAGGCAGGCGGTCAGGGTGTAGATGGCGCAGGCCAGACGGCCGCGGGGGCTGTCGGCGAATGCGGTGAGGAACACCCCGGAGAGCAGGACGGCGGGGAACATCCCGGCGTGCAGCCAGCCGCGGAGTTTGGGTTTGAGCGGTGCGGCAGTGGCGGCGACCGCCGCGATCGCGGGGGACGCGGTGGCGGGCCGGTTCTCGGCGGCGTCGGGCGCGGAAGTCATGGCGCAATGCTAGCTACGCGACCGTAGGTTACCGGTTCGTCCACGAGTGGTGACGGTCACGAAGGTGCCCTCTGGACAGATCGGTATTCGGGTCGGATGATCAAATGAGTGCGGACGGCACCGGATGAGCGGTCACGAAGCATCCGGGTCGCGGCCCCCAAGGGGCAACAACCAAAAGAAGCGGATTTTCCCGGCACACCGGGCATATATCCGTCCACACCCTCATCTAGGAGCGATCGTGGCGCGCGACAACGCGGCTCCCACCGTCCCGACCCGTCACCAGGGACTCATTGCCTGGGTCGACGAAATTGCAGCGATCACCCAGCCCGACCGGGTCGTCTGGTGTGACGGCTCCGAGGCCGAGTACGAGCGGCTCGCGGAGGAGCTCGTCGCCAGGGGGACGTTCAAGAAGCTCGACCCGATCAAGCGCCCCAACTCGTACTACGCCGCCTCCGACCCCTCGGACGTGGCCCGTGTCGAGGACCGCACCTTCATCTGCTCCGAGAAGGAGGCGGACGCCGGCCCGACCAACCACTGGAAGGCCCCCGCCGAGATGCGGGAGATCTTCACCGGCGCGGGCGGCGAGGGCGGCATCTTCCGCGGTGCGATGAAGGGGCGGACGATGTACGTCGTTCCGTTCTGCATGGGCCCGCTGGGTTCGCCGCTGTCCGCCCTCGGCGTGGAGATCACCGACTCCGCGTACGTCGCGGTCTCCATGCGCACCATGACGCGCATGGGGCAGCCGGTCCTCGACGAGCTCGGTGAGGACGGCTTCTTCGTCAAGGCGGTGCACACCCTCGGCGCGCCGCTGGCGGAGGGCGAGGCCGACGTTCCGTGGCCGTGCAACTCCACCAAGTACATCTCGCACTTCCCCGAGGACCGCGAGATCTGGTCCTACGGCTCCGGCTACGGCGGCAACGCCCTGCTCGGCAAGAAGTGCTACGCGCTGCGCATCGCGTCGGTGATGGCCCGTGACGAGGGCTGGCTGGCCGAGCACATGCTGATCCTCAAGCTCACCCCGCCGCAGGGCGAGTCGAAGTACGTGGCCGCCGCCTTCCCGTCCGCCTGCGGCAAGACCAACCTCGCCATGCTGGAGCCCACGATCTCCGGCTGGACGGTCGAGACCATCGGCGACGACATCGCCTGGATGCGCTTCGGCGAGGACGGCCGCCTCTACGCGATCAACCCCGAGGCCGGCTTCTTCGGCGTCGCGCCCGGCACCGGCGAACACACCAACGCCAACGCCATGAAGACCCTGTGGGGCAACTCCGTCTTCACCAACGTCGCGCTGACCGACGACGGCGACGTGTGGTGGGAGGGCATGACCCAGGAGCAGCCCGAGCACCTCACGGACTGGAAGGGCAACGACTGGACCCCGGAGTCCGGGACGCCGGCCGCGCACCCCAACGCCCGGTTCACCGTCCCGGCCGGCCAGTGCCCGATCATCGCGCCCGAGTGGGAGGACCCGCGGGGCGTGCCGATCTCGGCCATCCTCTTCGGTGGCCGCCGGGCCAGCGCCGTACCGCTGGTGACCGAGTCGCTGAGCTGGCAGCACGGCGTCTTCCTCGGCGCGAACGTGGCGTCGGAGAAGACCGCCGCGGCCGAGGGCAAGGTCGGCGAGCTGCGCCGCGACCCGTTCGCCATGCTGCCGTTCTGCGGCTACAACATGGGCGACTACATGGCCCACTGGGTCGACGTGGCCAAGGACAAGGACCAGTCCAAGCTGCCGAAGATCTACTACGTCAACTGGTTCCGCAAGGACGACGCGGGCCGCTTCGTGTGGCCGGGCTTCGGCGAGAACAGCCGGGTGCTCAAGTGGATCGTGGAGCGGCTGGAGGGCAAGGCCGAGGGCGTGGAGACCCCCATCGGCGTGCTGCCCGCCAAGGGTTCGCTGGACACCGAGGGTCTCGACCTCAGCGACACCGACCTCGACTTCCTGCTCACCGTCGACAAGGACGTGTGGCGCGAGGAGGCGGCGCTGGTTCCCGAGCACCTCAACACCTTCGGTGACCACACGCCGAAGGAACTGTGGGACGAGTACCGCGCGTTGGTGCAGCGCCTCGGCTGACCGCCGCCGACGCTGACGCTGCCGCCGGGCATCCGGCCGGGGCCCCGCACCGAGGGTGTGGGGCCCCGGCCGTGTTCCCTGCGGAGCGCCGGGCCTGTGGTGACGGAGCGCGAGGCGGAGGCCGGCGCGGGCCGGTCGCCCGGGCGGGCCGGGGCCGATGGGCCGGTGGAGTGAACGGGCCGCGGCGGCCGGGTCGGGGAGCGGTGGCTCCTCAGGCCCTGCCTCAGGCGCTGGCCAGGTCCCGTACCGGCCCCGTGTGGGCCTCCATCCGCTCGGCCGCCAGGGCGATCACCGCGGTGTCGCCGCGGGACGTGGCGACCGCCAGGGCGTTGCCGGCCAGGGTGCGGGCGCGCTGCTGGAGCGCCGCCGCGCGGGACGGGCTGCCGGCGTCCGAGGGCTCGGCGCGCAGCGGGTAGTGGCCGCCGCTCAGCCGCGCGACCTGCTCGGCGATACGGTCGGCGGCCTCGGCCAGCGCGGCGGCGTCCGGGGCCGGTCCGGCGCCGGGGTCCCCGGCCGGGCGGGCGTCCTGGCGCCGGGCCAGGGCGTGCAGCTCGTCGGTGACGGTGAGCAGTGCGGTCAGCTGTCCGGCGAGCCGGATGTCCAGCTCCTCCTCGCGGGAGCGGTGCGGGATCTCCGGGGCGGCGGCCATGGTGTGGACCGACTTGGTGCGGATCGGTTCGTACATGGGACGGCCTCCTGAAAAATGTCCAGGAAGCCATCCTAGCTTAGACGCTGTCTAAAGTTGTGGGTCGTATAGAAGTCGGCCCGGCTCAGTACTGTCCGTAACCGTCGAGGAAGGTGCCGATCCGGGTCACCGCGTCCGCCAGATCGTCCTTGCTGGGCAGGGTGACCAGCCGGAAGTGGTCCGGCTCGGGCCAGTTGAAGCCGGTGCCGTGCACGATCATGATCTTCTCGGCGCGCAGCAGGTCCAGCACCATCTGCCGGTCGTCCTTGATCTTGTACACCTTGGGGTCCAGCCGCGGGAAGGCGTACAGCGCGCCCTTCGGCTTCACGCAGCTGACCCCGGGGATCTGCGTCAGCAGCTCGTACGCGGTGTCGCGCTGCTCCAGCAGTCGGCCGCCGGGCAGTACGAGGTCGTTGATCGACTGACGGCCGCCGAGCGCCGTGGCGACCGCGTGCTGGGCCGGCATGTTGGCGCACAGCCGCATGTTGGCGAGGATCGTCAGCCCCTCGATGTACGAGGAGGCGTGCGCCTTCGGGCCGCAGACCGCCAGCCAGCCGCTGCGGTAGCCGGCGACCCGGTACGCCTTGGACAGGCCGTTGAAGGTCAGGGTCAGCAGGTCCGGGGCGAGCGCGGCGAACGGGGTGTGGGTGACCCCGTCGAAGAGGATCTTGTCGTAGATCTCGTCGGCGCAGACGATCAGGTTGTGCCGCCGGGCGATCTCCGCGATGCCCTGGAGCAGCGTGTCGTCGTACACCGCGCCGGTCGGGTTGTTGGGGTTGATGACGACGATGGCCTTGGTGCGGTCGGTGATCTTGCGCTCGATGTCGGCCAGGTCGGGCATCCAGTCGGCCTGCTCGTCGCAGCGGTAGTGCACGGCGGTGCCGCCGGACAGCGAGACCGAGGCGGTCCACAGCGGGTAGTCCGGGGCCGGCACGAGCACCTCGTCGCCGTCGTCCAGCAGCGCCTGCATCGACATCTGGATCAGCTCGGAGACGCCGTTGCCCAGGTAGATGTCGTCGACCGAGAGCTCGATGCCCTTGGTCTGGTAGTGCTGCATCACCGCGCGGCGGGCGGACAGCAGGCCCTTCGCGTCGCCGTAGCCGTGCGCCGTCCCGACCGTGCGGAGGATGTCCTCCAGGATCTCGGGCGGGCACTCGAAGCCGAACGCCGCCGGGTTGCCGGTGTTCAGCTTGAGGATGCGGTGACCCGCTGCCTCCAGCCGCATGGCCTCCTCGAGCACCGGGCCACGGATTTCGTAGCAGACGTTGGCGAGCTTCGTTGACTGGATCACCTGCATGTCCGCCACCTTACGGGCGTGTTTCGCCGCCCGCCCGGTGTTTTTCCCCACGTTGATGAGCGCAGGGTGTGGGGTTCCTCACCATCGGTGACGGCGAAGGGTCCGGGTGTCGCGCCGGACGCCGCCGGCCGGCAGGGGCAGCCGGCCGGGGTGCTGCTGATTTCGCGGCGGGGTGCGCGGGCGCACGGCCGTCCCGGTACGCTCCGGGCGCATGCCCACCTCGGCCCCGTTACCTCCCGCCGCGGCCGCGCCGGCCGTCACCGCGCCCCCGTCGCACGGCCCGTTCGCGCTCCTCAACGACGAGCCGGTGGCCGAGCCCGGCGCGGATCTGCTCGGCGCCGGACGCGCCGCCCGCCAGCTCGCCGGCCTGCTCGTCGCCTCCCGCGGGTCCACCCCCTTCACCCTCGCCGTCGACGCCGGCTGGGGCATGGGCAAGAGCAGCCTGATGCGGCTGGTCGACGCGGACCTGGCGCACGCCCCCGACGTCCACACGGTCTGGTACAACGCCTGGACCTCGACCGGCGCCGACGCGCTGGAAGGGCTGATCAAGTCCGTCCTGATGCGCTTCGACCGACGGGTGCTGCGCCGCGGTCTGGCCCGGGTCAGCGAGCGGCGCGCCCTGCTGCGGGCGGCCCGGGCCCTGACCACCGTCGTCGCGGGACCGCTCGGGATGGCCGGCCTCGTCGACGAGCTGTGGAAGGGCCTGTCGGTCAACTCCCAGGCGCGCAACGAGATGCGCGGGGCGATCGGCGAGCTGGTGCAGGAATGGTCGCAGAACACCGAGTTCCGGCCGCGCCGGCTCCTGGTGGTCTTCATCGACGACCTCGACCGCTGCTCGGAGGAGACGGTGCTCGCGGTCTGCGAGGCGGTGAAGGTCTACCTGGACGTGCCCGGGCTGGCGTTCATGATCGGCTGCGACCGGTCGGCGCTGGGGCCCAACGGGCTGCTGCGCGATCTGTCGCCGGCCGGTTCGGCGTTCCTGGAGAAGATCTTCCAGACCAGCTACCGGATTCCGGCCCCCGACAACCACGGCGTCAAGGACTACATCCGGTGGTGCGCCCGGACCGCCGGCATCGAGCCGCTGCTCGACGACGCCCTGGTGGATCTGCTGGTCCAGCGCTCGGACCGCAACCCGCGCCGCATCAAACGCCTGGTCAACGGCTTCGTGCTGGAAGCGACCCTGAACCCGGTCTGGCGTGACTTCGGCCCCGACGCGGTGATCAGGACGCTGCTGCTGCAGTACTTCTATCCCGACTTCTACCGGATGATGACCGGCCCGTCCGGCACGGTGGACGGCGATGTGGTGGCCGAGTTCCGTACCTACCGCGAGGTGCGGCGCACGCTGCTGTCCGCGGCCGCGGTCCCGCCCCCGGACCACGAACTCACCAGGGTGCGGACCTTCCTCGCCTCGTACGACCTGCTGGCGCCGGCGCCGCTCGGGGAGTCGGGCGAGGCGGTGCTGACCGCGCTGGAGCGTCAACTCCCCACGGAATTCCCCACCTTGGTGATCAATCCGGCGTTCACCTCGCTGGTCGACGAGCTGACCGCCCGCCCGGACGCGGACCGGCTGCTGCAACGGCTGCGCGAGGGCCCGCAGGGTTCCGGCGACGAGCCGACCCGGATGTCCCAGGAGTGGGCCCCGATGTGGCAGAGCCTGCCGGACGGCCGCGCGGACGGCCACGGCATGGGCTTCGGCCCGCCGCTGGCCTGGTCGGGCGAGGAGCCGTACGCGGGGATGGGCGGCGCCGGGGGGCCGGGCCCGGGAGCGGTGCGGCAGCAGCCGCAGCCGGCGTCCGCGTACCCCCCGCAGGGCGGCTACCCGCAGGCTGTGCCGCAGTCGGGCTACCCGCGGTCGGTACCGCAGTCCGGCTACCCGCAGCCGGGGCAGCAGGGCGGTGGGTACCCGCAGCAGCCGCAATCCGCCTACCCGCAGCCGATGCCGCAGTCCGGATACGGGCAGCAGAGCCCGTACCTGCCACTGCCGCCGTTCCACGTCCTGTGGGTCGACGACCAGCCGGAGCGCAAGGCCGTGGTGCGCACGGTGCTGGAGGGTCTCGGGGCGCAGGTGACGCATGTGGAGAACAGCGTCGACGCCGTGCGGGCGCTCCGCACCCACACCCCCGACCTGCTGATCTCCGACATCAGCCGGGGGCGGGACCACACCGCGGGCTTCGTCATGGTGGAACGCCTCAAGGAGGACGGGCAGTACGACGGGCCGGTGGTCTTCTTCACCATCCGCCGGTCCCCGGACCGCGAGGAGCGCGCCACGACCCTGGGCGCCTCGCTCACCAACAACGAGCAGGAGCTGGGCGACCTGGTCCTGGCCGCCGTCCGGGAGCGGACCCGGTCCGAGGTGCCCCTATGGAGTGCGTCGCACCGCCCGCCCCGCCAGGACGTCCGTCCGGCGGCCGTCCTCGATGACGAAGCGCCCGTCGATCAGGACGTGCGGGATGCCGACGGGTAGCGTCCGCGGGGCCTCGAACGTCGAGCCCGCCGCCACCGTGTCCGGGTCGAAGAGGACCAGGTCGGCGCGGTAGCCCTCGCGGACGAGGCCGCGGTCGGGCAGCCGTAGCCGGGCCGCCGGACGGCCCGTCAGATGGGCCACGCACTCCTCCAGGGACAGCACCCCCAACTCGCGGGCGTAGTGGCCGAGGTAGTGCGGGAAGGTGCCGTACGCGCGCGGGTGCGGCTTGTCGCCCTGGAGGATCCCGTCGCTGCCGCCGGTGTGCACCGGGTGCTGCATGATCGCGCGGACGTTCTCCTCGTGCCCGACGTGCTGCAGGATCGTCGAGCCGAGGCGGTCGTCGAGGAGGAGGCGGCGGGCGGTGACCCAGGGGGCCTCGGCGCGCTCGGCGGCGGCCCGGGCGACCGTCTTGCCGACGCCGGAGGCGAGCGCGGGGTCGGCGACGCCGGAGATCTCGATGGTGTCCCACTCGATCGGTACGCCGTGGCAGCCGTCCGAGCCGAGCTCCTCGACGTGGTGGCGGATGCGCTCGGCGGTCTCGTCGTCGCGGAGCCGGGCGAGGGTGGCCTCCGGGCCGCCCTCGTTGGCCCAACTCGGCAGCATCGCCACGAGAGTCGTGGAGCCGGGGGTGTACGGGTAGGTGTCGAGGCTGATGTCCGCGCCCGCCGCGATCGCGTCGTCGAGGAGGGCGAGGAGGTCGGCGGCCCGGCCCTGGTTCACGCCGAAGTTCATGGTGGCGTGGGCGAGATGGAGGGCGCAGCCGGCGGTGCGCGCGAGGTCGACCATCTCCTCGTACGCGTCCAGGGCGCCCGCCCCGTAACTGCGGTGGTGGGGACAGTAGTAGCCGTCGTACGCGGCCACGACCCGGCACAGTTCGGTGAGTTCGGCGTCCTTGGCGTACATGCCGGGGGTGTAGGTGAGGCCGGACGACATGCCGACGGCGCCCTGTTCCAGGCCGTCGGCGACCAGGCGTTTCATGTGGTCGAGCTCGGCCGGGGTCGCGTCCCGGTCGTCCCAGCCGACCGCGTACATCCGGACCGTGCCCTGCGGGACGAGGTAGGCGGCGTTGACCGCGATGCCCTGTCCGTCGAAGCCGAGGTCCAGGCGGTCGAGGTACCCGCCGACCGTGCGCCAGTCGAAGTCGAGGGAGGTGTCCCCGGGGCCGCCGCCGTTCCAGCCGGTGACGGCCTGGCGGACCTGGGCGAGGGTGCGGTCGTCGACCGGTGCGTACGACAGGCCGTCCTGGCCGAGGACTTCGAGGGTGACGCCCTGGGCGGCCTTGGCCTCGTGCGCCGGGTCGCGCAGCAGCGCCAGGTCGCTGTGCGCGTGCATGTCGATGAAGCCGGGGGAGAGGGCGAGGCCGCCGGCGTCCAGGGTGCGGCGGGCGGTGGGGCGGCGGCCGCCGCCCGCGCGCACGACGGCGGCGATCCGGCCGCCGTCGAGCGCCACATCCGCCCGGTAGGAGGCCCCGCCGGTGCCGTCGAGGACGCGTACGTCGCGGATGACCAGGTCCATGGCGGGGCCTCTCGGCTCGGGCGGAAGCGGGGGGTCAGAAGAAGGTGCGGACGAAGTCGACGACCGTGCCGTCCCGTTCGACCAGCGGGATCAGCTGCCACTTGTCGAAGGACGTGCACGGGTGGGACAGGCCCAGCCCGACCCAGTCGCCGACCTCGACGTCCCCGGCGCGTTCCGTCGCCAGCCAGGCGTGCTGGTCGGACAGCCCGGTGACGGTGATCCCGTCCGCCGGCCGCTCGCTGCCGTCCCGGCCGGACCGCACGACCTGGGCCCGCGGCAGGTCCAGGTCGTGGGCCGCATCGCGCTTGCCCGCGTTGAGGAACGCCTGGCCGGGCGTGGGGCGGGAGACGACCTGCGCCCACAGCCGGAAGGCGGGCTGCAGATCGCCCTCGTCCGGGATGCGGTTGAAGGGGGTCAGCCGGCGGTAGTGGCCGTCGTCGTGCGAGACGTACGCGCCCGAGCGCAGCAGCTTGAGGACCGGTGCCGACAGGGCGGGGATCTCCTCGAAGACCTCGGCGACCGCGTCGAACCAGGCGCTGCCGCCGGCGCTGACGACGATCCGGTCCAGGTCGGCGAACCGGCCGGCCTTGTCGAACTCCACGGCCAGTGCCACCAGCCGGCGCAGCCAGGCGCGCACCCGCTCGCTGTCGGCGTCCGGCACCTCGCCCTCGTACCCGGCGACGCCCACCAGCCGGAGGGTGTCCACGCCCGCGATGGCGTCGGCGAGTTCGAGGCACTCGGCCTCGGTGCGGACGCCGGTGCGCGCGCCCTCGCCCGCGCCCAGTTCGATGACCACGTCGACCGGGCGGGTGGCGCCGGCCTCCCGCAGCGCGGCGTCCATCAGCGCGATGCCGGGCAGCGAGTCGACGTAGCAGACGAAGCGGAAGTCGGGGTCGGCGGCCAGCTCACCGGCCAGCCAGCGCAGCGCGGCGGCGTCCACCAGCTCGTTGGCCAGGAAGATCCGCTGGATGCCGTACGTGCGGTAGACCCGGGCCTGGTGCGGGACGGCCGCGGTGATGCCCCAGGCGCCGTGCTCCAGCTGGCGGGCGAAGAGCTGGGGGGCCATGCAGGTCTTGCCGTGCGGGGCGAAGGCCAGGCCGTGCCGGGTGGAGTAGGTCTCCAGGGCGGCCAGGTTGTGCTCGACGGCCTCCGCGGAGAGGGCCAGGACGGGGGTGGTGAACCCGCCGTCGAAGAGGTTGCGGCGCTCGGCGGCCAGCTCGCCGACGGTCAGTCCCTCGGCGTCCGGGGGAAGCCCCTTGAAGCGGTGATCGACACGTTCGTCCGCGAGTTCCGCAAGTCCCTGCGCGAGCCGCTCCCCCGTCATGGGGCCTCCTCAAAGATCATGTTGCATGCTCTGCAACGACCATTGCGCATATCGCTGACAGCTGTCTAACATCCGGGCCATCGCCCGGTCAATGGTGGGAAACACGGCGGGAAACCGCAGGAAATGGCGGACCTCGCCGGGAAAACCTCCGGGGACGGCGGGCCGCGCACGGCCCGCCCGGGCCGGTCCAGCGAAGGAGCGCACACGATCGTGACCACGACCCCGGACGTCAGCGGCATCCACGGCCCGGGCGGCACCCCCGCCCCGGCCGCCGAGGTCGTCTGCCTCGGCGAGTCCATGGTCACCTTCCTGCCCGGCCGGCCCGGACGGCTCGCCGACGTCCCCTCCTTCGACCGCGCCATCGGCGGTGCGGAGTCCAACGTCGCCTGCATGCTCGCCGCCGCCGGCCACCGCACGAAGTGGGTCAGCCGGGTCGGCGCCGACGGTTTCGGCGACCACCTCGTCGAGACCATCGCCGGATACGGCGTCGACACCTCCGCGGTGCGCCGCGACCGCGACCGCCCCACCGGCATCTACTTCCGCACCGCCGGCGACCGCGCCACCGACGCCCACGAGGTCGCCTACTACCGCGCCGGTTCCGCGGCCTCCGCCATGTCCGTGACCACCCTGGACACCGGCGCCCTCCAGGACGGCCGGATCCTGCACCTGTCCGGTATCACCGCGGCCCTCTCCGCCGACTGCCTCGACCTGCTGCACACCCTGACCGCGCGTCGCCCCGGCCGCCGCCCCCTCGTCTCGTTCGACGTCAACCACCGGCCCGGCCTGTGGCGCGGCTCCCCCCAGCTCTCGGCTCCGCTCGCGCAGGGAGGTACCCCCATCGGCCCGCGGGTCCTGCTCGACCTCGCGCGCGGGGCCGACCTGGTGTTCGTCGGCGAGGACGAGGCCCGGGACGCCTGGGGCCTGCACGGCGGCCGGGCGATCCGCGAGGCCCTGCCCGAGCCGGAGTTCCTGGTGGTCAAGCGGGGCGCGGGCGGGGCCGTCGTCTTCCACGGCGGGGAACGGGCCGAGGGGCACGGCGGCGAACGCGTGGCCGTCCGCGCCCCGGACGTGGACGTCGTCGCCGCCGTCGGCGCCGGTGACGCGTTCGCCGCCGGCTTCCTCTCCGCCACCCTCCGCGGCCTGCCGCTGCGCGCCCGCGTCCGCCACGGCCACCTCTTCGCCGCCGCCGCCCTCACCGTCCCCGGCGACCTCGCGGCCCCGCCCGGCCGGGCCCTCGCCGACCGGCTGGCCGCGCTCGACGCGGACGCCTGGGAGAAACTGCACCTCGGCCCCGGCTGGATCGCAGCCACTCAGGAGGCCGTCGAGGAGGTACACACGCCGTGAACGAGCGAAGTGAGAGAGCCGTCGAGAGGCGCGTCCCTGGCGAAGGCAGGGCCGAGCGAAGCGAGGCACGAGCATGAGCCAGACCGTCGACCGCGCGCTCAGCATCCTGCCGCTGCTCGCCGAGGGACCCGCCGACCTCGGCCAGGTCGCCGACCGGCTCGGCGTGCACAAGTCCACCGCCCTGCGGCTGCTGCGCACCCTCCACGAACACGGCCTGGTCTACCGGCAGGCCGACCAGCGCTACCGCCTCGGCGCCCGCCTCTTCGCGCTCGCCCAGGAGGCCGTCGAGAACCTCGACGTACGCGAGATCGCCCACCCGCACCTCGTCGAACTCAACGAGCAGTGCGGGCACACGGTCCACCTCGCCGTCCACGAGGAGAACGAGGTCCTCTACATCGACAAGGTCGAGAGCCGCTACCCGGTCCGGATGTACTCCCGGATCGGCAAGCCCGTCGCGATCACCGTCGCCGCGGTGGCCAAACTGCTCCTCGCCGACCTCCCGGAAGCCGAGCGCCGCGCCCTCGCCTCGACGCTCGACTACCCCCGCTACACGGCCCGTTCGACCCCCGACGCCGCGGCCTTCCTCGCCGAACTGGCCAAGGTCCGCGAACAGGGCTGGGCCACCGACCTCGGTGGCCACGAGGAGTCCATCAACTGCGTCGCGGCTCCCGTCCGCGGCGCGGACGGCCGCGTCGTCGCCGCCATGTCGGTCTCCGCACCGAACGTCGTCGTCTCCGCCGAGGAACTCCTCACCCTGCTCCCACTGGTGCGCCGCACCGCCGACGCCATCAGCCGGGAGTACTCCGGCAGTACACCGACCAAGGAAGCATGAGCATGAGCGAGAAGACCGCCCTCACCCCGGCCACCCACACCACCCCGCCCGCGAAGTTCTCCCACGGCGTGAAGAAGGGCAACATCCTCCAGGTCGCGGGCCAGGTCGGCTTCCTCCCCGCGGTCGACGGCCAGGCCCCCACCCCGGCCGGCCCGACCCTGCGCGAGCAGACCCTGCAGACCTTCGCCAACGTCCGGGCGATCCTCGAAGAGGGCGGCGCGACCTGGGACGACGTGATGATGATGCGCGTCTACCTCACGGACACCGACCACTTCGCCGAGATGAACGAGATCTACAACCAGTACTTCGAGGAGCAGGGCCTCAAGGAGGCCCCGGCCGCCCGCACGACCGTCTACGTCGGTCTGCCCAAGGGCCTGCTCATCGAGATCGACGCGCTCGCCGTCCTGGGCTGAGCCCTCCCCCGCACCAACAGCAAGCCGTACGTCGTCACGGGGCGGCACACCAGCGCGGTGTGCCGTGCCGCGATCCCTCCTGCCCTGAAAGTCTCATGCACTTACGAGGTCAACGATGTCCCCGTTCGCCCCGCTCGCGGCCGCCACCCCTGCCGGAACACCACCCCACACCGGCGGCATCCTCCCCCTCATCGGCGGCACCGCCGGACTGCTGACCGTTGCCGCGCTCGGCATCGTGCTGCTGCTCTTCCTGATCATCAAGATCAGGCTCCAGCCGTTCGTGGCCCTCCTGGCGGTCTCGACAGCCGTCGGACTCGGCGCCGGCCTCTCCGTCACCGAACTCTTCGGCACCGTCCAGAAGTCCGACGCCGTCTCGCTCATCGAGTCCGGCATGGGCGGCACCCTCGGCCACGTCGCGATCATCATCGGCCTCGGCACCATGCTCGGGGCGGTGCTCGAAGTCTCCGGCGGCGCCGAGGTGCTGGCCTCCCGCCTGCTCCACCTCTTCGGCGAGCGGCGCGCGCCGCTCGCCATGGGACTGACCGGCCTGATCTTCGGCATACCGGTCTTCTTCGACGTCGGCATCTTCGTCCTCGCACCGATCGTCTACGCGGCCGCCAAGAGGGGTGGCAAGTCGATCGTCCTGTACTGCATGCCGCTGCTCGCCGGCCTGTCCATGACCCACGCCTTCCTGCCCCCGCACCCGGGTCCGGTGGCGGCGGCGGGCCTGCTCCACGTCGACCTCGGCTGGGTCATCCTCATGGGCATCGTCTGCGGCCTCCCCGCCGTCCTCGCCGCCTGGGGCTGGGCCGCCTGGATCGGCAAGCGGATCTTCGTGCCCGTGCCGCAGGACATGGTGGAGGCCGCGGCGGAGGCGAAGGCCGCGCTGACGGAGGAACAGCACCGGGCCGGCGTCACGCCGGCGGAGAAGCCGGTCCCGCTCGGCACCGTCTTCGCCATCATCGGCACCCCGCTCGTCCTGATCCTGCTCGCCACCTTCTCCTCGATCGCCCTCGCGCCCTCCACCGCCCGCTCGGTCGTCGAGTTCTTCGGCCACCCCTTCGTCGCCCTGACCCTCGCGCTGCTGCTCGCGTACTACCTGCTCGGCATCCGCCGCGGCTGGTCCCGCAAGTCCCTGGAGACGGTGTCCACCGCCGCCCTGAAGCCGGTCGGCAACATCCTGCTGGTCGTCGGCGCCGGCGGGATCTTCGGCGCGGTCCTCAAGGGCAGCGGCGTCGCCCAGGCGCTCTCCGACACCTTCAAGGGCATCGGCCTGCCGGTGATCGTCCTCGCCTACCTGATCTCCCTCGTCCTGCGCGTGGCCCAGGGCTCGGCGACCGTCGCGATCGTCACCACGGCCGGCATCGTCTGGCCGCTGATCGAGGCGGGCCACCACTCGCAGCCCTTCGTCGCACTCGTCATCATGGCGATCTCGGCGGGCTCGATCTTCGCCTCGCACGTGAACGACGGCGGGTTCTGGATGGTCAGCAAGTACTTCGGCATCACCGAACGCGACACGCTGAAGACCTGGACGGTGCTGGAATCGGTCCTCTCGGTCGCGGGGTTCGCGGTGGCGGCGCTGGTGAGCCTGCTGGTGTGACGGGCACGGGCCGCCGCCTCCCCGCAGCGACGCGGCGGCCCGTGCCTCCGTGCGGGTCCGCAACCCACCCGCGGCTCAACTGCCCTTGCAGTACTGCCCTTCCTTGCCGATCACGCGGTACACGCAGTCCGCGGTCTCCAGCAGCTGGAGCACCGCCTCCCGGTTGCGTGCGGTCTCCTTCGCGATCACCGAGTCCTTCGGGTAGAAGCCGCCGTGTCCGGACGACGGGAACATCTCGAAGGTGTAAGCAAAGATCTTCTGGTCCCCCCACAGCCAGTCGTCGATGGCGCCGTCGGTGATGTAGAGCTCGCTGGACTGCTCCGGGGTGTAGCCGTTGGTGGCGGCCATCTTCTTGCCGAGGGTGGCGAAGGTGTCGTGTTCGTCCTGGGTCATGCCGGGGCCGGTGGGGTCGTTGGTGAACCCGAAGGGCCACAGGACGAGTTCGCTGTACGTGTGGAAGTCGATGGCGGCCTTGATCTGCTGCACACCGCCGACGACGCGGCTGCGCACGAACTTCGAGACGACCTGCACCTCGGGCGCGGAGGCGGGGGAGGGGCCGCGGTAGGTCTCGTCGCCCGGGTCGTCGGAGGAGCCGTTGCAGCAGCCCCACTTGAAGTCCCAGTTGCGGTTCAGGTCCGTGCCGACCTCGCTGCTCCCGGCGTTGGGCTGCCGGTTCTTCCGCCAGCTGCGGAACGACCCGGAGGCGATGTCGTACTCCCCGCCGTCCGGGTTGAGGTCCGGCACGATCCAGATCTCCCGCGAATCGAGGATCTTCGTCACGCGCGGGTCCGCACCGTACTTCGAGGTCAGCTCATTGAGGAGGTAGAGGGCCATCTCCACGGTGAGGTGTTCCCGGGCGTGCTGATGGGCCGTGAAGAGCACCTCGGGCTCGTTCTCGTCCTTGGTGACGTTCTTGCTGAGCTTGAGGGCGAGGATGTCGCGGCCCTCGTGGGACCTGCCGATGACCTGCTTGGACAGGATCGCCGGGTACTTGGCGACGAGGGTGTCGATCTCCTTCGTGGCCTCGGCGTAGGTGTGGTAGCCGGTGTAGCCGGGCGGGAAGTCCTTGACGCGGGTACCGGGAGCGGCCGGCGCGGCCCCCGGGCTGTCGGGCAACTGCCGGATGCCGTACCCGAGGTGACGTACGGCGGCGGCCTGGGTCCGGTCGGCCGTGATGACGACGGCCCGGGCGTGCACCTCGTCGATGCTGACGCCGGTCGCCGCGAGCGCGGTACGGGCCGCCGGCGTGGCCGGCCCGGTGACCTCGTACTGATGGGGCTGCAGGTCCTGGGCCCGGTCCCCGCCGTCCGCCGCGGCGGCACCGACGGCGGCTCCGGCCGGAGAGCCCAGGGCCTGTGCGGCGGTGATCGGGGCGGCGAGCGCGAGGGAGAGCAGCGCGGCAAGGACGGTCGACCGTCCGCCGCGTATCCGTGGTCGCATGCGGTCTCCTGTGGGGTGTGAGTCGAAGCGACGCCGCCAGTGTTTGGGGTTGGCATGGGCGGGTCAAGGTGCGGGATGGCCAGATGTGGCGGGGCGGGGAGAGTCCGGGGCGGCCGCGGTGCCCGTCAACTTCCCATCGATTTCGGTGGATTGGTTGCCCCGGTGGGGTGTGGCGCTGACAATGCGCACGACAAAACCGAGGGTTCGTGCGGACTCTCGGTACAGAAGCTGAGAGGACCCCCACATGAACAGACCTCTCGTCGGCACCCTGGCCACGGCCGTGCTGGGAGCCGCAGCCCTGGTGGGCACCGTCACGACGGCGCAGGCGGCGCCCGGTGCGGCGGCGTCCCACCACGCGCAGCACAAGACCAAGGCGGTGGACTTCGCCGGCACCGTGGCGCTGAGCAACTGCTCCGGCTCGGTGGTGCGGATGCCCACCTCGCAGCCGAACGACCCGGCGCTGGTGATGTCCAACGGTCACTGTCTGGAAAGCGGTATGCCCGGCGCCGGTGAGGTGATCGTCGACCAGCCGTCCCGCCGCAGCTTCACCCTGCTCGACAAGTCGGCGCGCGGCGTGGGCACGATCAGGGCCACCAAGGTCGCCTACGCGACGATGACCGACACCGACGTCACGATCTACCAGACCGGCTCCACGTACGCCCAGATCGAGCAGAAGTACGGGATCAAGCCGCTGGAACTGGCCACCGAGCACCCGGCCAAGGGCGCGGGGATCAGTGTGGTCTCCGGCTACTGGAAGAAGATCTACACCTGCAGCATCGACGGGTTCGTGCCCACCCTCAAGGAGGGCGACTGGACCTGGAAGGACTCGGTCCGCTACACCCCGGAGTGCAAGACCATAGGCGGCACGTCCGGTTCGCCGGTGGTCGACACCACGACGGGCAAGGTCGCGGCGATCAACAACACGGGCAACGAGGACGGCGAGAAGTGCACCGTCAACAACCCGTGCGAGGTCGACGAGAACGGCAACGTCACGGTGCACCAGGGCACCAACTACGCCGAGGAGACCTACGGGATCCCGAAGTGCTTCGGCGCCGGGAACAAGCTGGACCTGAGCGCGGCGGGCTGTGCGCTGCCGAAGCCGGCGGGCGTGCGGAGGTGACCTGCCACAGCTGACGGAACGGCGCCAGGTCCCGTGCACCGTGTGCGCGGGACCTGGCAGTGGGGGGCGGCGGCTGGGGGCGTCCGCAGGGATCCCCTACGGGAGGCCGTGGACGTGGGTGCCCACCTGGTGGGCGAACTCGTTGCCGTTGGCGGCGTCCCAGTTGGTGGACCAGGTCATCGCGCCGCGCAGCCCCGGGTACTTCTTCGGCGGCGTGAACGCGCCGCAGCCCGTGCCCTTGGTCAGGCAGTCGAGCGCGTCGTTGACGACGGACGGGGCGACGTGGCCGCTGGTGGCCGCGCGGTCGGACGCCGGGACGCCGATGCCGACCTGCGACGGGTCCAGGCCGTTTTCGAGCTGGATGCAGGCGAGCGAGGTCAAGAAGTCCACCGAGCCCTGGGCGTAGACCTTGCCGTCACAGCCGTTCATGGAACCGCTGTTGTAGTACTGCATGTTGACGGCGGTCAGGAAGTCCTTGATGCCGAGCGCCGTCTTGAAGTACTCGTTCTGCGGCGACTGCATGTCGATGGTCTGCGGGGCCATGGTCACCACGACGTCGCCGTGCGCGGCGTGCACCGCCTTCAGGGCCTGGGTCATGTACGTCGCGTTGAGGCCGTTCTCCAGGTCGATGTCGACGCCGTCGAAGCCGTAGTCGTCCATGAGCTTGTCGACCGAGTCGGCGAAGTTCTTCGCGGAGGCGTCGTCGTTGACCGAGATCGCCCCCTTCTCGCCGCCGACCGAGAGGATCACGGACTTGCCGGCCGCCTGCTCGGCCTTGATGTCCGCCGTGAAGTCGTCGACGGAGCCGTAGCCGACGGCCGGGTCGAGGTGGAAGGTGACCGCCCCGGGCCGGTCGGTGGCGTCGGCGAACGCCACCGCGATGATGTCGTAGGCGTCGTCGACGTCCTTGAGTTTCTGCACCGTGGCACCGTTGTTGAAGTTCTGCCAGTAGCCGGTGAGGGCGTGCGCGGGGACGGCGGCGGGGTGCGCCGCGGAGCCGGTGGCCCGGGCGGCGGCCGCGGCCGGGTGTTCCGGCGAGGCCTGGGCGGTGCCGGCGGCGACGAGACCGGCCGAGGTCAGCACCGCGGCGGCCAGCCCGGCGAGCAGTCTCACCCTGACCTTGTGTACGCCCGTGACCGACCGTGCGCCCAACGAACCTGAACCTGCGCGAACCGCATCTGATCGTGCGCGAACCACGACTGCCTCCGTGTGGGGAGTGGGGGGACGGTGAGAGGGGTGGTGCGGATGCGCGTTCAGGGGCCCCTGTGCGTGCGTGCCGTACAACGTGGTCCAGACCAATGCTCCTGTCAAGGTCCTTGCCACAAGCGGGAGTTGCCGTTCTCGCCGTTCGGGGCGGTATGCACGGATTCCCTCCGGTCGAAGGTCATCGCGGAGGTCATCGCGCGGCTCATGGCGGCGGCGGTCGCTTCGGCCGCCGCGATGGTCATGACGAGTAGCCCAGAACGTGTTCTCCGGGACGTATCTCTGTGGATAAAGTGCTGAGCGTATGGCGCCGATGGCGCAGAGCTGTGCCGATCCGCGGTCCCGGGACCCCCGGCGGCCGGAGGGAGTGGGGGAGCGACGTGCCGACCGCGATTGCAGTCACCAGCCCTGACCTCACGCTGCCTTCCCCCCTGCTCTCGACTCCGTTCGCGCAGGGAGGTGCCGCCGTCGACGGGCGGACACCCGCCGCCGTCGTCCTGCCCGCACCGCATCTGGCGCCCCTGGACGACGCGCTGACGGAGACCAGCGCGGTGCTGGAACACCACGGCCACCTCGTCGCGCTGTACTCCTCCGCCTGCCCGCCCGAGCACATCCGGCGGCTGCACACCCTCCGCGCCGTCCTGGAGAGCGACCGGATCGCCATCGTCCCGGTCTCCCTGCCGCCGCTCGGCGTCGCCCTGCTGGCGCGTCAGTTGCGGCAGTTGTCCCTGTGCGACTTCAGCCCCGGCGTACTGGCCAGCGCGGCCCGGCTGCTGACCCATTACATCCATGCCGGTGCCCTGCTGGGCAGCGTCACCGGGCTGGACCGCATCGAGGTCGATCTGCGCGCCCATGTGAAGTCCTGGCTGCCCGGCGCCCACTTCGCCGTCCTGGCCCACCCCGAACCGCAGTTGGTGCACCTGGACCGGCACGCCACCGAGGCCGGGCTGCGGCCGCCCGGATTCGCCACCGAACTCGCGGTCGCCCGCGGCCAGCTCACCACGGACTGGGTCACCGGCGCCCTCGCCCCGGCCTGGCAGGTGCAGGGGGCCTACGAGGTGCGGCTGCCCGCCGAGTCCGCGCGGTGGTGGGGCACCCAGAAGCTGATCGAATTCGCCGCGGGCATCCCGGACCCGGCGATCCTCCGCCAACTGGTCGCGTCGGTACGGCGCGAGGAGTGCGGCTGGTGCGGGCTGGAAGTGCTCGGCGACCGGTGCGCGTTCTGCACGGCACCGCTGGCCAGGGACCGGGCGGCGCGCGGCGGTGGCTCGGCCGGGCGCGGCCCCGCGGCCATAGCCGGGCCGGGAGCGGAGGCGGCGAACGCCCCGCGCCCGGCGGCGGACCGGCTCCCGCCCCGGAGCCCGGACCCGCAGGCGCTCCCGGCCCCTGGTCCGGCCGGCGAGTCGCCCGCGGCCCCGGCCCCGTCCCCGGCTCCCGACCCTTCCGCCACCCCTTCTGCCAGCCCTTCGCCCGCCCCGTCTCCCGCCCCGGCACCGCAGTCCGGCCCGCCGCCGTCCGCGCCCTGGGCCGAGCGGGGGCTGGCACCGGTGGCGCCGTCGGGCGTGCCCGGCGGGCCGGGGGTGCCGGACGGATACGGTGGCGCGCCCGCCGGCCGGGGCGTACCGGGGGAGGTGGATGTCCGCGGGCCGGACCTCCCGAACGGCGTCCCCGGGCCCGGAGTTCCGGGGAACCCCTACGGGTCGGGCCGCCCCGTCCCGGGGAACCCGTACGCGACCGACGTCCCGCGCACCGCGCCCGGCCGCAACCACCTCCCCGGCCACCCCGACTTCGCCGGCGAGCCGGACGTGCCCGGCGTCTCCGGCGTCCCCGGCACCCCACGGACGGTGGCCCGCGCCCGCTGACACCGACCGAGCCGGCCGCCCCCCGAACCGCCCCCCCCCCCCCCCGCCCCCCCCCCGCCCCCCCGGGCCCCCCCCCCCCCCCCCCCCCCCCCCCCCCCCCC
>NZ_JAZBJP010000029.1:0-104354 GCF_036352915.1 Streptomyces bugieae
GGGGTGGGGCGGGGCGGGGGAGGGGCCCCAGGGGGAAGGCAGCAGGGAAAGGCGAAGTTCCGGCCTCTCCGGGCCAACAGGCCCAAGGCATGGAGTGACGGAAGCGCCCGGCCGGTGGCGAGGGAGGGCGGGGGTGTGCTCGGGCCGTACGCTGACCGGGTGACGAACTCGCACGCGGACAACACACAGGACGACCAGCACCGAGCGGACGGGCCGGACACGGCGGCTGCCCTGGGGGATCCGCAGGCGTCGGATGCCCGCGACGGCGATCAGGGCTCCCCGACCGCCGGCACGGACGCACAGCCGGCCCCGCCTGACGGCTCCGGCTCGTCCGGCGATGTCGCCCCGTCGGGCGCATCCGGCCAGGGCGCATCCCCTGACCGGGACTCCCACGGTCAGCAGTCTTCCTCCCCCAGCCAAGACGCCGCCGATGAGGGCACGCGGCGGCTGGCCAAGGCCGTGTTGGCGGCGGAGCAGGCGTTGATCGAGTTCGAGATCGCGGTGGAGACGTTCCGGGTGGAGGTGGAGAACTTCTCCCGGCTGCACCATCAGCGGCTCGGCCCCATGTACGCGCGGCTGGACGAGCTGGACGCGCAGATCGCCGAGGCGGTGGCAGCGCGTACCGGCGACCCCGAGGACATCCGTAAGGCGCGCGAGGCGCGGGCTTCGGTGCTGCCGATGCCCGAGGTGGAAGAGCTGTTCCACGGCTGGATGGGGTCGGACGGTCTGTTCCCCGAGGCGCAGGCGATGCTCACCGAGCAGTCGGTGCAGCCGCCGCAGAAGGTGCGGCCCAGCGAGGAGGTCCGTAAGGCCTACCGCGAACTCGTCCGCAAGGCCCACCCCGACCTGGCGCGGGACGATGCGGAGCGGGCGCGGCGGGATGAGTTCATCGCGCGGGTCAACGCGGCGTACGGCCGGGGTGACGAGGCGGCGCTGCAGGAGCTCGCGCGGGAGTGGGAGGCCGGTCCGGCGCCGGCCGAGGAGCGGCTCAGCGAGAGTGAGGAGCTCTACGCCCGCCTGGAGTGGCTGGCCACGCGCAAGGAGCTGCTGGCGGCCGTTGCCGCCGAGCTGGAGGAGAGCGCGATCGGCGCGATGATCAAGATGGCGCCGGAGGACCCGGACCGGCTGCTGGACGAGATCGCCGAGAAGCTGCTCGCCGACGTCGCAGAACGTGAGGCGTACCTCGCGCAGCTGGTCGGGTAGCGTCGGGACCATGCAATTTGGTTCTGTACCCACCGTCGATGTCGACGCGCTCTCGGCCGAGGCCTTCCTTCTGGACGTGCGGGAGGACGACGAGTGGCAGGCGGGGCATGCTGAAGGTGCGCTGCACATCCCGATGAGCGAGTTCGTCGCCCGCTACGGGGAGTTGACCGAGAAGGCGCCGGAGGGCGACAAGATCTACGTCCTGTGCCGCGTCGGTGGCCGTTCGGCGCAGGTGGCGCAGTACCTGATCCAGCAGGGCGTCGACGCGGTGAACGTCGCGGGCGGCATGCAGGCGTGGGAGGCCGCCGGACGTCCCGTTTCGGACGGTAAGGGCGGAGCGGGGACGGTCATCTAGCTGCCCGGTTCCCGGCCGGCCAGGCTGGGGCGGCCGGTGCCTGCGTGGCACAGCTGGACGACCTCCGCTGTGCACCTGTGTTCACCTGGCCGCTGCCCGGTGCGGGGCAGCGTCGCCACGCCCCCTTCCATCCCCTCCCCTCCCGGGCGAGAGGGCGAGCATGAGCCAGCCCGGCCAGCCCGGCCAGCCCGCGCGGCCTCCGCGCCGCGGCTCACCCCAGTGGATGCACCGCGAGCAGGTCGCCGAGGGCCTCTTCGTGGGCGGCGGCGGGGCCGAGGGAGAGTTCGAGCTGCTTGGCCCAGGCGTGGTAGCGGTGCAGCGGGTAGTCGGTGTCGGCGCCGAACCCGCCGTGCAGGTGCTGGGCGGTCTGGACGACGCGGCGTACGCCCTCGGAGGCCCAGATCTTGGCGACCGCGATGTCACCGGCCGGTGGGAGCGGGCCGGCTGCGTCGGCGGTGAGGCGCCAGGCGGCCTGCCAGAGGGTGGCCTCCATCGCGCGCAGGTCGATGAAGCGGTCGGCGGCCTGGACCGCCACGGCCTGGAAGGTGGCCAGCGGGAAGCCGAACTGTTCGCGCTTGCCGGTGTACTCGCTGGTCATGGCGAGTACCCGTTCGCCGAGTCCCAGGGCCAGGGCGCAGGTGCCGAGGGTCAGGAGATGGCGGAGGGATTCCCAGGCGGCCGGGTCCGTCAGCGTTTCGGTGGCGCTGATACGGACGGAGTCGAGCCGGACCTCGGCCTGGCGCTCGCCGCTGGTCGAGATCTGGTCGGCGAGCGTGACGCCGGGGTGGGTGCGGGGGACGAGGGCGAGGACGGCATTGCCCTCTGCGGTGTGTGCGGGCAGCAGGATCCGGTCGGCGGTGGCGGCCCAGGGGACGGCGGTCTGGGCGCCGTCGAGGATCCAGTGGGTGCCCTCCTGGGTGGCGCGGACGGCGAGCTCGGCCGGTTCATGGCCCGTACGGCCGGCGGCGGCGACGGTGACGACGAGGTCGCCGGTGACGATCTGCGGCAGTACGTCCGTACGGAGCGCGGCATCGGTGTACCGCTGGAGGGTGAGCGCCGCAGCGCCGGACTCCAGCAGGGGCACGCGGGCCAGTACCTTCGCCGATTCGCGCAGAACGAGACAGAGCGCTATCGGGTCGAGGCCCGCGCCGCCGTGCTCCGGCGCGATGAGCAGGCCCAGCAGGTCGGCGTCGGCGAGCTTGCGCCACAGTGCGCGGTCGAAGTCGTCGGCGACCGCTCCGGTGGTGAGTGCCGGGCTGGGTACGTCGTCCGGAGCGGTCCCCGAGAAGACGGCCCGTGCCGCCTCGACGGCGGCCTGTTGCTCCTCGGTGAAGGTGAAGTCCACTGCCTGTCCTTCCTTCCGCACGGCACCACGACCTGACGGGCCGTCAAGTCAGGCGTCAAGGTAGAACATGTTTCAGGAATTGGGAATGGCAATGGTGGTGGTGAAGGGACGCCCGCGCCGAGCCCCGAGCCGCCCCGGGCTCGCTGACTCCCCCGACGTGGTCGCTCGAAGGACGGGGGACGGCCCAGGGCGTGGACGACCCAAGGCGTGGGCGGCCCATGCGGGCAGGAGGTCCGTAGTCGCCCCCTACCGGTCGAAGTCCAGCTCCACCTTCTCCGTGGCCGGGTGGGACTGGCAGGCGAGGACGTAGCCGGCGTCGACCTCGTCGGATTCGAGGGCGAAGTTGCGGTCCATGCGTATTTCGCCGGAGACCAGGAAGGCCCGGCAGGTGCCGCAGACGCCACCCTTGCAGGCGTAGGGGGCGTCGGCGCGGTTGCGGAGGACGGCTTCGAGGAGTGATTCGCCGTCGTGGACGGGCCAGGTGCCGGAGCGGCCGTCGAGGGTGGCGGTCACCGTGCTGTGGGCGGGGGCCTTGGCCGCGGGCGCGGTCGGGGCGCCGTTGTCGACGTGGAAGATCTCTTCGTGGATGCGGTTACGGGGTACGCCGAGGGCGCGCAGGGCGCGTTCGGCGCCCTGGACCAGGCCGTACGGGCCGCAGAGGTACCAGCCGTCGATGGCGTCGGTCTTCAGGAGGGCGGGCAGCAGGGTGCGGAGCCGGTCCTCGTCCAGGCGGCCGGAAGGCAGGCCGGCCTGCTGTTCCTCGCGGGAGAGGGTGTGGATCAGCTGGAAGCGGTCGGGATACCGGTCCTTCAGGTCGGCGACCTCCTCCAGGAACATCGTCGAGGCCGCGGTGCGGTCGCTGCGGATCAGGCAGAAGCGGGCGTCGGGCTGCTGCGCGAGGAGGGTGGTGGCGATGGACAGCACGGGGGTGATGCCGCTGCCGCCGACGATCCCGACGAAGTGCCCGGGGCGCGGGGCGAGGACGAACCGGCCGGCCGGGGCCATCACCTCCACCGTGTCGCCGACCGCCAGCTCCTTGAGTGCGTAGGTCGAGAAGGCGCCGTCCTCGACGTGCCGGATGCCGACGCGCAGGACGGGCTCGTCGGTGGCCGGGGTGCAGATGGAGTACGTACGGCGGGTCTCCTGGCCGTCGACCGTTCTGCGCAGCGCGATGTGCTGCCCGGGGGTGTGCCGGAAGGCGCTGCGGAGTTCGGGCGGGACGGTGAAGGTGACGGCCACCGCGTCGTCCGTGAGCCGCTCGACCTCCTGGACCCGGAGCGGGTGGAACATCACAACTCCTTGAAGTGGTCGAAGGGTTCGCGGCAGGACTCGCAGCGGCGCAGCGCCTTGCAGGCCGTGGAGGAGAACCGGCTCAGCAGGGTGGTGTCGGTCGATCCGCAGTGCGGGCAGCGGATCGTGAGGTCGACGGAGATCGGTCCGCCGGCCGGGCCGGCCGGGCGCGGTGGGGCGATGCCGAAGTCCTCCAGCTTGCGGCGGCCCTCGGCGGTGATGGCGTCCGTGGTCCAGGGCGGGCTGAGGACCGTACGGACCTCGACGTCGGGTATGCCGTGGTCGTGGAGTATCCGCTCGATGTCGGCGGACATGGCCTCGATGGCGGGGCAGCCGGTGTAGGTGGGGGTGAGCTCGACCTCTACGCGGTCGGGGGCGGTCAGCCGCAGATCGCGCAGGACGCCGAGCTCGGCGAGGGTGAGGACGGGCAGCTCGGGGTCGGGAACGGAGCCGGCCAGTGCCAGCAGTTCCGCTTCGAGGGCCGTGCCGGCCGTGGTGGGCCTGCCGGCCGAGGTGGGTGCGTCGGCCCTCGTGGCCGTGGTGTCGCCGGTGGTCACCATGTCGCCCCCGGGTGGCTGCGGTGGAGGTGCTGCATCTCGGCGAGCAGCCGTCCGAACGGTTCGGTGTGCAGGCCCTGGCGGCCCGCGCCGGCGGTCCAGGCGCCGCGCTGCGGTCCTTCGGGGAGGCGGAGGGTGGCCTGCTCGACGGTGGCGGTGATGCGGGTGGTCCACACGTCGTGGAACGTGGCCCAGGGCAGCGATTCCAGTCCGGGCACCGGCTCGAACATCTCGCCCGTGAAGCGCCAGAGGGCGTCCAGGGCGTGCTGCATGCGGGTGCGGCTCTCGTCGGTGCCGTCGCCCAGCCGGAGGGTCCACTGGGTGGCGTGGTCGCGGTGGTAGGCGACCTCTTTGACGGCCTTGCCGGCCAGGGGAGCCAACTCGGTGTCCCCGTCCGCCAGTTGCTCGAAGAGCAGCTCCTGGTAGGTGGAGAAGTAGAGCTGGCGGGCGATGGTGTGCGCGAAGTCGCCGTTGGGCTGCTCGACGAGCTGGAGGTTGCGGAACTCCCGCTCCTCGCGCAGATACGCCAGCTCGTCCTCGTCGCCGGCCAGGGAGAGCAGCACCCGGGCCTGGCCGAGGAGGTCCAGCGCGATGTTGGCCAGCGCCACCTCCTCCTCCAGGACCGGGGCCTGACCGGCCCACTCGCCCAGGCGGTGGGAGAGGATCAGCGCATCGTCCCCGAGGGGCAGGGCGGGGGTGGTCACGGTGTCCCTCACAGGTGGTGCACCCCCTCCGGGATCTCGTAGAAGGTCGGGTGGCGGTAGGGCTTGTCGCCGGCCGGCTCGAAGAAGGCGTCCTTCTCGTCCGGGGAGGAGGCGGTGATCTGGGCGGAGGGGACCACCCAGAGGGAGACGCCTTCGGAGCGCCGGGTGTAGAGGTCGCGGGCGTTGCGCAGTGCCATCTCGGCGTCCGGGGCGTGGAGGCTGCCGGCGTGGGTGTGCGACAGGCCGCGGCGGCTGCGGACGAAGACCTCCCACAGGGGCCAGTCGGTGGGGCGGGCGTCCGCCGCTTCGGCGGGGGCGCCGGAGGCGGTGGTCTCCGCGGGGCGGGGTGTCGTCGTCATCGTCCGGCCTTCCCGTGCTTGGCCGCGTGTGCGGCGGCTGCCTCGCGCACCCAGGCGCCTTCTTCGTGGGCCCGTCGGCGGCGGTTGATCCGCTGCTCGTTGCAGGGGCCGTTGCCCTTGAGGACCTCGCGGAACTCGGTCCAGTCGATCGAGCCGAAGTCGTAGTGACCGCGGTCCTCGTTCCACACCAGGTCGGGGTCGGGGAGGGTGAGGCCGAGGGCCTCGGCCTGGGGGACGCAGATGTCGACGAAGCGCTGGCGGAGCTCGTCGTTGGAGTGCCGCTTGATCTTCCAGGCCATGGACTGGGCGGAGTGCGACGACTCGTCGTCCGGTGGGCCGAACATCATCAGGGAGGGCCACCACCAGCGGTCGACTGCGTCCTGTGCCATCGCGTGCTGGGCGTCGGTGCCGCGGCTGAGGGTCAGCAGGAGCTCGTAGCCCTGGCGCTGGTGGAAGGACTCCTCCTTGCAGACGCGGACCATCGCGCGGGCGTAGGGGCCGTAGGAGCACCGGCACAGCGGGACCTGGTTGGTGATCGCGGCGCCGTCCACCAGCCAGCCGATGGCTCCGACGTCCGCCCAGGTCAGGGTCGGGTAGTTGAAGATCGAGGAGTACTTCTGGCGGCCGGTGTGGAGCTTGTCGAGGAGCTCGTCGCGGCTCGCGCCGAGGGTTTCGGCGGCGCTGTAGAGATACAGGCCGTGGCCGGCCTCGTCCTGCACCTTGGCCATCAGGATCGCCTTGCGGCGCAGGGAGGGCGCGCGGGTGATCCAGTTGGCCTCCGGCTGCATGCCGATGATCTCGGAGTGGGCGTGCTGCGCTATCTGCCGCACGAGTGTGGAGCGGTACGCCTCCGGCATCCAGTCCCGTGGTTCGATCCGCTCGTCCGCGGCCACGGTGGCGTCGAATGCGGCCTCCTGAGCCGCCTCCTCCGGCGCGATCGTCGTCATGTTGTGCCCCCTCGCTCCCGACCGACCGATCGTTCGGTTCAATGGTGAGTGGGCGGGCAGCGGGTGTCAAGCCTGTGGATAACCCGGGGGAGGGTGTGCCCGGTGGGGCCGCGTAGGTACGGTTCCGGAGCGGAGTTGACCGCATGGGTTTACGGGAACGGGGCGGGAATGCAGTCATACGGGGACGAATCGCGGCCTTTGGCCGCGCTGTCGCTACCCTCGCGGATCGTCATAGGCGTGGCGGCCGTCGCCGTCGCCGTCATCGTCGCGATTCATCTCGCCATGATGTTTCTGCACGTCGCGCCGCAGAACACGCTCAGCAAGCAGCAGGGCTCCCTGATCAGCGACTACGTCTATCCCGAGTACGAACAGAACTGGAAGCTGTTCGCGCCCAACCCCCTCCAGCAGAACGTCGCGGTCCAGGTCCGCGCGCAGGTCCGCGCCGAGGACGGCAGCAGCCGCACCACCGACTGGACCGACCTGACCGCCCGTGACGGCCGGGCCATACTCCACAACCCGCTGCCCAGCCACACCGAGCAGAACCAGCTGCGCCGGGGCTGGGAGCTCTTCGTCAACAGCCACAACGCCCAGGGCCGCCCGATCGGCACCCGCGGCGAGCTGGCCGAGCGCTACATCCGGCGGATCGTGATGTTCCGGATGCAGGGCGAGTGGACCGCGGCCGGCGGCCGGGTCGAGCGCATCCAGGTCCGCTCCCGTACGGCCGCGGTCAGCCCGCCGCCGTGGAGCACCGAGAAGATCAGCGACAAGCCCGTGTACCGCGTGCAGCCCTGGTGGCAGATCACCTCGGCCGACCTCCCCGAGGGGGCGAACAGCCAGTGACGTCGCCGACGCCCCAGCAGCCCCGGAGCACCTCGCAGCCCACGCACACCACGGAGCCCACAGACGTGTCGCAGCAAGCGCACGCACCCCACGCCCCCCAGGCCCCCGCCGCGCCCCCGGCCCTCTACGAGGAGACCCGGATCGAGCGCGCCATCGGCCGCCTCTTCGGCCGCGCCACCGGCCGCGCGCTGGCCCCGTACCAGACCGCCGTGATCCGGATCGGCTTCTCGGCGACCTGGCTGCTGTTCCTGCTGCGCGAGTGGCCGCACCGCCTCACGCTCTACGGGCCCGACAGCCCCTGGAGCCTGGACATGGCGCGCCGCCTCCTGGACGCCAACCACGCCTTCTCCATGCTGCTGTGGTCCGACGGCCGCGGCTGGTTCGAGTGCGTCTACCTGATGGCCGTCGCGTCCAGCGCGGCGCTGCTGCTCGGCTGGCGCACCCGCACCATGTCGGTCCTCTTCATGCTCGGCGTGATCTCGCTGCAGAACCGCAGCGTCTTCATAGGGGACGGTGGCGACAACGTCATCCACCTGATGTCGATGTATCTCGTGCTCACCCGGTGCGGCCAGGTCTGGTCGCTGGACGCACGCCGCGCCAAGCGCGCCCGGGCCGCGGCGGAGGCGGAGGCAGCCGCGGCCGGCGAGGAGGCCGGCGGGGAGGCGCTCGACGGGGCGCAGACCGCCGCACACATGCCGGGAGCGGGCCGCGGACGCGATCTGACCGGCATCGTCCTGTGGGCCGTGCTCGGCCTCGCCCTCGCCGTCGCGCAGCTCACCGGCAGCTACGCCCTCCTGTGGTTCGACAACGGCCCGTTCCCGCACATCGGCTGGAGCCTGGTCCTGTGGGGCCTGTGGGCCGCGCACGCCCTCTGGTGGGCGGTCCAGCGCTACGCACCGGGGGAGCCGCGCACCGTCCTGGACACCCTCACCAAGCTCGCCCACAACGGCGCACTGCTGGTGATCATGGTCGAGGTCTGCCTCGTCTACTCCACCGCCGGCTGGTACAAGATCCAGGGCTCCCGCTGGCAGGACGGCACTGCGGTCTACTACCCGATGCACCTGGACTACTTCTCCCCTTGGCCCGCGCTCTCCCAGCTGCTCGGCAGCAACGGCCTGATGGTCATGCTGATCACCTACGGCACGGTGATCGTCCAGGTGGCCTTCCCCTTCACGCTCTTCAACCGCCGGCTCAAGAACGTGCTCCTGGTCATCATGATCTGCGAGCACCTCTCGATCGCGTTCCTGCTGGGACTGCCGTTCTTCTCGCTCGCCATGATCGCCGCGGACGCGGTCTTCCTGCCGACGAACTTCCTGACCTGGGTCTCCGCCCGCGTCTCCGGCCTGCGCGAACGGCTTTTCCCGCGCGCCGTCCCGGCCGGCCCGGACGGCGGCCCCGGAGGCGGTGAACCCCCGGCCCGTACGGACCACGGCGGCGGTGGCCATACGCTCGTGGGGTGAGCAGCGAGAAAACCGCCCCCGCCGAGCCCCTCCAGTACGACGAGGGCTACGGGGCCCAGATCGGCGTCGGGCCGCATCCGGAGCCCTGGCCGCAGGACGACCGTTACGACCCGGAGCTGCTCGCGCACGGCGACCGCCGCAACGTCGTCGACCACTACCGCTACTGGACGCGCGAGGCGATCGTCGCGGACCTCGACACCCGTCGCCACGACTTCCACGTGGCGGTCGAGAACTGGGGCCACGACTTCAACATCGGCTCCGTCGTGCGCACCGCGAACGCGTTCCTGGCCAAGGAGGTCCACATCGTCGGCCAGCGGCGCTGGAACCGGCGCGGGGCGATGGTGACCGACCGCTACCAGCACGTCCGTCACCACCCGGACACCGCGGACCTCACCGCCTGGGCCACCGCCGAGGGACTGCCGATCATCGGGATCGACAATCTCCCGGGGTCCGTGCCGCTGGAGACGACCGAGCTGCCGCGGCGTTGTGTGCTCCTCTTCGGCCAGGAGGGCCCGGGGCTGACCGAGGAGGCACGGCGCCACGCCTCGCTGGTCTGCTCGATCGCGCAGTTCGGCTCGACCCGCTCGATCAACGCGGGGGCGGCGGCCGCCATCGCGATGCACGCCTGGATCGGCCGCCACGCACGGATCGACGGGCCGGACGCCGGCTGACCGGCGCCGGCCCCGGCCACGTCACGCGGGCCGGCGCCCGGCCCGGCTCACGTCATGCGGTCCGGCGGCCCGGCCCCCGGCGCACGTCATGCGGGCCGGCGCACCTCCACCATCCGGAAGCGGCTGGCCACGAACGCGCCGTCGCAGAGCACCGCGTTCGCCGCCGGGTTACCGCCGGAGCCGTGGAAGTCCGAGAACGCCGCGGTCTGGTTCACATAGACCCCGCCGGTGAGGTTCAGCGACAGCTGGGCGCACTCCTCCAGGCAGGCGTCCTCCACCAGCCGCTCGACCTCGGCGTCCGTGGTGTACGCGCCGACCGTCATGGCGCCCTTCTCGCGGACCGTCCGCCGCAGCAGCTCCACGGCGTCGGCGGCGGAGTCGAC
Source organism: Streptomyces bugieae (assembly GCF_036352915.1). Taxonomy (NCBI): domain Bacteria; kingdom Bacillati; phylum Actinomycetota; class Actinomycetes; order Kitasatosporales; family Streptomycetaceae; genus Streptomyces; species Streptomyces bugieae. Next base: position 10,115 of record NZ_JAZBJP010000029.1, read on the forward strand.
GGCCACCGCGAACGACACCGGCCCGAAGCACTCCGAGAGGTACGCCGCCTCGGAGTCCGGCTTGGCGCCGTCCAGCTTGACGATCACCGGGGTGCGGACCGTCGCCCCGGGGAAGTCGGGGTTGGTCACCTCACGGGAGGCCAGGGCCACCTCGCCGAGTCCGGCCGCGGCCTCGATCCGCTCCTTGACCTGCGGATTGACGATCGCGCCCAGCAGCCCGTTGGCCCGCGCGTCGTCGCCGAGCAGCCCGCTCACCGCGCCCGCGAGGTCGCTGACCACCTCGTCGTACGACTTCGGCCCGGCGTCCGTGGTGATGCCGCCGCGGGGGATCAGCAGGTTCTGCGGGGTGGTGCACATCTGGCCGCTGTAGAGCGACAGGGAGAAGGCGAGGTTGCTGAGCATGCCCTTGTAGTCATCGGTGGAGTCGATGACGACGGTGTTCACGCCGGCCTTCTCGGTGTGGACCTCGGCCTGCCGGGCGTGCGTCTCCAGCCAGTCGCCGAACGCGGTCGAGCCGGTGTAGTCGATGATGCGCACCTCGGGGCGGACGGCCAGCGTCTTGGCCAGGCCCTCGTCCGGCCGGTCCACGGCCAGGCACACCAGGTCGGCGGGGAAGCCGGCGTCGTCGAGGACCTCGCGCGCCACCTTGACGGTCATGGCCAGCGGCAGCACGGCCCGCGGATGCGGCTTGACCAGGACCGGGTTGCCGGTGGCCAGGGAGGCGAACAGGCCGGGGTAGCCGTTCCAGGTCGGGAAGGTGTTGCACCCGATCATCAGGGCCACACCGCGCGGCACGGCCGTGAAGCTCTTGGACAGCTCCAGCGGGTCGCGCTTGCCCTGCGGCTTGGACCAGGCCGCCTGCCCCGGGGTGCGGGTCTGCTCGGCGTACGCGTACGCCACCGCTTCCAGGCCGCGGTCCTGGGCGTGCGGCCCGCCGGCCTGGAACGCCATCATGAACGCCTGGCCGCTGGTGTGCATCACGGCCTGGGCGAACTCATGGGTGCGCGCGCTGATCCGGGCCAGGATCTCCAGACAGACCGCCGCGCGCAGCTCCGGGCCGGCGTCCCGCCAGGCCGGGATCGTGGCGCGCATCGCGGGCAGCAGGACGTCCACGTCCGGGTGCGGATAGCTGATCCCCAGCTCCGGCCCGTAGGGCGAGACCTCCTGGCCCGTCCAGTCGTCCGTGCCGGGCTGGGTGAGCTCGAAGCGCTTGCCGCGCAGCGCCTCGAACGCGGCCGCACCGTCGGCCGCGGCGGTCTCGCCGTACGCCTTGGGGTGCTCGGGGTGCGGGGACCAGTAGGCGCGGGTACGGATTGCCTCCAGCGCCTGGTCGAGGGTCGGACGGTGCTTCTCGATCAACTGCGCTGCGGTCATTTCGGCGGCCATCGATGACCAACTCCTCGTCGAGCCGGGCGGAGAGCGGATAGGGCTGGGAGCGGACAGGGCAACGGAGTTAGAGTAACCGAACGATCGGTCGGGGCAAGAGGGCCCGGCGAGCCTGTGGAAAAGTCGGTCGGGGAGGATCAGCTGGCATGACGGCAATCGGCACCGGCAACACCGTGGCAGTGGTGGGCACCGGCACCATGGGACAGGGAATCGCGCAGGTCGCGCTGGTCGCCGGCCACCGCGTACGGCTCTACGACAGCGCCCCCGGGCGCGCGGAGCAGGCCGCCGGCGCGCTCGTGCGGCGGCTGGACCGGCTGGTGGAGAAGGGCCGGATCACGGCGGCCGAGCGGGACGCCGCGCGCGACCGCCTCTCCCCCGCCACCGCCCTCGCCGAGCTGGCCGACGCCGCGCTGGTCGTCGAGGCGATCCTGGAGGAGCTGAAGCCCAAGCAGGAGCTGTTCAGGTCGCTGGAGGACATCGTCGGCGACGACTGCCTGCTGGCCACCAATACGTCCTCGCTGTCCGTGACCGCGGTCGCCGGCGGCCTGCGCCGCCCCGGCCGCTGCGTGGGCCTGCACTTCTTCAACCCCGCGCCGCTGCTCCCGCTGGTCGAGGTGGTCAGCGGCTTCGCCACGGACGAGGCCGCCGCCGGCGCGGCGTACGACACCGCCGCGGCCTGGGGGAAGAAGCCGGTCCGCTGCGCCGACACCCCCGGTTTCATCGTCAACCGCATCGCCCGCCCCTTCTACGCCGAGGCCCTGCGCGCCTACGAGGAGCGCGTCGCCGACCCGGCCACCATCGACGCGGTGCTGCGCGACGGCGCCGGCTTCAAGATGGGGCCGTTCGAGCTGACCGACCTCATCGGGCAGGACGTGAACGAGGCGGTCACCCACTCCGTGTGGCAGTCCTTCTTCCAGGACCCCAAGTTCACCCCCTCGCTGGCGCAGCGCCGCCTGGTGGAGTCCGGGCTGCACGGCCGCAAGGCGGGGCGCGGCTGGTACGACTACTCCGAGGGCGCCCAGCGGCCCGCGCCGCACACCGCGGAGCCCTGCCCGGCCCCGGAGGCCGTCGCCCTGCACGCGCGGCTGCCCGGCCCCGCCGCGGTGCTCCGCGAGCTGATCGAGGAGGCCGGCATCAAGGTCACCCGCGACCGCACGCCGGGCGAGTCGGAGGGCTTCATCCGGCTGCCCGGCGGGGCCTGCCTCGCGCTCACCAACGGCTACCCGGCGACGAGCGTCGTCTACGGCAGGTACATCCGCTTCGATCTCTCGCTCGACTACCGGGCCGCCACCCGGATCGCGCTGGCCGCCTCGGAGACCTGTTCCGAGGCGGACGTCGCGGAGGCGGTCGGGCTGTTCCAGGCGCTGGGCAAGGAGGTCAGCGTGATCGGCGACGTCCCCGGCATGATCGTCGCCCGGACGGTCGCGATGATCATCGACTTCGCCGTGGACGCCGCCGCCCGCGAGGTGGCCACCCCCGAGGACATCGACACGGCCATGCGACTGGGCGTGAACTACCCCGGCGGCCCCATGGAGTGGGTCGAACGGCTCGGCGCCCACTGGGTGTGGGACCTGCTGGACTCGATGCACCACCAGAATGCCGGGGGACGCTACGTGCCGTCCTGGGCGCTGCGGCGCCGTGCGGACCTCGAGGAACAGGTGCTCTCATCATGACCATGGCCAAACGCGACACCTATACGCCCGATTCGCTGCTCGCCGTCGCCGTCGAGGTGTTCATCGAGCGCGGCTACGACGGCACCTCCATGGAGCACCTCTCCAAGGCGGCCGGCATCTCCAAGTCCTCGATCTACCACCACGTGCGCAGCAAGGAAGAGCTGCTGCACCGTGCCATAAGCCGGGCCCTGGACGGCCTCTTCGGCGTGCTGGAGGAGCCGGCGGCCCTCCAGGGGCGGGCGATCGAGCGGCTGGAGCACGTCACCCGCCGGGTGACCGAGGTGCTGATGGACGAACTCCCCTACGTGACGCTGCTGTTGAGGGTGCGCGGGAACACGGACACCGAACGGTGGGCCATGGAGCGCCGCCGGGAGTTCGACCACGAGGTCTCCGCCCTCCTCAAGCAGGCCGCCGCCGACGGCGACCTGCGGGACGACGTGGACGTCCGGCTCGCCACGAGGCTGCTCTTCGGCATGATCAATTCGATCGTCGAGTGGTACCGGCCCGGGCGGGGCGGCACGGCGCGCCGCGACGAGGTCGCCGAGGCCGTGGTGCGCACGGCGTTCGCGGGCCTGCGCCGGCCCTGACGGGGTCCTGTGAGGGCCTGACGTCCTGCGGGGCCCTGACGGGGCCCTGACGGCCGCCCGCGGCGCCGGGCGGCTCACTCCCCCTCGGGCCCGAGATCGGTCTCCTCGAAGACCAGCAGGGTGCGGGTGCTGAGCACCTCCGGTATCGACTGGATACGGGTGAGGACCAGCTCCCGCAGTTCCCGGTTGTCCTTGGTGTGCACCAGCAGCAGCACATCGAAATCGCCGCTGACCAGCGCGATGTGGGTGGCGCCCGGCAGGGCGGTGAGCTGCTTGCGCACGGTCCGCCAGGAGTTCTGCACGATCTTCAGCGTGATGTACGCGGAGGCGCCCTGGCCTGCCCGCTCCTGGTCGACCTGGGCGCTGAAACCGCGGATCACCCCGTCGTCCATCAGCCGGTTGATGCGCGCGTAGGCATTGGCGCGCGAGACGTGGACCCGCTCGGCCACGGAGCGTATCGAGGCCCTGCCGTCGGTCTGCAGCATGCGCAGGATCGACCGGTCGATGGTGTCCAGCGGGCGTGCGGCCGGGGTGGCCGGGGCGGGCGGTTCGGGCGACGGTGGCTGACCGTTGTTATTGGCCATCTGTTCGTCCGGCATATGGTCCCGCCTCCCCTTTGTGGACGCCCTGTCTTCATCTGAAGCTGTGGAGAACCGTTTGTCCACAGGCTGAACCCGCCTGTAGCCAAAATGCATCAGCGACCGAACAATCGGTAGGGAAGGGCTCACCCGCCCCGACCGGTTTCATCCTGCCCATCCGCCGTCCGCCCACCACCCTTCTGCGGCGCCATCGCGCCACCCCTTCGTACCGAGGAGGTGCTCGTCATGACGGTCCTAGAGCAGCCCGGCAGCAGCAGGAACAAGAGCAGCCTGGCCGGCCCGCCGCCCGCGTGGCGCCCGCGCGTCGACCCCGCCCCTCTCCTGCCCGACGAGGAGCCGTACCGCGTCCTCGGTACGGACGCCGCCGCCCGGCTCGAGTCCGGACTGCTGACCCGGCTGTACGCCCAGCTCGTCCGCGGCCGCCGGTACAACGCCCAGGCCACCGCCCTGACCCGGCAGGGACGATTGGCGGTCTATCCGTCCTCCACCGGCCAGGAGGCCTGCGAGGTCGCCGCCGCGCTGGCGCTGGAGGAGCGGGACTGGCTCTTCCCCAGCTACCGCGACACCCTGGCCGCCGTGGCCCGCGGCCTCGACCCCGTCCAGGCACTGACCCTGCTGCGCGGCGACTGGCACTGCGGCTACGACCCGCACGAACACCGCATCGCCCCCCTGTGCACCCCGCTGGCCACCCAGCTCCCCCATGCCGTGGGCCTGGCGCACGCCGCCCGCCTCAAGGGCGACGAGGTGGTGGCGCTGGCCATGGTGGGCGACGGCGGCACGAGCGAGGGCGACTTCCACGAGGCGCTGAACTTCGCGGCGCTCTGGCAGGCCCCGGTCGTCTTCCTGGTGCAGAACAACGGCTTCGCCATCTCCGTGCCGCTCGCCAAGCAGACCGCCGCGCCCTCCCTCGCCCACAAGGCGGTCGGCTACGGCATGCCCGGCCGCCTGGTCGACGGCAACGACGCGCCCGCGATGCACGAAGTGCTCGGCGAGGCCGTCCAGCGCGCCCGCCGGGGCGGCGGCCCCACCCTCGTCGAGGCCGTCACGTACCGCATCGAGGCGCACACCAACGCCGACGACGCCACCCGCTACCGCACCGACGCCGAGGTCGAGACCTGGCGGGCGCACGACCCGATAGCCCTGCTGGAGCACGAGCTGGCCGGCCGCGGCCTGCTGACCGACGAGTTCGTCGCCACCACCCGGGAGAGCGCCGAGCAGCTGGCCGCCGACCTGCGGGAGCGGATGCACGCCGACCCGGTGCTGAACCCGATGGACCTGTTCACCCATGTGTTCGCCGAGCAGACCGGCCAACTGCGCGCCCAGGCGGCGCAGTTGCGCGCCGAGTTGGACGCCGAGGCCGCCGGACACCCCGAGGACGCCGCGGGCACTGCGCCCGCCGAGGAGGCCAGGCCATGACGACCACCGCTCCGGCCACCGCGCGCAAGCCCGCCACCATGGCGCAGGCGCTGACCCGCGCGCTGCGCGACGCCATGGCCGAGGACCCCGCCGTCCATGTGATGGGCGAGGACGTCGGCGCCCTGGGCGGCGTCTTCCGCATCACCGACGGCCTGGCCAAGGAGTTCGGCGAGGACCGCTGCACGGACACCGCGCTCGCCGAGGCCGGCATCCTGGGCACCGCCGTCGGCATGGCGATGTACGGGCTGCGGCCGGTGGTCGAGATGCAGTTCGACGCGTTCGCCTACCCGGCGTTCGAGCAGCTGGTCAGCCATGTCGCCCGGATGCGCAACCGCACCCGCGGCGCGGTCCCGATGCCGCTGACCATCCGCATCCCCTACGGCGGCGGCATCGGCGGCGTCGAGCACCACAGCGACTCCTCCGAGGCCTACTACCTCGCCACCCCGGGGCTCCATGTCGTCACCCCGGCCACCGTCGAGGACGCCTACGGACTCCTGCGGGCCGCCATCGCCTCCGACGACCCGGTCGTCTTCCTGGAGCCCAAGCGGCTGTACTGGTCGAAGGCCGAGTGGTCGCCGGACGCCCCCACCCCGGTCGCGCCCCTGGGCCGGGCCGAGATACGCCGCCGCGGCAGCAGCGCCACCCTGATCACCTACGGCCCCTCGCTGCCCGCCTGCATGGAGGCCGCCGAGGCCGGCCGCGCCGAGGGCTGGGACCTGGAAGTGGTCGATCTGCGCTCCCTGGTGCCGTTCGACGACGAGACGGTCTGCGCGTCCGTACGGCGCACCGGACGGGCCGTGGTCGTCCATGAGGCCGGCGGATTCGGCGGCCCCGGCGGGGAGATCGCCGCGCGGATCACCGAGCGCTGCTTCCACCACCTGGAGGCGCCGGTGCTGCGGGTGACCGGCTTCGACATCCCCTACCCGCCGCCCATGCTGGAGCGGCACCACCTCCCGGGCGTCGACCGGATCCTGGACACCGTCGCGCGCCTGCAGTGGGAGTCGGACTGGACCGAAGGACGTGGTGCGTGATGGCCGTGGTCCGTGAATTCACCCTGCCCGACCTGGGGGAGGGCCTCACCGAGGCGACGATCGTGCAGTGGCTGGTCGAGGTCGGCGAGGTCGTCGCCGTCGACCAGCCGGTGGTCGAGGTCGAGACCGCCAAGGCGATGGTCGAGGTGCCGTGCCCGTACGGCGGCGTGGTGACCGCCCGCTACGGCGACGAAGGCGTCGAAGTCCCGGTCGGCACCCCCCTGGTGACGGTCGCGGTCGGCGCGGTACCGGACGACCTGGCGGAGCGGGCCCCCACGACGGGCGCCGCCAACGGGACGGCGACCGCCCCGGAGACACCGGCCGCCGACGCGGCGGAGAACGGCTCCGGCAACGTCCTGGTCGGGTACGGCACGAGCGCGGCCGCGGCCCGGCGGCGCCGGATCCGCCCCGCGGACGGCGCGCGCCCCGAGACGGGCGGCCCGCAGCCCCCGACCGGAGCGGAGCCCGCCACACCGGCCGAGGAGACCGCGGCGGACCGCCCGGCCCGCGCCGCGGACGCCGACGGCCGTACGGTGCCCGTCATCTCGCCGCTGGTGCGCCGCATGGCGCGGGAGAACGACCTGGACCTGCGGGAGGTGACGGGCACCGGGCCGGACGGCCTGATCCTCCGTACGGACGTCGAGTCCGCGCTCCGCGCCCGCCGCGAGCGCGCGCCGCAGCCGGCCACCGCGGCCGTCCCGGCCGAAGGGACGGTCCCCGCGGGCGCGACCGCCGCCCCTGGTGCCGCCCCAGGCGTCGCCCCCACCCCGGGCGAGGAGCGGATCCCCCTGCGCGGGATGCTCGGCGCGGCCGCCGAGAAGTTCAGCCGCAGCCGCCGAGAGATCCCCGAGGCGACCTGCTGGGTGGACGCGGACGCCACCGAACTCCTCGCCGTCCGCCGGGCGATGAACGTCCCCGGCGCCCCCAAGGTGTCGCTGCTCGCGCTGCTGGCCCGGATCACCACGGCCGCGCTGGCGCGCTTCCCGCAGCTCAACGCCACCGTCGACACCCGCACCCAGGAGATCGTCCGGCTGCCCGCGGTCCATCTCGGCTTCGCCGCGCAGACCGACCGCGGCCTGGTCGTGCCGGTCGTCCGCGACGCCCAGGCCCGTACGGTCGAGGACCTGTCCGCCGAGATGGCGCGGCTCACGGAGACCGCCCGGGCCGGCGGGCTGTCCCTGGCCGAGCTGACCCACGGCACCTTCACCCTCAACAACTACGGCGTCTTCGGCGTCGACGGCTCCACTCCGATCATCAACCACCCGGAGGCGGCGATGCTCGGCGTCGGCCGGATAGCCGCCAAACCGTGGGTGCACGACGGCGAGTTGGCGGTCCGGCAGGTCGTCCAGCTGTCCCTCACCTTCGACCACCGGGTGTGCGACGGCGGTACCGCGGGCGGCTTCCTGCGGTACGTGGCCGACTGCGTCGAGCGGCCCGCGCTGCTGCTGCGGGGCCTGTGAGCCCGGCCCCCTCCGGACCCGGCCCCCGTCGGGCCCGGAGGGGGCCGCACGACACCTGTGTGAGTGCGCCGAGGCCGGCGATACTCAAGGGGTGAACGACCACACCGACCACGACGCGATCGTCCTGGCCGGCGGCGCGGCACGGCGGCTCGGCGGGGCGGACAAGCCCGCCCTGTCCGTCGGCGGCCGCCCGCTCCTGGACCGGGTCCTCGCCGCCTGCCCCGATGCGGCCCGCGCCGTCGTCGTCGGCCCCGCGCGCCCGACCGCCCGCGCCGTGCTGCACGCCCGCGAGGACCCGCCCGGCGGGGGCCCGCTCGCCGCGCTGGACGCCGGCCTGCGGCACACCACCGCCCCCACGGTGCTCGTCCTCTCCGCGGACCTGCCGTTCCTGACCGCCGCGACGGTACGCGCCCTGCTGACGTCCGCCGCCGCCCCGGCGGACGGGGCGCTGCTCCAGGACGCCTCGGGCCGGGACCAGCCGCTGGTCGCGGCCTACCGCACCGAGCCGCTGCGCCGCGCGCTGGCCCGGATCCGTGCCGAGCACGGCACACCGGCCGGCCTGCCGCTGCGCGCCCTGCTGGCCGGCCTGACGCTCGTCCGGGTCCCTGATCCCACCGCCGGCGCCGCCTTCGACTGCGACACCTGGGAAGACCTCGGCGCGGCACGCGCCCGGATCAGGGAGCATGGACACGTGCTGGATGAATGGATCACCGCAGTCAAGGCCGAACTGGGCATCGACCTCGATGTCGACGTGGCGGCGCTACTCGACCTCGCGCGCGACGCGGCGCACGGCGTGGCCCGCCCGGCCGCGCCGCTGACCACCTTCCTGATCGGATACGCGGCGGGCCAACAGGGCCGGGACGTCAAGGAACTGACCGACCGGGCCACCGCCCTGGCGAACCGCTGGGCCGCGGAGGCCGAGCCGCCGGCGGGCTCCGGGGACGCCGCGGGCACCGGAACGAAGCCCGCGGAATGACCGACGGCGAGACCGGCGGGGCGCTCGGCGCCGCCCGGGACGACCGGCGCGGCGACGACCCGTTCGAGGACGCGCTCGCACTGGCCAACCACACCCGCGCAGCGGCCACCGGCCCGGCCCGGCCCCCCGAACCGGGCCACGGCATCCGGTCCGCGGGCGGCCCGCCCACGGCGGCCCCCGGTGCACCCACCGCGCGCGGCAGCCACGACCCGGAGACCGCCACCGGCCCGTCCGGACCTTCCGGCGCCGCGGACGCCGGCCGGTCCCCGGCCTCGGCTCCACACCACCAGCCGCCCGCCACGCCCTGGCAGCGCGCCCGCGAACTCGCCGCGCACGCCGTCCCCGGCCCGCCCGCGCCGACGGCCACCCCGCTCGCCGAGGCACTCGGCCGGACGCTCGCGGTCCCGCTGACCGCCCTCACCGACCTGCCGTCGTTCGACACCTCGGCTATGGACGGCTGGGCGGTCTCCGGCCCCGGCCCCTGGCGCCTCGACCAGCCCGGGGGCGCCGCCGATCCGGGCATCCTCGCAGGTCAGTCCCCTGCCGAGGCCCTCCAGGACGGCCATGCCCTCGCGATCGCGACCGGCGCGCGCATCCCGTCCGGCGCCACCGCCGTACTGCGCAGCGAGCACGGCGAGGTACGCGAACTGCCCGGCGGCGGCCGGCAGCTGCACGCGCCCCGGCCCGTACCGCCGGGCCAGGACATCCGCCCGCGCGGCCAGGAGTGCCGCCGCGGCGACCACCTGCTGCCCGCCGGCGCGCTGGTGACCCCCGCCGTCCTCGGCCTGGCCGCCGCGGCCGGCTACGACGAGCTGACCGCCTACCCCCGGCCGCGGGCCGAAGTGTTCGTCCTGGGCGACGAGTTGCTGGACCACGGGCTGCCGCAGGCCGGCCGGATCCGGGACGCGCTCGGACCGATGCTCGGCCCCTGGCTGCAGGCCCTCGGGGTGGCGGCGGCCGCCCCTCGCCACCTCGCCGATGACGCCGACACGCTGTACGCGGCGCTGGCGGAGTCCACCGCCGACGTGGTGATCACCACCGGTGGCACCGCCGCGGGTCCGGTCGACCATGTGCATCCGACCCTGCACCGCCTCGGCGCCGAGGTGCTGGTGGACGGCGTGGCGGTGCGCCCCGGGCATCCGATGCTGCTGGCCCGGCTGGCCCCGCGCCGGCACCTCGTCGGCCTGCCCGGCAACCCCCTCGCCGCGGTGTCCGGGCTCTGCACGCTGGCCGAGCCGCTGCTGCGGAGCCTCGCCGCCCGCCGGCCGCCCGCCCCGTGCCGTACCCCGTTGACCGCGCCGGTGCACGGGCATCCGCACGACACCCGGCTCGTCCCGGTGGCCTACCGCGACGACGAGCGCTACGGCCTGACGGCCGAACCGCTGCACTTCCACGGCCCGGCCATGCTGCGCGGGATCGCCGCCGCCGATGCGCTGGCGGTCGTCCCGCCCGGCGGCGCCCAGCGCGGCACCGAACTCGAACTCCTGGAACTCCCCTGGTCAGCGGGGTGGTCGGCGGGCGGGCCGGCGGACCGGTCCGCCTTCGGGGACCCGTTCGGCCCGGCCGGAGGCGCCGCGTGAAGCTCCCCTCCCACGACAGCACGGCGCGTGAGGTGCCCGAGGACCGCTCCCACCGCCTGATACTGCCGCGCCGGGCACCGAAGGCGCCGCTGCGACAGGTCGCCCGCCGGCTGATGATGGCGCTGCTGGTGCTGCTGGCGACGGTCTTCATCGTCTGGATGGACCACGAGGAGTACCACGACAACGCCGACGGCACGGTCGACCTGCTCGACTGCTTCTACTACGCCACCGTCACGCTCTCCACGACGGGCTACGGCGACATCGTCCCGTACGGCGACAGCGCGCGGTTGCTGAACATCCTGCTCATCACGCCGCTCCGTGTGCTCTTCCTGATCATCCTGGTCGGTACGACCCTGGAAGTGCTGACCGAACGCACCCGCGAGCAGTGGCAACTCAAACGCTGGAGAAACGCCGTGCGCGACCACACCGTCATCGTCGGCTACGGCACCAAGGGACGGTCCGCCGTGCAGACCCTCCGGGCGACCGGCGTCGGCCGCGACCGCATCGTCCTCGTCGACCCCAGCAGCAAGGTGATCGAGGCGGCGGTGGCCGAAGGGTTCGCCGGGGTCGTCGGCGATGCGACCCGCAGTGACGTGCTGCTGCGCGCCGAGGTCCAGCGCGCCCGGCAGGTCGTCATCGCCACCCAGCGCGACGACACCGCCGTGCTCGTCTCGTTGACCGCCCGTCAGCTCAACAAGCGGGCGCACATCGTCGCGGCGGTGCGGGAGGAGGAGAACGCCCCGCTGCTGCGGCAGTCCGGCGCCGACGCGGTGATCACCTCGGCCAGCGCGGCCGGCCGGCTGCTGGGACTCTCCGTGCACAGCCCCAGCGCGGGCATGGTCATCGAGGACCTGATCCAGCAGGGCAGCGGCCTGGACCTGGTCGAACGCCCGGTGGTGAAGGCCGAGGTGGGCAGGTCCGTGCGGGAGACCGACGACCTGGTCGTGTCCGTGCTGCGCGGCCACCGGCTGCTCGGCTACGACGATCCGGAGGCCAGCCCGTTGCAGAGCACGGACCGGCTGATCACCATCGTCCGGGCCGCCGTGTCGGAGGAGCCGGACCTGCCCGCCAAGCAGTCGGCGCGGCCGACCCTCCCGGGCACCACCGTCTCCCCGATGCGCCGGCTGGACGACGAATGACGGGCCCTTGACCCAGGTCGGGCCGGGGTGATGTGACGACGCGTCCGTGGCCGGCGGCCCCCGTGCCGTCGCTCTGCCTGCGGACGGCGAGTAGCCTCGCGCCCATGCGAGCGATCACTATCCCGGAGCCCGGTGGCCCCGAAGCACTTGTCTGGACGGATGTGCCCGACCCGCAGCCCGGCGAGGGCGAGGTCCTGATCGAGGTCGCGGCCAGCGCCGTGAACCGCGCCGACCTGCTCCAGCGGCAGGGCTTCTACGACCCGCCGCCCGGAGCCTCGCCGTACCCGGGGTTGGAGTGCTCGGGGCGGATCAGCGCGGTCGGCCCGGGTGTGCACGGCTGGGCTGTCGGCGATGAGGTGTGTGCGCTGCTGGCGGGCGGCGGCTACGCGGAGAAGGTCGTGGTGCCGGCCGGGCAGGTGCTGCCGCTGCCGCCCGGCCTGGACCTGGTCACGGCCGCCGCGCTGCCCGAGGTGACCTGCACGGTCTGGTCGAACGTCTTCATGATCGCCCACCTGCGGCCCGGCGAGACGCTGCTGGTCCACGGCGGCGCGAGCGGCATCGGCACGATGGCGATCCAGCTCGCCAAGGCGGTCGGGGCACGGGTCGCGGTCACCGCGGGCGGCCCCGAGAAGCTGGCCCGCTGCGCGGAGCTCGGTGCGGACATCCTGATCGACTACCGTGAGCAGGACTTCGTCCAGGAGATCCGCAAGGCCACCGACGGCAAGGGCGCGGACGTCATCCTCGACATCATCGGCGCGAAGTACCTGCAGCGGAACGTGAAGGCGCTGGCGGTCAGCGGCCGACTTGCGATCATCGGGCTGCAGGGCGGGGTGAAGGCGGAGCTGAACCTCGCCGCGCTGATGGCCAAGCGCGCCGCGATCACCGGAGCCGGGTTGCGTGCCCGCCCGCTCAGCGAGAAGGCGGCCATCGTCGCCGCCGTACGCGAGCACGTCTGGCCGCTGATCGGCAACGGCCAGGTCCGGGCGATCGTGGACCGTACGCTCCCGATGTCCGAGGCCGCGGAGGCGCACCGTGTCGTGGACGCGAGTGTGCACGTCGGCAAGGTCGTGCTGACCGTCTGAACCGGCCGCGCTGCGGCCTTCCGGATCGCCCCTCCCGGGACGTCGGCGGATAACCCGGCGGACAGTCCCAAGATGCCGTGCATCTGATCACATGTGACGCTGGGCTGGTCACCCGACGGCTCGGCACGGGAGGGGCACTGTGGTCGCTCCAGGTTTCCGTTCGCGCATTGCCAGCAGTCTGTTGGTCGCCGCCGTCGTCCTGCCCGTTCCGGTGGGAGCCGCCCCCGCGGCGGCCGCGGACCGGCAGGCCACGCCGGTGGACCGTTCACCGCAGCTCGTCCGGCCGGGCGATTCGCCGGACGACGACGTGCCGGAGGAGCTGCGGCCCGAGATGCTCGGGGCCGATGCCTTCGCCGCCGAGGACTTCGTGAGCGATCTACCGCAGGTCGACGAGCCGTTCGCGCCGGGCCGGCGCCACGCCGGCCACCCGGGGGCTCCGGCCCGCTTCCGCGAGTTCCCGGACGGCTTCCCCGGCTTCCCGTACGACATGGCGGGCTATCCGCGCCGGATGCCGCACCACCACCCGGGCCGCTGGCACGGCCGGTGGCACCACCACCCGCACCCGTTCGGTCCGGGTTTCCACGGGGACGGCCCCGGCAGCGCGGATTTCGCGGGTCACGGCCACTTCCGGAAGCCCGGGCCGGGCGGTCCGCCCGACGCCGACCGCGGCCACCCGCTGCCCGGCCGTCGCGATCCTGTGAAGCGGCACGCACCGGCGGAGGCCGCATCCGACGCCGCACCCCCGCACTCCACGCCGTCGCACCGCGTCAATACGGCGGAACGGCGCAGCCACCGCTCGTACGAAACGCTGCCGCCGCTCCCGTCGCCCACCGTCCCCGAGGACGCGACCACGGGCACCGCGGACGGGGACGGGGACACCGCCCGCCCGTACGCCCTGGAGGCCCCGGCGGCCCCGGTCGAGCGGGTGCTGCCGATGGGCGCGGGCCTGGCGCTGACCGGCCTGGGCCTGGCGTTCCTGGGTCTGCGGCTGCGCCGCCGCTGAGGCCGTTGCTTCCGCGTTCCTCGTTTCACGTGAAACGAGGAAGCGTGCAACACCGTTTCACGTGAAACGCTCCCGTTTGTTTCACGTGAAACGGTGGGAGTGGTTGGCGTGGTTTCACGTGAAACGGCGAGAATCCGTGGTTTCACGTGAAACACCGGAGCTCGGGTCCCCCGGAAAGGTGGATCACGTTCTCCTGGGGGCACCACCGTCGAGAAGCCCTCGTACGAGAGAATGGCGGCATGGATATGCCGATGAACGAACGGTCGCAGGAGAACCCGCACGTCCTGGTTGTCGGCCCGGACGGCATGGCGCTCGGCAGCGCCGGCTCCGGTGGCGGGGACGACGGCGAGGAGCCCCGCGAGGTCCCGGTGACGGACATGGTCGAACAGCCTGCGAAGGTCATGCGCATCGGCAGCATGATCAAGCAGCTGCTGGAAGAGGTGAAGGCGGCTCCTCTCGACGAGGCCAGCCGGGTCCGGCTCAAGGAGATCCACGCCAGCTCGGTGAAGGAGCTGGAGGACGGGCTGGCCCCCGAACTGGTGGAGGAGCTGGAGCGGCTGTCGCTGCCGTTCACCGATGAGTCGGTGCCGACGGAGGCGGAGCTGCGGATCGCCCAGGCGCAGCTGGTGGGCTGGCTGGAGGGCCTGTTCCACGGCATTCAGACCGCGCTGTTCGCCCAGCAGATGGCCGCCCGTGCCCAGCTGGAGTCGATGCGCCGTGCCCTGCCGCCCGGTGTCCTGCCCACGGAGGGCGACGAGGGCAAGCCCGGCCACGGCGGAGCCCGCTCGGGTCCGTACCTCTGACCGTATGCACGAGGGGCCGGCACGCGGGATGCGTGCCGGCCCCTTCTGTATGCGGTGCGACCGTCAGCCGCTGCGACCGGTGGAGATGGTCAGCTCGATCGTGGCGTCCTTGGTCGGGTACCACCAGCTGATGGCGGCCGGGGACTGATCCGTGACGGTGTTCTTGCCCCAGATCGAGCTGTCCTCTTCCTTGACGATCTTGTACTTCCAGCCGGCCGCCTTGATGCACTCCTTCACCGAGTCCAGGTTCTTGAACCGGAACGACGGGAAGAGGATCTTGCCCTTGTCGGCGTAGCTCTTGGTCGGGTTGGTGCACTCGGACGTCAGGATCGTCGCCGTCTTGTCCTCGGGGCGGATGCTCTCGCTGGGCGAAGCCGAGTAGGAGGACGGCGTGACGTCGCCGCCGTTGTCGTCGGAGGAACCGGCGCTCAGGCCGATGCCGATGGCTATCGCGGTGACCACGACGACACCGACGATCGCCGAGACCACGATCACCGGGGTGTTGTTCTTCCGCCCGCCGGGCCCACCGGCCGACGGCATCGAGGCGGTGACCGGCGGCGGGGGCGGGGTGTACGCCGGCGGAGCCTGGTAACCGCCCGCGTTGAACGGCGCCGGGCCGGGAATCGGACCGGGGGCCGGCGTCGGGTAGGCGTTGTTCGGCGGCGGAGGCGTCTGCGGGCCGAAGCCGGCCGCCTGCGTCGGCTGGTAGGGCTGCTGGACGTTCGGCGGGGCCGGCGTGTGCGGGTTTCCGGAGGCGGTGGGGAAGACCGCGGAGGACACCGAGGAGCCGCTGGTGCGCGCCCGCGGGCCCTCGCCGATGATCAGCGGGGTGGCGCCGGACTGCCCCGACCCGGCGATCCGCAGACACTCGTCCCGCATCGCCTCGGCGGTCGGGAACCGTTCGTTGGGGTTCTTCTTCAGCGCCCGGGCCACCAGCGCGTCCACGGCCGGCGGCAGCGAGCGGTTGATGCTCGACGGGACCGGCGGCTCTTCCTGGACGTGCGCGTAGGCGATCGCGAGCGGGGAGTCCGCGTCGAACGGCAGCTGGCCGGTCAGCAGCTCGAAGAGCATGATGCCGACGGAGTACAGGTCGGAGCGGGCGTCCACGCCGCGGCCCAGCGCCTGCTCGGGGGAGAGGTACTGCGGGGTGCCGACCACCATGCCGGTCTGGGTCATGGACGTCACGCCGGACTGCATGGCACGGGCGATGCCGAAGTCCATGACCTTGACGACGCCGCGCTTGTTCAGCATGACGTTGCCGGGCTTGATGTCGCGGTGGACCAGGCCCATCTCGTGGCTGACTTCCAGCGCCGCGAGCACATCGGCGGTGATCTTCAGGGCCTTCTCGGTCGGCATCGCGCCGTGCTGGGCGATGTCGGTGTCGAGGTCGGAGCGCAGCGGCTGGCCCGCGACGTACTCCATGACGATGTACGGCACCATGCCGCCGTCGAGCTCGTCCTCGCCGGAGTCGAAGACCGAGACGATATTGGTGTGCGTGAGCTTCGCCACTGACTGCGCCTCGCGGCGGAAGCGCTCGCGGAAGGCCTGCTCGCGACCGAGCTCGGTGTGCAGTGTCTTGATCGCGACGTCGCGGTCGAGCACGGTGTCGTGCGCGAGGTGCACGGATGCCATTCCGCCGGCCCCGAGAAGATCACGAAGCTGGTAACGTCCTCCGCCGACCGAACGGCCCTCGAATTGGCCCTGAGCGCCGTCCTGGCTCATCGTTCCGCTTCCCCCTAGGCGCACGGCGCACTACCCGTACGTTATAGCGATCAAAATCTGGAATTCCGCAGCCAAGTGTGCCCCAGGGCCCGGACACGTCAAGCTGTGTGCCCGTTCCGTGACCAGATGTGCAAGATCCGGTCACGGACCTGAGACGTTCGGCACCCTCAATCACCGGGGGTGAACTTGCGATGTCAGGCGAACGGCGGGTTTGATGGCCGGTCCACGACGGACCGGTGGGTGTCGCGGAACCTGTAGCGTGCTCTAGCGAAGACCGATGACCTTACCGCTCTCGGGCGGATCGATTCGACGGCGAGGACCGATGGCACCGACGCAGAGCCCCCAGGGCCCGTCCGATCCTGAGGCCACCGGCTCCCATGTCCCCGAGGCACCGGAGATGTGGGGCAACGGCGGCCTGGTCGGCGACGGCCGGTACCGGCTCACGCGGCGCCTCGGGCGCGGCGGTATGGCGGAGGTGTTCGCCGCCGAGGACGTGCGCCTCGGCCGGACCGTGGCCGTGAAGCTGCTGCGTGCCGACCTCGCCGAGGACCCGGTGTCCAAGGCCCGCTTCACCCGCGAGGCACAGTCCGTGGCCGGGCTGAACCACCACGCGGTGGTCGCGGTCTACGACTCCGGCGAGGACCTGGTCGGCGGCAACACCGTGCCGTACATCGTGATGGAGCTGGTCGAGGGCCACACCATCCGTGATCTGCTGCTGAACGCCGACGCCCCGCCGCCGGACCAGGCGCTGATCATCGTCTCGGGCGTGCTGGAGGCACTGGCCTACAGCCACCAGCACGGCATCGTGCACCGTGACATCAAGCCCGCGAACGTGATCATCACGAACAGCGGCGCCGTGAAGGTCATGGACTTCGGCATCGCCCGTGCCCTGCACGGCGCGCAGTCCACCATGACCCAGACCGGCATGGTCATGGGTACGCCCCAGTACCTCTCCCCGGAGCAGGCGCTCGGCAAGACCGTCGACACCCGTTCCGACCTCTACGCCACCGGCTGCCTGCTCTACGAACTCCTCACCCTGCGGCCGCCGTTCACCGGTGAGACCCCGCTCTCGGTCGTCTACCAGCACGTCCAGGACATGCCGGTGCCGGCCTCCGAGGTCGCCGAGGGTGTGCCGCCGGAGCTGGACGGCCTGGTCATGCGGGCGCTGGCCAAGGACCCCGACGACCGGTTCCAGACCGCCGAGGAGATGCGCGGGCTGGTCCAGTACTCGCTGCAGATGCTGCAGGAGCAGGGTGGGCACACCGGCACCTGGAACACCGGTCCGGTCGTCATGCACGAGGGCGGTCACACCCCTTCCATGGGGACCGCCGCGACCACCGCGCTGCCGCATCCGGACGCCGGCCAGACCACGGCGCAGCCGATCCTCACGCACGGGATGCGCGAGGACGACGGCGGCTTCGAGGGCGGGCCCCGCCCGGCCAGGGGCGGCCGCGGCAAGTTCTTGCTGATCGCGGCGCTCGCGCTGATCGCCATCGCGGTCGGTGTGGCCTTCGCGCTGCAGAACACCAAGGACCCGGGCCGGAAGCACGAGACGCCCGCCTCGCAGTCGCCGACGCCGAAGAAGCACAAGGAGACGAGCGAGCCGACGACCGAGGAGCCGACCACTCCGGAGACCCAGCCGGGCGGCACCGGCGGCGACGGCGGTTCGTACACCCCGCCGCCGACGACGCAGCCGAGCACCCCGGAGACGTCCGCGCCGCCGACCTCGCAGCCGCCGACGACCGAGGAGCCGACCACCGAGCCGCCCACCGACACCACCGGTGGCACGGCCGACGGTGGCACCGCGGACGGCGGGACGGCCGACGGTGGCACCGCGGACGGCGGTACGGCCGACGGCGGCTCGACGGCCGGGGCGGACAGCGGGGCGTCCTCGGGCGCGGACAGCGGCACCACGCTGGGCACGACCGGCGGCTGACCCGCCCCACGTGGGTCCGGGTCAGCGGGTGAACGCGTCGCGCACCGCGCGGTATTCGCGGGTCCACCACACCGCCAGGGCGGCCGCCGCCGGGAATTGCGGATCGGTGCGGCGGTCGCCGAGCTGGTAGCGCCAGGTGAGCATCCAGAAGTCGTTCAGCCGCTCCCACCACACCCGGTGGGCGGCCGCGGCGAGTTCGTCGGCGCCGGCTCCGCAGGCGCTGCGGTAGGCACCGGCGTATGCCGCGACCTTGGCCAGGTCCAGGGTGCCGCAGGGACGTACGAAGAAGATCGCGGCGGCGCGCACCGCCTCCTCGGCGCGGGGCTGGACGCCCAGCCGGTCCCAGTCGACGATCGCGGTCGGCTCGGTGCCGCGGTAGAGCACGTTCAGCGGGTGGAAGTCGCCGTGCACCCAGCCGGCGGCGGGTTCCGCGCCGGGGGCGGGGCGCCGGTGCGCCTGCCGCTCCAGGAGGGTCCGGCGCTCCAGCAGCCGGTGCTCGGCGAGCTCGTCGAAGCTGGTGCGCGGGCGGGCGCAGCGGGCCAGGTCCAGCAGCTCGTCGATGGTCTCGAAGGTCCGCTCGGGGTCGGCGCCGGCGTCCGCGAAGGGCGGCCGGGGCGGATGCGGTTCGTCCGCCATGACCTGTGCCAGTGCGGTGTGCACGAGCCCGAGCAGGGCGCCGAGCCGGCGGGACTGCCCGGCGGTCAGCGCGGCCCCGCTCAGGTGCCGCCCCTCGACCCACGGGTGCAGGGCGTAGCAGCGGCCGTCGAGGACGGTGACGGTGCGGCCGTCGGCGTCGGCGACGGGCGGGGCGACCGGCAGGCCGAGCGCGGCGAGCCGCCGGGTGGCGCGGTGCTGGCGGGTGATCGCGGCCAGGTCGCCGTCGAGGTGGTGCTTGAGGAAGTAGCGGCCGCGGGTGGTGGCGAGGAAGTAGCCGTGGTTGAGCAGGCCCTCGGCGACGGGTTCGCAGGACAGCGGCGCGCCGGCGCCGGTGTAGTGGCGGAGCAGGGATCCGAGGGCGTCTTTGTCGGGCGTCGCCGCCGTCCGGACTACAGATGAGCGCAGCACGCGCCAGATGTTAGATCAACTACACCTGTGCGGGTGGGGGTATCGGAAAGCCTCACGCAGAGTGAGCGAGGCCGAAGGCCGGCACCTCGGTGAGGTGGTGCAGGGTGACGAACTCCGGCTCCACGCGCAGGAAGACGGGATCGAAGGGCACCCCGTCGGCCAGCCGGGGCGTGCGGCCGAAGTGCTCCCGCGCGGCGGCATCCGGGAGGGTCAGCCGGGCGGTGCCGGTGAACTGCACGGACCAGGTGTCCGGCGCCCCGCTGCCGACGTTGTCGGCCTCGTACGCGACGACGCTCCCGTCCAGCGCCCCGTGGTAGCCGTAGCCGCGGTGCAGCCGCAGGATCAGCCGTCCGTCGTCCAGGACGAGGTGCCGGGTGACGGTGGTGAAGGGCAGCGCCCGCCGACTGGCCGAGACCCGCCCGTAGGGGGTGCGGCCGAGCAGCTCGATGGCACGGTGGTGGTCGGTGGGCATGGTCCCACCCTGCCGGTCGGGAGGGCCCGTCAACAGGGTCCAGCAGCCTGGAACAAACGGGACGATGGTCCTGAATCGCCACGACCCGGGTGGCGGCCGTGGTGGGCGGGGCCGAAGCGGCCGCCCCGTGACCCGTCGGTCAGCGGCGCTCCGCCTGCCGGCGCGCCACATAGGCGGCGGCCTGGGAGCGGCGCTCCATGCCGAGCTTGGAGAGCAGGCTGGAGACGTAGTTCTTGATGGTCTTCTCGGCGAGGTGGAGCCGTTCCCCGATGGCGCGGTTGGTCATGCCCTCGCCGATCAGGTCGAGGATCTTGCGCTCCTGCTCGGTCAGGCTCGCCAGCCGGTCGTCCTCCTTGGTGGCGTTGCCGTCGCGCAGCCGCTCCAGTACGCGGGCGGTGGCCACGGGGTCGAGCAGCGACTTGCCGGCGGCCACGTCGCGTACGGCGGAGAGCAGTTCGTTCCCCCGGATGGCCTTGAGGACATAACCGGACGCACCGGCCATGATCGCGTCGAAGAGCGCCTCGTCGTCCGCGAACGAGGTGAGCATCAGGCACTTGATGTCCGGATTCTGCGAACGGATCTCCCGGCAGACCTCGACCCCGCTGCCGTCCGGCAGCCGGACGTCCAGCACGGCCACGTCGGGACGCGTCGCAGGGATCCTGACCAGGGCATCTGCGGCGGTGCCGGCCTCGCCGACCACCTCGATGTCCGCCTCGACCGCGAGCATTTCGTGGACGCCGCGGCGGACGACTTCATGGTCATCGAGTAGGAATACCGTGATTTTTCCGTCTTCGGGCACGGGCTCAGTCTCACACATCAAGTCTTCCCGTGCTCCAGGTCACCGATATAACGTGCCGTTGTCCCGGCGGCCTGCAACGCTGTGACCAGGAGTTGTTCCAGCCTTTGCGATTTTACTTGGAAATCCAAGCAAAATCGCAGGTCAGCGCCGTTTCCACTTCGGCTTTGACAATGGGTAACGTGCAATGAGCAGGCCACTGTCCGGGAGCTTTGTTCCACCCGGATCCGGCCGCGTTCGCACACACCCCGTGCGCCGTATCGGATACCGGGTGAGCCGCAATACGGCCACCGGCGGACCCCGGGGGCCGGACAGACGGAGGAGCAGCACGTGACCGTGGAAGGCACTGCGCAGCGGAAAAACACCCGCGGCAGCAGCAAGCGCACCACCGCCAAGAAGGCGACGCCTGCCAAGAAGGCGTCCCCGGCCAAGGCCCGTACCAACGGCCGGCCCGACCAGGCGGAGCAGGATCAGCTCGTACAACTGCTGACCCCGGAAGGGAAGCGGGTCGAGCACCCCGACTACGCCATCGACCTTTCCCCCGAAGAACTGCGCGGCCTCTACCGCGACATGGTGCTGACGCGGAAGTTCGACGCCGAGGCGACCACCCTCCAGCGCCAGGGCGAGCTGGGCCTGTGGGCCTCGCTGCTGGGCCAGGAGGCCGCTCAGATCGGTTCCGGACGCGCGCTGCGCGACGACGACTACGTCTTCCCGACGTACCGCGAGCACGGTGTGGCGTGGTGCCGCGGAGTCGACCCGACGAATCTGCTGGGCATGTTCCGCGGTGTCAATCACGGCGGCTGGGACCCGAACAGCAACAACTTCCACCTCTACACCATCGTGATCGGTTCGCAGACGCTGCACGCGACCGGCTATGCGATGGGTGTCCAGAAGGACGGCGCGGATTCCGCGGTCATCGCGTATTTCGGTGACGGTGCCTCCAGCCAGGGCGATGTCGCGGAATCCTTCACGTTCTCCGCGGTGTACAACGCCCCCGTCGTGTTCTTCTGCCAGAACAATCAGTGGGCCATTTCCGAACCCACCGAGAAGCAGACCCGGGTGCCGCTCTACCAGCGCGCCCGCGGCTACGGATTCCCCGGCGTACGGGTCGACGGCAACGACGTGCTGGCCTGTCTCGCGGTGACCAAGGCGGCGCTGGAGCGGGCTCGCACCGGCCAGGGCCCGATGCTGATCGAGGCGTTCACGTACCGGATGGGCGCGCACACCACCTCCGACGACCCGACGCGCTACCGCGGGGACGAGGAGCGGGTGGCCTGGGAGGCCAAGGACCCGATCCTGCGGCTGCGGACGTACCTGGAGGCCGAGGGCCTGGTCGACGAGGCGTACCTCGCGACCATCGACGAGGAGAGCGAGGCCCTGGGCGTGCGGGTCCGCGAGGCCGTCCGCGCCATGCCCGACCCGGACCACATGGCGATCTTCGAGAATGTCTATGCCGACGGGCACGCGCTCGTCGATGAGGAGCGCGCGCAGTTCGCCGCGTACCAGGCGTCGTTCGTCGATGCCGATGTCCTGGCGGAGGGGAACTGACCATGGCCGTCCACGAGAAGATCACCATCGCCAAGGCGATCAACGCTTCGCTCCGGGCCTCCATGGAGGCCGACCCCAAGGTCCTCGTCATGGGCGAGGACGTCGGCAAGCTCGGCGGCGTCTTCCGGGTCACCGACGGACTGCAGAAGGACTTCGGCGAGGACCGGGTGATCGACACCCCGCTCGCCGAGTCGGGCATCGTCGGCACCGCGATCGGCCTGGCACTGCGCGGCTACCGCCCGGTCGTCGAGATCCAGTTCGACGGCTTCGTCTTCCCCGCCTACGACCAGATCGTCACCCAGCTCGCCAAGATGCACGCCCGCGCGCTGGGCAAGGTCAAGGTGCCGGTCGTCATCCGCATCCCGTACGCGGGCGGCATCGGTGCGGTCGAGCACCACTCCGAGTCCCCCGAGGCGCTGTTCGCGCACGTCGCGGGCCTCAAGATCGTCACTCCCTCGAACTCCTCCGACGCCTACTGGATGCTCCAGCAGGCCATCGCGGGCGACGACCCGGTCATCTACTTCGAACCCAAGCGGCGCTACCACGACAAGTCGCGGCTGGACACCGAGTCGATCCCGGACCCGCTGCACAAGGCCCGGGTCACCCAGAGCGGCTCGGACCTGACACTGGCCGCCTACGGCCCGATGGTGAAGGTCTGCCTGGACGTCGCCAAGGTCGCGGCCGAGGAGGGCAAGTCGGTCGAGGTCGTCGACCTGCGCTCGCTCTCCCCGATCGACTTCGACACCCTGCAGTCGTCGGTGCAGAAGACCGGGCGCCTGGTCGTCGTCCACGAGGCGCCGGTGTTCTTCGGCGCGGGCGCGGAGATCGCCGCCCGGATCACCGAACGGTGCTTCTACCACCTGGAGGCCCCGGTCCTGCGCGTCGGCGGCTTCCACTCCCCGTACCCGCCCTCCCGGCTGGAGGACGAGTACCTTCCGGGACTGGACCGGGTGCTCGACGCCGTCGATCGTGCGCTGGCGTACTGAGGGTTTGAGGAGAGTTCGTGACCATGACTACAGGCACCGCCAAGGCCCAGCGCTTCCGCGAGTTCAAGATGCCCGACGTGGGCGAGGGGCTCACCGAGGCCGAGATCCTCAAGTGGTACGTCCAGCCCGGTGACACCGTCACCGACGGCCAGGTCGTGTGTGAGGTCGAAACCGCCAAGGCCGCCGTCGAACTGCCCATTCCCTACACCGGGGTGGTGCACGAGCTGCGCTTCGGCGAGGGCGTCACCGTCGACGTCGGCACCGCCATCATCGCGGTGGACACCGACCCGGGCGCGGGACCGGCCGAGGCCCCCGCGACCGGGAGCGCGCCGCAGGAGGCCGCTCCGGCCGAGGAGGACGCCGAGCCGCAGGGCCGCCAGGCGGTACTGGTCGGCTACGGCGCCGCGCCGTCCTCGACCAAGCGCCGGGCGCGCAAGCCGCAGGCCGGTGTGCCGTCGCAGCCGGAGCCGGTGAAGGCCGCGCTCCAGGCCGAGCTGAACGGACGGCCCGCGGCGCAGCCGGCCGCTCCCGTCGCACCGCAGCCGGTCGCAACGGTGACGCCGGACGCCCGGCCCGTGGGCGCCGGGACCGCCGGGCGGCCGCTGGCCAAGCCGCCGGTGCGCAAGCTCGCCAAGGACCTCGGCATCGACCTGGCGACCGTCTCCCCGACCGGGCCGGACGGCATCATCACCCGCGAGGACGTGCACGCGGCCGCCGCCCCGGCGGCAGCGCAGGCACCGGCCGCGGAGGCTCCCGCCGCACCGGCCGCCGCTCCCGTGGTGACCGGTGTCGTGGACGCCGCGGCCCGCGAGCGGCGGGTGCCGGTCAAGGGCGTACGCAAGGCCACCGCGCAGGCGATGGTGGCCAGCGCCTTCACCGCGCCGCACGTCACGGAGTTCATCACCGTCGACGTGACCCGCACGATGAAGCTCGTCCAGGAGCTGAAGCAGGACCCGGACATGGCCGGCCTGCGGGTCAACCCGCTGCTGATCGTCGCCAAGGCCCTCCTGGTCGCCCTCAAGCGGCACCCGGAGGTCAACGCGTCCTGGGACGAGGCGAACCAGGAGATCGTCTACAAGGACTACGTGAACCTCGGCATCGCGGCGGCCACCCCCCGCGGGCTGATCGTCCCCAACATCAAGGACGCCGGGTCCAAGACGCTCCCCCAACTCGCCGAGGAACTGGGCGATTTGGTCGCCACCGCCCGCGAGGGCAAGACCTCTCCGGCGGCCATGAGCGGGGGCACCGTCACCATCACCAACGTCGGTGTCTTCGGCGTCGACTCCGGTACGCCGATCCTCAACCCCGGGGAGTCGGCGATCCTCGCCGTCGGTGCGATCAAGCTCCAGCCCTGGGTGCACAAGGGCAAGGTGAAGGCGCGCCAGGTCACCACCCTCGCGCTGTCCTTCGACCACCGTCTCATCGATGGTGAGCTGGGCTCCAAGCTGCTCGCGGATATCGCGGCGGTGCTGGAGCGGCCGAAGCGGCTGATCACCTGGGGCTGACCCGGGATGCGGGGCCGGTCGGGCCAGGGCGTCGTTTCACGTGAAACGACGCCTGGGGCCGGGGCCGGTGTTTCACGTGAAACGCCGGCCCCGGCCCTCGCCCGACCGGCCCGCCCTCATGTCAGGGGCGCGTCGGGCGCCGTCCCGTCCGGTGCCGTTGACGAGCAGCTGATCGCCCGGCCGGCGCCCGCGCTCCGGCCGTACGTCAGCTCCTACGCCGCATACCGGCAGGCCGGGGTCCCGCCCGCCCTGCACCGCGGGCTCCCCTCGCCCCGGCTGACGCTGATCTTCACCCTCGACGAACCGCTCACCCTGGCCGGCCACCCTGACCCCGGCCAGGCTCCCGGCAGCTACGCCACCCTCCTCGGCGGACTGCACACCCGCCCCGCGCTGATCACCCATCAGGGCCGCCAGTCCGGCATCCAGCTCGCTCTGCACCCGCTGGGCGCCCGGGCGCTGCTGGGCGTGCCGGCCGGTGAGCTGGCCGGTAGGGATCTCCCCGCGGAGGCGGTGCTCGGGCCCCGGGGCCGGGACGTCGCCGAGCGGCTGCGTGAGGCCGCAGGCTGGCCGGAGCGGTTCGCCCTGCTGGACGCCCATCTGCTGCGGTGGCTGGACCGGGAGCCGGGTGGTGCGGGGCCCGCCCCGGCGCCCGAGGTCGCCCGCGCCTGGCAGCTCTTGACCGCCTCCCGGGGCGCCGTGCCGGTCGCGGCGCTCGCCGCCGACATCGGCTGGAGCGCCCGCCATCTGACCGCCCGCTTCCGGCAGGAAACCGGTCTGACGCCCAAGACCGCCGCCCGGGTCATCCGTTTCGACCGCGCACGACGGCGGCTGGGCGCCGCGGCCCGTACCGGCTCGCCCCCGCTGCTCGCCGAACTGGCCGCCGACTGCGGCTACTTCGACCAGGCGCACCTCGCCCGGGAGTTCCGCTCGCTGGCCGGCTGTCCACCCAGCCGGTGGCTCGCCGAGGAGTTCCGAAACGTCCAAGCCCCGGCGGACGGCCGCACGGAAGGCTGAGGGCGGCGGCTCACCCGGGGCCGCCGTACCGACCGAGGAGGAACGGCGCTCATGCCGAAGTCCACATCCGATGCCACCACGTCCGCGCAGGATTCCGCGTCGGTGCCCGCGCCACAGGTGTGGCCGGTGCTCCGGGCCCGGGACGCCCGCGCCCTGATCCGGTTCCTGACCGAGGCGTTCGGCTTTGAAGTCACCGCGGTCCACGGCGACGGCGAACGGGTCGAGCACGCCGAGCTCTGCTGGCCCGAGGGCGGCGGCATCATGCTCGGTTCCGTCCGAGAGGCGGACGACGACCCCTGCGGGCTGCGGCCGGGGGCCTCCGGCGCCTATGTGGTCACCGGCCGGCCCGACGCGCTGTGTGCCCGCGCCCGGGCCGCCGGTGCGGAGATCACCGATGAATTGGCCGACACCGACTACGGCTCACGGGGCTTCAGCGCCCGCGACCCCGAGGGCAACCGCTGGTCCTTCGGCACCTACCGCGGCGGGCCGCACCCGGTTCGGTCGTAGGGCCGGTCAGCCGCGGATGAGCTCCACGGCGCGGCTGAAGTGCGCCACCGGCCCGGTCGGGCCGGACTCATCGGCGTGTGCCGCGCCGCGGGTCAGCGCGACCCCCGCCCACAGACCGGCGACGATCAATGCCAGTACGACGGTGTTCCGCGCACGACGGCCGGCGTTCGTCCTGGACTGCATGGTCAACTCCCCTTGAATTCCGGAGCCTCCCCGGCTCCATGCCTCCATTCACCCACGGAATCCGGGCCGCTCCATACGCGCCAGGTACGGACTCGGGTCAGACCTGAGGTGGACCCGCCGTCCGCCTGTGGTCCCCCTTGTGACAGGGGCCGGGAAAGGGTTTGCCGTCGCCGGACGGGCCGCTTACGGTCGGCGGAATGAGCAGCGACGTGATCATCCGCCGGTACCGGGACGCTGACCAGGACGTTGTCGTGGATCTCTGGTCACGGGCCGTGCGCCGGGCGCATCCGTTCATCGAGGGGGAGGGCGGGGGCGAGCGCGCGCGGATCCTCCGCGAGGTGTATCTCGTCCGGGCCGAGAACTGGGTCGCCGAACGGGCGGGCACCGTCATCGGGCTGCTCGGCCTGCTCCCCGGCGGTGAGATCGGCGGGCTGTTCGTCGCGCCGGAGGCCCAAGGGGACGGCGTCGGGCGGCAGTTGGTGGAGCACGCGGCGGCGCGGTACGGCGCGCTGACCCTGGAGGTCTTCGAGGGCAATGCCCGCGCCCGCCGCTTCGGTGCGCACCTGGGCTTCACCGAGCGGGGGCGGCGGATGGACGAGGAGACCGGCCATCCGCTGCTGGTGCTGGAGCGGGCGGCGCCGCTGCAGTCGGTGAGCTGGCTGCATGTGCGGGAGGGCCGGCTGCTGAGCGTCCGCACGCGCGGCAAGGACACGTTCTACCTCCCCGGCGGGAAGTACGAGCCCGGGGAGTCCGCCCGTGAGGCGCTGTCGCGGGAGCTGTCCGAGGAGCTCGGCCTGGACGTCCCCGCCGGGACCCTGACGGAGGCGTTCGTCATCCATGACGTCGCGCACGGCCAGAACGGCCGTCGGCTGCACATGACCTGCTTCACCGGTGGGCCGCAGGACATCGTGCCGGTGCCGGGCCGGGAGATCGCCGAGTACGCCTGGTTCGACCGCCGGGAGGCCCGCGAGCGCTGCGCCCCCGCCCACTCCCAGGTCGTGGACCGTCTGGTGGCCCAGGGGCGAATGCCGGGCTGACGTACGGCGCGCGGGCCGCACCGTCATCGTCCGCCCCCACCGGTCGTCCGCATCGCGGAATCACGTTTCGGACGCATACCTGTTGTATCTATCCTGTGCGCATGCCCTCAGCGTCCACGCCCACCGCGCCCGCCAGAGAATCCGCCGCCAAACAACCGCCCGCCGCCGAGCGGGTCTATGCGCACGTCAAGGACGCCGTCCTGCAGCGCCACTACGAGGGCGGCATGCTGCTCACCGAAGGCGAGCTGGCCGACGCGGTGGGCGTGTCCCGGACGCCCGTGCGCGAGGCGCTGCTGCGCCTGGAGGTCGAGGGGCTGATCAAGCTCTACCCGAAGAAGGGCGCCATGGTGCTGCCGGTCTCCGCACAGGAGATCGCCGACGTGGTCGAGACCCGGCTGCTGGTGGAGAAGCACGCCGCCGCCAAGGCGGTGCCCGCGAGCGAGCCGTTGCTCACCGAGCTGACCGAACTGCTGGACACCATGCGCGAGCAGGCGTCGTCCGGTGACCTGGCCGCCGTGTCCGTCACCGACCGGGCCTTCCACGCCGCCATCGTGCGCAGCGCCGGAAACCAGATCCTGGACCGGCTCTACGAGCAGCTGCGCGACCGCCAGCTGCGGATGGGCGTCGCGGTGATGCACGCCCACCCCGACCGGATCGCCAAGAACATCGCCGAGCACGCCGAGATCCTCGACGCGCTGCGGGCCGGTGACGCGGAAGCCGCGACCGACGTCGTGCACCGGCACGTCAGCTGGGTCCGCAACCTCGCCCAGGGAGAGGTGCGATGAGCGGTGACACCGGCGGACCGGACGGCTCCATAGATGGCGGCTCCGGCTCGGGACCGGGCGCCGTGGGCGGCGGTTCCGCCCGCTCCGGCATAGGCGGCGGCGCCCGGCTGCTGCCCTTCGACCCGCCCGGCGGCCCCCGGGCGATGGCGGTCTGGGGCATCGGCGTCGCCGTCTACTTCGTCGCGATCACCTACCGCACGAGCCTGGGCGTGGCCGGGCTGGACGCCGCCGAACGCTTCCACATCAACGCCTCGGCGCTGTCGACCTTCTCCATCCTCCAGTTGCTGGTGTACGCGGGGATGCAGATCCCGGTCGGCCTGCTGGTCGACCGGCTCGGCGCCAAGAAGGTGCTGACCCTCGGCGTCGTCCTCTACACCCTCGGCCAGTTCGGCTTCGCGCTGTCCGCCTCGTACCCCATGGCGCTCGGCTCGCGCGCGCTGCTGGGCTGCGGGGACGCGATGACCTTCATCAGCGTGCTGCGGCTGGGTTCGCGCTGGTTCCCGGCCCGGCGCGGCCCGATGATCGCCCAGATCGCCGCACTGGTCGGAATGGCCGGCAACCTGGTCTCCACCCTCGTCCTCGCCCGCTTCCTGCACACCTTCGGCTGGACCCCGACCTTCGCCGCCAGCGCGGCCGGCGGCATCGTCGTGCTGATCGTGCTGCTGGCCTTCCTCAAGGACCACCCCGAGGGCTTCGAGCCGCCGCCGGCCGCGGCCGGGCACACCGGCGCCGGGTTCGTGCGGCGGCAGATCGCGGACGCCTGGCGAGAGCCCGGCACCCGGCTGGGCATGTGGGTGCACTTCACCACCCAGTTCCCGGCCATGGTGTTCCTGCTGCTGTGGGGCCTGCCGTTCCTCGTCGAGGCGCAGGGCCTGTCCCGCGGCACCGCCGGTGAACTGCTCACCCTGGTGGTGCTCTCCAACATGGCCGTGGGGCTGGTCTACGGCCAGATCATCGCCCGCCATCACGCCGCCCGCATGCCGCTGGCGCTGGGCACGGTCGGCGCCACCGCGCTGCTCTGGGCGAGCGTGCTGAGCTGGCCGGCCGACCATGCGCCCATGGGGCTGCTGATCGCGCTCTGCGCGGTGCTGGGCGCCTGCGGCCCGGCGTCGATGATCGGCTTCGACTTCGCCCGGCCCGCCAATCCGCCCGAGCGTCAGGGCACCGCCTCCGGCATCGTCAACATGGGCGGCTTCACCGCGTCGATGACGACCCTGCTCGCGATCGGCGTCCTGCTGGACGCGACCGGCGACAACTACCGGATCGCCTTCGCCTCGGTCTTCGTCCTCGAAGCGGTCGGTGTCTCCCAGATCCTGCGACTGCGCCGCCGGGCCGCCCGCCGCGAGCGCGAGCGGCTGGTCGTCAGCCGCGTCGAGGCGGTGCACGTTCCGGCCTGAGCGGCGTTGTTTCACGTGAAACGGCGCGGAAGTTTCACGTGAAACGGGGGCCGGCCGACGCGTCGTGGTCCGCCGGCCCGACTTCGCTACGGCGTGACCGCGAAGTTGTCCAGGATCGCCTCGGCCAGCTCCTGGTCACCATCGATCTTGATCTGCTCGGCGACCGCCGCCGGGCGGACCCGGCCGCAGGCCAGCTGGTGGAAGGTGTCCCAGTCCAGGGCGAGCGTCACCGTCGGGCCGAGCGAGACGCTGCCGTCGATGGTGGCATTGCCCTCGTTGTCGATCCGGACCGTACGCAGGAACTCGAGCGGACCGCTGACGTCGAAGACCACCACCGAACCGGCGGGTGCCTGGGCCCTCTTGGAGACGATGCCGGGCAGCACCTTGACCAGCAGATCGCGGGTCATCTGCGCGCCGGGGGAGTCGAGATTGCCGGGCTTGCCGAGCGCCCGGCGCAGGTCCTGCTCATGCGCCCAGACGTCGAACGCCCGCTGCTGGAGCACGAATTCCAGCGTCCGGTCCTCGTCGAGCGGGCTGCGCACCACCGCGTCGGGCTGGCGGGACTCGTTGCGCAGCTGCCGGGAACGGCGGATGACGGTGTATTCGAGTTCGCTGAGCATTTCCGGCGCGGTGTGGTGCCGGCGGACGTCGACCTGCACCTCCATGCGGCGCGCCGACTCGCTGCGGACGTGGTAGAGGTCGCGCGGCAGCGTGTGGATCGGCCGCGGATCGCCCAGCATTTCGCATTCCAGGCCGATGATGTGGGAGACCACATCGCGAACTGACCATCCTGGCAGGCACGTCGCCCGGTTCCACTCGCCTTCGACGAGCGGCGTCACCAGCTCGGTTATCGCTTCTATGGAGTGCGTCCAGGCATCGATGGAGGACTGAAGGCTGGGATGGACGGTCACGGGACCCCTCGGACGGTTCGTACGCGGGCTGCTGTCTGTGCAGTTAAGTTACCGCTGCGCACGGGCACCCCGGCAGTGCTTTCGGGGGACCATCGTAGGACGATGTCCCGCGACCGCAGCGGGTTCCGGCGCGGTGTTCCGGGCGCCCGCCGCTCAGCCCACGCCGCGCTCCCGCTCGGCCAGCCGGATCACACACACCGCGACGGCGATCAGCAGCGCCGGATCCGCGTCGTCCCGTACGACCTTGACCGCATACGTGTCGCGCACGGTCAGCCAGCGCCGCGAGATGTCGGCGAGCAGTTCGCCCTCGTACTCGACGGCGAACTCCCGGTCCAGGATCTTGCCGCTGACGTCCAGCACGGTGCCGTCCGCCAGCTCCACGCGGTAGTGGTTGCGCAGCAACGAGAGCCGCTTGCGGCGGATGGTGGCCAGCGGCTCGTCGTCCCGCTCGATCGTCATCGTGTCGCGCAGGGCCAGCATCTTCTTCCGGATGGTGATCAGCACCCGGCCTTCGGTGTCCTTCAGCTCGAAGGTCTCCCGCAGTCGGAGCGCCTTGCCGTCCACGAGGAAGGCATGGCGGCCGTGCTCGTCGTCGATCCAGTAGTCGTCGCCGATCCCGAAGATCCGGTCGCGGACGAGGAAGGTGCCGGAGTGCGGCGGCTGCGCCGCGGGTGAGGGCTGCATGGCTGACCTGTTCCCCGACGCCCCTGCGGAATGCGCACGCACCTGAGTGACGTTGAATGTCCACATGGCTTCACGTGCGCGCGTCCGGGCCCCCGAGCTGATCGGCAAGGGCGGCTGGCTGAACACCGGCAACAAGGATCTGACCCTCTCTGACCTGCGAGGACGCATCGTCGTCCTGGATTTCTGGACGTTCTGCTGTGTGAACTGCCTGCACGTCCTGGACGAGCTGCGGGAGCTGGAGGAGAAGCACCGCGACACGGTCGTGATCATCGGTGTGCACTCCCCTAAGTTCGTGCACGAGGCCGAGCACCAGGCCGTCGTGGACGCCGTCGAGCGGTACGGCGTCGAGCACCCGGTCCTCGACGACCCCGAGCTCACCACGTGGAAGCAGTACGCGGTCCGGGCCTGGCCGACGCTGGTGGTGATCGACCCCGAGGGGTACGTCGTCGCCCAGCACGCCGGCGAGGGCCATGCGCACGCCATCGCCACGCTCGTCGAGGAGCTGGAGGCGGAGCACGAGGCGAAGGGCACCCTGCGGCGCGGGGACGGCCCGTACGTACCGCCGGAGCCGGTCGCCACCGACCTGCGCTTCCCCGGCAAGGCGGTCCGGCTGCCCGGCGGCAGCTTCCTGGTCTCCGACACCACCCGCCACCAGCTCGTCGAGCTCGCCGCGGACGGCGAGCAGGTGCTGCGCCGGATCGGCAGCGGTGAGCGCGGTCTGACCCCGGACACCTTCAACGAACCGCAGGGCCTGGCCCTGCTGCCCGACGGCAAGGTCGCCGTCGCGGACACCGTCAACCACGCCCTGCGCGTCTTCGACCCCGTCGGCGGCACGCTGGAGACGGTGGCCGGGACCGGCAAGCAGTGGTGGCAGGGCTCCCCGACGTCCGGACCGGCGCGCGAGGTGGCGCTCTCCTCGCCGTGGGACATCGCCTGGTGGCAGGACCGGCTGTGGATCGCGATGGCCGGTGTGCACCAGCTGTGGACGTACGACCCGGCCACCGGCACGGTCGAGGTGGCCGCCGGCACGACGAACGAGGGCCTGGTGGACGGCCCCGCCGCCGAGGCCTGGTTCGCCCAGCCGTCCGGGCTCGCCGCCGCCGGCGACCGGCTGTGGATCGCGGACTCGGAGACCAGCGCGGTCCGCTGGGTCGAGCCCGCGGAGGACGGATACGTCATCCGTACGGCCGTCGGCACCGGTCTCTTCGACTTCGGCCACCGCGACGGTGCCGCGGACCAGGCGCTGCTCCAGCACCCGTTGGGCGTCACCGCGCTGCCCGACGGATCGGTCGCGATCGCCGACACCTACAACCACGCGCTGCGCCGCTACGACCCGGCGAGCGGTGAGGTGACGACGCTGGCGACGGACCTGCGCGAGCCGTCCGCCGCGGTACTCGTCGATGACGACATCGTGGTCGTCGAGTCCGCGCGGCACCGGCTGACCCGGCTGCGGCTGCCCGAGGAGGCGGTCCGGGTGGAGGCGGTGGCGCACCGCACCCAGCGCGCGGCCACCGAGGTGGCGCCGGGCGCGCTCCGGCTCGATGTGGTCTTCCAGGCCCCGGCGGGCCAGAAGCTCGACACCCGCTACGGCCCGTCGACCCGGCTGCTGGTCAGCGCGACCCCGCCGGAGCTGCTCGCCGACGGTGCGGGCGCCGGCACCGACCTCAGCCGGGAACTGGTGCTCGCGGACGGCGTGACCGAAGGCGTGCTGCACGTCTCGGCGATGGCCGCGTCCTGCGACGACGCCCCCGACATCGAGTACCCCGCCTGCCACGTCCACCAGCAGGACTGGGGCGTTCCGGTGACCGTCACCGAGGACGGCGTGGCCCGGCTCGGGCTGGTGCTGGCGGGGCTGGACGCCGCATAGCCACCGGCGCCCGGGCCCGTTGACGGGGCCCGGGCCAAGCAAGTGCGGCCGCGGCGGTGGTGGTGCCGGGTCAGTCCCCGACGCCGGCCATCACTTCGGCCCCGTGGACGCTGCGCGACCAGTTGGTGACCTTGCTCTGGCCGACGGAGATGTGCAGCCGCTTCTCCGCGAAGTTCAGGGTGACCGGCCCGCGGGTGGTGGAATCCGCGGAGGAACCCATGAAGTCGATGGTCACCGACTTCTGCTCGGTGCCCTTGCTGGCCGGCGTGTTGGTCGGGATGACCGCGTACGCGTAGCCCTTGGCGGGCACGTCGACGGTCGGGCCGCCCAGGACACCGGGGTCGCCCGTCCTCAGCGGCAGCGGCGCCTTGGCGTTGTTGAAGCGCAGCTGCGGGCCGTTGTACAGCCGGCAGGTGTTGCTGGTGGTGTTCTTGAACTTCACCGTGACATGGCTTTTCGGGCCGGTCTGCTGGGAGAACGTGACCCGGTAGGTGCTGGGCCAGCAGCCCGTCACCCGGCGCGACGCCGCCCCGGCTCCCGCGCCCGCCGCGGCCGCACCACCGCCGATGATCTTGCGCTTCTTGCTCTTGGAGGACGAGGAGGAGGTCTTCTTCGACTTCTTCGAGGAGTGGCTGTTGCAGCCGGTCAGCGCGAGCGAACCGGCCAGCCCGAGGGCCAGCGCGGCGTACGCGGCGGAGCGGCGGCGGGAGCGGGGTGCGGTCATGGGTGGAGTCCCCCAGTGGGTCGCTACGGTCAGCGAGGTGTGTCTGTCATGGCACGGCCACGATATCGATTGCGGTTCGATCTTCCAGGGCGGCATCGCGGCGGCTCCGGCCGGAGCGTCATTGCCGCAGGTCAGCGACAGCGGCGGAGTCGCGGTTCGGAGGAGCAGGGTCAGGATCCTTCCGGACAGGTCGGCAATGTGGTGTTTTCGAGCTGTTCCGGGCGGATGCGAATCCCCGGAGCCCACATCCGAGTGCCGTCCTGATCGACCCGGAACCAGATGCTGCTGTGCCCGCCCATCTCGTCGGTGACCGTCACACCGTCGGCGATCCGGCACACCGCGTGCAGCACGTCGCCGTGCCAGACGTGCGCCACGACGTTGGCGCGCCGGTAGACCTGGTAGGGGTCACGGGCCAGGCCGAGCGCACAGTTCTCGGTGCGGGGGTGCTGGCAGGCGCGTTCGACGTTGTTGACGGTGATCCGGGCGGACCCGGTCCCCTTCGCCGAGGTCTCCGATCCCTGCACTCCGCCTGCACCCGCGCTGTCGTGCGGGGGGCCGTTCGACGCCCGGTCCTGGCCGGTCAGCGCCGGAATGGCCACCGCGGCACCGGCCAGCACCGCGGCCGTCCCGAGCGCGGCGAGCACCAGCGGCAGCCGACGCCGTCCCCGCGCCCCCTGCTCCGTCTCCTGGTCCGGCGGCTCGTCCGTCCCGCCCACTTCCCGTGCGGTCTCGGGGCCCGAGTCCGCTGCCTCCTGGGCCCGGTGCAGTAGATCGACGAGAGCGGGCAGCCGGTCCTCGCCGGTGAAGGAGAGCTTGCACCACTGGACCAGCAGCCGTTCATCGGGCAGCCCCTGGCCCCGCAGATAGCGAGAGAGGGACGAGCGGCTGGCCGGTAGCCGGCCCTCCAACTCCTTGAGGCTGTAGCCGAGTTCGCCGTGTATACGGCGCAGGGCGGTGACGAAGTCACGGGCAGGGCCGGAGAGTTCGTCGGGAAGGGGGGCCAGTGGCTTACGTCGGGGATGAGTGGCGTCGTTCTGATTGCCAGGCACATCCCGCATTCCAGCACAGCGGACATGCGCATGCGAGGGGCACTTCCGCTCCCCTGTGACGGAAGTGCCCCTCGTTACACGATCCGGATCGGACCCGGACCAGCTGGTGACGTTTCACGTGAAACGGACCGTGCGTCAGCGCCTCGCCCCCACCTCGCCGTTTCACGTGAAACAGCGGCGCGAGAGCGAACGGCGCGTCAGTCGCCGAACTTCACCGGACGGTACGGCGTGAACTCGGCGTCCCCGCCCGGCAGGCCGTAGGTCAGCGTCCGGTGGTCGGTGCCGTAGCCACCGCGCTGCTCATAGGCCGTGTACGAGGAGTGTGCGTCGTTGTTCCACTTCTCGAAGATCACCACGTGCCGGTTGTTGTTGTCCCCGGACGCATCGATGAGCAGATCACCGGGCTTGAGTTCGCCCAGCGAAATCGGTCGGGT
The DNA here is from genome assembly GCF_036352915.1 of Streptomyces bugieae. Lineage (NCBI taxonomy): Bacteria > Bacillati > Actinomycetota > Actinomycetes > Kitasatosporales > Streptomycetaceae > Streptomyces > Streptomyces bugieae. Next base: position 45,472 of record NZ_JAZBJP010000029.1, read on the forward strand.
GATACCGCGGTCGGTGGCCAGGCCCACGGTGTTGGTGCCCGGCGTCGGCAGCCCGAGCGCCATGGACGCATAGCCCGAGCAGTCCTGGCGGTAGCCGTCCTTCCAGACCTTGGCCTGGCTGTACGGGACCTGCGCGCCATTGTTGGCGGTGAGCCAGGTGGCGGCCCGGTTCAGCACCTCCTGGCGGGAGCCGCCGGGCTGGGGCCGGCCGCCACCGCCGTGGACCGGTACGCCCGGCAGCCGGTCCTGCGGGATGTCCACCGCGACCACCGTGAGGAAGCCGGTGACCGGGCCGGTGACGTGGGCCATGTACGTCGAGCAGGCGCTGCCCTCGCACACCTGGTGTCCGGTGTCGACCTGGTAGTCGGCGGTGATCCGGTCCTGGCCCGCGGCGGTCCTGTTGATCATGCCGACGGCGGGGGAGTTGGTGTCGGGGTCGGCATGCACCACCCATCGCGTCCCCCAGGTGGGAAAGTCCGAGGCGGCCGCCGCCTGCCGGCCGTCGGCGGCCGTGGCCTGCCGTATGTCCGCGCCCGCCGCCTGCCGTACGCCGGTGGCGGTTGCCGGGCCGGGATCGCTGCCGTGGGCCGGCCCCGCGAATCCCGCGACGCCGATTCCCGCGGCGACCACCGCGGGCAGCGCCTTCCGCAGCACGGTCCGGCGACCGCTGTGCGTGTGCTCCTCCATGCCGATTCCCCTCCGTGGACGGCCGGTCGGCCGGATGGCCGGCGGCCGGTCGGTGAGCCGCCGGGTGGTCCCGCCGCGGCGCCGGAGAACATCGTGGGACGAGGGAAGGGGGCCGGCCCGCGGCTCTGTGTCCCTTGGGACATCGCCGCCGCGTGCACGGCGTGGACCTGCGGAGACGTCCGCCGCATGGGACATCACGGGCCCCTGCGTGAGACATGTCGGGACAGCCGGCAGGGCGCCCGCTGGGGGATGCGGGCGCCCTGGTTCATGGGGAGTCGGCGGTGGCGCGGTGCCTCACCAGGCAGCGGCGTCGCCTGCGTCCGACTGCCAGTTGGTCACCCACGCGCTGTCGTCGACGTACACCGCGCCGCCCGGCAGCGCCACCTTCGCCGAGCCGCCGACGCTGCCCTTGCCGTCGCGGCCCGGCAGGCTGACGTACAGCGCGGTCCGCCTGCCGCCGTTGCGGCCGGAGCCGTCCGCCGCGGAGGTCAGCACACCGGCGTAGCCCGACTCGCCGGGCGCGAGGGTGACCACCGCCTGGGGCCTGCTCTCCGGCAGGTCGGCGAGCGGCGACTGCGCGTCGTCGAAGCGCAGTTTGGGAGCGAAGTAGAGGTCGCAGGTGGCGCCGGAGGTGTTGGTGGCCACCAGCAGCAGGTGGTTGACCGGCCGTTGCAGCGGCTTGGCGACGATCCGGATCGCCGCGGCGTCACAGGCGGAGTGCCGTACGTCCGGGGTGCGCCGGCCGTGCCCGGCGGTCCCGCCGGCAGGACGGGCGTCGGTGCCGCCGTCCGCGCCGGGTACGTCGCGCCGTGCGGAGGCCTGCTGCGCCGCACCGCCGTCGGGCCGGGCACCGCTCCCCGCCTCGCCGGACTCCCTCACCGGCAGCTTGCGGGGCGCGCGGGACGCCGAGTCCTCGGCGCCCTGCGCCGCGGGGTGGAACGGTTTGGCCTCGCTGGTCTGCAGCGGGTTGTCCTGCCCGCCGCAGGCGGTGAGGCCGAGGGCGGCCACCGCGGTCAGACCGGCGGCGGCGATCCGCAGTGTGCCCCGCCGGGCGGCACGGGCGGTGCGAGGGCTGCTGGTGCGGTCCGGACGCTGCGGCATTGCGGTCTCCCCCGGTTCGGTCGGTCGATGCCCTCAGGTTGCCGCCCGCCGCTGCCGCGCCACTAACGCCCGCCTAACGTCCGTACCCGCCGACGTCCTTGGCGCCGTACGTCCCTCCCTGCCGCCCCCGCCGCTATGCCCCGCTCCCCCCGCCCTCGCCGCGCTCGTCCCGGGCGAACAGCTGGGTCAGCGTGCTGATCGTGTAGACATCGGTGGCCTCCTCGTCCACCAGATGCATTTCGGCGAGCCGGTCCAGGCCGTCCTGGGTGCGCTCCGGGTCGTAGCCGGCCAGCGCCGCCGCCACCGCCGCGTTGAGGTGCCCGTCCGCGCTGGTCGCCAGCGCCGACAGCAGCCGGGCGTCGTCCGCGGAGAGCCGGGCGACGGACATCCGCAGCGCCGCCGCGATCCCGGTGTCCTCCGCCGACAGCAGCGCCAGCCGCCGCTGTTCGTCGCGCAGTGCGGCCGCGAGCCGGGCCAGCCGCCAGCGCGGCCGGGCGGTCAGCTGGGCGGCCGCGGCCCGCAGCGCCAGCGGCAGCCCGTCGCACAGGTCGACCAGTTCGCGCGCGGCGGCCGGGTCCTCGGCCACCCGCTCCGGCCCGAGCATGGCGCCGAGCAGCGCCGCACCCTCCTCGTGGCCGAGTGCCTGGAGGCCCACCGGCCGGGCGCAGTCGGTGGCGACCAGGCCGTCGAGCCGGCTGCGGCTGGTGACGACCGTGGCGCAGTGCGGCCCGCCGGGGAGCAGCGGCCGTACCTGGGCCGAACTGCGGGCGTTGTCGAGGACGACCAGCAGCCGGCGCTCGGCGACCAGCGAACGGAACAGCGCGGAGGCGGCCTGCGCCGAGCCGGGGACCTGCTCCTGGGGAGTGCCGAGCGCGAGCAGGAAGTCGCGCAGGATCTCGGCCGGCGCCGCCTCGTCGCCCTCGCCGAAGCCGCGGAGGTCGGCGAAGAGCTGGCCGTCGGGGAAGGCGTCGGCGTGCAGATGCGCCCACTGCACGGCGCAGGCGGTCTTGCCGACGCCGACCGGTCCGGCGACCACCGCGAGCGGACTCTCGCCCGTGGTGCGGTCCATCAAGGCGTCGGTCAGTGCGGCGAGTTGGGGCTCCCGGCCCAGGAAGCGGGCGGGTGGCCGGGGCAGCAGCCGCGGCGCCGCACCGGTCCGCTCGGCCCCGGCCCCCGTACCGCCCGATACGGGGCCGAAGTCCGGAGCGGCGGCAAGCCCACCCTCGGGTCCCGGGCCGTCGGACTCCGACCCCGCCGTGCTCCCGTGCACGGGTGCCCGGCCCCCGCTCGTGGAAGGAGCCGCCTCCCGGCCCCCGCCCGTCGCCGGCTTCGTCGCGCCCCCGCGCCCGCTGCCCGCCGCCTCGGCGCGCAGGATCTCCTCGTACGCGCCGCGCAGCCGCTCGCCGGGGTCGACGCCCAGTTCCTCGTTGAGCAGCCGACGGGTGCGGTGGAACCACTCCAGCGCGTCGGACTGCCGCCCGGTGCGGAACAGCGCCCGCATCAGCCCGGCGATCAGTCCTTCCCGCAACGGGTGGTTGGCGGCCGCGGAGTAGAGGATCGCCACCGCCTGGTCGTGCTCGCCGAGTGCGCCGTGCGCCCGGCCCAGCGCTTCCACGGCCGCCAGCCGGCGCTCCTCCAGCGCATGCGCGGCGGCCGCGAACGGCGGGCTGGTGACCGTGCCGGTCAGCGCCGGACCGCGCCACAGGCCCAGCGCCTCACGCAGCAGCGCCACCGCGTCGGCCGGCGCGGCCTCGGGACGGGCCAGTGTCACCAGTTCGCTGAACCGGTGGGCGTCGATCAGCTCCTCCGGCAGCCGCAGCAGATAGGCGGAGCCGTGTGTGGCCAGCTCGATGCCGTACGCATCGGCGCCGCCCTCGGCGAGCGTGGCGCGCAGCCGGGAGACGTGCCCCTGGACGACCGTGCGCGCATGCTCGGGCGGCTCGTCCTCCCACAGGGAGTCGATCAACTGCTCCAGCGGAACGGTGGTGTTGGGCTGCAGCAACAGCAGCGCCAGCACACTGCGCCGTTTTGCGGGGCCGAGCGGCAGCTCCCGGGAGCCGGCCGTCACGGCGATCGGGCCGAGCAGCGAGAAATCCAACTCAGCCCTCCAGGAAGGCCGTCAGGGCGTTCGCGAGCAGGTAGGGGTCCTCGGCGCCGCACAGTTCGCGGGCCGAGTGCATGGACAGGATCGCCACGCCGATGTCGACGGTAGCGATGCCGTGCCGGGCCGCGGTGATCGGCCCGATGGTGGTCCCGCACGGCATCGAGTTGTTGGAGACGAAGCTCTGCCACGGCACGTCGGCGCGCTCGCAGGCCGCCGCGAAGACGGCCCGCCCGCTGCCGTCCGTGGCGTAGCGCTGGTTGACGTTCACCTTGAGGATCGGCCCGCCGTTGGGCATCGGCTGGTGCCCCGGCTCGTGCCGTTCGCTGTAGTTGGGGTGGACCGCGTGCCCGGTGTCGGACGACAGGCAGATGGTGCCGGCGAAGGCCCGCGCCCGGTCCTCGTACGAGCCGCCGCGGGCGAACACCGAACGCTCCAGGACCGTGCCGAGCAGCGGTCCGTCGGCGCCGGTGTCGGACTGGCTGCCGTTCTCCTCGTGGTCGAAGGCGGCCAGCACCGGGATGCTGGTCAGCGCGGAGCCCCGGGCGGCGGCCGCGGTGAGCGCGGCCGTACCGGCGTGCACGGACAGCAGGTTGTCCATCCGCGGCCCGGCGACCAGTTCGCGGTCGCGGCCCAGATAGGCCGGTGGCTCGATGCTGTGCACCATCAGGTCCCAGCCCTTGATGTCCCCGGCCGGGACGCCGGTCTCCTCGGCGACGAAGGCGATCAGATCGCCCTCGGCCACCTCGCCCAGGCCCCAGATGGGCGTCATGTGCCGCTGCTTGTCGAGCTTGAGGCCGTCGGCGTTGACCGAGCGGTCGAGGTGCACGGCGAGCTGCGGCACCCGCAGCAGCGCCCGGTCGACGTGGACGAGCCGGTGGGTCCCGTCGGCGAGCGTCACCCGGCCGCTCAGCCCGAGGTCGCGGTCGAGCCAGGTGTTGAGGAGGGTGCCGCCGTAGATCTCCACGGCGACCTGCCGCCAGCCGCGGGCGCCGGTGTCCGGAATCGGTTTCACCCGCAGATTGGGAGAGTCGGTGTGAGCCCCGACAATTCGGTACGGAGTCGCCGCGCTCGCGCCCTCGGGGACGTACCAGGCGATGATCGCGCCGCCGCGCAGCACATACCGTCCGCCGCTCTCGCCGTCCCAGGCGTCGGTCTCCGCGACCTGCCGGAAACCCGCCTTTTCCAGCCGCTCCGCCGCATTGGCGACCGCGTGGTACGGCGACGGACTGGCGGCGAGGAAGGACATCAGGTCGTCGGTGTGGCCGCGATCGAAGCGGGCGGAGTTGGTCATGGATTCAGCATAAGGAGCCGGGCCCCGCATTCCCCGTGCGCGTGCGGAGTGACTCCGCTCCCTTCCGGCCACGATTTCTGCATTCCAGAAGGAGAACCCCACTGGAACGAACGATTCCGGTCTGGCGGACGGGCGGGCCGGGCCGGTACGTGACGAAGCCCGCCTCCCCGGGGGAAGGGAGGCGGGCCACGTCAGTCTGGACGGCTTCCATGAGAGACCTCTAAGAACTCTGGGAAGAGGTCCTCAGGAAGGCCGCGCGCCCGGGCAGCGGACCCTGCCCCGGAACGCGGCCCCGCCGCTCCCGATCCGTTCCTTAGAACGCGGCCTCGTCGAGCTCCATCAGCGACTGGTCGACCGACTCGGCCAGGCCGCGCTCGACGGAGACGCCCGGCAGGATGTTGTGCGCGAAGAACTTCGCCGCGGCGATCTTGCCGGTGTAGAACGGCTTGTCCTTCGCCGAGGCGCCGGCCAGCTTCTCCGCGGCCACCGCCGCGCCCTTGAGGAGGAGGTAGCCGACGACGACGTCACCGGAGGCCATCAGCAGGCGGGTGGTGTTGAGGCCGACCTTGTAGATGGACTTGACGTCCTGCTCGGTCGCGGCGAGGTCGGTCAGCATGGCGCCGACGATCGCCTCCAGGTCGGCGGCGGCCTTCGCCAGCTCGCCGCGGGCCTGCGCCAGCTCCTCGCCACCGGTGTTGTCGGCGAGGAACTTCTTGATCTCCTCGGACAGCACGGTCAGCGCCTGGCCCTGGTCCCGGACGATCTTCCGGAAGAAGAAGTCCTGGCCCTGGATCGCGGTGGTGCCCTCGTAGAGGGTGTCGATCTTGGCGTCGCGGATGTACTGCTCGATCGGGTACTCCTGGAGGTACCCGGAGCCACCGAAGGTCTGCAGCGACTGCGCCAGCTGCTCGTAGGACTTCTCCGAGCCGTAGCCCTTGACGATCGGCAGCAACAGGTCGTTGAGGCGGTTGGCGGCGCTGGCGTCCTCGCCCGCGGCCTCCTTGGCGATGATCTCGTCCTGGACCGTGGCGGTGTAGAGCACCAGGGCGCGCATGCCCTCGGCGTACGCCTTCTGCGTCATCAGCGAGCGGCGCACGTCGGGGTGGTGGGTGATGGTGACGCGCGGCGCGGCCTTGTCGGTGAAGGCCGCCAGGTCGGGACCCTGCACGCGCTCCTTGGCGTACTCCAGGGCGTTGAGGTAGCCGGTGGAGAGCGTGGCGATGGCCTTCGTGCCGACCATCATCCGCGCGAACTCGATGATCTTGAACATCTGGCGGATGCCGTCGTGCTTCTCACCGAGCAGCCAGCCCTTGGCGGGGTGGTTGGCGCCGAACGTCATCTCGCAGGTGTTGGAGGCCTTCAGGCCCATCTTGTGCTCGACGTTCGTGGCGTAGACGCCGTTGCGCTCGCCCAGCTCGCCGGTCTCCCAGTCGAAGTCGTACTTCGGCACGATGAACAGCGACAGGCCCTTGGTGCCCGGGCCGTGGCCCTCGGGGCGGGCGAGGACGAAGTGCACGATGTTCTCGGACATGTCGTGCTCACCGGAGGTGATGAAGCGCTTGACGCCCTCGATGTGCCAGGAGCCGTCCTCCTGCTGGGTGGCCTTGGTGCGGCCGGCGCCGACGTCCGAACCGGCGTCCGGCTCGGTCAGCACCATCGTGGAGCCCCACTGCTTCTCGACCATCAGCTGGGCAATGCGGTGCTGCTCCTCGGTGCCCTCGTCGTGCAGGACGCCGGCGAAGGCGGGGCCGGAGGCGTACATCCAGACGGCCGGGTTGGCGCCCAGGATGGTCTCGGCGAAGCCCCACAGCAGGGAGCGCGGCGCGGTGGTGCCGCCGATCTCCTCCGGGATGCCCAGCCGCCACCACTCGGCGTCCATGTACGCCTGGTAGCTCTTCTTGAACGTGTCGGGGATCGGCGCGGTGTTGGTGTCCGGGTCGAAGACCGGGGGGTTGCGGTCCGTGTCGGAGAACGACTCGGCGAGCTCGTTCTCCGACAGCCGGGCTATCTCGGACAGCACGCTCTTGGCGGTGTCGACATCCATCTCCGCGAAGGGTCCGGTGCCGTACACGCTGTCACGGCCCAGCACCTCGAAGAGGTTGAACTCGATGTCGCGGAGATTCGACTTGTAGTGGCCCATGGGTACGGCTCCGTAAGGGTTCGGGAGAGGACCCCAAGGCTGGGACCTCAGACGCAATACCGGCTAGTAGCTAGCATGATGCTACCCGCGGGTAATAAGAATCAACCCCTTCCGCCCATCTGTGACGAGCGTCCCCCGGTGCCGCGCCGACTCAGTAGGCTGAGGCGCATGTACGGCTACGACCAGAACGCGGGTGCCGGGCAGCAGTACGGCGCGCCTCCGCCACCGCCGCAGCAGTCGGCCCCCGGGGGCTACGGCGATCAGCCGCTCTACCCCGAGCCGTCCCCGCCCTCGCTCGCCGACGCGGTGCGCGCCTTCACCACCGGCTCGATGTCGGCCGAGGACTTCCAGGGCATCTTCTCGACGTCCAAGGTGTACTGCCCGCGCGGTGACAACCCCGGTTTCCTGGCGCTGCACAACACCCAGCAGCCGGTGATCCCGATGTTCACCTCGCTCAAGGAGCTGCGGCGGTACGCGGGCAAGGAGTCCAAGTACTTCGTGATCACCGGCGCCGAGGTGCTCGACCTGCTGCCGACCGGCTACGGCTTCGTCCTCGACATGGAGGGCGACCACCGGATGGTCTTCGACGCCAAGGCCGTGGAGCAGATGGTCGACTTCGCGATGCGGCGGATGTACGGCTGAGCGTCCCGCGGAGACCGCCCCGGCTTCCTGAACGGCCGGCCGACATGCTCGGCCGGCCGTCTTCTTTGCTCCTGTGACCTGCGAAAACGCGGGCGGGAATGCCGCATGCCTTGCAGGTTGTTCAGCATTCAACTAAGTTTGGTGAGCGACCGAGGAGGCCGTCATGCCCGCTGTGACCGTAGAGAACCCGCTGACCCTGCCCCGTGTGGCGGCACCCGCCGCGGCGCAGGCCCGTCCCGTGCTGGGCGTCGCCACCGCGCCGAGCGGATTCGAAGGCGAAGGCTTCCCGGTGCGCCGGGCCTTCGCCGGCATCGACTACAAGCACCTCGACCCGTTCATCATGATGGATCAGATGGGCGAGGTGGAGTACGCGCCCGGAGAGCCCAAGGGCACGCCCTGGCACCCGCACCGCGGCTTCGAGACCGTCACGTACCTGATCGACGGCACGTTCGTGCACCGTGACTCGCACGGCGGCGGTGGGGTCATCAACGGCGGTGACACGCAGTGGATGACGGCGGGCTCCGGTCTGCTGCACATCGAGGCGCCGCCGGAGTCGCTGGTCATGTCCGGCGGTCTCTTCCACGGCCTCCAGCTGTGGGTCAACCTGCCGAAGAGCGACAAGATGATGGCCCCCCGCTACCAGGACATCGGCGGCGGCCAGGTCAAGCTGCTGACCTCCGCCGACGGCGGGGCGCTGCTGCGCCTGATCGCCGGTGACATCGACGGCCACCACGGGCCGGGCGTCACGCACACGCCGATCACGATGATGCATGTGACGGTGAATCCCGGTGCCGAGCTGACCCTCCCCTGGCGCAAGGATTTCAACGCCCTCGCCTACGCCCTGGCCGGGCGCGGCACCGCCGGCGTGGACGGCCGCCCGTTCCGCATGGGCCAGGCGGTGGTGTTCGGAGCCGGCGACTCGCTCACGATCCGGGCGGACGAGACCCAGGAGTCACGCAGCCCGAACTTCGAGGTGGTGCTGCTGGGCGGGCTGCCGATCCGCGAGCCGATGATGCACTACGGCCCGTTCGTGATGAACACCCACGCCGAACTGGCCCAGGCCTTCGAGGACTTCCAGGCCGGCCGGCTCGGCACGATCCCCGCCGGGGAGCACTGACCCGGCGTCGGACGTCGTGACGAGAGGCGGTGTTTCACGTGAAACGAGGTGTTTCACGTGAAACACCGCCTCCGGCGCGTTCCCCCGCCCGTTTCCGGACCGTGCGCCATGGTGGACTGTCCGGGTGCGAAACGATTCGGATCATGACCGGAGCGGCCCCGGCCCCGAACGGCCGCTGACGGAGAAGCCGTTGCTGCCGGTCGAGGCCCGCCGTGCCGCGGCCTGGTGCGTGGTGGCGCTGCTGATCGCGGCCGTGCTGGCCGTCGGCGTATGGCTGTGCGTCTTCCTGAGCGCGGCGGTCACGCCCGTGCTGCTGGCGCTGCTCGGCAGTGCGCTGCTCGGGCCGCTCTACCGGCGGCTGGTGGCGATGCGGCTCAACCGCTCGCTGGCGGCCGGGCTGACCTGCGCCGTCCTGCTGGTGGTGGTCGGCGGCGCCGGATACGTCGTCGTCAGTGCGCTGGTGGACACCGGGGACCAGATCATCGCCTCGCTCAAGGAGGCCGGCCAGGGCCTCTCCAAGAACTTCGGCGTGGCCGGTGCGTCACTCGACGACCTGGCCTCCAACGCCAAGAGCCTGGTCGCCAGGTTCGGCGGTGAGGCGGCGTCCGGGCTGCTGGCCGGGGTCAGCGTCGTCGGCCAGTTCATCGCCGCCGCGGTCCTCGCCCTGCTGCTGACGTTCTTCTTCCTCCGCGACGCGGACAAGGCCGTCCGCGCGCTGCACGACTGGGCGCCCGGCAATTCGGGTCCCCAGCTCGAACGGATGGCCCGCCGCGGTTTCCAGGCCATACAGGGCTTCATGCGCGGCACCACCTTCATCGCGCTGATCGACGCCCTCTGCATCACCGTCGGCCTGCTGATCCTCAAGGTGCCGGGCGCCCCGGGCCTGGGCGCACTGGTCTTCGTCGGCGCGTACATCCCCTACCTCGGCGCCTTCATCTCCGGCGCGGTGGCGATCCTGGTCGCCTTCGCCGACCGGGGCTTCGTGATCGCGCTGTGGACGCTCGGCGTCGTCCTCGCCGTCCAGGTGCTGGAGGGCCACGTCCTGCAGCCGATGATCCAGAGCCGTACGGTCCAGATGCACCCGGCGACGGTGATGCTGGCGATCACGGCCGGCGCGAGCGTGGCCGGCATCCTCGGCATGCTGCTGTCCGTCCCCCTGACCGCGGCGGTCTCCGGCGTCCTGCACGAACTGCGCAAGCACTACGCGGCGGATTCGGACTCCGCCTCGGGCTCCTCCAGCCCCGGTGACACCGGGCCCAGCGCGTCCCCCGCGTCCTCGTAGAGCTCGAACCACGTCGACTTGCCGTCCCCGCGCGGATCCACGCCCCACGCCCCGGCCAGCAGCTCCAGCAGCACCAACCCCCGTCCCGAGGAGGCCAGTTCGCCCGGGCTGCGGCGGTGCGGCAGCTCGTCGCTGCTGTCGGAGACGTCGACCCGGACCCGGCGGGCGCCCCGCTCCCCGGAGATCTCGGCGACCAGCAGCGCGTCCCCGTCGGTGTGCAGCAGGACGTTGGTGACCATTTCGGAGACCATCAGCACCGCCGAGTCGACCTGGTCCGGGTCGGCCCAGTCGTGCAGCACCTCGCGGACCTGCCGGCGCGCCTCGGCTATCCGGTGCGGTTCGGCCTGGGCCACGGAGAGCGCGGTGCGCCGTACGGGCTGCTGCGCCAGCAGTCCCCCGGTGCCGACACCGCAGCTGCCGCCCTCACGGCACAGCAGCAGAAGGGCGATGTCGTCCTCGCGGCGGTCCACCAGCGGCCCGGTGGTGTGGTGTGAGGGCGGCCCGTGCACGGCCTGGACCAGGGCGTCGGCGAGCCGTTCCAGATCCCCGTCGTCGGCGCCGACCTCGTGCGATTCGAGGATGGCGCGCAGTCGCGACCATCCGGTCTCCAGGTCGTGCCCGCCGGTCTCGATCAGCCCGTCGGTGCAGACCATCATCGTCTCGCCGGGCTCCAGGACGAGCCGGGTGATGGGGTAGTCGGTGTCCGGGACGATGCCCAGCGGCAGCCCGCCCGCGGTCGGCCGGATCAGCATCGTCCCGTCGCACAGCCGGATCGCCGGGTCGGGGTGGCCGGCCCGGGCGATGTCCAGCAGCCCGGTCGACGGGTCCACCTCGATGTACAGACAGGTGGCGAACCGCTGGTCCTCGCCGTTGCCGCGGAACTCCGTCGCATTGATCCCGGCCAGGAACCGCGACGCCCGCGAGAGCACCGCGTCCGGGTGGTGCCCCTCGGACGCATAGGCCCGCAGCGCGATCCGCAGCTGCCCCATCAGGCCCGCGGCCCGTACGTCATGGCCCTGCATGTCCCCGATGACCAGCGCGATCCGGCCCGACGGCAGCGGGATCATGTCGTACCAGTCGCCGCCCACCTCCAGGCCGCCGCCGGTCGGGACGTAGCGCGCCGCGACCGTCATCCCCGGGATGTCCGGCTGCACCGTCGGCCGCATGCTGCGCTGCAGCCCCAGCGCCAGCTCCTGCTGCTCCTCCTGCATCCCGGCCCGGGCCAGTGCCTGCGCCAGCATCCGGGCGACGGTGGTCAGCACCGAGCGCTCGTCGGGGGTGAAGGCGACCGGCTCGGCGAACCCCGCCATCCAGGCACCGATCGTCCGACCCGCGTTGACCAGCGGCAGGAACGCCCAGGACGTCCGGCCGAAGCGGGCGGCCAGCGGCCAGGTGGCCGGGTAGCGGCCGCGGTACTCCTCGGGCGTGGGCAGATAGATGGCCCGGCCGGTGCGGATCACCTCCGCGGCCGGGTACTCCGTCTCCAGCGGCATGTCGAGGAAGGGCTGCTCGTCGCCGGGCCGGTGTCCGTGGTGGCCGATGACCGACACCCGGTCGCCCTCGATCCCGAAGACCGCGAGGCCGTCCGGCATGAAACCGGGCATCGACAGCCCGGCCGCCACCCGCAGCACCTCGGCGGTGGACCGGGCCTCGGCCAGCGCCCGCCCCGCGTCCAGCAGGAACGCCTCGCGCGAGCGGCGCCAGTCGCCGGTGATCGGGGTGTGTGCGGCGGAGGTGCCGGGCAGCGGCTCGGGCACTTCCTGGAGGGTGCCGACCAGCTCGAAGTCACCGTCGACCATGCGGGGCCGGGAGCGGGTGCGGACCAGCCGCAGCACCCGCCCCTGCTCGTCGACGACCCGCAGCCGGGCCTCGGCCAGCGTCTCCTCGGCGACCGCGAGCTGCACGATGCCGTTGATCTCGGCGAAGTCGACGGGATGAAAACGGGAACGCACCGCCGCCTCGGTCAGCTCCACCGGCTCGGCCGGCAATCCGAGGAGCCGGGCCGCCTCGGCGTCGAGGCTCACCCGTCCCGTGGCGTTGTCCCAGTGCCAGAGGCCGGTCGCGATGGCAGCCAGGAGGTCCTTGGTGCGCATTGCCTCACTTTAGGTGCGTTTGCCGGAGGTCGACCAGAGAACGGATGTGACCCTCGTCCCAGTCACCCGCTCCCGGTGCACCCCGGTGAGCGCGCCGGAATCGTGCCGGGAACCCGCCGGGAATCGCTGATGCGTATATGTCAACGAAGTGCCGGGGGTCGGGGCGGTAACCTGGAGCGGTTATGTCAATCCTGGGGTGGCCTTTCGGGTGATCCACGGGGAGAGCGGCCGGGCGTCCGCACCGGATCCCGACCCCGCCCCCCTCCCGACAACTCCTCACCTCGACACTCGCGACGACTTGGATGAGCGATGCACCGGTACCGGTCCCATAACTGCGGCGAGCTCCGAGCCGCGGACGTCGACACCGACGTCCGCCTCAGCGGCTGGCTGCACAATCGACGTGACCTGGGCGGCATCCTCTTCATCGATCTGCGCGACCACTACGGTCTCGTCCAGCTCGTGGCCCGCCCCGGCACCCCCGGCGCCGAGGCGCTGGACAAGCTGACGAAGGAGACGGTCGTCCGCGTCGACGGCAAGGTCGTCTCGCGCGGCGCCGAGAACGTCAACCCGGAGCTGCCCACCGGCGAGATCGAGATCGAGGTCACCGAGGTCGAGGTCCTGGGCGCGGCCCAGCAGATCCCGTTCACGATCAACACGGACGACGGCGTCAACGAGGAGAAGCGCCTGGAGTACCGCTTCCTCGACCTGCGCCGCGAGCGGATGCACCGCAACATCATGCTGCGCTCGGCGGTCATCGCGTCCATCCGCCAGAAGATGACCGCCCTCGGCTTCAACGAGATGGCGACGCCGATCCTCAGCGCCACCTCCCCGGAGGGCGCCCGCGACTTCGTCGTGCCGTCCCGCCTGCACCCGGGCAAGTTCTACGCGCTGCCGCAGGCCCCGCAGCAGTTCAAGCAGCTGCTGATGATCTCGGGCTTCGACCGGTACTTCCAGATCGCCCCGTGCTTCCGCGACGAGGACGCCCGCGCCGACCGCTCGCCGGGCGAGTTCTACCAGCTCGACATCGAGATGTCCTTCGTCGAGCAGGAGGACGTCTTCCAGCCGGTCGAGAAGCTGATGACCGAGCTGTTCGAGGAGTTCGGCGGCGGCCGCCACGTCACCTCGCCGTTCCTGCGCATCCCGTTCCGCGAGGCGATGCTGAAGTACGGCTCCGACAAGCCGGACCTGCGCGCCCAGCTGGAACTCGTCGACATCACCGACGTCTTCGAGGGCTCGGAGTTCAAGGCGTTCGCGGGCAAGCACGTCCGTGCGCTGCCGGTGCCGGCCGTGCAGGACCAGCCGCGCAAGTTCTTCGACCAGCTCGGCGACTACGCGGTCCAGCAGGGCGCCAAGGGCCTGGCCTGGGTGCGCGTCGGCGAGGACGGCTCCCTGTCCGGCCCGATCGCCAAGTTCCTCACCGAGGAGAACGTCAAGGTCCTCACCGAGCGCCTCGGCCTGGAGGCCGGCCACGCGGTCTTCTTCGGCGCGGGCGAGTTCGACGAGGTCTCGAAGATCATGGGCGCGGTCCGCGTCGAGGCCGCCAAGCGCGCCGGCCACTTCGAGGAGAACGTCTTCCGCTTCTGCTGGATCGTCGACTTCCCGATGTACGAGCGGGACGAGGAGACCGGCAAGATCGACTTCTCCCACAACCCCTTCTCGATGCCCCAGGGCGGCATGAAGGACCTGGAGGAGAAGGACCCGCTGGACATCCTGGGCTGGCAGTACGACATCGTCTGCAACGGCGTCGAGCTGTCCTCCGGCGCGATCCGGAACCACGAGCCGGACATCATGATCAAGGCCTTCGAGATCGCCGGCTACGACCGTGAGACCGTCGAGGAGAAGTTCGCGGGCATGCTCCGCGCCTTCCGCTTCGGCGCCCCGCCGCACGGCGGTATCGCCCCGGGCGTCGACCGCATCGTCATGCTGCTCGCGGACGAGCCGAACATCCGCGAGACCATCGCGTTCCCGCTGAACGGCAACGCGCAGGACCTGATGATGGGCGCGCCCACCGAGCTGGAAGAGGCCCGGCTCAAGGAGCTCAGCCTCAACATCCGCAAGCCGCAGGTGAAGTAGCCACCACCGGCAGGGGCCGGGGCCGGCTCCCGCCGGGCCGCAGGGGCGGTGTTTCACGTCGTTCGTTTCACGTGAAACACCGCCCCTCGCCATGTCGCGACCCGGCGCCCCGGCCGTGCACCGCGCGCGGCGCCCTGTGCTCCAACCGCACCACACATGTGGCCGGGCGCACGCCACCCCCGCAGGGTGGTGCCCATGCAGCAAGCCAGCCTCCTCCCCGGCCCGACCGGACTGGGCCCGCGGGTCCACCCGACGCGCCCCGCACCGGGCAGCGATCTGCGGTGGCTGATCACCGTCGCCGCCGTCTTCACCGCCGGGCAGCTCTACTTCGCCGTCGCCACCCCCGGCCTGGGATGGGACGAGACGGTCTACGTCAGCCAGGTCGACCCGCACACCCCGGCCGCGTACTTCAGCGCACCGCGCGCCCGCGGCGTCACCCTCCTCCTCGCCCCGGTCGTCGCCTTCACGACCTCGGCCCCCGCGCTGCACTGCTACCTCGCGCTGCTCTCCGGCGCCGGGCTCCTGCTCACCCTCTGCATCTGGCGGCGCCTGCTGCCGCCCCCCGTCCCCGCGCTCGGCGGCGCGCTGTTCGCCGGCCTGTGGGTCACCCTCTTCTACGGCCCGCAGGCCATGCCCAACCTGTGGGTCGGCTACGCCGCGCTCACCGCCACCGGCTGCTTCCTCCTCGCGGTGCGCCAGCCGCCCGTACAGCTGGCTCCGGCGGCCGGCCGGGGCGCGGCCACCGGCCTCGCCGCCGCGGTGGCACTGGTCGCGCTGATGCGCCCCACCGACGCGGTGTGGCTGGCCGTTCCGCTCTTCCTGGCCGGGCTCGTCGTACCGGCCTGGCGCCGGTCCACCGTCCTGCTCGCCCTCCCGGCCGGGCTCGCCCTCGGCTGTGCCGAGTGGATCATCGAGGCGTACGTCTCCTACGGCGGCTTCCCGGCCCGGCTGCGGCAGGCCGCGGAGATCCAGGGCGGCCTCGGCTGGCACCCGTCCTTCGCCGACCACGCCCGGGCGCTCCAGGGCAAGACCCTGTGCCGCCCCTGTCACCTGGCCTGGGACCATCCGGTGGCGGCGGCATGGTGGTGCGCGCTCCCGCTCGCCGTGGCCGGCGCGGTCCGGTCCGCGGTCCGCGCCCGCGAACCCGGCGGCGCGCTGCACCGCTACGGACCGGTGTGGCCGCCCGGCCACGGACCGCACTCCGGCCGGCGCGACGGCCTCTGGCTCGACCCCGTACGGCTGGGCAGCCTCGTCCTGGACCCGGCCCGCGCCGACCGCCTCGGCACGGGCGGGGTGGGGCAGCGGGACGGGCAGACCTGGCCGACCCTCCGCCTCCACGACCCCGACGGCTCGCTGCACCGCTACGGCGCGGCACCCGTCGTGCTCCCGTCCCTGATCGGCCTCTGCCTCGCCGCCCCCTACCTCCTGGCGGTCGACTACGCCGCCCCGCGCTTCCTGCTGCCCGCGTACGCGCTGCTGATGATGCCCGCCGCCTGGTTCCTGTGCCGGCTGGTCCGCC
This sequence comes from Streptomyces bugieae, assembly GCF_036352915.1. Taxonomy (NCBI): domain Bacteria; kingdom Bacillati; phylum Actinomycetota; class Actinomycetes; order Kitasatosporales; family Streptomycetaceae; genus Streptomyces; species Streptomyces bugieae. The sequence continues at coordinate 61,521 of NZ_JAZBJP010000029.1, forward strand.
TCCCACGCCGGCGGCACGCCCTGGCGGTGGTCCTCCTGGCCGTCGCGCTGCTGGGACACGAGGCGGTCCAGCTGGCGATCCTGCACAAGATGCAGCGCGGAACGGTACGCGCCCAGAACGACATCGGCCGGATCGTCCGCACCCTGCGCACCGCCGGTCTGCGGCCGCCGTGCGCCGTCAGCGGCGAGGAGGCGGTCCGGGTCGCCTACCAGGCCGGCTGCGCGTCCCGCCAGCCCGCCGGCCACGACGCCAGCATCACGCCCACCGCCCTGACCCGGCTCGGCACCCGCCGCCCCGCCGCCGTCCTGCTCGCGGCCGGCCACCGGCCCCCGCACTACGCCCGCGGCTGGCGCAAGGCCCCCCTCCCCCCGACCCCCGGTCTGAAGCCGCTGACCGCCTACGTCTCACCGGGCACAAAGCCATAAGGCCCCCACGGCCGCCGGCCCCCCATACACGTGCGCCCGTCCCACCCCCTCGGGGGCGGAACGGGCGCACACGTGGCAGGACCGGCCGGCCGTCCGGCGTTGCGGAGGATTACCCCTCCGCACCACCGAAGCGCTCCCGGTACGAGTCCAGGTCCTCCTCGGTGATCTTCGCGAAGAGCACCGGCGGCACCGTGAACGGCGTCCCCGCGGGCACCGCCGCCAGCGCCTTCGCCTCGTCCTGCGAGACCCACACGGCAGTGTCGTCCGCCAGCGCGAACGCACTCCGCATCGCCTTCGCCGACGCCGGGATGAACGGCTCGGAGACCACCGCGTACAGGTGGATCAGGTTCATCGCGGTGCGCAGCGTCAGCGCCGCCGCGTCCTTGTCGGTCTTGATCTCCAGCCAGGGGGCCTTCTCCTCCAGGTAGGAGTTGCCCGCGCTCCACAGGGCGCGCAGCGAGGCCGACGCCTTGCGGAACTGCAGCGCCTCCATGTGGCCCTCGTACTCCGCCAGCAGCCCGGCGATCTCCTCGCCCAGCTTCTGCTCCGCGGCACCTGCCTCGGCACCCGCCGGGACCTCGTCGCCGAACCGCTTGCGGGAGAACGACAGCACCCGGTTGACGAAGTTGCCGAGCGTGTCCGCGAGGTCCTTGTTCACCGACGACGAGAACAGCTCCCAGGTGAAGGAGGTGTCGTCCGACTCCGGCGCGTGGGCCATCAGGAAGTAGCGCCAGTAGTCGGCCGGCAGCAGCTCCAGCGCCGCGTCCGTGAAGACGCCCCGGCGCTGCGAGGTGGAGAACTTCCCGCCGTAGTAGTTCAGCCAGTTGAAGGCCTTGAGGAAGTCGACCTTCTTCCACGGCTCGCGGGTCCCCAGCTGCGTCGCCGGGAACATCACGCTGTGGAACGGCACGTTGTCCTTGGCCATGAATTCCGTGTAGCGGACGTCCTCGGCCTCGTACCACCACGACTTCCAGTCGCGGTTCTCCGGGTCGGCGTCCGACCACTCCTTCGTCGCGCCGATGTACTCGATCGGTGCGTCGAACCAGACGTAGAAGACCTTGCCCTCGGCCGCCAGCTCCGGCCACACGTCCGCCGGGACCGGCACGCCCCAGTCCAGGTCACGGGTGATCGCCCGGTCCTGCAGGCCCTCGGTCAGCCACTTGTGCGCGATCGACGACGCGAGGGTCGGCCACTCCTTGCTGCCGTTGCCCTCCAGCCAGCCCTCGACCTCGTGCTGCAGCTTCGACTGGAGCAGGAACAGGTGCTTGGTCTCCCGCACCTCCAGGTCACCGCTGCCGCTGATCGCCGACCGGGCGTCGATCAGGTCGGTCGGGTCCAGCACCCGGGTGCAGTTCTCGCACTGGTCGCCGCGCGCCTTGTCGTAGCCGCAGTGCGGACAGGTGCCGACGATGTAGCGGTCGGGCAGGAAGCGCTCGTCGGCGTTCGAGTAGACCTGCCGGATGGCCCGCTCCTCGATGAAGCCGTTCTCGTGCAGCTTCCGCGCGAAGTGCTGCGTGAGCTCGACGTTCTCCGGCGAGGAGCTCCGCCCGAAGTAGTCGAACCGCAGCCCGAAGCCCTCGTAGATCGCCTTCTGCTTCTCGTGCTGCTCGCCGCAGAACGCGTCGACCGACTGCCCGGCCTCCTTCGCCGCCAGCTCGGCCGGCGTCCCGTGCTCGTCCGTCGCACAGATGTAGAGCACGTCCTGCCCCCGCTGCCGCAGGTACCGGGCGTACACGTCGGCCGGGAGCATGGACCCCACCATGTTGCCCAGGTGCTTGATCCCGTTGATGTACGGAAGGGCGCTGGTGATGAGGTGTCGAGCCATTGCCGGCTGCTCCCAAGTCGCTACGGTGAGTGAGGATTTGCTTTACGGAACGTCAATATCGTACTGGACGGGGCGGGGGTGCCCGCGCGGCTGTTTTGCAGTGCGGACAGTGCCCGCGGCGGCTGATCACCGCGCGCAGCACCACTTGATCTTCCGGGGCCGTCGGAGCAATGCGGCCGGTGGGGGTCGAGTGGAGGGGAGGCGTCAGCTGTCCTTGAGGACCTTGGCGGTGCGGGTCTCGGTGAGCCACTCGGGGAACTCGACCATGAGCTGCTGGTAGAGCTCGTCGTGGGAGAGGCTGCGGGGGTCGCGGCCGGCGTGGAAGAAGCCGGCGTTGTCGACCGCGCGCTTCTCCGGAACGGTCAGGTCGTCGAGCTTGCGCAGGAAGTCGAAGCCCTTGGCCTCCGGGTCGCCGAAGCCGATGAACTGCCAGAAGATGGGCAGCTTCGCCGCTTCGCAGAGTGCCTTTTCGGCGGCCGGCTTGGAGGTCGGGGCGCCGTCGGTCTGGAAGATGACGAAGGCCGGGGCGGTGCTGCCGGACTTCTTGTAGTGGTCGACGACGGCATTGACGGCCCAGTGGTAGTTCGTGCGCCCCATGTGGCCGAGGCCGGCGTGCAGTTCCTCGATGCGGCCCTCGTAATGCGTGAGGTCCAGATCGGCGGTGCCGTCGACGTCGGTGGAGAAGAAGACGACGGGCACGGTGGCCTCGTCGTCGAAGTGCGCGGAGAGGGCGAGGGCCTGCTCGGCGAGGTTCTGGACCGTGCCGTCCTTGTAGTAGTTGCGCATCGAGCCGGAGCGGTCGAGGACCAGGTAGACGACGGCGCGCTGGGTGGTGAGGCCGTGCTTCTCCAGGGTGGCGCCGGCGGCGGCGTGGAGGGGGAGGAGGCCGGCGGGGACCTTCCCCTTCGGGGCGGGCGTGGCCTCGGCGTTCGTCGTGGCCGCTGGCTCCGGGGTGGCCTCGGCCTCCGGCGCCGCTTCGGCCTCCGGCTCCGGTGCGGTTTCGGCCTTCGGCGCGTCCTCCGCCTTCGGGGCCGTTTCGGCCTCCGTCGCGGTCTCGGCCTCGGGCTCGGCTACCGGGGTCTCGGCTGCCGGCTCCGGCGTCGCGTCCTGCACCGGCTCCGGCGTCGCGTCCTGCACCGGCTCCGGCGCCGTGTCCTGCTCCTGCACCGGCTCCTGCACCGGCTCCGCCTCGGCCTTGGCCTCGGCCTCCGGCTCGGTCTCGGCCTGCTCGTCGGCCTGCGGCTCGGCCGCCACGGGTTCGGCGTCCGTCTGGGCCGCCGGTTCGGCGTCCGCCTGGGCCGCCGGTTCGGCGTCCGCCTGGGCCGTCGGTTCGGCGATCGCCTCCGCCTCAGGGGTGGCCTGCGGTTCGGGGGCGGTGGACGGCTCCGGCTTGGTGACCGGGGCCGGGTTGTCGAAGGCCTGGCTCACGAGGTCGGAGGCGGCGGTCTCGGAGGCGGCGGTGTCGGCCTCGGGGGCGTGGGCCTCGGCCTTGTCGTCGTCCTTGGCCTCGGGCTCTTCCGCGTTCTCCCGTACGGGCGGCTCCGCGCGGTCCACCGGGGAGCCCTGGGCGGGCAGGGTGGCGGTCGTCGGGGTCGGCTCGGGGGCCGGGTGCTCGGCGGGGGCCGTGCGGGCGGCCGGGACTTCGGCCTCGGCGGGCTTGTCGGACGGCTTCGGGGACTTGGGGGACGCGGCCGGGGTGGACTCCTCGCGGGCCTCGGGGATGGTCGCGGACTCCGGGGTGCCGGCGCTGTTCTGTGCCGCGCCGGTTTCTTCACGGGTCGCCTTGGAGCGACCGAAAGCGTTGCGCAGCAGACTCCGAATGCCCATCGGCGAACCTCTCTTGCGTGTGGTGGGTGCGGTGCGGCGTATGTCCGTGAAGCACGGACATGTCCCTGACCAGGACGGATACGTAAGCGTAGCGGCCGGGAGCGGCCTCATCGTGGGACCCTGCGGCTCGTGTGGTGGGCCATCCGTGGGCTATCCGGGGGCCATCCAGGGCGAACCGGTCGCGGGTCGGGTTTCGGCGGGGGCCGGCGTGACGTCGCTGTGGCACGGCGCCGGGATATCACATCCGTGAAGACAGGACGTGGGGACGGAGCGTGGAGGCCGTGAGGGACGGGGAGTTGGTCTGGACCTGTGCGGGTGTGAGGGCTTTCTGAGGGTCCTTCGGAGTGCTCGCACATCACGCCGCGGAAACGATGTGGCAAGAGGGAAGTAAGAACTGAGTCGTTCAGGTATCCGATGCGCAGGTGTGCCCGTCTTCTCCGGTGACCATTGTCCGGAGCCGCCCGTTGTGCCTTAGGCGGCCGTAAGAAGGCAAGAACCCTTCCGAGGGTGACGGGAGATGTGGGCGCATGGGGCTGACCAGTCAGTCGCTCGAATACACGGTGATCGTGCTGGCGGTTGCCTGCGTGGCCGCCACGGTGTGGCTGTGGCCCCGGCTGTCGCGGCGCGGGATCGGACCCGTCCTGGGCAGGTTGGGCGCCATCGTGGTCACCCAGGTGTCCATCGTGTGCGCGCTCGCGCTCGCCGTGAACACGAACTTCGAGTTCTACGGCAACTGGGACGAGTTGCTGGGCAACAACGAGAAGGCGCCGCCGGTGGCCGTGAGCCAGGGCGGCGGGCAGTACGCGTCGGTCGGGAACATGAAGGCCGGGCTGATCCAGCCGGCCGGTCCCCAGGGGCTCGACCGGGTGACCGGTCTGCCCAAGGGGCCCGCCAACAAGGTCGGCAAGATGGAGTCCGTGCGGATCATCGGGCGCCGTACGCGGGCCATCAACCCCGGATTCGTCTACCTGCCGCCGCAGTACTTCCAGCAGCAGTACCGCCGGCAGCGGTTCCCCGTCATGGTCGTGATCAGCGGCTACCCGGGCGGGATCATGAACCTCGCGCAGCATCTGCAGGTGCCGCAGAACGCCGGCCGGCTGATCGCGCAGGGACGGATGCAGCCGACCGTGATCGTGATGGTCCGGCCGACGATCGCGCCGCCGCGCGACACCGAGTGCGTGGACGTGCCGGGCGGGCCGCAGGCGGAGACGTTCTTCACCAAGGACCTGCCGGACGCGATGAAGTCGACGTACCGGGTGGGTCATGACCCCAGCGCCTGGGGCGCGTTCGGGTACTCGTCGGGTGGCACCTGCTCGCTGCAGCTGGCGATGCGCAACCCGAAGGTGTACACCTCGGCGGTCTCGCTCTCGGGCGACTACGCGATCAAGGACGACCTGACCACCGGCAGCCTCTTCGGCGCCGGCCCGGCGGGTGCCCAGCGCGAGCGCGAGCACGATCTGCTGTGGCGGCTGAAGCACCTGCCCGCGCCGCAGGTCTCCACGCTGGTCGCCAGCAGCCGTAAGGGCGAGGCCGATTACGGCGCCACCATGCAGTTCATCCACGCGGTCAAGGCGCCGATGACGGTGGACTCGATCATCCTGCCGCAGGGCAGCCACCAGTTCACGACCTGGCGGCGCGAGGTCGTGCCGGCCCTGGAGTGGCAGAGCCAGCAGCTGACGTTCCCGCAGGACACCGTGCCGCTGCCGGCGCAGCGCAAGCCGGGTGCGAAGGTCGGCCAGGGCGGCGCCCCGGCGAAGCCGACCGGGCCGGCCAAGGCCCCGGCCGGGACCACCGATGACAAGGGTCGCCGGCGGGTGGAGGCCGAGCGGCCGCAGGGCTGAGCGAGCCCGAAACCGCAGAGGAACAACGGTAGTCGTAGCCGTGAGCCCGGTCCCGGGAAGGGGCCGGGCTCGCGGCGTTCCCGGACCTGCCGGCGTCCCCGCGGCGGTACCGGCCTCGGCCGCTACGGGCGGTACACCATCCCCGGCTGCGGCTTCGCCGGGGAGAGCAGCTGGGAGACCGTGACGATCGTGTAGCCGCGCTTCTTCAGTTCCTTGAGGATGCCCGGGACGGCCGGGACCGTGCCCGGGTAGATGTCGTGCAGCAGGATGATGCCGTCGCGTTCGGTCTGTTCCAGCACCCGCTTGGTGATCAGCGCCGAGTCGTTGGTCTCGTAGTCCTTGGCGGTCACGCTCCACAGGACCTGGGCCAGCCCGAGTTCCTTGCTGACCTCGGAGACCGTTTCGTCGGTGCGGCCCTGCGGCGGACGCATCAGCGTGGGCGTCTTTCCGGTGATCTTGCGGACCGCGTCCTGGACGCGGGACAGCTCGCGCTTGGCCTCGGCGGGCTGGATCTCGGTGAGGATCTGGTGCGACCAGGTGTGGTTGGCCAGTTCGTGGCCCTCGGCGTCGATCCGCCGCACCTCGGCGGGGCGCTTCGCGATGTGGTTCTTGCCGAGCATGAAGAAGGTGGCGTGCGCCTTCTGCTTCTTCAGGATGTCCAGCAGGCGGTCGGTGTTCTCGCTGGGGCCCGCGTCGAAGGTGAGCGCGACGCACTTGGCCTTGCGGCAGTCGACGTCCTGGCCGCCGCCCGCCTGACCCCCTCCCTTTCCGTTCTTCGCCCCGGCCGCGCTGCCCGTCGCGTCGGCGCGGGCGTCGGCCGGTGCGGTCACGTCGTACGAGGCGCAGCCGCTGACGGCGACGGCGAGGAAAGCGGCCGTCAGCAGCCCGGCTATGGAGGTCCGGGCGCGAACCCCGGGGCACGATCGGACGCGTCCGCCGCGACACTCCGACCCCGGCGGGGTGGACTCGTACCGTGACCGCACCGCCGCCGGACGACTGTCTGGCCCGTAACGAGTGGATCTGCGGCGACTACCTGTCCACGCGCCGGCAGATCCTGCTCGACGCGGTCCTCCAGCACCTCCAGTTGACCGTCGTCTCGGTGGCGCTCGGGCTGCTGGTCGCGGTGCCCCTGGCGCTGCTGGCCCGGCGATGGCGGTGGACGGTCGGGCCGGTCCTCGGTGTGACCACGGTCCTCTACACGATCCCGTCGCTGGCGATGTTCTCGCTGCTGCTGCCGGTCTACGGGCTCTCCGCCACGCTCGTCGTGGTCGGGCTGGCGCTGTACTCGCTCACCCTGCTCGTACGGAACCTCCTGGCCGGGCTGAACGGCGTACCCGCCGAGGCCAGGGACGCCGCCCGCGGCATGGGCTACGGCCCGCTGCGCCAACTGCTCACCGTCGAACTGCCGCTGGCCGTGCCCGCCGCGATGGCCGGACTGCGGATCGCGACGGTCTCGGCGGTGGCGCTCACCACCGTCGGCGCGATCGTCGGCTACGGCGGGCTCGGCAACCTCATCTACGCGGGGATGAACTCCTTCTTCAAGGCACAGGTGCTCACCGCGTCCGTGCTGTGCGTCCTGATCGCGATCGTCTTCGACCTGCTGCTGCTCGGCGCGGAACGGCTGCTCACGCCCTGGCGGCGGGCGGGCCGTACGGCGCGGGGGCGGCGGTCGCGGTGGCGGGGGCGCGCCGCCGCCGGGCGCACGCAGCCGGTCGCGGCGGCGTCGGGACGACGGACGTGAACACCCTCGCCGCGGTCTGGGACTGGCTGACCACCGGCGCCAACTGGTCGGGGGAGAACGGTGTCTGGCACCGACTCCTCCAGCACCTCGTCCTCACCGTCTCCTGCCTGGTCATCAGCGCGCTGATCGCGCTGCCCGTCGCGCTGACCCTCGGTCACCTCGGGCGCGGCGGGGCGCTGGCCGTCAATCTCGCCAACGTCGGCCGCGCCGTCCCGACCTTCGCCGTGCTGGTCCTGCTGCTGCTCACCCCCGTCGGCCGGCAGGGGCAGTGGCCGACGGTCATCGCGCTGGTCCTGTTCGCCGTTCCGCCGCTGCTGACCAATGCGTACGTCGGGATGCGTGACGTGGACCGGGACGTGGTGCGGGCCGCGCGGGGCATGGGGATGACCGGGATGCAGCTGGTGTGGCGGGTCGAGGTGCCGCTCGCCTTCCCGCTCGTCCTGACCGGTGTGCGGATCGCCGCGGTCCAGCTCGTCGCGACCGCCACGCTCGCCGCGCTGGTGGGCGGCGGTGGGCTCGGCCGGATCATCACCGCGGGGTTCAGCCTCGCCAGCACCCCGCAGGTGGTCGCCGGTGCGGTGCTGGTCGCGGTGTTCGCCCTGCTGATGGAGGCCGGGTTCGAGCTGGTCGAACGGTATGCGCCGGGCGGCTGGGCGCGGGGGCGGGGCCGGTGAGGGCCGGGGCGGCCGCCGCCCTGATGGCGCTGGGCGTGGTCGCGCTGCCGGTGCTCGCCGGCTGCGCCACCGGCCCCTCCCTGGAGACCCGTTCCCGGATCACCGCCTCGCCGGGGGACAGCCGCGATCTGGCGATCGGCTCGGCCGGCTTCACCGAGAGCGAGCTGCTCGCCCAGATGTACGCCGCACTGCTCGACCACGCCGGGTACCGCACCCACGTCCTCACCGTCGGCAACCGTGAGCTGTACGAACCGGCGCTGGAGGCCGGGCAGATCGACGTCGTGCCCGAGTACGCGGCCACCTTCGCGGACTGGCTGAACGCCAAGGCGCACGGCTCCAAGGCGCCCCCGGTGGCCTCACCCGACCTCGGGGTGACGCTGCGCGCACTGCGCCGGCTGGCCGGGCCCCGCGGGCTGACCGTGCTCCCGCCCGGCCGGGCCGTGGACCAGAACGCCTTCGCAGTGAGCGCCGCGTACGCCCGCAAGCACCACCTCAAGACGCTCGGCGACCTGGGCCGCGCCAAACTGCCGGTGCGCCTCGCGGCGGGCGAGGAATGCGTACAACGACCCTTCTGCGCCCCGGGGTTGCGGAAGGCGTACGGGATCAACGTCACCGCCATCGACCCCAAGGGCGTCGGCACCACCCCCGCCAAGCAGGTCGTGCAGAACGGGCAGGACCAGATGGTGCTGACCACCAGCACCGACGCGACCCTGGACCAGTTCGGGCTGGTGCTGCTCACCGACGACAAGAAGCTGCAGAACGCCGATTACGTGCTGCCCGTCGTCAACCGGTCCCGCGCGGGCAGCGCCCGGCCGGCCGCCGCGCTCAACCGCCTCAACAAGGTCCTGACCACGACTGACCTGGCCCATCTCAACGAGCAGGTGGACAGCTGGCGACGGTTGCCGGCGGATGTGGCGCGTCACTACCTGCAGGAGAAGGGGCTGCTGCCGAAGGGCTGAGCGGGCGGCGACGGCTGGGTGTTTCACGTGAAACCGGCACCCTCTTCGCGACCGCGCCGTTTCACGTGAAACAGCCGGCCGTGCCTGCTCGTGACCGTGCCTCACTCCGTCGGTACCGAGTCCACCCTCGCCCGGTCCCGCGGCACCCCCCGCTCGTCCGAGTCGATGGTGCGGCGCAGTGCCTCGTGCAACTTGGTCGGGGTGAGGACGCCGAGGAAGCGGTGGCCGTCCAGGACCGCGATCCAGCCGGCGTCGTGCTTGAGCATCTCGCTGAACGCGGCCTTCAATGTGCCGGTGAACGGCACCCACGCCTCCATCCGGCGGGCGTGCCCGGCGACCGTGCCCGCGGCGCCGGCCAGTTCCTCGGTGCCCACCCAGCCGTGCAGTTCGCCGTCCTCGTCCAGCACCACCGCCCACCGGGCGCCCTCGGCCCGTAGTCTCCGCGCCGCCTCGGACGCCGGTTCACCGAGGCGGGCGAACGGCGGGCGTTCGAGGTCACCGCGGTCGATCCCGGTGACCGACAGCTGCTTCAACGCCCGGTCGGTGCCGACGAATTCGGCGACGTAGGGGGTGGCGGGGGCGCCGAGGACGCTGGCGGGGGTGTCGTACTGCTCGATCCGGCCGGCCCCGTAGACCGCGATCCGGTCGCCGAGCCGGATGGCCTCCTCGATGTCGTGGGTGACCAGCAGCACCGTCTTGTGCATGGCGGCCTGCAACCGCAGGAACTCCTTCTGGAGGCGCTCGCGGACGACCGGATCGACCGCGCCGAACGGCTCGTCCATCAGCAGTACGGGCGGATCGGCGGCGAGGGCCCGGGCGACCCCGACGCGCTGGCGCTGGCCGCCGGAGAGCTGGTCGGGGTAGCGCGGGCCGTGGACGTCCGGGTCCAGGCCCACCAGGTCCAGGAGTTCGGCGGCCCGGGCCCGCGCCTTGGCCCGCTTCCAGCCGGTCAGGAAGGGCACGGTGGCGGTGTTGTCGAGGACCGTCCGGTGCGGGAAGAGGCCGGTCTGCTGGATGACGTAGCCGATCCGGCGGCGCAACTGGACGGGGTCGACGCCGGCGATGTCCGCGCCGTCGACGAAGATCCGGCCGCGGGTGGGGTCGATGAGCCGGTTGACCATCATCATGGTCGTCGTCTTGCCGCAGCCGGACGGCCCGACGAGGGTCACCAGCTCGCCCTCCTCGACATCGAAGGACAGGTCGTCCACGGCGGTGGTGCCGTCGGGATACTGCTTGGTGACGGACTCGAACCGGATCATTGGCCCATTGAATCCCGCTGCTCGCGCCCCTTCGCGTCCTGCGGGCAATCGGGTCACGGGGGCGATCGGGTCCGGCCGCGGCAGCCTCACCGGCCGCCGCCCGGCCGGTCGCACAGCCGGTAGCCGGCGCCCGGCACGGTCTCGATCACCGGTGGGTCGCCGAGCTTGGCGCGCAGCGTGCCGAGCGTGACCCGGACCGCGTTGGCGCGGTAGCTGATGTGCTCCTCCCACACCTCCTCGATCAGATCGTCGCCGCTGACCACCGCGCCCTGGGCGCGCAGGAGAACCTCCAGCACCCCGAACTCCGTGTGGGACAGCGGCAGCGGCCGGCCGTCGCGCAGCGCGAGCCGGCGGGCGGTGTCCACGGCGACACCGGCCCGCTCGATGACCTGCGGCAGCGCGGGCCGGGTGCGCCGGCCCAGGGCCAGCACCCGGGCGAGCAACTCCTCGTACGCGAAGGGCTTGGTGAGGTAGTCGTCGGCGCCCGGGCCCGGCCCCGCCACCCGGTCGTGGACGGTGCCGGACGCGGTGAGCATCAGCACCCGGGTCAGCAGGCCCTGTTCCACGACGTGCCGGCAGACGTCGTCACCGTGCAGTCCGGTCAGCTCGCGGTCCAGGACGAGCACGTCGTACGCGCCGAGCCGCATCTTGGCCAGCGCCGCCCGGCCGTCGTGGGCGATGTCCGCGGCGATCGCGTCGCGGCGCAGGCCGGCAGCGATCGTCTCCGCGAGGAATTCCTCGTCCTCCACCACCAGTACGCGCATGGCGTCATGTGTACCCGAGGGGCACCTTCTCGCAAGGTGAACGGCTTTCGCCGCAACGCCGCGCACCAGGGAATTCACCGCGCTGGAGCCGGTCGGGGGAGCCGGTCGGGGCGGCGTACGGCGACGCGGCGGGCCGGAGCGCGACGAGCGCGTCCGGTACCCGGCGGCGGCCGACGGGAGGGGCGGCGCGGCGGCCCCCGGCCGGCGGCATGCTGCGGCCCGGCTGGCGGCATGGCCCGGGGGCCGTACGAGTTGCTTCCGCCGCACCGCCTCTCCTCCTGCCGCGTCCGGCCGCACCGGCGTGCTTACGATCCCCTTCGGCCACCGGTCGGAAGGGTGGAAGGGAGCGCCACGATGAGAGCCGTAGCAGTCAGCGCATTCGGTGAACAGCCGCGCCTCATGGATCTGCCGCAGCCCGAACCAGGGCCGGGCGAGGTCCTGGTGCGGCTGTCCGCCGCCGGACTCAACCCCATCGACTGGAAGATCGCCGACGGCATGTTCGGCGACGCCGTTCCGGTGGCCTTCCCCCTGGTGCTGGGCACGGACGGGGCGGGCGAGGTGCTGGCGATCGGCACCGGTGTCCGGCGGTTCACCGTCGGCGACGCGGTGTTCGGCCAGTTCCAGCGGCCGGAGCGGGGCGGCGGATCGTACTGCGAACTGGCCCTCGCCGACGAGGACCGCATCGCGCACGCCGCCCGCAGCGTCACCTACGCGACCTCCGCGGCGCTGCCGACGGCCGGCATGACCGCGTACAACCTGGTCGAGGAGACCCGGATCAGCGAGGGCAAGCGGGTGCTGATCGTCGGTGCGACCGGCGGCGTCGGCACCTTCGCCACCCAGCTGGCGGCCGGCCGCGGCGCGGAGGTGATCGCCACCGCCCGCCCGGCCAAGGCCGAGCTGATGCGTACGCTGGGCGCCGCGGAGACCGTCGACCACACCGCGGGCCCGGTCGCCGACCAGGTCCTCGCGGCCCATCCGGACGGCGTGGACGTGCTGATCGACATGACCGGCGGCCCCGCCGAGTTCGCCGAGCTGACCCGGACCGTACGCGACGGGGGCACCGCCGTCTCGCTGATCGGCTCGGCGGACGCGGACGAGCTCACCGAACAGAACCTGCGCGGCTTCAACTTCGTCAACCGCCCCTCGCCGCAGCTCCTGGAGATCCTGGCCGGGCAGGTCGACGCGGGCCGGCTGACGGTCCTCGTCGGCCGCGAGGTCCCCCTCGAAGAGGCCCCCGAAGCCCTGGAGGCCAGCCGCACCGGCCGTGCCCAGGGCAAGACCGTCCTGACCGTCTGAGCGACCCGGCCGGGCGTCAGCTCCGCTTCCGCCAGGCCCGGACCGCCGGCGGCCCCGCCGCGGCCAGCACCGCGGTGAGCGTCCCCGCGCCCACCAGCAGCCAGACCCCGGTACGCAGCGGCCCGGTGAGCGCATCGGCGTACGCCCCGGCGGCGGGCCGGGGCACCATCGCGGGCAGCGCCGCCAGCGTGCGGCCGCGCACCAGCGCCAGCGCCACGGCCAGCAGGGCGGCGGCCGCCGCGCAGCCCGTACCGGCACAGACCAGTGCCCGCCGGCGCCGCCGCACCAGCAGCAGCCCGCCGCCCAGACACAGCGCGGCGGCCGGCGGCAGCAGCAGCGCCCCCCTGCGGACGACCTCGTAACCGGCCCGGATCCGCGGGACGTCGGGGGCCTTGAGCAGCACGATCTCCACCCCGGACCGCGGCACCCGGCGGAGCAGGTCCAGCCCCATGCCGTTGTGCGCCACCTGACGGCGGACCCGTTCCACGACGGGGGTCAGATCGAGCGTGACCGGGGCGCGGGGATCGGCGGGCGCGGCGAGGCTGCCGTCCAGCGTCCGGTGCGCGGATCGGTGGACGCCCTTCCACATGTCCGGGAAGCCGCGCCCGGTGACCACCTGCCGCACCTGCTTGGCCACGAACTCCCGGATGCCGCGGGTGAAATGGCGGCGCACCGCGGGCCGCCGGGCGGGACTGACGGCCTTCAGCAGCCCGTCGATCCGGACGTGCGCCATCACCCCGTCCGTCACGTCGTCGACCACGGCCTGCTGCACTGCGGTGTTCCCGGCCAGCGGCGCCACCGCCGCCACATAGCCGTCCGTCTCGGTCAGCTGGGACCGCGCCCAGGTGGCGGCCAGGCTCAGCGGCAGCAGCAGCGCCCCCACGACCAGCAGCACCCCGCCGGCCAGCGCGCGCCCCGGCCACCGCGGTCCGCCCGGCGGCCCGTCCCCCTCCGTCACCCGCCCGCCCAGGCGTACGGGTGCGCTCGCTGGCATCGCGTCCTGTCCTTTCCTGCACGGCGATCACGGCGACCACCTTCCAGGCAAGGGGGAACGCCCGGCGCCCGCGACCGGGACCGGTGCCAATGGGTGAGCCCGGCCGTGTGGCCCGGCTGCCGGCGGTGGCCTCAGCCCGCGGCGCCCGGGCCGGCCGCCCGCCGGCGGCGCACCGCCCGCACCGCCCCCGGCCCGAGCAGCGCCGCGGCCGCGGCGGCCGTCGCCCACCACGCCCAGCCACCGCCGCCGGTCTCCTCGGCCCGGGACTCCGGCAGGTCGTCCACATCGCCCGAGCAGGCCACCGGCGCGTAGGAATCGCCCAGGTACACACAGGCGGTGGCGGCGGCCCGCAGGGTCCCGGGCGCGGCCGTGGCGGCGCCGCCGGGACGGTCACCGAGCACGGCCTCGGCGGTGAACACCTGGATGTCGCGCGCCGGAAGGTCGGCGCGCCAGGTGACCTTCCGCTCCCCCGTCCCGCGCCCCTCGACGACGCCGTCGGACGCGGTCACGGAGGTCGTGGTCGCGGGCATCCGCTGCTCGACCCGGACCCCGTGGACGTCATCGGCGCCCAGGTTGTGCACGGTCACGCGGTAGTCGAGCCGCCGCCCCGCCTCGGCGTCGTCGGTCCCGTCGGTCACCGCGACGGTGACGGAGACGGCCGGCGGCACCTGCGTGACCTGCGGGGCGTACGCGGCGGCGGACGGTCCGGGGAGCGTGACGACGCACGTGGCAGCAACGCACAGCACCGCGCGGACCACGGCGGTCCTCGTGCCGCTCCCCGTGCCGGTCCTGGTGCCCGTTCTCATGCCGGTTCTCATCCCGCCATCGGAGCACCGCGCCGCCCGCGACCGGCGTCATGCGGCCCGCCGCCGCCCCGGGTTCACCCGATTTACCCGGGCGGTCTCAATTCCACGGGTCGGTGAACGACCGGCCGGGCACCGGCTTGGCGATGACCGCCACGGCGATGAAGAAGTTGACCTGGCCGATCGCGAACATCAGGGTGGCGAGCGCCTTGGCCTCGTAGTGTTCCGCTGCCTGGGCGTACAGCTCGTCGGAGACCCGCTCACCGTGCGTGGACGGCTGAAGCGCGGCCTCCACGAGTGCCAGCGCGGCCCGTTCCGCGCCGGTGAAGTACGGCGAGTCCTGCCAGGACGCCACCGACGTGATGCGCTCCTCCGACTCCCCGGCCTTGCGCAGGAAGCCCGTGTGCAGAACCGTCAGGTAGGTGCTGCCGACGATCTGGCCGGCACGCAGCTGGACCAGACTGATCGTGGAGCGCGGTACCGAACCGTTGCCGGTGAGCCTGAACAGCGCCGCCGACACCGCTGCCAGCTCGGGTACGAGCTCCGCGGGGTCCTCGGCCATCCGCGGAACCATCGGGATCTCCGCCGTGATCGAACGCGTTTCCATCGCCGTCTCCTTCGGGCTGCCGTGTTGCTGTCACTGCCCTGACGGATCGCGGCGGAGAAATGTGACCGCGGCGGGAAAGTCGTGCGGGAAAGTCGTTCGTGTGCGGCCGGGACGCCGACTCGGGGACGGGCGTTAGTGCCGGTGCGGCCACGGCCGGTGCACCGGCCCGTGTGCGTCCTCGCAGTGGTCGGGGGCGGCGGGCGGCTCCGGCTGCGCCCCGGTACCGGGCCGCGGGCCGAGCGTCAGCACCTCGCCCGCTTCGGCCTGCTCCCCGACGTGATCGACCTGGAGCGTGGCGTGCGTGATGTGGTACTCGCCGCTCAGCAGCTCCTGCAGCCCGCGGCGCACCTTGTGGCAGTCGCCGCCGGGGGCCACCAGGATGTGCGCGGAGAGCGCCGGCTGACCGGAGGTGATCTGCCAGATGTGCAGGTCGTGCACCTCGACGACCTCGTCCTGGGAGACCAGCCGATCGCCCAGCGCGTCCGGGTCCAGCCCGGCCGGCGCCGCCTCCATGAAGATCCGCCCGGACTCCCGCACCAGCCCCGTACCGGCCCGCAGCATCAGCGCGACGACGACCAGCGTGGCGATCGCGTCGGCCCGTTCGAAGCCCGTGGTCAGCACGATGAGACCGGAGAGCGCGGTGGCCACGAACCCGAACAGGTCGGTGAGGATGTGCTGGTAGGCGCCCTCGACGTTCAGGCTGGAGCGGTTGGCCTTGGACAGCAGCCAGGTGCAGATCAGATTCACCACGATCCCGGACAGCGCGGTCCACAGGACCATCGCCCCGCCCACCGTCGGCGGCGAGATCAGCCGCTGCACCGCCTCGTACGCCAGCCAGACCGACAGCAGGAGCAGGGTGATGCCGTTGGCCTGCGCGGACAGGATCTCGGCGCGCTTGAGCCCGTACGTGTACCCGCCGCGCGCCGGCCGCGCCGCCAGCCGCATCGCGATCAGCGCCAGCAGGATCGAGACCGCGTCGGTGAGCATGTGGGCGGCGTCCGAGATCAGCGCCAGCGATCCGGCCAGCACACCGATGACGACCTCGACCGCCATGTACGCGGTGAGCAGCCCGAGCGCGGCCCGCAGCCACCGCCGGTCGGCGTCCGGCGCCACCCCGTGCGCATGGCTGTGACCGTGCCCGTGATCGTGCCCGTGCCCGCTCATGGCGCTCCTTCCTCCGGTCCCTTCCTTGCGAAGCAAACAGCACTTCGGCAAAAGATCCAAAGGCTGCACCGGTGACCGTTGTCATTACCGTCGAACGGCGTATCGTGCCTGGTCAGAGCGGTGAGACGGCGCCCCGGCGAGACGGCGCGAACGGACCCCGACCGTCCGGTCCGGCCGCCCGCCCGGCCCGGCCCCACGCCCGCCCCACCCCGGTCAGTAGAGTTTCCGCTCCCGTACGACACGCGCTCGAAGGTCCCGAGGCGAGAGGCAAGAGGTAGACGGCAGTGAGCCCCGCACCATCCGCACCGTCCGGTTCCGAGCACCTCACCGTCGTCGGTATCGGAGCCGACGGCTGGGAGGGGCTGTCCGGGGCCGCGCGGCGGGTGCTGCGGGCGGCCGAGGTGGTCATCGGCGGTGCGCGTCAGCTCGCGCTGCTGCCCGGCGGGGAGTGCCCCGGTGACCGCGTCACCTGGCCGTCGCCGCTGCGCCCCGCCGTCCCCGGGCTGCTCGCCGCGCACGCCGGACGCCGGGTGTGCGTACTGGCCAGCGGTGACCCGATGTTCTACGGGATCGGGCGGACGCTGACCGAGGTGCTGGCGGAGAGCGGCGCCGGGCACCGGCTGCGGGTGCTGCCCCACCCCTCCTCCGTCTCCTACGCGTGCGCCCGCCTCGGCTGGCCGGTCGAGGAGACCGAGGTCGTCACGCTCGTCGGACGGCCCGTCGAGAACCTGGCCCGCGCGCTGTACGACGGCCACCGGCTGCTCGTCCTGTCCGCCGGCGCCGGCACCCCCGCCGAGGTCGCCGCCCTCCTGCGCGCGCACGGTTTCGGGCCGAGCCGGATGCGCGTACTGGAGCAACTCGGCGGTGAGCGCGAGCAGTTGACGCAGGGGGTGGCCGCCGAGTGGGACGCGCCGGCCGACCCGCTCAACGTCATCGCGCTGGACTGCGTCCGGGAGCCCGGCACCGCGCCGCTCTCCACCGTGCCCGGCCTCCCCGACACCGCCTACGAGCACGACGGCCAGCTCACCAAGCGCCACGTCCGCGCCGCCACCCTCGCCGCGCTGGCCCCCGCCCCCGGCGAACTCCTCTGGGACGTCGGCGGCGGCTCCGGCTCCATCGCCGTCGAGTGGCTGCGCGCGCACCGTAGTTGCCGCGCCGTCAGCGTCGAACGCGACCCGGTACGGGCCGAACGGATCGGCCGCAACGCGCGCACCCTCGGCGTCCCGGCGCTGCAGGTCGTGCACGGCCCCGCGCCCGCCGCGCTGGCCGGCCTCCCCACCCCGGACGCGGTGTTCATCGGCGGCGGGCTGACCGCCCCCGGTCTGCTGGACGCGTGCTGGGAGGCGCTGCCCCCGGGCGGCCGGATCGTCGCGAACACCGTGACGCTGGAGTCCGAGGCGCTGCTCGCCGACCGGTACCGGCGGCACGGCGGCGACCTCGTGCGGCTGGCGGTCGCCCACGCCGTCCCGGTCGGCGGCTTCACGGGCTGGCGGCAGGCGATGCCGGTGACCCAGTGGGCGGCGGTCAAACCGCCGGAAGACCGGTCGTGACCCCGCGGCCCCCCTCCCCGTACCGCCCGCCTCCCCAGGAGACCGAACGACCATGACCGTCCACTTCATCGGTGCCGGCCCCGGCGCCGCCGACCTGATCACCGTCCGCGGCGCCCGCACGCTCGCGTCCTGCGGGGTCTGTCTCTACGCCGGCAGCCTGGTGCCGCGCGAACTGCTCGCCGAGTGCCCGCCCGGCGCCCGGCTCATCGACACCGCGCAGCTGGACCTCGACACCATCACCGCCGAGATGGTCCGCGCCCACGAGGAGGGCCACGACGTCGCCCGGCTGCACTCCGGCGACCCGTCCGTCTTCAGCGCCGTCGCCGAGCAGATGCGCCGCCTGGACGCGGCCGGCGTGCCGTACGAGGTCGTGCCGGGCGTCCCCGCGTTCGCCGCCGCGGCCGCCGCGCTCAAGCGCGAACTGACCGTGCCCACCGTCGGCCAGACCGTCATCCTCACCCGTGTCGCCCAGCGCGCCACCCCGATGCCCGAGGGCGAGGACCTCGCCACCCTCGGCCGCAGCGGCGCACTGCTGGTGCTCCACCTCGCGGCGATGTACGTCGACCGGGTCGTCGCCGAACTCCTGCCCCACTACGGCGCCGACTGCCCGGCCGCCGTCGTCGCCATGGCCTCCCGCCCCGACGAACTCGTCCTGCGCGGCACCCTCGCCGACATCGCGGACCAGGTGAAGGCCGCGGGCGTGGTCCGTACGGCGGTCATCATGGTCGGCCGCACGCTGGGCGCCGAGCAGTTCCGCGACAGCCATCTGTACTCGGCGGACCGCGAACGGCCGCACGGGCCGTGCGACGGCGCGCCGGGGGCCATCCCGGGCGGGCGTACGGCATCTGACGCGGAGTGATGCGGGGGCGCACGCCCACTGATCGGGCGTCTGACTGATCATATGACCGCATCGGGGTGAATGTCCGTTACCGGTCCTTCGGGGACCGGTAAGGAACGTGGACACGCGCGGACCAAGGGAAGCCCGCGGCACCCGAGCAAAGGAGCACCCACGATGCGCACCCGCACCCGCACGAGACTGGCCGCCGGATCCGTCGCCGCCGCAGCCCTGCTCACCCTCGCCGGCGGCACCGTCGCCGTCGCCGACGCCCCGGCCCACCAGACGGCCGCCCGGCCGAAGACCGACCCCGCACCGGTCGGCGGCAGCACCGACACGGCGGCCCGGACGCACGACAGCACGGGCCTGCGCGACTACGGCCGGACCAGCGAGCGCCGGTACCGCACGGACTGGATGCGCGAGAGCCCCCTACGGCTCGCCACCTGCGCCCTCGGCACGGCCCTGGGCAGCCTGACCAACGGCCCCGACTGCGTGGGGGACCGCATGGGTTACCGCTTCCGCGACGCCGCCCAGACGGGGCGGAAGGACGTCCTCCGAGCCCGGCACTGAAGGCCACGGGCGTAAGCCGAGGGGCCCTCGGCCGGCGTCAGCGGCGCCTGCCGCCGGCCCCGGGCCCCCGCGGCTCCGCCCGGCCCACCACCAGCCCCGCCCGGTCGATGCAGATCACGTCGACGGCCACCGGCGCCCCGCGCAACACGGCCAGCGACTCGTCCCGCGCCCGCGCCGCCACCAGATCGCCCAGCGGCACCCCGGCCGCCGCGCACAACTGCAGCGCGGCCAGCCCGGTGTTGGCCCCGGCCACCGCCTCCGCCAGCGCCTCGTCGGCCCCGCCCTGCCGGGCCAGCTCCGCGAGGAAACCCTTGTCCACCTGGGACCGCGCCGAGTGCAGATCCAGATGCCCGGCCGCCAGTTTGGACAGCTTGGCGAACCCGCCGCAGATCGTGAGCCGTTCCACCGGGTGCCGCCGCACGTACTTGAGCACCGCCCCCGCGAAGTCCCCCATGTCCAGCAGGGCGTCCTCGGGCAGATGGTGCAGCGCGACCGCGACCTTCTCCGAGGTCGATCCCGTACACCCCGCCACGTGCGTACGCCCCGCCGCACGCGCCACATCCACCCCACGCCGGATGGAATCGATCCACGCCGAGCAGGAATACGGGACCACGATCCCGGTGGTCCCCAGGATCGACAGCCCGCCCAGGATGCCCAGCCGCGGGTTCCACGTACTCCGGGCGATCTCCTCGCCGTGATCGACGGAGATCTCGACCTCGACATCGGCTTCCGCGCCGGGTTCCGCGGCGCCGCCGTGGCTCCGGGCCACTTCGGTCAGGTGCTCCCGCATCATCTGCCGCGGTACGGGGTTGATCGCCGGCTCGCCGACGTCCAGCGGCAGCCCGGGACGGGTCACGGTCCCCACGCCCGGCCCGGCCTTGAACACCACGCCGGACCCGGGCGGCAGCTTCCGCACCCGCGCCCGGATCAACGCCCCGTGCGTCACGTCCGGATCGTCCCCCGCGTCCTTGACCACCCCGGCCATGGCGCTGCCGGACCCGGCGTCCAGCTCCTCCACCGCCAGCGCGAACGACGGCGTCTGTCCCTTCGGCAGGGTGATCGTCACCGGGTCCGGGAACTCGCCGCTCAGCAGCGCGGTGTACGCGGCCGTGCTCGCCGCCGTCGCACAGGCACCGGTCGTCCACCCGTGCCGCAGCCCGGTGTGCGCCAGCTGCGCACTCCGCCCTCCCGCGGCCTGCCCGTTGCCCGGCCCCGTACCCTGCGGTTGCGCTTCACCCACGGAGGAACCCACATCCCATGTCCGACGCAGCACGCCCGCCACGCCACGTACTGATCCTCGGCGGTACGACCGAGGCCCGCCGCCTGGCTGCGACCCTGACGGCGGAGCCGGCGCTGCGCGTGACGTCGTCGCTCGCCGGCCGGGTCGCCGCCCCGCGCCTGCCCGACGGGGAGGTGCGCATCGGCGGGTTCGGCGGCCCCGACGGCCTCGCCCGCTGGCTGCGCGAGCACGCGGTGGACGCGCTCATCGACGCCACCCATCCTTTCGCCGGCACGATCAGTTTCAACGCGGCCGAGGCGGCCGCCACCGCCCATGTTCCCCTGCTGGCGCTCCGCCGTCCCGGCTGGGTACCGGGCCCCGACGACACCTGGCACCAGGTCGCCTCCCTGGAGGAGGCCGCGGCGGCCCTCCCCGCCCTCGGGTCCCGCATCTTCCTCACCACCGGCCGCATGGGCCTGGCCCACTTCTCCCACCTCACCGACCTCTGGTTCCTCGTCCGCTCCGTGGACGCCCCCGAGCCCCCGCACCCGCCCCGGATGGCGGTGCTCCTCGACCGCGGCCCCTTCACCCTGGAGGGCGAGCGCGAACTCCTCCGTACCCACCGCATCGACGTCCTCGTCACCAAGGACAGCGGCGCGGCGGCCACCGCCCCCAAATTGGCCGCGGCCCGGGAGGCGGGAATTCCGGTCGTGGTCGTACGCCGGCCTCCGACGCCGGAGGGCGTACCGGAAGCGGTGGATCCGGACGAGGCGGCGGAATGGCTCCGGCGCCTTTTCAGCGGGGCCGGCGCGCGCTGAGGCGATTCGCCTCCCGGACGCGTTTCGCCAACTCCTCAAGGCGCTCTGTGGATTCCGGCTTTCCGTCCTCACCGCTCGGCTTGTCCGGCGAATCGGGCCCGGCCGCATGTCCGATCACGAACCGCACTTCCGCAGCCTTTCCGCCAGTTGACGCGCGACTACCGGAGCGCAGCGCCCCAGATCCACGAGTGGTCGCGGAAAGTCTCCCGCCAGCGAGACCCCGTCCAGGGACAGTGACGGCAGGGTGATCCCGGCCGCCTTCAATGCTGCTCGGAGTTCATCACGGGCCTCCTGCGCATCCCTGATCGTCGCCGCTGCCGAACCGTGTTTCGCCAAGGCCATCAACCTTCTCCGTTCTCGTCCCGACTGGGCTACCGGCGCTCTTGTACGGCCCTAGAGTTGCGGCCGGACGCCGGGCGCAACAGGCGGTCGACGTTGTCCCCGTGCCCGACAACAGAGGGGAGCTGGAGATGGTCGAACTATGTTTCGATGAATCGGACCTGGCCCGCCAGGTGCTCGCCGGGCAACTCCGGCGGCTACGAGAAGCATCCGGAAAGTCGCTTGCCCAGTTAGCCAGCGATACGAATTACGACCGCACGTATCTGAACCGTTTGGAGAACGGCGAACGGCTGTCGAAATTGGCCGTGATGGAAGCGCTTGACGCGATCTACGACACGGGCGGGCTGCTTGCCGAACTGTGGAAGCTTGCACAGTGGGATGCCTTCAAGGACAAATACCAGGCATTCATGCAGCGTGAGGCGACCGCCGTGGTCACGCACAAGTATTCGCTCGGCATCCCCGGTCTCCTGCAGACCGAGGGGTACGCCCGGGCGCTGATGTCGTCCGCCCCGATGCCCCCAAGTCCCGAGGTGTTGGATGAACGGGTCGCCGCTCGGCTCGGCAGGCAGGCGGTGCTGCGGCGGGATCCGCCCCTCAGCGTTCGCTTCATCATCGATGAGTCTGCACTGCGGCGACCGGCAGCGGACCGCGTCGTCTGGCGTGAGCAGCTGAGCCATATCTTGACGGCCTCAGAGCAACGGAACATCACCGTTCAAGTGCTTCTGCTGGCCGCGGGTGACCACGACCTGGTAGGCGGGCACCTCTCGCTTCTGTGGATGCCGGACGGCACTTCCGTGGCCTATCTGGAGGGCAGCAAGTCCGGTGGAATGGTGGAAGACCCGGCCAAGGTGACCAGGTACCGGGTCTCCTACGAGCGGCTCCGTGACATGGCGCTGTCGCCGCCCGATTCGGCATCATTCATCGCGCAGTTGGTGGAGGACTGCTGACCACGGGGACACGGTGAACGTGAAGGGGGACGCGTGGACTGGGGGACTCTCGTCGCGACCGTGAGTGGTGGTCTGATCGCCATTTCCGGGACCGTGCTCGCGGATCAGCTCAAGCAACGTCACGAGAAGGCCCGTAGCAGTGCGGAGCGGCGGCGGGTCGTCTACATCGAGTTCATCTCCGCCGCCGGGGTCTGCCACGCGCGGCTTCGGCAGATCGCGCAGGGAACGGGTGACGGGGCGGAGACCGAATCCGCCGCGCGGGCGGCGTTGACCGACGCCGGGATCCACGAGGTGCGCGAGCGGCTGTTCATCGACGCGAGCACCGCCGTCGCCGGCGCGGGACAGGCCATGTTCGAGCGGCTACGGGCGCTCCAGCGAGCCGTGGCGGAAGGCGCCGGACTCGGCTCGCGCGCCTTCCACGACGTCTACCACCCCTACCTCGAAGCGGTCTGGGCCTACCGCGTGGCAGTGCGTGAGGAACTGGAGGGACGCTTCCTCGCACCCGCGACCTTCGGCTGGGAGGAGTGGGACGGGACGGACCGCTGTCCGGTCTGCCGGCAGGCGGCATGACCGCTGGGCTCCCAGGGAGTCATGCCACCCGCTCGCGCCGGGCTACTTCTCCGGATACCTCCGCGGCGTCCACACCACCTGCGTACCGTCCCCGCGGCGTACCGCCTGGGTCTGGGAGGAGCCGATGATCAGGAGGGTGCGCATGTCGACCTGGGTGGGGTCGAGGTCGGCCAACGGGACGGTGTGGACGGATTCCTCGGGGCCGCCGATGTCGCGGGCGAGGATGACCGGGGTGTCCGGGGCGCGGTGTTCCAGGAGGAGTTCGCGGGCCTTGCCGACCTGCCAGGTGCGGCTGCGGGAGCCGGGGTTGTACAGCGCGAGGGCCAGGTCGGCGGAGGCCGCGGCGTGCAGGCGTTCGGCGATGACCTCCCAGGGCTTCAGGCGGTCGGAGAGGGAGATGACCGCGTAGTCGTGGCCGAGGGGGGCGCCGGCGCGGGCCGCCGCGGCGTTGGCGGCGGTGACGCCCGGCAGGACGCGTACGGGGATCGAGCGGTACGGGTCCTGGGCGGCGACCTCCAGGACGGCGGTGGCCATGGCGAAGATGCCGGGGTCGCCGCCGGAGACCACGGCGACCTTCCGGCCGCGTCGGGCCAGGTCCAGGGCGAGTTCGGCGCGTTCCGACTCGACCTTGTTGTCCGAGGCGTGGCGGCGCTGGCCGGGGCGCAGCGGAACGCGGTCCAGGTAGGTGGTGTAGCCGACCAGGTCCTCGGCGGCGGCGAGGGCGCCGCGGGACTCGGGGGTGAGCCAGAGGGGGCCCGCCGGGCCGGTGCCCACGACGACCACCTCGCCGACCTCGCCCGCCTCCCGTTCGGCCGCCGGGGCCTCGGGCGGCGCCACGGACCGGGCCGCGATGCGGCTGGGGACGACCGTGACGGAGAAGTAGGGGACCGTGTCCGAGTCGATGGCGGCGAGGTCGGCGGTGCGCTCGCCCGCCATCGTCGCGCGCTCGACGTACTGCGCCTCGTCGAGGCGGCCGGCGCGTTCCATGGCGCGGCGGACGGTCGGGAAGGTGCGGCCCAGCTTCATGACCACGGCGGTGTCGGTCGAGGCCAGACGGGCGGTCAGTTCCTCCTCGGGCAGCGTGCCGGGGAGGATCGTCAGGACCTCGTCGGCCTCCGCGAGCGGCTTGCCCAGGCGGGCCGCGGCGGCACTGATCGAGGTGACGCCGGGGATCACCTCGGTCGGGTAGCGGTGCGCGAGCCGCTTGTGCATGTGCTGGTAGGAGCCGTAGAAGAGCGGGTCGCCCTCGGAGATGACCGCCACCGTGCGGCCGGCGTCGAGGTGTGCGGCGAGGCGCGCCGCGGCCTCCTCGTAGAACTCGTCGAGCGCACCGCGGTAGCCGCCGGGGTGGTCGGTCGACTCGGTGGTGACCGGGTAGACCAGCGGCTCCTCGATGTGGTCGGCGCGCAGGTGCCGGGCGGCTATGGAGCGCGCGATCGAGCGGCCGTGGCGGGCGCTGTGGTAGGCGATGACGTCGGCCTCGGCGATGACCTCGACGGCCCGTACGGTCATCAGGGACGGGTCGCCGGGGCCGAGGCCCACGCCGTAGAGACGGCCGGTGGTCCCCGTGCCGGTGCCGGTTTCCTGCTGCTCGCTCACGCTCACTCTTCCTCGCTTGCCAGGGCGTTGAGGGCGGCCGCGGCCATGGCGCTGCCGCCGCGCCGTCCGCGCACCACGATGTGGTCCAGCTCCGACGGATGGGCGATCAGGGCGTCCTTGGACTCCGCCGCGCCGATGAAGCCGACGGGTATGCCGATCACGGCGGCCGGGCGGGGCGCGCCCTCCTCGATCATTTCGAGGAACCGGAAGAGGGCGGTCGGGGCGTTGCCGAACGCGACGACGGCGCCCTCCATGCGGTCCCGCCACAGTTCCAGGGCCGCGGCGCTGCGGGTGGTGCCCATACGGGCGGCCAGGTCCGGCACCGCGGGGTCGGCCAGCGTGCAGAGCACCTCGTTGCCGGCCGGCAGCCGCTTGCGGGTCACCCCGCTGGCGACCATATTGGCGTCGCAGAGGATCGGCGCGCCGTCGTGCAGCGCCTTGCGGGCGGCGGCCACCACGCCGGGGGTGAAGGCCAGATCGCGTACGAGGTCGACCATGCCGCAGGCGTGGATCATCCGGACCGCGACCCGGCTGACGTCGGCGGGCAGGCCGGAGAGGTCCGCCTCGGCCCGGATGGTGGCGAAGGACTGGCGGTAGATCTCCGCACCGTCCTTCTCGTAGTCGAACGCGGTCACTCTGGCCTCGTTTCTGGCGTTCCTGGTGTTGCGGGTGGTGCGGTTGGTGTCGTCTTCGGCGTGGTGGGTGTGGCGGGTGTTGCCTCCGGGCCGACGACCGCGACCCGGTAGCCCGCCTCGGTCGCCAGCACGTCGATCCAGCTCCCGTGCGGGTGCCCGCAGCGGCGCTCGCAGCCGGACCAGTGGACGGGCAGCGGCGCGGCGTCGACCGGCAGGGATGCGGCGTCGGCCGGCAGCGGTGCGGCGCCGGCCGGCAGGGGTACGCCCCGCGGCAGCGGTGTGCCCGCCTCGCCCGCCTCGACCGCCGCCGTCACGTCCGCACGGACGTCGGTGCGGGACTTGGCACAGCCGGGGCGGCCGGTGCAGGCGCCGATGCGGTGCCAGGGGGAGGACGGGTCGGTGACCAGGCCGGCGGCGGCCAGTTCGCGGAGGCGGGGCGCGGCCGCGGCGGCCGGCAGGCCGGGGACGACGATGCCGCGCCACGGGGTGAGGCGGAGTTCGCCGGATCCGTCGTCGGCCGCGACGGAGGCGAGCAGCCGCCACTGGGCCACCGACAGCCTGCCGAGCGGTGCCAGTACGGAGAGCGCGCGCCGCCCGTCGCGGCCCTCGACGATGCCGGGGGCGGAGGAGTCCGCGTATCCGGTCACCGGGCCGCCGGGCGTTGCGGCCCGCACCCCGGCGCCTTCCGCCACGTACGACGCCCCCGCGCCCTCCGTCACGTACGACGCCCCGGCCCCGTCAGCCACGTACGTCGCCTCGATGCCGGCCGCACGCAGCGCCTCCGCCAGGTCCCGCGCGGACAGCCGGTGGCCGTCCGGGAGTTCGCGCACCCGCCAGGCGCCGGTGCCGCCGGCCGCCGCGGCGGCCAGGAACGTCTCGGCGGCGGCCAGCGCCGCGCGCGGTGCGTCCGGACCGGCGATCCGCAGCGCCGCCGGGTCGTCGCCGACCCGCAGCAGCGCCCCGCCGCCGGACCCCGTCGCACCCGTGATGCCCGATTCTGCGATCAACGTCACATCGCCGCCGAGCGCCGCCACATCGCCCCGTCCGTCGTCCAGGACGAACAGGAAACGGCCGGAGAGCGCGGTCGCGGAGTCGCTCGCGCACAGCAGCGCGTCCAGCCGTCGGGCCCACCGGCGCACGTCAGCGGGGGTGTTGCGGTCCAGTCCGGCCAGCGGGGAGGCGAGGATGTTGCGGATGCGTTCGTGGCGTTCGGAGGGCAGCAGGCCGGCGTCGTGCAGCAGCCCGGCGAGGCGGCCGCCGCAGCCGTCCGGCAGGCCGCGCAGCTCGACGTTGCCGCGCGAGGTCAGGGACAGCCGGCCGTCGCCGAGCAGGTCCGCGGCATCGGCCAGCGCGCGGGCCTGATGGACCGTCAAATCTCCTGCGGGGATGCGCACTCGGGCCAGATGGCCGTCGGCGGCCGGATGCAGCCGCAGCGCTCCCGGGCAGGCGTCACCGCGGGCCCGTACGGGCGGCTCGGCCCGTCGGGGCCGTGGTGAGGGGGAGGGCGGCATGGCGGCGAGCATACCTACGACGGTGCGCGACCGATCCGGGGCGGATCCAGCCATGAAGCGGACGAATCCGGCCACCGCGGCACGGGTGACGGAGCCCCGCGTACCGGACGTACCGAAACCCCCGCCCGCGGCCGCGCACCGCCCCCGCAAAGGCCCGCTTACCTCCGTCGCCCGCAGCCCTTACTATGCAGGTCGGCGGGTCGGCTGACCCGTCGGACGCCAGCGACGGCGCCGGGCCCTCGGGCCCGAGGGAGGAAGCCCGGTGAGAATCCGGCGCGGTCCCGCCACTGTGAACCCGGCCGGAGCCGGGTGAGTCAGGAACTCCCGCCGTCCTTACGACCACCCGGGGCGCGGACACCCCGAGGAAGGCCAGCGCTCGCATGCTGCATTCGTCCGGGGACCACCCCGCGGCCCCCCGAATCCTGCTGCTGTCGACCTCCGACACCGACCTGCTCAGTGCCCGCGCGGCCACCGGCCCGGTGGCGTACCGGCTCGCCAACCCCGCCCGCCTCGACGGCACCGAGCTGCCCGGTCTGCTCGACGGCACCGACCTCGTCGTCGTGCGCCTCCTCGGCGGCATCCGCGCCTGGCAGGAGGGCCTCGACCTGCTGCTCGCCGAGGGCCAGCACCGGCCGGTGGTCGTCCTCACCGGCGAACAGGCCCCGGACGCCCAGCTCATGGAGCAGTCCACGGTCCCGGTCGGCATCGCGGCCGAGGCGCACGCCTACCTCGCGCACGGCGGTCCGGCGAACCTCGAACAGCTCGCGCGCTTCCTCTCCGACACCGTGCTGCTCACCGGCCACGGCTTCGAACCGCCGGTGCCCGCCCCCACCTGGGGCCGCCTGGAGCGCCCGGCCGCCGACGGCACCGGCCCGGTCGTGGCGGTGCTCTACTACCGCGCCCACCACATGAGCGGCAACACCGGCTTCGTGCACGAACTGTGCGCGCAGATCGAGACGGCCGGCGGCCGCCCGCTCCCCCTGTACGTCGCCTCGCTGCGCGCCCCCGAGGCCGAACTCATCGACGCGCTGCGGACCACCGACGCCATCGTCACCACCGTCCTCGCCGCCGGCGGCACCAGGCCCGCCGAGGCCGGCGCCGGCGGTGACGACGAGTCCTGGGACGCCGGCGCGCTGGCCGCGCTGGACGTCCCGATCCTCCAGGCGCTGTGCCTGACCGGGCCGCGCAGCGCCTGGGAGGAGAACGACGAGGGCCTCTCGCCGCTCGACGCCGCCTCGCAGATCGCCGTCCCGGAGTTCGACGGCCGGCTGATCACCGTGCCGTTCTCCTTCAAGGAGGTCGACGAGGACGGCCTGCCGGTCTACGTCGCCGACCCCGAGCGCGCCGCCCGGGTCGCCGGCATCGCCGTACGCCACGCCCGGCTGCGCCACCTCCGCAACGCCGACAAGCGCCTCGCGCTGGTGCTCTCGGCCTACCCCACCAAGCACTCCCGGATCGGCAACGCCGTCGGGCTGGACACCCCGGCCTCCGCCGTGGAACTGCTGCGGCGGCTGCGCGCGGACGGCTACGACTTCGGCGACGAGAGCGCCGAGCCCGTCCCGGGCCTCGAATCCGGTGACGGCGACGAGCTGATCTACGCCCTCATCGAGGCCGGCGGCCACGACCAGGAGTGGCTCACCGAGGAGCAGCTGGCCCGCAACCCGGTCCGCATCCCGGCCGCCGACTACAAGCGCTGGTACGCCACCCTCCCGCAGGAGCTGCGCACGTCGGTGGAGCAGCACTGGGGGCCGCCGCCGGGCGAGATGTTCGTGGACCGCACCCACAACCCCGACGGCGACATCGTGCTCGCCGCGCTGCGTCGCGGCAATCTGCTGGTCCTCATCCAGCCGCCGCGCGGCTTCGGCGAGAACCCGATCGCGATCTACCACGACCCCGATCTGCCGCCGTCCCACCACTACCTCGCCGCCTACCGCTGGATCGCCGCGTCCCGCGAGGACGGCGGGTTCGGCGCGGACGCCATGGTCCACCTCGGCAAGCACGGCAACCTGGAGTGGCTGCCCGGCAAGAACGCCGGCCTGTCCGCCGCCTGCGGCCCGGACGCGGCCCTCGGCGACCTCCCGCTCGTCTACCCCTTCCTGGTCAACGACCCCGGCGAGGGCACCCAGGCCAAGCGCCGGGTGCACGCCACCCTCGTCGACCACCTCGTCCCGCCGATGGCCCGCGCCGACTCCTACGGCGACATCGCGCGCCTGGAGCAGCTGCTCGACGAGTACGCGCAGATCTCCTCCATGGACCCGGCCAAGCTCCCGGCCATCCGCGCCCAGATCTGGACGCTCATCCAGGCCGCCAAGCTCGACCACGACCTGGGCCTTGCGGAGCGCCCGGACGACGACGGCTTCGACGACTTCCTGCTGCACGTCGACGGCTGGCTGTGCGAGGTCAAGGACGCCCAGATCCGCGACGGCCTGCACGTGCTCGGCGCAGCCCCGGCCGGCGAGGCGCGGGTCAACCTCGTCCTGGCCATCCTCCGCGCCCGCCAGATCTGGGGCGGCACCTCCGCCCTGCCCGGCCTGCGCGAGGCCCTCGGCCTCGACGAGTCCGCCGCGACCCGCACCACCGCCGACGAGGCCGAGGCCCGGGCCCGCGCCCTGGTCCAGGCGATGGAGGACGCCGGCTGGGACCCGGCCGCGGTGCCCGGCGTGGCCGCCGGCCACGGCCCGCAGGTCGCCGACATCCTCGACTTCGCCGCCCGCCAGGTCGTCCCGCGGCTCGCCGCCACCACCGACGAGATCGACCACGCGGTGCACGCCCTGAACGGTGGCTTCGTCCCGGCCGGCCCGTCCGGCTCGCCGCTGCGCGGTCTGGTCAACGTGCTGCCGACGGGTCGCAACTTCTACTCCGTCGACCCCAAGGCCGTGCCCTCCCGGCTCGCCTGGGAGACCGGCCAGGCCCTCGCCGA
Source organism: Streptomyces bugieae (assembly GCF_036352915.1). Classification (NCBI taxonomy): domain Bacteria; kingdom Bacillati; phylum Actinomycetota; class Actinomycetes; order Kitasatosporales; family Streptomycetaceae; genus Streptomyces; species Streptomyces bugieae. The sequence goes on from NZ_JAZBJP010000029.1 coordinate 91,213, forward strand.
CTCGCTGCTGGAGCGCTACCGCACCGACAACGGCGACTGGCCGCAGTCCGTCGGCCTGTCCCTGTGGGGCACCAGCGCCATGCGGACCAGCGGCGACGACGTGGCCGAGGCACTGGCGCTGCTCGGCGTCCGTCCCGTGTGGGACGACGCCTCCCGCCGCGTCACGGGCCTCGAAGCCATTCCGCTCACCGAACTCGGCCGCCCCCGCATCGACGTCACGCTGCGCATCTCCGGCTTCTTCCGCGACGCCTTCCCGCACGTCACCGGCCTGCTGGACGACGCGGTACGGCTCGCCGCCGGCCTGGACGAGCCGGCCGAGGACAACTTCGTCCGCGCCCACACCCAGGCCGACCTGGCCGCCCACGGCGACGAACGGCGGGCCACCACCCGCATCTTCGGCTCCCGCCCGGGCACCTACGGCGCCGGCCTGCTCCAGCTGATCGACTCCCGCGACTGGCGCACCGACGCCGACCTCGCCGAGGTCTACACCGTCTGGGGCGGCTACGCGTACGGCCGCGGCCTCGAAGGCCGCCCGGCCCGGGACGAGATGGAGGCCGCGTACAAGCGGATCGCGGTCGCCGCCAAGAACACCGACACCCGCGAACACGACATCGCCGACTCCGACGACTACTTCCAGTACCACGGCGGCATGGTGGCGACGGTGAAGGCGCTGCGCGGCGGCCGGGCCCCGGCCGCCTACATCGGCGACTCCACCCGCCCGGAGACCGTCCGCACCCGCTCGCTGGTCGAGGAGACCTCCCGGGTCTTCCGCGCCCGGGTCGTCAACCCCCGCTGGATCGAGGCGATGCGCCGCCACGGCTACAAGGGCGCCTTCGAACTCGCCGCCACCGTGGACTACCTCTTCGGCTACGACGCCACCACGGGCGTGGTCGCCGACTGGATGTACGACAAGCTCGCCCAGACCTACGTCCTCGACCCCGAGAACCGCGCCTTCCTCCAGGACGCCAACCCCTGGGCCCTGCACGGCATCGCCGAACGCCTCCTGGAGGCCGAGTCCCGCGGCATGTGGGAGAAGCCGGACGCGGAGACCCTGGCCGCGCTGCGCGACGTCTTCCTGGAGACCGAGGGCGAGCTGGAGGGCGAGGAGTAGTGCCCGGTGACCGGCCGGGGCACCGGCCGGTCACGCCGCCTTCGCGGTGATGTCCCCGTTCGAGGTGCTCAGGATCAGCCGGTAGCGGCCCTCGGGGTCGTCGGCCAGGCCGATGTGTTTCGCGCCGTTGCTGGTGTCCGCGGAGATGTCGTAGCTGCCCTTCGGCATCCGTACGGTGACCGAGCCGTTGGAGGTCTTCGCCCGGACGTGCTGCGGCCGGGCCGGGGTGAGGTCGATCGTGTACGTCACCGAGCACTCGTCGCCGCAGCCGCCGAGCACCAGCACCCCGTCCTCGACCCGGTGCGTCGCCCCTTGTGGGCGGTCACCGTGGTACTCCACCGAGCGGTGCAGCGACACCGCGTCGCCGTTCTTGCCGCCGCGGACCGTGACGCCGCCCGAGTGGGTGTCCAGGCGGACGGCCGTGATCCTCTTCGACACCACGGCGTCGTCCTCGAACGTCTTCCCGGGCAGCAGCCCGCAGGCGGCGATGCCGCACACCCCGACGACGGCCGCCGCGGCGGCCGCGAGGGTGCGGCGGGGGAGGCGGGTGCGGTCGTGGTGGCGGTGCGGCATCAAGTCCCCCGGTGCGAACGGCAGTTGGTGGGCGGAAGCGGTCGAAAGAGGCGGGCCGCCGGACGGCCGCGAGGAAAAACGTTAAGGCGGCGGCGAGGGCGCGCACCATGGGGAAAACCCGAGGGTCGGGGTGCAGAAAACTGCAGGTGCGACCCGCGGGCCCCGGTGCGACGATTTTCGTGGGGGCGGTTCATGTGCTGCGTACGGGCGGATGAGGAGGCTTCCGGTGACTGCCACGAAGACATGGAACACCGAGATCAGCATCACCGAGACCGGCAGCGAGGTCCGGGCGGAGGCCAGGCTGCGCGGCAAGGAAGGCGGCCAGATGGTCGGCCAGGGCTCGGCGCGCTGCAATCCCGCGGACGAGAACGTCCCGGCCATCGGCGACGAGTTGGCCGTGGCCCGGGCGATGTCGGACCTCAGCCACCAGCTGCTGCAGCGGGCGGCGCACGACATCGAGGTGCACACCGCCCGGCCGGTGGAGCGGCTGCAGGCGTGAGGAGCACGCGGGGCTGAGGCGCACGGAAAACACGGGGCTCGGGCGCGCACCGCGCGGCTCGGGCACACCGTGCTGCTCTGGCACGGTGTGCCGTGCGCGCCGTAGGGTGCGCCGGTATGCCCTCCGCCACGCACCGCGCCGTGATGGCGGCGCTCACCCTCCTGCTCGTCGTCGCCGCGCTGCTCGTCCACCGGGCGATCGGCCGGCACACGGCCGGGGTGCTGACCGGGGCCGTGGCGGCGTGGCTGGTCGGCCGCCGCGCCACCCACCGTGGCCCCCGCCGCGTGGCTAGCCGCCCATCAGCGCCGTGAAGTCCGGGCCGATGGTGAGCGTCACCGCGTCCGGTGTCGCGTCGGCGGCCTGGGTCGGCTTCAGGCCCGGGAGGCGGGCGGCGAGGATCTCGCTCTGCGGCTTGAGGGAGCCGGAGTAGGTGAGCGTGGTCTTGTCCGTCGCCGGGGCGTTGCCGGTGCCGATGACCGTGAAGCCGAGCCGCCGCAGCTGTTCGGCGGCGGTGGCGGCCTGGCCGGAGGTGCCGGTGCCGTTGAGGACGCGTACCCGCACGGAGCGGGCGGTCATCGGGCTCTTGGCGGCCTCGGCGAACTTCGCCTTGCCGGCCGCGCCGATCTCGCGGTCGTGGGCGAGGTCGCTGAACAACTGCCCGGCCTGCGGGTACTGCCAGATCACATTGGCGTGGTCGGTGGGGACGTCGGCCTCGCGGTAGTAGTTGGGCACGGTCAGGAAGGTGAGGCGGTCGGAGGGGATGTCCTTGACCGTCGAGGCCAGGTCGTAGAGCGGCTTGAGGCCGGCCAGCTCCTTGTCGGTGGTGAGGGACTTGGTCGCCGAGTCCAGGAAGCCGTAGAGGTCGCCCGGGCTGGTCAGCTTGGACTGCGCCTTCGCGGCCAGCGCCTTCATGAACTCCTGCTGGCGGCCGATACGGCCGAGGTCGGAGCCGTCGCCGACGCTGTAGCGGGTGCGGACGTAGCCGAGCGCCTTCTCGTCCTGGACGTTCTGGCAGCCGGCGTCCATGTCCAGGTGGGCCTTCTTGTCGTGGATGGCGTGCTTGGGGCAGACCTCGATGCCGCCGAGCGCGTTGACCATCCCCTTGAAGCCCTGGAAGTCGATCGAGGTGAAGTGGTCGATCCGCAGTCCGGTGTTCTTCTCGACGGTCTTGATGGTGCAGGCCGCGGCCTTGGTGACGCTGCCGGAGTCACCGCCGATCGAGAACGCCTCGTTGATCTTGAAGTGGTGCGGGGACGACTTCGAGCCGTTGCCGCGGGTGCAGGCGGGGATCTGCACCCATGAGTCACGGGGGAAAGACACCGCGGTGGCCCACTTATGGTTGGCCGCGATGTGCAGCACCATCAGGGTGTCCGACTGCATGGTGGTCAGGCCCTTGCCGTATTTGGCGTTGGCGCCGGCCCGGCTGTCGGACCCGACGACCAGGATGTTCTTGGAGCCGGGGCTGAGGTTGACCGGCCGCTTGCCGTCGATGCCGATGTCCACGCCGTGGATGTTGCTGTCCAGGTGCTGGTAGACCCACGCCCCGACCCCGGCCGTGCCGAGCACCAGGACGCCGAGCACCCCGCCGGTCCAGGCCACGATTCGGCCGCGTCGGGTCATCCGGACCTTCCCTCCTGACGCGCTCCTCCGGCCCGACTGCTTCGCCCGGTTCGCCCTGCGGGAGCCGCCGGACCGGCGTCCGGGCCCGTCGGGGGAGGCGTGGGGCGTGGCGTCGGTGGTCGCGTCGTCGTCCCAGGGGGCCGTCTGCTGGTGCGGCTGCCTGTCATGCACGCGGATGGCCCTTCTGGCTCTTCTGATCGCGCCGGACCCGCCGGGAAGCCGTTCCTGCCGGGAAGGCCGCTCCTGCCGGTCCTGCTGCTGGTTCTGCTGGTCGGGGGGTGGTGCTGGTCGAACTGCTCGTGCCGGGCGCACTCGGTACGAGGAGTGCGCCGGTCTGCTGAAGCAGATGGTTCGGGCGCCCCGAAGGTTGCACGGGACGCCAAAGTCGCGGGCCGGGGTGGCCGGGAGGGTGACGGCGGCACCGGCCGGACGGGCCGGTGCGGGGGCGGTCGGTCAGATGCCCGCGCTGGGCAACAGCCGGACGGATTCCGGGTCGTAGTGGCACCAGCGGGGGCCGTCGCCGCCGGGCAGCGTACGCAGCCGGCACCACACCTCGCCCGCGGCGTCCGTCCACCAGCCGCTGATCCGGCCCAAGACCCAGGTGTCGTCCGGGTATTGGACCTCCACCGGCTGGTAGACCCATCGCACCTCCGCCTCTGGAGGCGGGCAGTCCCGGCTCAGGAGTCCGCACCTCGTCGCCATCTCCCCCTCCGGACACGCCCGTTGCGCATGTGTGCGGGCAACTCTACCGGCAAGTTCTACATGGGTGTAGAAGAACGTCGACGAGGGGGACGGGAGCGGCGCCGGACCAGATCCGAACAGTGTGCCCGCCGTGCGGGCCCGCCGCCCCCGGAACGGCACAACGGACCCCGACGGCTCCCCGCGGGGCTCCGGTCGCTCGGAGCGGCGTCCCCGTGAACGGTCGTCCCTCAGAGCGGTGTCGCCGCCTTCAGGACGAGGAACAGCGCCACCGCCGCGTTGAGCGCGGAGAGCGCGGAGGCCGCGGTGCCCGCGGCCGCCACCAGCGCGGCGAGGCCGGCCCGGGTCAGCGCCGGGGGCCAGTGCCGGGCCGGCGGCACGGGACCGAGCAGCGCGGCCACCCGGCGCGGCACCGGACCCGGTTCGGGGGCCGCGAAGTGCGCCGTCCCCGGAGCCGGCGCGGCGCGGGTGACCAGCGCCGCCTTGCCCACCGCCCGGGCGGTCAGCCGCCGGTCGCCGACCTCCCGCGCGGCCTCCTCGTCCGCCCAGCGCTCGGCGGCGAAGGCGACCGCGGAACGCAGCGGCAGCAGCAGCGGGTTGACGCAGCCGGCGAGGCGCACGGCGAGCAGGTAGCGGTGGTGCCGGCAGGCGAGGTGGGCACGCTCGTGCGCGAACAGGGCGCGCCGCTCGTCCTCGTCCAGGCTGCGCAGCATGCCCCGGGAGACCGCGATCCGGCCGGGGCGGCCGGCGGTGCCGGGCACGGCATAGGCGTACGGCTCGTCGTCGGGCAGCACCGCCGGGTCGGCGCCGGCCGGCAGCCCGTCCAGCGCGCGGTGCGTACGGTCCCGGATCCGCCGGTGCCGCAGCAGCGCGGTGCCGCAGCCGGTGAGCGCGGCGGCCAGCAGCGGGATCGCGGCGGCGCCGGCGACCTCGGCGTACGGGACGGCGGCCCGCACCTCGGGGTCCGACCAGCCGTCGGGCAGCGGGTTGCCGGGCAGCTGGGCCGTGCCGACGACCATCAGCAGCCCCAGGCAGAGCGTGCTGCACAGCCCGAGGACGGCGGCGAGCAGGCTCAGCAGACGGGTGCTGGCGCGCGGGTGGAGGTGCTGCTCCGCGAGCCGGGCGATCGGCAGCGCGGTGAGCGGCAGGACCAGCGGCAGGAACACGAAGACGCCCACCGGTCAGGCTCCGCGGGCTTCGTCCGGGTGGGCGGTCCCCTGCGGAATGTCCGTCCCGTCCTCGTCGGAGGAGTCGTCCGCGGCGCGGTCGAGGAGGGTGCGCAGCAATTGCTCGTCGTGGGGCGAGAGGGCGGAGACGAAGCTGGTGAGGACCGCGTCCCGGTCCGGTTCGCCGTCCAGGACCCGGCGCATCCGCAGCGCCGCGAGCCCGGCCTCGTCGGCGGCCGGGGTCCACACGTAGGCCCGCCCGGAGCGTTCGCGGGTGACGGCCTGCTTGGCGTGCAGCCGCGACAGGATCGTCATCACGGTCGTGTACGCGAGGTCGCCGCCGAGCCGCTCCTGCACCCAGGCGGCGGTGACCGGCCCCGGTGCGTGGTGCAGCGCGGCCAGCACCTGGGACTCCAGCTGGCCCTGCCCGCGCCGGCGGCCGGCTCCCCCGGCGTCCGGCGCCGTCCCGAAGGGCTTCTGGCCCATGCCGTCGCCTCCCATCGCGCGGGGTGTCCCGCCGGCCGGGACGACGGGCATCTTAGACGCCGGCACCCGTCGGCGCCTGAGGTGCGGAGACGGGCGCGGGGAGGTCCGGGAGGGCGGAGGGGGAGGTCCGGCGCCCGCCTGCCCCGAGGTCCCGCGAGAGGTCGGATTCCTGGGGTCGAAGATCGAGTTCCTCCGGCCCGATTACCGAGCGCACAGGGCCTTTCACCTGCTGAGGAGGGATGCGCCGGGCCCGTGCGGGGTACCGTAAAAGCACCAAGGGACTCGGGGACCCACAACACCGGGCGCACCAGGATCGGCCGCGATCCACCGACCGTCTGCCGCGCACAGACCGTCCGCCGTCCACCGATCTGCCGCGGTTCGCCCGAGTGAGGTGAGCACCATGCAGACTCTGTTGACCGTGGTCGTGCTGCTGGCGCTGATCGCGCTGGGGGCGCTGTTCCTCGCCCGGCTGAATGCCCAGCAGATCGGACGGATGTCCACCCACCGGTACGCGGACTGGAAGCAGTCGATGCGGCAGCGGATCCGCAGGCGCCCGCGCGACGCCTCCCACCAGGGCCCCCTGGCCGGCCCACCGCCACCCACCCCGCCGCCCTCCGGCAAGACGGGCGGCGACCTGTGACGACCGCCGGGCAGCACCACGCCCCGCCGCCCGTCGCCCGGGTCGCCATCGCCCCGCACAGCGAGACGGTCCGGCGCATCGACGGGATCTGGTGGCCGCATGCGACCGATCTGCTGGCCGAACTCCCCGCGTTGCTGATGGCGTTGCCCTTCGACTGGCCGCGGATCACCCACGCCACCGTGAACGGCGACGCCTGGCCCGCCCTGCCGGCCCGGATCATCGTCGACGGCCACGTCGTCCGCCTGCGCCGCACCACCGGCCACCACGGGCCGGACACCCTCTGCCTGGTCTCCACCGGCAACGGCCGCTGGGACCTGCAGATCATCCCGCCGGCCACCCCCGAGCCCGAGGCCGTCCGCATGATGGCGGAGATGGCCCGCACGGGAGCGCCGCACCCGGTCACCCCGGCCTGAATCCCGGCCTGAATCCCGGGCCGAATCCCGGCCCCCTCCGGTCCGCGGGCTCCCCCCTTCGGCCTGCGGGCTCCCCGCCCCCGGCCTGCCCGCGACCCGCCATAACCCGGGAATCCGCGGCGCGCACCCGCGGTGGCTACTGCGTACGGGTGGTGTTCATCGGAAGAACGCCGACCCGGGGGCGTCGGTCCGTAAATCCTCTCATTGCGTACTCATCATAAGAAAACGCAACAGAAGCGGCGCAACGTAAGCGATGCGAGCGGAACGCTGCAACTGAGGCAGTCCAACCGAAGTACAGAGGGAAGCAAGCGGATCTCTCGGGAGATCCTGATCGGAAGTGAGGAGCCATGGCTGCGAACAAGGTCATGACGTTCTGGGCGATGTGCCTTGCCGTGCTCGGCAAGCTGCTGGCATCGCTGGGTGTCTCCGCGCCGGCGTCGGCGGCGCGCCGGGAGGCCGCGCTCTACGAGCGGACGCTGGGCAACGCGGACGCGGGCACCGAGCCGCGGGGCGCGGACGGCCCGGACGCGGATACCCCTACACCAGGGACACCCGTCGCGGCGGCACCGGCTGCCCCGACACCCGCGGCAAAGACGCCCGCCCTGGAGACACCGGTCGTCGAGGGACCCACGGTGCCGGCTCCGCGCACGGTGACGCGGTACGGCCAGGCCGCGCCCGCCCGGCCGATGCTCGCCCGGCCCGAGCTGCCGCCCACCATCAAGCAGCGCATCCACGCCGAGGCGCACGGGGCCTCGCCCGGTCTGCGCAGCCGCTGCATCCGTGGCACCGAGCCGCTGCCCACCGCCTCCGCCGGGGCCGCCCCGCAGACCGCCGGCAGCGTGAACCCGCGTCCCGCGGCCATCCCGGCCGCCCGTCGCCGTGCGCACCCCGCCCGTACGGTCTGAGCCGGGCAGCGGCAGTTCCGCGCGAGCATTTCCACTGGCCAGGCCCGCCGGCCCTGACATGGGCGGGACGGCGCGTGACAGCTCCGCGCCGACGAGACGGGACGCAGACCCGACGACGAGACGCAGGCAAGACGAGACGCAGACCAGACGGCGAGACGCGGACACCTCGCCATCACACGACGTGAAGCGCACCATCGCTAGCTGAATCCCTAGCCGAATCCCTAGCTGAATCCCTGGCTGAACAACACCAAAAGACTTGAGAGTTCGTCCCCTTCAGGACCCCAATCCCAGCTGAGCACGCAACGCGCGCGCGTCCGGCTTTCCGTTGGCGGTGAGGGGGAAGTGGTCGACGACATGGACCACGTTGGGCTGTTCGTACTCCGCGAGGTGCTCGGCCAGGCGCCGGCGCCAGGTGAGCGGAGCATCGCCCTCCGGGTCCGCGACGACGAAGTGCAGTGCGCTGCCGCGGCGTTGGTCTTCCACCGCCAGGACCTTGACCGGGCGGCCGCAGGCCTCGGCACGGCGCTCCAGGCTCTCGGGATAGAGCGTGAAGCCCAGCCGGTGCACGGCCTGATTGCGGCCCACCACCCGCACCGTGCCGTCGGCGTCGACGCTGCCGAGATCGGCCGTCGGGTACCAGGCGTCCTGGTCGACGGGACCAAGTGAGCCGTCCTCGCGGAGGTAGCCGGCCATCAGCCCGGGGGAGCGCACCTCGATGCCGCCGAGTTCGCCGGGCGCGGCAACGGTGCCGTCCGGGCGCACCACGCGCAGCCGCACGCCGGGCAGGGGGCGCCCGCAGCCGTGCGGTGAGTCCGGCGTGGCCAGTGCGACGTTGCCGAGTTCCGTCAGGCCGTAGCCGTCCAGCAACGGGCGGCCCATTGTCGTGCGGAAGGACTCGGCCAGGGGGGCCGGCAGGGGCGCGCCGCCCACGCCCCAGACGCGGACGCCGGCGAGACCGGCGCGTACTTCCGGGCGGCGGCGGACGACGCCGAGCAGCGAGTGGTAGGTGGACGGTGCGGCGTCCACGGCGGTGGCGCCGTGCGCGGCGGCCTGGCCGACCGCCGCGTCGAGCCGCTGGTAGGGGGTGACCAGCAGGGTGCAACGGGCCAGCCACCACAGCAGGATGACGGAGAGCCCGTACTGGTGCGAGAAGGGCAGCAGCGGTGCGAGGACGTCGTCCGCGCGGTAGCCCATGGCCCGGATGGTGCGCAGCGAGTTGTCGAGGACGGCGTGGCCGGGTTTGACGATGCCCTTCGGGCGTCCCGTGGTGCCCGAGGACCACAGGACGAGCGCGTCGGACCGGCGGAACCAGGCGTCGAGGGGGTCGGCCCCGGCGGCCAAAGGCGCTGGTGAGGATGTGGATGCGGAGGAGGGAACGGGGGTGAGGTGCGGGTAGTGGACGATGCGGTGGTCGGGGACGCCGGGGAAGCCGGTGGTGGGGTCCGCGGCGGTGACGAGCCAGCGGACCCGGGCCTGGCGGGCGGCCGCGGCGGCGTCACCGGCGGAGAGCCGGTGGTCGAGCGGGACGAGTGAGGTGTCCAGCCGCATCAGGGCCAGCAGCGTCACGACGTAGTCGATGCTGTTGTCGCCCTGGACCAGGACCCGGTCGCCGGCGCGGATGCCGAGCCCGTGCAGGGCCTGCGCGATGGCCGCCAACCGGCGGCCGAGCGCCGGTCCGTCGAGGGCGCCGGTGGCGTCGGGCGGGGTGCCGCCGCGCGGGGTCGCGGTGCCGTCGACGAGCCGGGCGGCGGCGACCGGAGGGGCGATGGTGTCGGTCATGGGTGCTCCGATCCCGTGGGGTCGAGGGGGCGGCACAGCAGGGTGGAGGTGGTGGTGGCCACCCACAGGCCGTCCGCGTCGTGGAAGGCGCAGTCGAGGGTGAGGAGCCGGCGGCCGGCGAGGTGCGCGACGTCGGCGAGGCGGACGGTCGCGTGGAGGACGTCGCCGGCGTGCGCGGGGCGGGCGTGCCGCAGGCTCTGGGCCCGGTGCACGGCACCGTCGAGGCCGGGCAGGTCCGGCCGGGCGCGCAGCAGTTGGTCCTCGGCGTGCGCCGCGAGGGTGACGAGGTAGGTGGGCGGGGCGAGGGTGTCGGGGTGGCCGAGAGCGCGGGCGGCGACCGGATCCGTGTAGGCGGGGTGCGGGTCACCGACCGCGGCGGCGAACCCGGCGATCCGCGCCCGGTCGAGGACGTACGGGCCGCAGCGGAGGACATCGGTGCCGGTGCCGGTACCGGGCGCCGGAGGGCCGGTGGGGCCGGGGGTCGCTCTGCCCGTCATCGTGCGTCAGTCGCCGATCATGTGGTGGCCGCCGTCCGCGTGGACGATCTCGCCGGTGGTGGCGGGCAGCCAGTCCGAGAGCAGGGCCAGGCAGGTACGGGCCACCGGTTCCGCGTCCTGCGGGTCCCAGCCCAGCGGGGCCCGCGCCGACCAGTCCTTCTCGAAGGACGGGCCGTCGCCGCCGATGCCCCGGGCGGCCAGGGTGCGCAGCGGGCCGGCCGCGACGAGGTTGGCGCGGATGCCGTGGCCGCCGAGGTCCCGTGCCAGATAGCGGGAACAGGCTTCGAGCCCCGCCTTGGCGACGCCCATCCAGTCGTAGCCGGGCCAGGCCCGCGAGGCGTCGAAGTCCACGCCGACGACGGAGGCGCCCGGTCGCAGGAGTGGCCGGCAGGCCATGGTGAGTGCCACCAGGGAGTACGTGGAGGTGTGCAGCGCGGCGGACACATCGCGCCACGGGGCGGTCAGGAAGCCGCCGTCCAGGCAGGTGGCGGGGGCGTGGGCGACCGAGTGCAGCACGCCGTCGAGCCCGTCCAGGTGGGCGCCGACCCGGTCGGCCAGCGTGCTGAGCTGCGCCTCGTCGGTGACGTCCAGCTCCACGACGGGAGGTTCCTCCGGCAGCCGCCGGGCGAGCCGGGCCACCAGGCTCGGCCGCCCGTACGCGGTGAGGACGATCTTGGCGCCCTCTTCCTGGGCGAGCCGGGCCACCGCGTAGGCGATCGAGCTTTCGGTGATCACCCCGGTGATCACCAGCTGTTTTCCGTTGAGCAGACCGCTCATGCGGTGCCTCCGTCTGACTCGTCATCGACTCCAGAGTCACCGGACAAAACTCAACGCCAATGTCCGGCCTTGGTCTTGATAGGTCGTCATTGACAACCTATCCGACCTCCAGTTGACTAGAATAGTCAAGCATAGTCAAAACAGTGACTCTTGTGTCACGTAAGCGCGCCGGCGTCCGCCGCACTCCGCCACCTCGCGTGGGCGGCAGCGTGGCGCCGCGCCTTCGGCCGTACGCCCGGCCACCCACCCGGCCGTACGCGTGTCGTACGCCCGGCACCCGTCCGGCCGCACATCCGGCCGTGGGCCCCTGTTCCCGTCCGTGTCCGACAGAGAGGTGATCGTCATGACCGTTCCGACCCGAGAAGAGATCGTTGCCGAGCTCGCCGAGATCCTGCACGAGGTGGCCGGTGTCGTGCCGGCCGAGGTGACCGAAGAGAAGTCCCTGGTCGAGGAGTTGGACGTGGACTCCCTCGCCATGGCCGAGGTGATCGTGGTCGCCGAGGAGCGTTTCGGGATCGCACTGCCCGAAGAGGAGATGAAGGACATGCGTAGAGTTTTGGACATTGTGCTCCGGGTCGAGAAGCAGCTGGCGTCCTGAGCCCCGCCCGGGAACGCGTACGCCACGCGGGTCCCCCCGGCCGGCGCGCGCTCCTGCCGCGTGTGGTCCCGTCCGGCAGGAGCGCGCCGCTGTCGCACCGAGCGATGGTCAATGTGAATATTGGTCAGGTGCGCCAACTGGCGATCACCGCACGGAAGTTGTGACTTCCCTGCAGGTCCAAGGCCTGCGCGAGCCGACCGGCGGCGTCCCGGACGGACCGGGACGAAGAGCGTCCGACACGACCCTCGGGCACAACTTGGCGAAATTTGGTAATGCCCGTGAGTAAACCAGAGTTGATTTTCGGTCGTCGCTTGTTGACGCAGGCATAGACCAGGGTTACCTTGAGGATCTCCGAACGGTAAATCAAATCGACTCAGTGCACTGCTTTCTCGGATGTTGACCATCCGCAGAAAGGAGACATGGTGCGAGGGGATCTATGCGGGGGGACGAGCCTTTCTGTGACGCGCACCCGAGCGGCCATTCGCTCAGTCATGCCGACCCCGGCGGCACGTCCAACACGCCTTGTGACGAGGGGTTTTGGCACCCGGATCGCGCCGACGAATTAGCCGACGGTGCATTACACATATTCTCGCCCGAAGGCGCAGACATTCGCCAGACCGCCTGTTTGACGGAATTCCTCGGCCGGTTACTCCAGTGTTCTCCGCGGGATATTCCGGTGACCCACGACGGGTTCGGCCGCCCGGTCTCCGCCGCACCCCCGCCCGCGGCCGGCTGGCCTCCGGGCGCGCGTCTCTGCCTCGGCGTCGCCGCCGACCCCGGCCGCCAGTTCCTCGCCGTGACCAGGGACCTGCCGGTGGCACTCTCGGTCCACACCGTGCCGCGCGGTCCGGTCGGCGAACTGCTGCTGCCCTTCACCCCGTTGGAGCGCCGCTACGTCCAGGAGGCCCCGGAGGACCGGCGGGCCCACCGGCTGGCCCAGCTGTGGACCCGCAAGGAGGCGGCCCTGCGGCTGACCGGCCGGGGTGGGCTGGCCCTCGCCGACGAGATCGACGCGCTGAGCGAGGCGCGCGACGGCAAGGTCGTCATCCCGGCGTCCCCGGCCCACCCCGGCGGCATCGCCTACGTCCGCGATCTCCCCACCGGCCCCCGCACGGTCGCCTCCGCGGCCTTGGCCGCTCCGGCGTCGGGGCTCCGGGTGTGGCGCTTTGCGGTGCCCCGTACGTAGCCGTCTGTCCCGCCGTTGCGCTTTGCGGCGCCTCCCACGTACCTGGCTGTCCCGCCGCGGGTCGTCTCGCCGTTGCGCCTGCGGCGGGCCAGGTGGTTGTTGGGTGCGGTGACGGGCCTCCGGGGCCGGTTGTGTGGACTGCTGACGCTTTACGTCCACACAACCGGCCCCTCCGGCCCGTCCCCTCCCGTGA
>NZ_JAZBJP010000030.1:0-102277 GCF_036352915.1 Streptomyces bugieae
GCCCCCACCCCCTAACCCCCCGCCGCGCTCTTGTCCTGCTGTACGGCGTGGTGGACGGCGCGGGACGTCCAGCACTCCTTGACCAGGCCGCGCAGGGCGCGCCGGTGCGGGCGTCCGGCTGCGCCGGGCAGGAGCCTGGCGTCCAGGTCGCAGGCCGCCACCTGCGCGGCCAGCAGCCGATCACGCCACCCGGGCAGCCCGGCCTCGACGGCTGCCGTGAAGCGGGCCCGGGCCGGCCCGCTGAGGTCCACCGGCCCCACGGGGAACCGTTCGTACGGGAACAGGCCCAGCGCCCGGTGGGTCTCTCTGCGCAGTGCGCCGCGCTTCTCCAGCACGCGCAGGCACAGCTCCTGCAGGGGCCGGCCGGCGCCGTGGACCCAGCGGTGCGCCTTGACGCCCTTGCCGCCCTTGGTCGGGGCGGGCAGTGCCGCCAGCGCGCCGTCCCCTATCGCGTTGCCGAGCGGCAGCGGATTGATCACCGTGATCCGGTCGCCGCGCTCCACGGTGATCCGCCCGGCCGCCTCCAGGTCCGCCAGGGCCGCGCCGGCCAGCCCGTAGTGCAGGTACTTCGGGTTGGTCAGGGGGCGGCCGCGCACCGGGTCGAGGCCCAGGAGGAGCAGTTCCTCGGGGAGGCTGAGCGGGGTGCCGGTCATGTCGCGTCACGGGCCGGGACCGTGGGTGCGGGCAGGATGCGGCCGGTGACCTCGCCCAGACCGATCCGGGCCCCGTCCGGGCCGGGTGCCCAGGCGGTGAGGGTGACCTCGTCGCCGTCCTGGAGGTAGGGGCCCTTGCCCTGGGTGAGTTCGAGCAGGCAGCCGAGCTGGTCGGGTTCCGGGCCGGAGACCGTGCCGGAGGCGAACAGATCACCGGTGCGCAGCGAGGCGCCGTTGACGGTCATATGGGCCAGCTGCTGCGCGGCGGTCCAGTACATGGCGGAGAAGGGCGGGCGGGAGATCGTCTCGTCGTTGATCCGCACCTCGATATGGATGTCGATGCCGCCCGGTTCCAGGCCTGCGTCGTCGAGGTAGGGCAGCAGCGGGTGGTCGCGGGTGGGCGGGGGCGTACGGGCGTGGTCGAGGGCGTCGAGCGGGGTGATCCAGGCGGAGACGGAGGTGGCGAAGGACTTGCCCAGGAACGGGCCGAGCGGCACGTACTCCCAGGCCTGGATGTCGCGGGCGGACCAGTCGTTGACGAGGCAGACGCCGAAGACGTGGTCGCGGAAGGTGTCGAGGCCGACGGGTTCGTGGAGGGCGGAGGGGGTGCCGACGACGAAGCCGATCTCGGCCTCGATGTCGAGGCGGGTGGACGGGCCGAAGACGGGGGCGTCGTCCGTGGCGGTCTTGCGCTGCCCGTTGGGCCGGACGACCGGGGTGCCGGTGGCGACGACGGTGCCCGCGCGGCCGTGGTAACCGATCGGCAGATGCTTCCAGTTGGGCGGCAGGACCGCGCCGTTGGGGCGGAAGATCCGGCCGACGTTCGTGGCGTGGTGCTCGCTGGAGTAGAAGTCGACGTAGTCGGCGACCTCGAAGGGGAGGTGCAGGGTGACCTCGGCGAGCGGGTGGAGCAGCGGGGCGACCTCGTCGCGGTGCGCGGGGTCGGTGACCGCGCTGTGGACAGCCGCGCGGATCTGCTGCCATACGGGCCGGCCGGCCGCCAGCAGCGGGTTGAGGGTGGGTGCGGTGAGCAGCTCGGCGTGCGGGTGGATGGCCGCGGGCAGGGCGCTGGGCAGTGCGCTCAGGTCGAGGACGTGACTGCCGTAGCGGACGCCGATCCGGTGTTGTCCGGGTGCGTCGGTGGTGCTGAAGACGCCGTAGGGGAGGTTGTGCGGGCCGAAGGGGTCGCCTTCCGCCAGGTCGAACGGGCTCTGCTCGGGCATGGACAGCTCCTCGCGTTCGTCGTCGCCGGTGAGCGGCCGGGCCGGCCGGGGCGAGGGGCCCCGGGCCGGTGGCTCGGTGATCAGAGTACGGCCGGGGGCGTCGCGGCGAAGGAGCCTGTGGATAACTTCCGAAAGGCGTGGTCGGCGCGGTGAACGGCGGGACGGGAACCGGC
Source organism: Streptomyces bugieae (assembly GCF_036352915.1). NCBI lineage: Bacteria > Bacillati > Actinomycetota > Actinomycetes > Kitasatosporales > Streptomycetaceae > Streptomyces > Streptomyces bugieae. Next base: position 2,050 of record NZ_JAZBJP010000030.1, read on the forward strand.
CCGCGGACGGCTCCGGAAGCCCCTCGGACGGCCCCGCGGGCATGCCGGGACGGCGGACGGCGCGGGGAGGGCGACGGCGGGGGCGCGGGGCCGGCCCGAGTCGGGAGGGGAGGGCGACAAGGCGGGGCGGGACGGCGGGGAGGCGCGGCGCGTCGGGGCGGCAGGGGAGTGAACGGCGTGCGGTGAGGCGGGGCGGCGGGCGGGCACTCGATGCCGCACGCCCCAAGTCCTGGCAATGTCCTGAAAAGCCTTGCCGCACTGCGCAATTCGGGCCTAGCTTCCTGTGCTGGCACGGGCCGGGGCGGGACCGTTCCGAAGGGGGACACGTGGCTCGCAGTGGCGCACGGCTCGCGGTCGACCGGAGCGTTCCGGGCCTGATCGTGAAGATCGGGGCGTACCCCCTGCATCACGGCGGTGTGGGTGCCATCCGCAGCCTGGGGCGGCTGGGCGTCCCCATGTACGCGGTGACGGAGGACCGTTTCACGCCCGCCGCGGCCTCCCGCTATCTGTGCGGCCGTTTCGTCTGGCCGACCACGGGCCGCGAGGAGCCGGAGCGGCTGGTCGCCGGGCTGCTGCGGATCGGGCGCCGGATCGGCCGGCCGGCGGTGCTGCTGCCCACCGACGACGAGGCGGCGGTGCTGATCGCCGAGCACGCCGAAGCGCTCGCCGGATCGTTTCTGTTCCCCCGCCCGGCACCCGGCCTGCCGCGGCGGCTGGCCAGCAAACAGGGGCTGCACGAACTGTGCGCCGCGCACGGCGTCCCGTCACCGGCCGCCGTCTTCCCCGCCTCGTACGCGGACGTCGAGGCGTACGCCGGGCGGGCGCGCTTCCCCGTGGTGGCGAAGAACCGGGAGGCCTTCGTCCGGCGCAGCCGGCCCGCGGTCGCCGGCACCACCCGGATCGCGGGGCCGGAGCACCTGCTCGATCTGGCCCGGGACTGGGGCCCGCGGCCCGCCGTGGTCCTGCAGGAGTACCTGCCGCGGGAGCAGGCCGAGGACTGGATCGTGCACGCCTGCTTCGCGGCGGACGGCACGCCGCTGACACTGTTCACCGGGGTCAAGGTGCGCTCGTGGCCGCCGCACGCGGGCATGACGGCCTGCGCGTGGGTGGTCGACAATCCCGAACTGGCGCGGCAGGCCGCGCATTTCGCGCGCCGGATCGGGTTCGCCGGGACCGCCGACCTGGACTGGCGGTTCGACCGGCGCGACGGCCGGTACAAGCTGCTGGACTTCAACCCCCGTATGGGCGCGCAGTTCCGGCTGTTCGAAACCACGGCGGGCGTCGATGTCGTCCGCGCCCAGCATCTGCACCTCACGGGGCGCGCCGTTCCCGGGGGCGTCCAGCGGGCGGGGCGCCGCTTCGTCGTCGAGAACGTCGATCTGCCGGCCCGTCTCGCCTACGGGCGGGGCGGTGGCCGTGGGCCCCACGTACCGGCGCGCCGGCGCGGGACCGAGACGGCGTGGTTCGCCGCCGACGATCCGCTGCCGTTCCTCACCATGCTGGCGCGGTCCGCCGTGCCGGGTGCCCGGCATCTGTGGCAGCTGCACCGGGCGGCCCGCCGGGCGGCCACCACCCCGCCCCTGGAGCGCGAGGCGCCACCCCCGAAGGACCAGCCACCCCCGAAGCACGAGGCACCACCTGGGTACGAGGCACCACCGAGGCAAGGGGAGGAACCGCAGTGAGCACTCCGGTAGCGGTCATCGGGGCCGGTCCCTACGGCCTGTCGACGGCGACCCATCTGCGGGCGCAGGGCGTGCCGGTGCGGGTCTTCGGCCGCCCGATGGCCAGCTGGCAGGAGCAGATGCCCGCGGGCATGCTGCTGAAATCGACGCCCGCGGCGTCCGGCATCGACGTCCCCCTGGAGGGCCACACCCTCGCCGATTACTGCGCCGCGGCGGGCGAGCCGCGGTACGAGTCGGACTGGGACCTCCTGCCCGTCGAGACGTTCGTGCGGTACGGGCGGTGGGTGCAGCGGCGGCTGCTGCCCGATGTGGAGCAGGTCCGGGTGGTGTCGGTGGACAGGCGGGCGGACGGTTTCGAGCTCAAGCTGGACAGCGGTGACCAGGTGGGCGCCCGGGCCGTGGTCGTCGCCACCGGGCTGAGCGGACTGGCGCATCTGCCCCGCCGGCTGGCCGCCGCGGTCCCGGACGGGCCGTCCGCCACCGGCCCGGTCTCGCACAGCTCCCAGCACCACGACCTGGCGGCGCTGGCCGGCCGGGAGGTGGTCGTGGTCGGTGCCGGGCAGTCGGCGCTGGAGAGCGCGGTCCTGCTCGCCGAGGCGGGCGCGGCGTCCGTGCGGGTCGTGGCGCGCGGGCCGGCCGCGGTGGGCTTCGGGGCGCCGCCGGACCGCCAGCCGCGGCTGCGGCCCGCCTCGCCGTTCGGCAACGCCTGGTCGCTGTACGCGCTGACGCACCACGCCGGGGCGTTCCGGTTTCTGCCGCCGCCGGTGCGGCGCGCCCTGGTGCGGCGGGTGCTCGGACCGCTCGGCGCGTGGTGGCTCCGGGACCGGTTCACCGGGCGGGTGCAGGTCACGCAGGGGCGGCGGATCGTACGGGCCACGGTCCGCGACGGCCGCCCCGTACTGGCGCTGCGCGGCGCCGACGGGCACGGGGGTGAGCTGGCCGCGGACCATGTGCTGGCGGCGACCGGCTACCGGATGGACCTGGCGGCGCTGGACTTCCTCGGGCCGGGGCTGCGCACCGGGATCGTCGCGCGGGCCGGCGGTCCTCTTCTGGACGCCGGGTTCGGCTCGTCGGTACCGGGGCTGTACTTCACGGGGCTGCCGGCCGCCGCGTCGTTCGGCCCGGTGATGCGCTTCGTGTGCGGGACGGCCTTCGCCGGGCCGCGGCTGGCCAGGGCGGTGGCGCGGGCATACGCCTGACGGCCCGTGGGAGGCCGGCGGCGTCGCGTCGCCGGTGAGGTGCGCGGGTCATGAAGATGGCTGAAGTACGTGTGGTCCGGGTGGATATCCGGCTCCTCGGTGACCCCTGTGTCTGCTGGGGTTTACGGGGTTCTGTCGGCCTCCGCCGGGTGGGTGCTCCGATGTCAAAGCCACGCCAAAACGTGATCAACGGTGATCAAGAAGGTGTCGGGTCGGGGGTTGCTGTGCTTCCCGGGTGGTTCGGGGGGCGGGCGCTCATGGTGATCGAACTGCGACCGGATACGCTGGCCAATGGTGGAGACAGCGACAGATCGACATTCAGTTTGATCGTCAGCAGACAGGAGTACCCCTCGTGACCGTCGTCGGGCCCTTCGGGCTGAGCGTGCGGGACCAGGCTCTTGAGGCCGATGTCCAGGCCGGGTTGGCGGCTGTCGAGGAGGGCCTGCTGGAGGCCACCAAGAGCGACGTGCCGTTCATCACCGAAGCCGCGCAGCATCTCGTGCGCGCGGGCGGCAAGCGGTTCCGGCCGCTGCTGGTGATGCTGGCCGCCCAATTCGGTGACCCCCACAGCCCGGGCGTGGTGCCCTCCGCCGTCGTCGTGGAGCTCACGCATCTGGCGACGCTCTACCACGACGACGTGATGGACGAGGCGGAAGTGCGCCGCGGGGTGGCCAGCGCCAACGCCCGCTGGGGCAACTCCGTCGCGGTGCTGACCGGCGACTTCCTCTTCGCCCGCGCCTCGCACATCCTCGCCGACCTCGGGCCGGAGGCCGTCCGGATCCAGGCCGAGGCGTTCGAGCGCCTGGTGACCGGCCAGATCCTGGAGACCGCCGGACCGCGCGACGGGCGTGACCCCATCGACCACTACCTCGACGTCCTCGCGGGCAAGACCGGCTCGCTCGTGGCCGTCGCCTGCCGCTTCGGCGCCATGATGTCGGGCGCCCAGGAGTCCACGGCCAACATCCTCACCCAGTACGGCGAGCGGCTGGGCACCGCCTTCCAGCTGGCCGACGACGTCCTGGACATCGCCAGCGACTCGCACGAATCGGGCAAGACGCCCGGTACGGACCTCCGCGAGGGCATCCCGACGCTGCCGGTGCTGCGGCTGCGGGCCCGCGCCGAGAGCGACGCCGGCACGCCCGAGGACCGGGCGCTGTGCGAACTGCTCGCCGGCGACCTCACCGACGACGTCCGGCACGCCGAGGCGCTCGCCGGGCTGCGCGCCCACCCGGCGCTCGAAGAGGCCCGCCAGGACACCATCCGCTACGCGGAGGAAGCCCGCGCGACGCTGGCCCCGCTCCCGGCGTGCACGTCCAAGGCGGCCCTGGAGGGCCTCTGCGACGCGGTGGTCCACCGGGCGGGCTGACACCCCCTAAGGGTTCGCCCCCCTTCTCCTCAGGGTTCGGTCAACCCCAGGTCGTACGGGCCCCGTCGTGCGGTGACCGGGCGTCATACCTCAGCAGTAGGACGAGTTGGACCCGCGGGCTGACGCGATCCGCCGCGTGAATTGGTGAGATGGAGAACACCACAGCGCGGCGGTCAGGCCACAATGAGCCCCAGGGGAGGGCGAGTGGACAGCTCGGCGGCCGCCGCAGACGACGGAGGTAGGCAGATGCCACGGTACGAACCGACAGAGGTCACCGGCGAAGCGGACGGGGGGCAGTCCCCGAGGCGCCGGAAAGCGGTGCGGTACGCCGTACCGGTCGCGGTGGCGGGGGTGGCGGCGGCGACGATCGGGCTGGTCCCGGCATTCGCCGGCTCGGGTTCCCCGGATCTGCCGAAGATCTCGGCCCAGGACCTCATAGCCAAGGTCGCCAAGTCGGACGTCCAGCAGCTGTCCGGCACGGTCCGGGTCAGCACGGACCTCGGCCTGCCGTCCCTGCCGGGCGGTGTGGCGGCCGGCGGCTTCGGCGGCGGCCAGGGCGGCGAGAAGGGTGAGCACGGCCAGGACGACGGCGCGTCCGCGTCGCCCCGGAGCAAGCTGATGGAGCTGGCGTCCGGCGCGCACACGCTCCGCGTCGCCGCCGACGGCCCCGAGAAGCAGCGGGTGTCCATCGTCGACAAGGCCGCCGAGTACAGCCTCGTCCACAACGGCAACGAGGTCTGGGCGTACGACAGCGGCAGCAACACCGCGGTGCACAGCACCGCACCCGACGCCGGCCGGCACGGCACCCACAAGCGGGCCCCCGAGGGCCTCCCGGGCGACCTGAAGAACGCCACTCCGCAGGACCTGGCGAAGAAGGTCCTCCAGGCGGCCGGCGACACCACCTCGGTCACCGTCGACGGCACCGCCAGGGTCGCCGGACGGGACGCCTACCAGCTGCTGATCAAGCCCAAGCAGGCCGCCTCGACGGTCGGGTCGATCCGGGTCGCGGTGGACGCCGCCAACGGCGTCCCGCTGAAGTTCACCCTGACCCCGAAGAGCGGCGGCGCGGCCGCCATCGACGTCGGCTACACCAACGTCGACTTCGCCAAGCCGGCCGCGGACCTCTTCTCCTTCACGCCGCCCAAGGGCGCCAAGGTCGTCGACGGCGACAAGCAGCGGGCGACGGCGCAGCGCGAACACGGCAAGAAGTTCAAGGACTTCGGGGCCCGCAAGGACGTGAAGGACCCGCGGAAGGACTTCGGCGGGCTGAACGTCCTCGGCAAGGGCTGGACGTCCATCGCCACGATCAAGGGCGCCGGCGCGGGACTGCCCTCCGGCAAGGACCAGGCCGCCGGTGACGCCGGGAAGTTCCTGGACAGCCTCGGCGAGAAGGTCAGCGGGTCGTTCGGCTCCGGCCGGATGTTCAGCACCCGCCTGGTCAACGCCCTGATAACGGACAACGGCACGGTCTACGTCGGTGCCGTCGACAAGCAGGCCCTGATCCACGCGGCCGACGCCGCGAAGTAACGGGCCCCGTCAGCGCGGGACCGCCGTGCCGCCCGTCGGGGCGGTGCGGCGGCCCGTGGCCCAGCCGCACGACATGGGGGAGCCGATGCCCAAGCAGCCCGCCACGGGCCCCGACGGCGCGCGCCCGCCCGCCCGCGGGTCCGGCCCGGCCGGCACGCCTGCGCCCGGTCCCGGGGTGCCGTCCGCAGGGGAGTGGGCGATCGAGACGCGGGGGCTGACCAAGGCGTACCGAGGGGGTCAGCTCGCGGTCGACGGGCTCGATCTGGTCGTGCCGCGCGGCAGCGTCTTCGGGTTCCTCGGTCCCAACGGCTCCGGCAAGACCACCACCATCCGGATGCTGATGGGCCTGATCGACGCGACCGCCGGCACCGCCCGGGTGCTCGGGCAGCCGATGCCCGCCGCGGGCCGCCGGGTGCTGCCCAAGGTGGGAGCGCTCATCGAGGGCCCGGCGCTCTACGGCTTCCTCAGCGGCCGGGAGAACCTCCGGCGCTTCGACGCCGCCGACCCGGACGCCGACCCGCGCAGCCGCGACGCGCGGGTGGGCCACGCCCTGGAGCGGGTGGGCCTGGGCGCGGCGGCCGGGAAGAAGGCGCGGGCCTACTCCCTCGGTATGAAGCAGCGGCTCGGCCTGGCCGCGGCGCTGCTGCGGCCCCGCGAGCTGCTGGTGCTCGACGAGCCGACCAACGGCCTGGACCCGCAGGGCATGCGGGAGATCCGCGCGCTGGTCCGTGAGCTGGCCGCGGACGGCACCACGGTCTTCCTCTCCTCGCACCTCCTCGACGAGATCGAGCAGGTCTGCACCCACGCGGCGGTGATGGCCCGCGGCCGGCTGATCACCCAGGGCACGGTCGCGGACCTCTCCTCGACCGTCCTCGGCTCACGCGGCCCCGGCCGGCTGACGGTCACCACCCCGGACCCGGCGGACGCGGTCCGGGTACTGAAGGAGCACGGCCTGACCGGCCTGCAGATCACCGACGACCGGGTCACGGGCGAGCTGCCGGAAGCCGACGACGGGGCCGGCCCGCCCGAGCTCGCCGACCTCAACGCCGCGCTGGTGCACGCCGGGGTCCGGGTGCGCGGCTTCGGCACCGAACGGGCCACGCTGGAGGACGTTTTCGTGCAGCTGACCGGGGAGGGCTTCGATGTCGCAGGCTGAGGGCGTGCTGCGCCGGCCCCGACCGCTGTGGTCGCTGGGCCTGCTGCGCAGCGAGATCACCATGACCTTCCGGCGCTGGCGGACCCTCGCGCTGCTGGCGGTGCTCGCGGGCGTGCCGGTGCTGGTCGGCATCGCCGTCAAGATCGAGACGGGGGACGGCGGTCCGGGCGGCGGGGGCGGCCAGGGCGGCCCGGCGTTCATCTCCCAGGTCACCCACAACGGCCTCTTCCTGGTGTTCACCTCGCTCGCGGTGACGCTGCCGTTCTTCCTGCCGATGTCCATCGGCGTGATAGCCGGCGACTCCCTGGCCGGGGAGGCCCACGGCGGCACCCTGCGCTACCTCCTCGTCGCGCCCGCCGGCCGTACCCGCCTGCTGCTCGTCAAATACGCCACCACCCTGACGTTCTGCCTGGTGGCCACCCTGGTCGTGGCGCTCTCCGCGCTGGTCACCGGGGCGCTGCTCTTCCCGCTGGGCGAGGTCACCCTGCTGTCCGGGACGTCCATATCCTTCGGCGAGGGGCTGCTGCGGGCGCTGGCCATCGCCGTTGTGGTGGCGCTGTCCCTGATCGGCGTGGCCGCCGTGGGCCTGTTCATCTCGGCGCTCACCAGCAGCGGTATCGCCGCGATGGCGACCACGGTCGGCCTGCTGATCACCGTGCAGATCCTGGACACCATCCCGCAGCTCAGCGCCGTCCAGCCGTATCTCTTCCCGCACTACTGGCTGTCGTTCGCCGACCTGCTCCGGGACCCGGTCTACTGGGACCAGTTGCAGAAGAACCTCGGACTGCAGGCGCTCTACGCCGCGGTGTTCGGCTCGGCGGCCTGGGCGCGGTTCACCACCCGCGACATCACGGCGTAGGACCGGCGGCGTCCGCCGGCCCGGGGCCCGGCTGCGCGGTCCGGGCCGCCCGGGCCTGTTCCGCGGCCGCCCGGGCCACTTCCGCGGCCGCCTCGCCCGCGCGGGCGGCGGCTTCGGCCAGCTCGACCCGGGCCCGCCGCGCCGTGCGCAGCGCGTCGCAGGTCAGCACAGCCAGCGCGACCCACACCAGCCCGAAACCGGCCCAGCGTTCGACCGGCATCTCCTCGTGGAAGACGGTGAGGCCCAGCACGAACTGGAACGTCGGCGCCAGGTACTGCATCATCCCGATCACGGTCAGCGGCAGCCGGACCGCCGAGGCGCCGAAGCAGATCAGCGGCACCGCGGTCGCGACCCCGCAGCCGGCCAGCAGCAGCGCCTGGCCCACCCCGCCGCTGACGAAGGCCGACTCGCCGCGCGCCCCCAGATAGATCAGGAAGCCCAGCGCGGGCAGCAGCTGCATCGCCGTCTCGGCGCTGAAGCCCTCGATGCCGTCGAGCTTGATGCCCTTCTTGACCAGCCCGTACGTCGCGAACGTGAAGGCCAGGCCGAGCGCGATCCAGGGCATCTTGCCGTAGGCGACGGTCATCACGACGACGGCGAGGGCGCCGACGCCCACCGCCGTCCACTGCAGCGGCCGCAGCCGCTCGCGCAGGAAGAACACGCCGAAGGCGATGCTGACCAGCGGGTTGATGAAGTAGCCGAGCGAGGCCTCCAGGACGTGACCGGCGTTGACCGCCCAGATGTAGAGGAACCAGTTCGCCGAGATCACCACGGCGCAGACCAGCACCAGCCCCAGCCGCCTGGGCTGCCGCAGCAGCGGACGTATCCAGGCCCAGCGGCGCATCGCGGCCAGGATGACGACCGCGACGGGCAGCGACCACGCCATGCGGTGCGCCAGGATCTCCGACGGCGAGGCGGCGTCCAGCAGATGCCAGTACAGGGGCAGCAGGCCCCACATGGTGTAGGCGGCGATGCCGAAGACGAGGCCGGCGCGCTGATCGCTTCGAGACTGCAAGGAGGCCCTCCTGGTTGTGCTGCGCCGGCTCGGTGACGGTCGCCCCTGTTGAAGGTAGCGCCGGACCGGGTCGCGTGTCATGTGTGTATGCAAAAAACGGTGATGACAGGCGCCGTCGCAGGTCGGACGCCGGGGGCGGGACGAGCGCGGGACGGCCGGGGCCGTGCGGGCCGTGAGGCTTCCCGGCCGCCCGCCCCGCAGCCGCGCAGGCCCTCTCAACCCGCCAGCCGCGCCAGTGCCTCCGCGATGGCCTCGGCGATCGGGGTGGTCGGGCGGCCGATGAGCCGGGAGAGGTCGCCGGGGGTGGCCGCCAGTTCCCCGCGCGCGATCCCGGCGTCCGCCTCGGCGGCCATCCGCGCGCCCAGCGCCGGCATGCCCGACTCGATCATCCGGGCCACGTACTCCTTCTGCGGCAGATCGCGGTACGGGATCCGGCGGCCGGTCTGCCGGGAGACCGCGGCGGCGTACTCGGCCATCGACCAGGCGGTGTCGCCGCTCAGCTCGTAGACGGTGTTCTCGTGGCCGGTGCCGGTGAGCACCACGGCGGCCGCCTCGGCGTAGTCCCGGCGCGCGGCGGTGGCCACCCGGCCCTGGCCGGCACAGCCGAACACCGCGCCGTTCTTGAGCGTGGTGGCGAGCGCCCCGGTGTAGTTCTCGTGGTACCAGCCGTTGCGCAGCAGGCAGTACGGCACACCGGAGGCGAGCAGCGCCTGTTCGGTGGCGAGGTGCTCCTCGGCGAGGGTGAAGGTGGCGGTGGGGCCGCCCAGCACGCTGGTGTACGCCAGCAGCGCCACGCCGGCCTCCCGGGCGGCGTCGATCACCGCGCGGTGCTGGGTGACCCGCTGCCCGGCCTCGTTCCCGGAGATCAGCAGCACCCGGTCGCCGGCCGCGAAGACGTCCTCCAGGGTGTCGGGCCGGCCGTAGTCCACGGTCCTGATCCCGACGCCGCGCGCCTCCAGATCGACGGCCCTGGCCGGGGCCCGGGCGAGGCCGACGATGCCGGCCGGGGCGGTACGGGTGAGCAGTTCCTCGATGACGAGCCGGCCGAGCGCTCCGGTGGCGCCGGTGACGACGATGCCCATGTTCTGCCCCCTGGTTCGGAGGCCGCCAGCATGGCACCCGTACCGGACGCGCAGAAGGGACGCGCCGGAAGCCGGGGCCCGAAGCAGCGGGTGCCCGCAGGGGGCGCCGTACGACGCCTCTCCCACGGGCACCCGCAAGAGGTCCTCAGCAGGCCCTCAGCAGCTCCTCGGGCAGGTCCTCAGCCGACGACCGTCCAGGTGTCCGTGCCGGTGAGCAGGGTGGACAGGTCGCCCTTGCCCTTCTGCTCGACGGCGGTGTCCAGCTGGTCGGCCATCAGCGTGTCGTAGACCGGCCGGTCGACGTTGCGCAGCACACCGATGGGGGTGTGGTGCAGCGTGTCGGGGTCGGCGAGCCGGGACAGCGCGAAGGCGGTGGTGGGGGAGGGGCTGTGGGCGTCGTGCACCAGCACGCCGTCCGCGCCCTCCTCCCGGACGTCGATGACCTTGAGGTCGCCGGTGGCCGGGTCGCGGACCACGCCCTTGACGCCGAGACCGTCCTCGGCCGGCGCGCCGAAGCGGATCGGCTGGCCGTGCTCCAGGCGGATGACGGCCTCCTGGGCCTGCTCCTTGTCCTTGAGCACCTCGAAGGCGCCGTCGTTGAAGATGTTGCAGTTCTGGTAGATCTCGACCAGGGCCGTGCCGGGGTGGTCGGCGGCGGCGCGCAGCACCGAGGTGAGGTGCTTGCGGTCGGAGTCGACCGTGCGGGCCACGAAGGTCGCCTCGGCGCCGAGGGCCAGCGAGACCGGGTTGAACGGCGCGTCCAGCGAGCCCATCGGGGTCGACTTGGTGATCTTGCCGACCTCGGAGGTGGGGCTGTACTGGCCCTTGGTCAGGCCGTAGATCCGGTTGTTGAACAGCAGGATCTTGAGGTTGACGTTGCGCCGCAGGGCGTGGATGAGGTGGTTGCCGCCGATGGAGAGCGCATCGCCGTCACCCGTGACCACCCACACGGACAGATCGCGCCGCGAGGACGCCAGGCCGGTGGCGATGGCCGGGGCGCGGCCGTGGATCGAGTGCATCCCGTAGGTGTTCATGTAGTACGGGAAGCGGGAGGAGCAGCCGATGCCGGAGACGAAGACGATGTTCTCCTTCGCCAGGCCGAGCTCGGGCATGAAGCCCTGCACGGCGGCGAGGACGGCGTAGTCACCGCAGCCGGGGCACCAGCGCACTTCCTGGTCGGACTTGAAGTCCTTCATGGATTGCCTGGCCTCGGCCTTGGGCACCAGGGAGAGCGCCTCGGGGTGCGAGGCCCGCTCCGAGATCGTCTCAGTCATTGATGGCCTCCTTAAAGACCTCCGCGAGCTGCTCGGCCTTGAACGGCATTCCGCTGACCTGGGTGTGCGACCGCGCGTCGACGAGGTACCTGGCGCGCAGCAGGGTGGCGAGCTGTCCGAGGTTCATCTCCGGCACGATCACCTTGTCGTAACGCGCCAGCACCTCGCCGAGATTCCGCGGGAAGGGGTTGAGGTGGCGCAGATGGGCCTGCGCGATGCGCTCCCCTGCGCCCCGTACGCGCCGTACCGCGGCGGTGATCGGGCCGTACGTCGAGCCCCAGCCCAGGACGAGGGTGCCGGCGCCGCGGCCGCCGTCGTCGGTGGGGTCGTCGACCTCGATGTCGGGGACCTCGATGCCGTCCACCTTCGCCTGGCGGGTGCGCACCATGAAGTCGTGGTTGGCCGGGTCGTAGGAGATGTTGCCGGTGCCGTCCTGCTTCTCGATGCCGCCGATGCGGTGCTCCAGGCCCGGCGTGCCGGGGACGGCCCAGGGGCGCGCGAGGGTGTGCTCATCGCGCTTGTAGGGCCAGAACACCTCGGTGCCGTCCACCGCGACGTGGTTGGGGCCGGAGGCGAACTGCACGCGCAGGTCGGGGAGTTCGGCGACCTCGGGGATCCGCCAGGGCTCGGAGCCGTTGGCCAGGTAGCCGTCGGAGAGCAGGAAGACCGGGGTGCGGTACGTCAGCGCGATGCGGGCCGCCTCCAGTGCCGCGTCGAAGCAGTCGGCGGGTGTCCTGGGCGCCACGATCGGCACCGGTGCCTCGCCGTTGCGCCCGTACATCGCCTGCAGCAGGTCGGCCTGCTCCGTCTTGGTCGGCAGACCGGTCGACGGGCCGCCGCGCTGGATGTCGACGATCAGCAGCGGCAGTTCGAGGCTGACCGCGAGCCCGATGGTCTCGGACTTCAGGGCCACGCCCGGGCCGGAGGTGGTCGTCACCGCGAGCGAGCCGCCGAACGCCGCGCCCAGCGCCGCGCCGATGCCGGCGATCTCGTCCTCCGCCTGGAACGTCCGCACACCGAAGTTCTTGTGCTTGGACAGCTCGTGCAGGATGTCGGAGGCCGGGGTGATCGGGTACGAGCCCAGGTACAGCGGCAGGTCGGCCTGCCGGGAGGCGGCGACCAGGCCGTAGGACAGCGCGAGGTTGCCGGAGATGTTGCGGTAGGTGCCGGTCGGGAACGCCTTGGTGGCCGGCGCGACCTCGTAGGAGACCGCGAAGTCCTCGGTCGTCTCGCCGAAGTTCCAGCCGGCCCGGAACGCGGTGACGTTCGCCTCCGCGATGTCCGGCTTCTTGGCGAACTTGTCCCGCAGGAACTTCTCGGTGCCCTCGGTCGGGCGGTGGTACATCCACGACAGCAGACCCAGCGCGAACATGTTCTTGCTGCGCTCGGCCTCCTTACGGGAGAGCCCGAAATCCTTGAGCGCCTCGATGGTCAGCGTCGTCAGCGGCACCGGGTGGACGTTGTACGCCGAGAGCGAGCCGTCCTCCAGCGGGCTGGTGGCGTAGCCGACCTTCGCCATCGGGCGCTTGGTGAACTCGTCGGTGTTGACGATGATCTCCGCGCCCCGCGGGACGTCCGGGAGGTTCGCCTTCAGCGCGGCCGGGTTCATCGCGACCAGCACGTTCGGAGCGTCACCGGGCGTGAGGATGTCGTGGTCGGCGAAGTGCAGCTGGAAGCTGGAGACGCCGGGCAGGGTCCCGGCGGGGGCCCGGATCTCGGCGGGGAAGTTCGGCAGCGTCGACAGGTCGTTACCGAACGACGCCGTCTCCGATGTGAACCGGTCCCCGGTGAGCTGCATTCCGTCACCGGAGTCACCGGCGAACCGGATGATCACCCGGTCCAGGCGCCGGACTTCTTTGCCCTCGCCGCCACTGCCGGAGGAGCGCTGTCCCCCGACGAGCGCTGCGTCGGCCTGCTCGGCTGGGCTACTGACCTGGCTGGTCACTGCTTCGGACCTCCCTCTAAGGGGTGCGGCGTCCCCGCCGGAGGCAGGGCTCGGGACGTGTCGTACCGACCGGTTGTCCCATAACCATCGTACGTGGGTAAGGGTGCCCTTCCCTGGGTCGATCACATGGTGGACGTCACCATGAGACACCGATCTGGTGCGTTTTGTCATGAAATCACCGCCCCCGTGACCCCTTCTTCATGACGCTCCGGACTCCGCCCCCGGTTCTCCGTCCCAGGGCCCGGTCCGGCGGTGAACACCCCGTGAACTGGACGTCTGACAGCCTGTCAGGTGCTCAGGAATTGAGATAGGTCAGGACGGCGAGCACCCTGCGGTGATCCCCGTCACTCTGCGCCAGGCCCAGCTTCAGGAAGATGTTGCTGACGTGCTTCTCGACCGCGCCGTCACTGACCACCAGCTGGCGGGCGACGGCGGAGTTCGTCCGGCCCTCGGCCATCAGCCCCAGCACCTCCCGCTCGCGCGGCGTCAGACGCGCCAGCACGTCCTGCTTGCGGCTGCGGCCCAGCAGCTGCGCCACCACCTCCGGGTCCAGGGCCGTACCGCCCCCGGCGACCCGCACCACCGCGTCGACGAACTCGCGGACCTCGGCCACCCGGTCCTTCAGCAGATAGCCGACGCCCCGGGTCGACCCGGCCAGCAGCTCCGTGGCGTACTGCTCCTCCACGTACTGCGAGAGCACCAGAACCCCCAGGTCGGGGTGGTCCCGGCGGAGCCGGACGGCGGCCCGTACGCCCTCGTCGGTGTGCGTCGGCGGCATCCGCACGTCCGCCACCACCACGTCCGGCAGCGCGCCCTCGTCGGCCAGCTCCCCGATCACCTTGATCAGCGCCTCGGCGTCCCCCACGCCCGCCACGACCTCGTGCCCCCGGTCGGTGAGGAGCCGGGTCAGCCCCTCCCGGAGCAGCACCGAATCCTCGGCGATGACCACCCGCACCTTGTTCTCCACGGATCGGATCCCCCATGCCTCGTACGCGCCCGTCCTGTCGGGACCCAGCATCCCAGGATCCGGACGGAGCGGGGGAGGAAGGCGGCGTCCCAGGTGGTCGGGGGAGGCGCGGACGAGGGGGCGGGGCCGCCGGAGGCGGGGCCCGGGTCAGCCGCGCCAGGGCAGCTCGGCGGTGATGTGCGTCGGGCCGCCGACCGGCGAGTCGACGATCAGCAGGCCCTCGACGGCGGCGAGGCGTTCGGAGAGTCCGGCCAGCCCGGTCCCGTCGTCCGTGTGGGCGCCGCCCCGGCCGTCGTCCGTCACCAGGACCATCAGGCGGTCCCCGGTGCGCCAGACGTCCAGCGTGGCGGCGCCGGCCCGGGCGTGCTTGGAGACGTTCTGCAGCAGCTCGGAGGCGGTGAAGTACGCGATGCCCTCGATCGCCGCGGCCGGCCGGTGGTCGAGGTCCACGGTCACCGTCACCGGGACCGTGCAGCGCGCCGCCAGCGCCGACAGCGCCGGGCCCAGCCCCCGGTCGGTGAGAATCGCCGGGTGGATGCCGCGGGCCAGGTCACGCAGCTCCTGGAGGGCGATCTTCACCTCACCGTGCGCCTCGTCGACCATCTTCGCGGCGGCCTGCGGATCCTCCGCCAGCTTCTCCTTGGCCAGGCCCAGGTCCATCGCCAGCGACACCAGCCGGGCCTGCGCCCCGTCGTGCAGATCCCGCTCGATGCGCCGCAGATCGGCGGCCGCGGTGTCCACCACCACCCCGCGGTCCGACTCCAGCTGCGAGACCCGGGTGGCGAGCGACGAGGGCCCCAGCAGGCCCTGCACCAAGACCCGGTCCACCTGGGTCAGCCCCCGGATCAGCCACGGCCCGGCCAGCACGAGCAGCAGCCCGGTCCCGCTGACCAGCCCGATCTCCGCCGGGGTGTCGACGTAGCGGCCGTCGACCCACAGCTGGATGCCCGGCTGCCCCAGGTACGCGGGGAAGGTCCACCGCCACAACGGGTACGTCAGCAGCAGCCAGCCGAGCGTCCAGAACGTCAGCGAGAAGACGAAGGCGAAGATCGCCCACGGGAAGTGCAGCAGGCAGTAGAGGAGGTGCCGCCAGGACACCCCGCTCTTCAGCGCGGCCCCGATCCACGCCATCGGCCCCGGCTTCGCGGGACGCACCGGCTCCGGGGCGGCCACCTCCAGCCCCAGCAGCGCCCGGGCCCGCGCCCGCTCCAGGACGCCCAGCCCCCGCGCGCCGGCCAGACCGCCGGCCAGCACCGGGATGCCCAGGAACGTCACCAGCAGGCCGGCGCCGACCGTGATCACCCCGACCGCGTAGACGAACATCAGGCAGGCGATCGGATAGCTGAGCAAGAGGTACAGGAACTCCCGCCAGGTGCGCCCGGAGACGGGGGCGCGCAGTGCCACGGGCACCCGGGAGGGATGAGGGCGGGGGCGGGGCTGCGGGGTGTATGCGGATTCCATCGTCTCATCGTCCGTTCTGCCGGGTGGCCGTTCTGCCGTTCTGCCGGGTGGCCGGGGTGGCCGGGGTGGCCGGGCGGACCTGCCGCCATGTGCCGTGGGGCCGTCGCGTGCGCCGTGACCAGCGTCCGCGACCCGGCCCGCCCCGCACCATGAGGCTGCTCGCAGTCCGTTCCGGGGGTTTTCCCCACCCCGGGGCCGCGGGTCGGGGGCGCTCCGCTGCTCAGCGCCGTTACCCCGGGCCGCGGGTCGGGGTAACGGTCCGCTGCTCAGCGCCGTTACCCCGGGGCCGCGGGTGCGGGGTCCGCTGCTCAGCGGCGTTTACGTGCCGGCTCCGCGCGGGTCCCGGACGCGGCCTGCCCGGCCCCGGAGGACGGCCCCGCGCCGGAGCCCGGCCGGGCCCGCCAGGGCAGTTCCGCGGTCACCCGGGTGGGTCCGCCGGCCGGTGAGCTCAGCAGGAACAGCCCGTCCACCGACCCCAGCCGCTCGGCCAGCCCCGCCAGCCCGCTGCCGCCGTCCAGCCGCGCCCCGCCCTTCCCGTCGTCCCCGACCTGGATCAGCAGCCGGTCCGCGGACCGCCACACCTCGACGGACGCCTGGCGGGCCGCGCTGTGCTTGGAGACGTTCTGCAGCAGCTCCGAGACGGTGAAGTACGCGATGCCCTCGATCGCCGGCGCGGGCCGCTCGGTCAGATCCACCGCCACCGTCGCCGGCACCGTGCAGCGCCCGGCCAGCGAGGCCAGGGCCGGCCCCAGCCCGCGGTCGGTCAGGATCGCCGGGTGGATGCCGCGGGCCAGGTCCCGCAGCTCCTGCAGCGCCAGCTTCACCTCGCCGTGCGCCTCGTCCACCATCGCCGCCACGGTCTCGTCGGCCTGCCCCTCCAGCAGCTTCTCCTTCGCCAGGCCCAGGCCCATCGCGAGCGCCACCAGTCGGGCCTGCGCGCCGTCGTGGAGGTCCCGTTCGATACGCCGCAGATCGGCGGCCGCGGTGTCGGTGACCGTCATCCGGTCCGCCTCCAGTTCGGCGATCCGCCGCTCCAGCTCGTCCGAGGGCGACAGCAGCCCGCGCACCATCGCCCGGTCCACGTTCGCCAGCCCGCGCGCCACCCAGGGCAGCACCGGCCAGCCCACGAAGAGCGAGACCAGCACGACCCCGAAGGTCAGCACGGACCACGGCAGCCGGACGAACGCGAACAGCGCGTGCCGCCAGGCGACCGGGTCCTTCAGGCCCGTCCACAACCACGGGAAGAACCCCTGGTCGCGCGGGCGCAGCGGGCTCGGCTCGGCGACCCGCACCCCGAGCAGCGCCCGCGCCCGGGCCCGCTCCAGCCTCCCGTACAGGCGGCACGCCTTGAGGCCCAGAGCCAGCAGCGGCAGCCCGATGACGGTCACCGAGAGCCCGGTGCCCAGCGTCAGCCACACCACCAGCACCGCGAACGCCGCGACGCCCAGCGGCAAGTTGGCCAGCAGATGGCCGATCTCCCGCCAGGTCACGACGTCGAACGGGGCGCGTGGCGGCGGAGGTGACACCTCGTCAGGGGTGTCGTCGGCGATACGGGGTCGGGAACTCGCGGTCATGCGCCCAGCCTGCCCGGCCGCGGCCCGCCGTGCCATGGGGTGGCCGGGGCAGGGGCGGTGGGGTTTTCCCCACCCCGCGCGCCGTGCGGCGGCCGGGCGACGGGCCGCCCCGACGCCTCGTGCGGTGGACCTTCCCGCAGGTCGTCGGCGCGACGCGGGGAGCGAGCGGGAAGGCGACCCGATCCGCGAGCCGATCCGCGACCCGGTACAGGGCGTTGGTGCAGGTTGATGCCGGTCTCGTTGTCCACAGCGGTGGACACGGCGCGCCGGCGGGACCTTATTGTGTGGCGATGCACAACGGGAGGGGCGAGTGGCGATGGCGCGGGGCGACGACGGCCTGGTAGTGACGCCGGAATCCGCCGTACGGCAGCCGGCTGACCCGGCGCCGCACGCCACCGGCACGGTGGCCGCCTCCCTCGACGTCCGCGGCTGGGGTTGGGGCGACCGCAGCAGGACGTGGACGGCGGCGACGGCGAGCGTGCTGCTCGCGGCGGTCGCCGGGGTCTGTGCGCACAGCTGGTTCGGGGACGGCGCCGCCCTGGCGACCGGTATCGCCGCTGTCGTGGTCGCCGGGGCCGGAGCGGCCGTCGGCGTGCTCGCCGGGAGGGACGGACAGCGCGCCCCGGGTGCCGTGCGGAGCGGGCAGCACGCCCCGGCGGCCGCCCTGTTGCTGCTCGGCGGCACCCTCGGGGTGACCGCCGCCTGGCAGGCCGCCCCCGGTGGCGGCGCCCGGCTCGCCGCCGTCGGCCTCACCGCCGCGGCCGTGCTCGCGCTCCTCGGACTCTGCACGGCCGCGGGCCGCTCCGCCCTGACGGGCGCCGCGTCGGTCGCGCTCGCGGTCGGCGCGTGGGAGCTGGGACTGGCGCTGACCACCCCTGCCCGTACGGGAGTTGCGCTCGCCTTCGTCTCCGTACTGGTCCTCGGATACCTCCCCCGGCTCGCCCTGATGACGGCAGGGCTGACCCGGCTCGACGACCAGCGCTCCGGCGGCACCCCGGTCAGCCGCCACCAGGTGGGGGCCGCCCTCGGCGGCGCACACCGGGAGCTCTCCCTGGCCACGGTGGCGACGGCCGTCTCGGCGGGGGCGGGCGGGGTGCTCGCGGTGCAGACCCCCGGCCTGTGGACGGTGCTCGCGGCGCTGCTGCTGAGCGTCGTCCTGTGCTCGCGGGCGCGGGCGTACCCGCTGGCGGTGGAGGTCGTCGCGCTGCTCGCGGCCGGCCTCGCGACGGCCGTCCGGCTGATCCTGCTCTGGGCCAGCGACGGCGGCGCCCCGGCGTTCGCGCTGGCCGCCCTCGGGGTGCTGGCGGTGCTGCCCGCCGTGGTCCCGGCGATACGGGTGCCGGAGCCGCTGCGCACCCGGCTGCGGCGCTGGCTGGACCTGGCCGAGTCGGTGAGCGTGGCGGCGCTGATCCCGGTGGCCCTGGGCGCCTTCGGGCTCTACGGCCTGCTCTTCGGCGCGTCCTGACCCGGAGGGATGACGGCATGTCGGCTTCGGGAGCGCCTACGGGCGGGCCTATGGACGGGCCTATAGGCGGGCCTACGGGGGCGCAGGGGGATGCGGGTGCGGGGGCGGACGGTCGCCCGCGGACGTATGCGCGTGCGGGGGCGGATGCGGGCTCGCGGGCGGATGCGGGCACGTATCAGGAGACGGGGGCACGGAGAGTCGGGGGAGCTGGGGGAGCGGGGGAGCACGGGGGCGGGACCGGATGGGAAGCAGGAGGGGACGTGGACGCGGTGACGACGAGGGACGGGGCTGCGGGGGCGGGTGACGGCGCCCTTCCGGCGGCCGGGTCCGTGCCGACGGCGGAGTCCGGGCCGGCGGCGGAACAGCGGCCGGGTCAGGGTCAGGCGGCGGCCGGCGGGCAGGTGCCGAACGGCGGACAGGCGCAGTTCGGTGGCCAGGAGTCGGCACGTGGCCTGGAGTCGGTCGGCGGGCAGGAGTCGGCCGGGTGGCAGGTGTCGGGCGCCGTGGGTGCCGGACCGATGCCGGCGCCGGCGCAGCCTGCCGTCACCCCGCCCGCACCCGCAGCATCCCCGCCGGCATCCGCAGCATCCCCGCCGGCACCCGCAGCATCCCCGCAGGTGCCCGTCCCGGGGCCGATGCCGGCGGCCGGGGCGATGGCCGCGCCGCCCGTCTACACCCCCACCCCCGTCCCCAGCCCCGCGCCCATGTCCGCCCCCACCACCGACCAGGTCCCGGCTTCCGCTCCCGCTCCCGCGCCCGGCCGATACGGCCGGCCGGGGCCCGGGCTGCCGGCGCGGACGCCGGTCTCCGTTCCGCTCCTGCCGCCGGAACTGGCCGACGGCGGGCCGCGGCCGCGCCGTGGCGACCCGCTGGCCCGGCGTGCGGGACGCGCGCTGCGCCGGGTGTTCGCCTCGTCGCCGGCCGCCGAGACGGCCGCCGTCACACAGGCCGCCCAGGCCATCCAGCAGCCGGTGACGACCGGTCGGCAGATAGCCGTGTCGAGCATCCGCGGTGGCGCCGGCAAGTCCACCGTCGCCGCCCTCCTGGCGCTCACCTACGCCCACTACCGGCCCGACCCCGTGCTCGCCGTGGAGGCCGACCCGGCGCTCGGCACGCTGCCGCACCGCCTCGGCGCCCGCGAGGTGCGCTGGTCCGGGACGGACCTGGCACAGATCGTCGATCCGTCGATGCTGATCACCGACCTGACCGGCTATCTGCTGCCGTTCGCGGGCGGCGGCTGGCTGCTGCCCGGCAGCCAGGGCTCCATCGGCGCCCGCCTGGACCTCGACACCTACCGCATCGTGATGACCTCCCTGCGCCGGCACTTCGCGGCCACGGTGGTGGACTGCGAGACGCTGCCCGCCGAGGTGGCGCGTACGGCGCTGGTGACGACGCAGGCGCGGGTGCTGGTCACCCCGGCGACCCCGGAGGGCGTCGCGGCCACCCGCTCCGTACTCAACTGGATCGGCGGGCTGCACCCCGGCCTGCTGCCCACCACGGTCGTCGTGCTCACGCACTCCTCGCCCGACAGCGGCGTCGACGTGCGCAAGGCCGCCGACCACCTCGGAGCCGGTGGCGCGGCGGTGCTGCCGCTGCCGTACGACCGCCATCTGGCGGCCGGCGGCGCCATCCGCACCGAGCTGCTCGGGGAGCGGACGCGGGAGGCGGCGGCCCGGATCGCGGCCGAGGCGATGGACCGCGCGGTCTCCCGGGACCCGATACGCCGACAGCACCAGGCCCGGCAGCCCGCCCACCAGCCGAGCCAGCCGGTCCACCAGCCCGGCCAGCCGAGCCACCCGGGCCAGCGGGCACAGCAGCCTGCCCACCAGCCGGGCCACCCGGTCCACCAACCGAGCCGGCAGCCGCAGCAGCAGAACGGACAGCCGCAGCAGCCACAACCGCATCAGTCACCAAGGGCACCTCACGCCCAACAGACACCTCACGCCCAACAGACACCTCAGGCCCCACAGGCAGCTCAGGCCCCACAGGCGCCGCAGACCCACCAGGCACCGCAGACCTACCAGATGCCTCAAACGCAGCAGATGCCCCACCTCCATCCGGCGCCAACTCAGCCGCAGCAAGCACCTCCGCCCCACCAGCCGCCACCGACGTACGCACCCCCGGCGGCACCACCGGCCCAAGCCCCAGCACAGGCCCCGGCCGCACCCCCGAGCCCCGCTCCGGCACCCCCCGGCCCCGACCACCGCAGCCCCTTCGACGGCGGCCCGATCCGCTGATCGGGATCATCGTTCACTGATCGGGATCATCGTCCGCGGCTTCGCCCTCCGGAGCGCGCGGGCCCCGCGGAGACGGCCCGTTCGTCCGCTCCGTGAGACGGCTTCTGAGACAACCGGGCCCGCCGTCTACGCTGCCAGCCGCCCAGGTAGGGCGAAGTACGGACAAGCTCACCGTCCGCGACGACGCGGCTTCTCGGGGCGGGCCTACCAGGGCCTAGACTCCGGTTCGTACAGATCGCAGATCGTCGAAGTCGTTGAACAAGCGCAGTCAGGGAGCGAGGGGCGGACGTGCCGGACGCGACCGTACGCACCACCGTCGCCGCGGACTACTTCCAGGGCTACTCGGTCGTCGGGATCATCGCCGTAATCGGTGTGCTCTTCGTCGCCGTCGCCTTCGGAGCCGGGCGGCTGCTGCGGCCTGTCGTACCGACGCCCGAGAAGATGCTGACGTACGAGTGCGGCGTGGACCCGGTCGGTGAGGGCTGGGCGCACACCCAGGTCCGCTACTACGTCTACGCCTTCCTCTACGTCATCTTCGCCGTCGACTCGATCTTCCTGTTCCCCTGGGCGACGGTCTTCGCCGCCCCCGGTTTCGGCGGCGCGACGCTCGTGGAGATGTTCATCTTCCTCGGGTTCCTCGCCGTCGGCCTGCTCTACGCATGGAAGAAGGGCGTCCTGGAATGGACGTGACCCCCGCCGCCAACAGCTCCGCGGCCGCGGCCGGGGGCGCCGCGCCGGAATTCCTTCCGGAGCCGCGCCGCCTGGGCACCCTGGCCCGGCTCGCGCCCGAACCGATGAAGGTGGTCCTCAACTGGGGCCGCCGCTACAGCCTGTGGGTCTTCAACTTCGGGCTGGCCTGCTGCGCGATCGAGTTCATCGCCGCCTCCATGGCGCGCCACGACTTCATCCGGCTCGGGGTGATCCCGTTCGCGCCCGGCCCGCGCCAGGCCGACCTGATGGTCGTCTCCGGCACGGTGACGGACAAGATGGCCCCGGCCGTCAAGCGCCTCTACGAGCAGATGCCCGAGCCCAAGTACGTCATCTCCTTCGGCGCCTGCTCCAACTGCGGCGGCCCCTACTGGGACTCGTACTCGGTCACCAAGGGCGTCGACCAGATCATCCCGGTCGACGTATACGTGCCGGGCTGCCCGCCGCGGCCGGAGGCGCTGCTCCAGGGCATCCTCAAGCTGCAGGAGAAGATCGCGCGCGAGTCCCTGGGGGAGCGGTATGCCCAGGGCGGCGCGGCCCGGCCTTCGGCGGCCGCCCTGCGCAGCGGCCTGGTGACGCCGCCCGCGCCGGCGCCCGCGGGGGAGGAACCCCGATGAGCGACCAGCCCCAGCGGCCCGATCAGGCCCAGCAGCCCGATCAGCCTCAGCAGCCCGACCGGGCCAAGCCGGCTGACCGGTCCGAGCAGCAGCCCGAGGCCGTCGAGCCGGTCGAGTCCGCCGAGCCGGCGGAGCCCGTTGAGCCCGTTGAGCCCGTCGTCGGGTGGCTGCCGCGGCCCGCGAGCGAGATCTTCGGCGCCGGAGCCACCGCGGAGCTGGCGTACGACCTGCTGACCGTCGACGTCCCGGTGGACGGCTGGCTCACCGCGCTGACCGCCGCCCGGGACGACCTCGGCTGCCGCTACTTCGACTGGCTCAGCGCCGTGGACGAGCCCGGCACCGGCTTCCGTATCTGCGCGCACCTCGCGGACGTCGCCCGCCCGGGCACCGTCCACCGGCTGGTCGTGCGGACCACGGTGCCGCACGACGCGGCCGCGCTGCCCACCGCCGTCGGCGTGTACGCGGGCGCGGGCTGGCATGAGCGCGAGACGCACGAGATGTTCGGCGTCGACTTCACCGGCCACCCCCACCTCGTCCCGCTGCTCCTCCCGGAGGGCTTCGAGGGCCACCCGCTGCGCAAGGACTTCGTGCTGGCGGCGCGGGTGGCCAAGGCGTGGCCGGGCGCCAAGGAGCCGGGCGAATCGGAGCACGGCGGGCCCAAGCGCCGGCAGATGCTGCCGCCGGGCGTTCCGGACCCGAACGAGTGGGGTCCGCTGAAGGGCCAGCTCCCGCCCGCGCCGGCACGTCCGGCACGGGGTGCGCGGGCGGCCGGCGGCGCGGCGGGCGAGCGTCCGGCGCGGCGTACGCGGTCGGTGAGCGCGGGCTCGGCCAGCCAGCAGGCGGCCCAGGCCGCGTCGTCCGGGGCTTCCGCGGCCCCGGAGGCACCGGCGGCCCCGGCGCGCGCCGAGCGGCCGGCCCGCCGTACCCGGTCCGCGAGCCAGGGCTCGGCCAGCCAGCAGCAGCCGGCGGAGAAGGGTGCACCCCCGGCGACCACCGAACCATCGGCGACCACCGAGGCCCCCGCGGCTCCGGCGGCCCCGCGCTCCTCCGACGCACCGTGGCACCACGCCCGCCCGGCCTTCGATGAGCCGCAGAAGCAGGCCGAGCCGAAGCGGGAGTCGGAAGCCGAGCCCGAGCCGGAACCGCAGGCCGAGCCCGAGCCGCAGCAGAAGCCCGAGCCCACCCCCGAGGCGAAGCCGCAGACCCACGACCCGGCAGGAGGCGACACCCCATGAGCGACGCGCTCGACATCGCGCTGCGCCTCATCGCCGTCTTCGTCGTGTTCCTGGTGTTCCCGCTGGTCATCGGGCAGACCGAGCACAAGGTCATGGCCCACATGCAGGGCCGGCTCGGTCCGATGTACGCGGGCGGGTTCCACGGCTGGGCGCAGCTGGTCGCCGACGGCGTGAAGTTCGCGCAGAAGGAAGACATCGTGCCGGCCGGCGCCGACCGGCGGATCTTCCAGCTCGCCCCGGCCGTCGCCCTGCTGCCGTACCTCCTGGTCCTGGTCGCCATCCCGATAGGGCCGCACAACGCCGTCGGGCAGGCCCTGGACGCGGGCATCTTCTTCGTCCTCGCCGTCATGGGCGTCGGGGTGCTCGGCTCGCTGATGGCCGGCTGGGCCTCGGCGAACAAGTTCTCGCTGCTCGGCGCCCTGCGGACGGCCGCGCAGCTGCTCGCGTACGAGCTGCCGATGCTGCTCGCCGCGGCCTCCGTCGCGATGGCGGCCGGCACGCTCTCGCTGCCCGGCATCGTCGAGGCGTTCCACTGGTGGTGGGTGCCGTGGCAGATCGTCGGCGGCGTGGTGTTCTTCACCGCGGGCCTCGCCGAGCTGCAGCGGCCGCCGTTCGACATGCCGGTCGCCGACTCGGAGATCATCTTCGGTGCGTACACCGAGTACACCGGCCTGCGGTTCGCCCTCTTCCTGCTCGCCGAGTACGCGGGCATCGTCGTTCTCTGCGCGCTGACCTCGGTGCTCTTCCTGGGCGGCTGGCACGGCCCGTTCGGCGCCGACGGCCTGGGCTGGCTGTGGACGCTGCTGAAGACCGCGCTGCTCGCCTTCGGCGTCATCTGGCTGCGGGTCACCTACCCGCGGCTGCGCGAGGACCAGCTGCAGAAGCTCGCCTGGACGGTGCTCATCCCGCTCGCGCTCGCCCAGATCGCCCTCACCGGCGTCGTCAAGGTGGTGATCTCGTCATGAGCTTCCCCGGTTCCGGTCTCGCCAAGGGCCTGGCCGTCACCCTGCGGACGATGACGAAGCGTTCCGTCACCGCGCAGTACCCGGACGTCCAGCCCGACCTCGCGCCGCGCACCCGCGGCGTCATCGGGCTGTTCGAGGAGAACTGCACGGTCTGCATGCTGTGCGCCCGCGAGTGCCCCGACTGGTGCATCTACATCGACTCCCACAAGGAGACCGTGCCGCCGGCCGCGCCCGGAGGCCGTGAGCGCAGCCGGAACGTGCTCGACCGCTTCGCCATCGACTTCGCACTGTGCATGTACTGCGGGATCTGCATCGAGGTCTGCCCCTTCGACGCGCTCTTCTGGTCACCGGAGTTCGAGTACGCCGAGACGGACATCCGCGACCTCACCCACGAGCGCGACAAGCTCCGCGAGTGGATGTGGACGGTGCCCGAGCCGCCGGCGCTCGACCCGGCGGCCGAGGAGCCCAAGGAGATCGCCGCCGCCCGTAAGGCCGCGGACAAACTCGCCGCCCAGCAGGCGGCCGAGGCCGCGGCGCAGAACGAGAACCAGAACGAGAACCAGAACCAGGCCCCGGACACCGAGGAGGGGACGTGACGCTCGCCGCCACGGCCGCCGGGCACGGCTTCCTGTCGCCCACCGGCGTCGAGATCGCGTTCCTGCTCGTCGGCATCGGCACCCTGGGGGCGGCCGTCATCACCGTCACCACCCGGCAGCTGGTGCACGCCGCCCTCTGGCTGGTCGTCGCGCTCGGCGGGGTCGCGGTCGAATACCTCCTGCTCACGGCCGAGTTCATCGCCTGGGTGCAGGTGCTCATCTACGTCGGTTCCGTGGTCGTCCTGCTGCTCTTCGGGCTGATGCTGACCAAGGCGCCCATCGGGCGCTCCCCGGACGCCGATTCCGGCAACCGCTGGGCCGCGCTCGTGGTCGCGCTCGCCGCGGCCGCCGCCCTGGTCTGGGTCGTCGTCGACGCCTTCCGCGCCACCTGGATCGACTTCGGCGGGGCCGTCCAGGGCTCCGCCGAGGCCTCCGGCCGCAGCCTCTTCCAGTACTGGGTACTGCCCTTCGAGGCGCTGTCCGTGCTGCTGCTCGCCGCGCTCGTCGGGGCGATCGTGCTGTCCCGCAGGGGCGGTGAGGGCAGGGCCCCGGCGGCCGCCCTGAAGGACGGCGCGGCCCGCGTCTTCGGAGCCCCCGCCACCACCCCACGAGAGGAGCAGCGCTGATGCACCTCGCCTATCCGGCCGTCCTCGCCGTCCTCCTCTTCTGCACCGGTCTGTACGGCGTGCTCGCCCGCCGCAACGCGATCCTGGTGCTGATGTCCGTCGAGCTGATGCTCAACGCCGTCAACCTCAACCTCGTCGCCTTCGACGTCTGGCTGCGCGACACCCTGCACGCCGGCCAGGCTCTCACCCTCTTCACCATCGCCATCGCCGCCGCCGAGATCGGCATCGGCCTGGCGATCGTGCTGCTCGTCTACCGCAACCGCGGCAGCTCCGACATCGACCGGCTCCGTGACCTCGCCGAGCGGCCGGACGGCACCGACGCCGACGGGACCCCGCAGCCGGACACCAAGGCGGAGGCCACCGCGTGACCCTCACGACCACCGCCGTTCTCGTCCCCCTCCTGCCCTTCCTCGGGGCCGCCGCCGGCCTCCTCCTGGGGCGGCGCGCGCCCGGTTTCGTACGGCCGCTGGCCGTGCTGCCGACGCTCGCCGCGGCCGCGCTGACCATCGCGGTCGCCGTCGGCCAGGGCGGCGGCCCGGCCACCGACGTCGCCACCCGGCTCACCCCGACCGGATCGATCCCGATCGACCTGGCGCTGCACATCGACGGCTTCGCCGCGCTGATCGCCGTCGTCGTCGGTGTCGTGGCGACCTGTGTGCAGATCTACTCCACCGGCTATCTGCGCGACGACCCGCGCTACCCCTCCTACGCGGCGCTGGTCTCACTCTTCACCGCCGCGATGCTGCTGGTCGTCTACACCGGCGACCTGATGGTGCTGCTGGTCGGCTGGGAAGTCATGGGCATCTGCTCGTACTTCCTCGTCGGCCACTACTGGGAGACCGAGACCGCCCGGGCCGCCTCCCTCAAGGCGTTCCTGGTCACCAAGCTCGGCGACGTCCCCTTCCTCTTCGGCATCTTCGCGCTGGCCGCCGACACCGGCACCTTCCGCATCACCGGCATCCTCGGCTCGGTCGCCAACCGCGGCCTGGACCACCCGACGCTGATCGCGCTGCTGCTGCTGGCCGGCGTCGCGGGCAAGTCCGCGCAGTTCCCGCTGCACACCTGGCTCCCGGACGCGATGGCCGGCCCGACCCCGGTCTCCGCGCTGATCCACGCCGCGACGATGGTGGCCGCCGGTATCTACGTCGTCGCCCGCCTCCTCCCGGTCTTCGCGGCCTCCGCGGCCGCGCTGGTCGTGATGGCCGTCATCGCGGCGATCACCATGGTCGGCTCCGGCCTCGCCGCGCTGGCCCAGGACGACATCAAGCGGGTGCTGGCCTATTCGACGGTCGGCCAGCTCGGCTACATGCTGGGCGCGCTCGCCGTCGGCGACCGCGGCGCCGCCGTCTTCCACCTCCTTGCGCACGGTGCGTTCAAGGCCCTCCTCTTCCTCGGCGCGGGCGTGATCATCCACGCCGCGGGCACCAACTCGCTCGCCGCCATGTCCCGGATGAGCGGCCTGTCCCGGCGCATCCCGGACGCCTACTGGACCGTGACCGTCGCGCTGCTCGCGCTCGCCGCGATCCCGCCGTTCGCCGGCTTCTTCTCCAAGGAAGCCGTCCTCGGCGCGGCCGAGCACGCCGCGACCGGCGCCGCCCACGGCATCCCCGGCGCGGCCGGCTGGACCGTCCTGGTCTCCGGACTGCTCACCGCCCTCCTCACCGCGGCCTACGCCGCCCGCCTGTGGCTGCTCGCCTTCAAGGGCCGGGGCGTCGAGGTCCCCGACCACGGCCCGCAGCCGGTCGTCATGAACGCCGTCCTGTGGGTGCTCTTCATCCCGACCGTCGCACTGGGCCTTTCCGCCCCCCTCCTGCCCGAGTGGTTCGACGGGCGCTCGCTCGCTCCGACCCTGACCACCTCCGTCCTCGGCACCGGCATCGCCGTCGTCGGCGGCCTGGTCACCTACGCCACCTGGCGCCACACCACCGCGCTCGCCGCCCGCACCCCCATCGGCGCGGTCGTCGTCGACCCGGACGCGGCCCCCGGCCTCGCCGAGGAGACGGCCATCGCCACCCACGCCCCGGTCTACGGCGACAACGCCGGCGCCGCGGACCCGGCCGACCCCGGCCGCCTCCTCCTCGGCCCGCTGCACCGCCACGCGGCCGTCGGCTTCCACCTGGACGCCGTCTACTCCGCGCTGTTCGTCCGGCCCGTACGCGCCGCCGCCACGCTCGTCCGCTTCCTGGACCGCGAGGTCGTCGACACCTACGTCCGCGGTGCGGGCACCGCCCCGCGCTGGCTGGGCGCCGCCGTCCGCCGCGCCCAGACCGGGAACGTGCAGACCTACCTCGGCGCGCTGCTGGCCGGATCGCTCGTCCTGGCCATCGCCGCCGTCCTCGTCGCCACGGGCACGGGAGCCTGACCGTGAATCACACCGCCATGCAGATCCTCCTCGTGGGCGTCGTCGTCCTCCCCCTCCTCGGCGCGCTCGCCGCGCTGCTGCCCGCGCCGCCCGGCCTGAAGGGCAAGAACCCCGACCAGGCCGTACTGCGCCACGGCGTGACCGTCACCGGCGTCGTGCTCGCCGCCACCGTCGCACTGGCCGCCGGCTTCGACCACGCTCAGCCGGCGCGTATGCAGGCCACCACCGACATCAGCTGGATCCCGGCGCTCGGCATCCGTATCCATCTCGGCGTCGACGGCATCTCGCTCCCCCTCGTCGTCATGACCGCGCTGCTGACCTTCCTCTGCGCGCTCTACTCCTACTTCCACATGCCAACGGGCCCGTCTCCCAAGGCATTTGTGGCCCTGCTGCTCGTCCTGGAGGCCGGCACCCTCGCCACCTTCGCTGTCCTGGACCTGATGCTCTTCTTCCTCGCCTTCGAGATGGTCCTCATCCCGATGTACTTCCTCATCGCCCGCTGGGGCGGTGCGGGGAAGCAGGCGGCGGCCTGGAAGTTCATCCTCTACACGCTGCTCGGCTCCGTCGTGATGCTGCTCGGCCTCCTCCTCATCGGCGTGAAATCCGGCACGTTCGACATGGTCGCACTCGCCACTGACAACGGCCCGAAAGCCCAGCTCAGCCACACCGTCCAGCTCCTGGCGGTGCTCGCGATCGGCATCGGACTGGCCGTCAAGTCCCCGATGTGGCCGCTGCACAGCTGGCTGCCCGACGCGCACACCGCGGCCCCCACCGTCGGCTCGGTGCTGCTGGCCGGCGTCCTGCTGAAGATGGGCACCTACGGGTTCGTACGGATCGCGTTGCCCATCACCCCCGAGGGCATGCACACCTACGCGCCCTACCTCGCCGCGTTCGCCGCCGTCGGCATCATCTACGGCTCGCTCGCCTGCCTCGCCCTCGTCCGCAAGGGCGCCAAGGGCGACCTCAAGCGCCTGATCGCCTACAGCTCCGTCGGCCACATGGGCTTCGTCCTGCTCGGCATCGCCAGCATGACCCCCACCGGCGTCAACGGCGCGCTGTTCGCCAACATCGCCCACGGCCTGATCACCGGCCTGCTGTTCTTCATGGTCGGCGCCCTCAAGGACCGCACCGGAACCACCGACCTCGACGCCCTGGCCGGCACCACCGGCGCCGCCCTCTACGGCAAGGCCCCCCGCTTCGGCGGCTTGCTCGCCTTCGGGGCCGTCGCCTCGCTCGGCCTGCCCGGACTCGCCGGCTTCTGGGGCGAGATGCTCGCCATGTTCGGCGCCTTCCGGCCCGCCGCCGGCCTGAGCCGCCCGGCCTTCCTGACCTTCATGGTGCTGGCCGGCCTCGGCACCCTGCTGACCGCCGCGTACCTGCTCCTCGTCGTCCGCCGGGTCTGCATGGGCGGCACCCCGCACCTCGCCCCCACCGCCCCGCTCGGCGCCGACGGCGACCCGGAACGGCCCGTCGCGGACGTGCCCACCCCCGCCCCGGCCGTCCCCGACCTCGCGCGCTACGAGTACGCGGCCTGGTCCCCCCTGGCCGCCCTCACCGTCCTCGCCGGACTGTGGCCGGCGGCCCTCCTCGGCCTCACCGACCCGGCCGTCCAGCAGCTCCTCGGAGGCGGTAAGTGATGAGCTCGGTCACCTCTCTGGTCCAGTCCGTCGACTGGGTCGCCGTCGCCCCGCCCACGATCACCGCGGTCGTCGCCCTGGTGGTGCTGGTCGCCGACCTGTTCGTGCCGGCGGCCCGCAAGCCGCTGCTGGGCTGGGCCGCCACCGGGGGCCTGGTCCTCGCCGCGCTGTCCCTGCTGCCCCTCCTGGGCGGCGACCGCCGCACGTTCTGCCTCCCCGGGCACCCGGACGTGTGCAGCTACGTCGCCGACCCGTTCGCGCTGGTCATCCAGTTCCTGGTGCTCGGCGGTGCGCTGCTGACCGCCCTGCTGTCCTTGGACACCATCAAGGACCACGACCTGCCCGCCGGCGAGTACTGGTTCCTGCTGCTGTCCTCGGCCGCCGGCGCCGCCCTGCTGCCCGCCTCCCGGGACCTGGCCACCCTCGTCGTCGCCCTGGAGGTCGCCTCGCTGCCGGCCTTCGCCCTCGTGGGCCTGCGCCGCGGCGACCGGCTCTCCTCCGAGGCGGCGCTGAAGTTCTTCCTCTCCTCGGTGGCCGCCACCGCCGTGATGCTCCTCGGCGTCAGCTTCGTCTACGCGGCCACCCGCAGCCTCTACCTCTCCCGGGTGGCGCACGCCCTCACCGACCTCCCCGACGCCCGCCTCGCCACCCTGGCGAGCGCCGGCGTCGCGCTCACCCTGGTCGGCTTCGCCTTCAAGACGGCGGCCGCCCCGTTCCACTTCTGGGTGCCCGACACCTACGTCGGCGCGCCGCTGCCGATCGCCGGCTACCTCTCCGTGGTCGGCAAGGCCGTCGGCTTCTCCGGTCTGATCCTCGTCACCGTCCAGGGCTTCCCCGCGTACGCCGATGTCTGGGGCCCGGCGCTGGCCGTCCTCGCCGCGCTCACCATGACCGTCGGCAACGTCGCCGCCCTCCGCCAGGACCCGCGCCGGGAGCACAGCGCGGTCCGGCTGCTCGCCTGGTCGTCGGTCGGCCAGGCCGGCTACCTCCTGGTGCCGCTGGCCGCCGCGGGCTACACCCACCGGCCGGCGCACGCCATCGGCGCCACCGTGGCCTACGCCCTGATGTACGCGGCCGTGAACCTCGGCGCGTTCGCCGTCGCCGCCCTGGTGGCCCGTACGCGCCCCGCCAACCGCATCACCGACTACCGGGGCCTGTACGCCCGCCGGCCCCTCGTGGCACTCGCCATGGGCTTCTTCCTGCTCTGCCTGGCCGGTCTGCCGCCGGGCATCATCGGCCTGTTCGCCAAGGTCACGGTCTTCTCCGCGGCCGTCGACGCCGGGCTGGCCTGGCTCGCCGTGGTCATGGCCGTCAACGTCGTGATCGCGCTCTACTACTACCTGCAGTGGACGGCGGTGCTCTTCCGGGGCGCCGAGGAGCCCGCGGCCGCCCCCGCCGGCCCGCGGCCGCCCGCCCCCCGGATCCCGGCCCCGCTGGCCACCGCCATCGCCCTGGCCACCGTCCTGGGCCTCGCCCTCTCCGGCGCGCCCCAACTCGTCCTGCGCTTCGCCTCCGGCGCGCTCCTCTGACCGGACGCGGCGGACCCGGGGCCACCCGTACGGCGGCACGGCGCCGGGCGGCCCACGGACGAGTCCCGGGCGCGCGTCCCGGGCCCGGTCGTCCGGGCGGCGGGAACCCGGCCCGTTCATCTCGCGTTGACCAGTGAGTAAGGGTCCACTGGAGAGTGGAGCAACGCAGCACAGGGTTCCCCTGCCGCACCGCTTGGAGGGCGTACCGTGCACCGCCGGCACAACGGGCTCAGAACCGCCGTACTCCTCGGGGGACTGTCCGCACTCATCATCCTCATCGGCAGTTTCTTCGGGCGTACGGGCCTGATCGTCGCCGTTCTCGTCGCCCTGGCGACCAACGCCTACGCGTACTGGAACAGCGACAAGCTCGCCCTGCGCGCCATGCGGGCCCGCCCGGTGAGCGAGTTCGAGGCGCCGGAGCTCTACCGCATGGTCCGCGAGCTGTCGACGGCCGCCCGCCAGCCCATGCCGCGGCTGTACATCTCCCCGACCCAGGCGCCGAACGCCTTCGCCACCGGCCGCAACCCGCGCAACGCCGCGGTCTGCTGCACCGACGGCATCCTCCGGCTCCTCGACGAGCGCGAGCTGCGCGGCGTCATCGGCCATGAGCTCAGCCACGTCTACAACCGCGACATCCTCATCTCGTCCGTCGCCGGCGCGCTGGCCTCCGTCGTGATGTTCCTGGTCAACTTCGCCTGGCTGATCCCCATAGGCCGCTCCGAGGACGACGAGGGCCCCGGGCTGCTGGGCATGCTCCTGATCGCGATCCTGGGCCCGATCGCCGCCTCGCTCATCCAGCTGGCCGTCAGCCGCTCCCGTGAGTACCAGGCGGACGCCTCGGGCGCCCAGCTCACCGGCGACCCGCTCGCCCTGGCCTCCGCCCTGCGCAAGCTGGAGATCGGCACCCAGCAGCTGCCGCTGCCACCCGAACCGCGGCTGGAGACCGCCGGCCACATGATGATCGCCAACCCGTTCCGGGCCGGCGAGGGCATGTCCAAGCTGTTCTCCACCCACCCCCCGATGCGCGAACGCATCGCCCGCCTGGAGCAGATGGCCGGCCACCACCGCCCCTGAGGCCCCCTGAGGCCCGCGGCCGCCGCTGGCCGACCCCCGGCCACCGGCGCATCATGAACGCAACGCTCCACCGGCCCCGGTGCGTCTAGCACGGCAGTTACCCCGTTCGCCGTGCCCGTGGAAGGCTGCCGATCATGAAGCTCATCCTCAACGTCCTCTGGCTGATCCTCAGCGGGTTCTGGCTGGCCCTCGGCTACGTCCTCGCGGGCGTCATCTGCTGCATCCTGATCATCACCATCCCGTTCGGCATCGCGTCCTTCCGCATCGCCGGCTACGCCCTGTGGCCCTTCGGCCGGACGACCGTCGTCCGGCACGACGCCGGCGCCGGCTCCGCCATCGGCAACGTCATCTGGATCGTCTTCGCGGGCTGGTGGCTGGCCCTGGGCCACATCGTCACCGGCCTCGCCCTGTGCGTGACGATCATCGGCATCCCGTTCGGCATCGCCAACTTCAAGATGATCCCGATCTCCCTGCTGCCGCTCGGCCGCGAGATCGTCCCCACGGACCAGCCGTTCGCCACCCGCTGACCTACGGGCCCGCCCAGG
Organism: Streptomyces bugieae; assembly: GCF_036352915.1. Taxonomy (NCBI): domain Bacteria; kingdom Bacillati; phylum Actinomycetota; class Actinomycetes; order Kitasatosporales; family Streptomycetaceae; genus Streptomyces; species Streptomyces bugieae. The sequence goes on from NZ_JAZBJP010000030.1 coordinate 34,753, forward strand.
GGCCGGCGGTCACTCCCGCACCAGCCCCCGCGGCCCGACGTACCGCCGGAAGCCGAGCGGTTCCACGCCGTCCAGGCCCCCGATGAAGGCCATCACCGGCCCACCACGCGCAAGGCTCCCGGCGATCTCCCGCTCATGGGCCTCGGCGGTCGTCCACTCGCTGTAGTTGACGACCCGGGTGCCGTCCTCGCTGATGTGGAAGTGCGAGGCGATCCCGCCCTCGCCCGGCTGCACGCCACCGATCAGGTCCAGCAGCCCGTCGACGAGCTCCCGGGCCGCGTCGTGCCCCGTCGTACGGAAGGCGACCCGCACGACGCAGCCCGGGGCCGCCGGCTCGCCCTGGGGCAGCAGGCTGCGGTAGAGCCGGTAACGGGTGGGGCCGCTCTCGCCGACGTCACCCGTGGCGGCCGGCGCGCCCGCGATCCGCTCCCGTGGCCCGGTGTCCTCGCCGCGCACGAACTCCTCGTGCGCCGCCTCGCTCGTCCACTGCGCGTAGTCGAGCACGCTGCGCCCGTCCGTCCCCGCGAACAGCACCCGCGACAGGAAGCCCGCCGGCAGCGGCGTCCCCTCCCACGCCCGGGCCACCCCGTCCAGGACGGCCCGCTGCCCCTCCGGGCTCCCGGCATCCCCCTCGCTGATCAGCACGGTCCCCACACCCGCCCGCCTGACCTGCGGAAACGCATCGGCACGGAAGCCCGCGCGGGGACCGGTGGCCGGGCTCTCGCCGTTCTGCACGTTCTCGTTCTCCTGAGAAGTCATGCCAGGAGCCTGCAATCTCAACCAAACTTGAGGTCAAGAGTGATCCACGAGGATCCCGGAAGCCGTGCGACAGCGGTCCGAAACGCCGGTGGGGCGGCACGCCCGTGGCGCGCCGCCCCATCCCGAAGGCCGAAGCCCCTGCCCTACCGGCTCACCGGTAGTTCACGAACTGGAGGGCGAAGTCCAGGTCCTTGCCCTTCAGCAGCTGCTGCACGGCCTGCAGGTCGTCCCGGCTCTTGGAGCTGACCCGCAGCTCGTCGCCCTGCACCTGCGCCTTGACGCCCTTCGGGCCCTCGTCGCGGATGATCTTGGCGACCTTCTTCGCGTTCTCCTGCGAGATGCCCTCCTGGAGGGAGGCGAAGATCTTGTACTCCTTGCCCGAGGCCTGCGGCTCACCGGCGTCCAGCGCCTTCAGCGAGATCCCGCGCTTGACCAGCTTGGACTGGAAGATGTCGAGCACGGCCTTGACCCGCTCCTCGGCGTTGGCCCGCATCTCGATCTTCTCGCCCGACCATGCGATCGAGGCGTCGACGCCCTTGAAGTCGTAGCGCGTCGAGATCTCCTTGGCAGCCTGGTTGAGGGCGTTGTCGACCTCCTGCCGCTCTACCTTCGAGACGATGTCGAAACTGGAGTCGGCCATGTTGAGTTGGCTCCTCGTGCGTAGATCCATCAGGGGTGCGGACCGTCCCCGGACCGCTTGCCAAGCCTAGCCACCCCACCAAGATCCAGCGCTCGCGAATCGAGTGGCGAACCACCCCCAGCCATCGGGTATGGTTTACGTCGTTGCCACGGAGCACCGCCGAAAAGCGGCTCTCCCGGCAGCAAACCCCGGCGGTGTGCCCGAGCGGCCAAAGGGAGCAGACTGTAAATCTGCCGGCTCAGCCTTCCCAGGTTCGAATCCTGGCGCCGCCACAGTGAGGAACTCCCTCCACTGCGAATCAGCAGTGGAGGGGGTTTTCTCGTGCGTGCGGAGCTTCGGCGGGGGCGCCGCTCCCCCCCCCGCGCGCCCCGCCGCCCCTCAGTGCGCCGCCACCGTCCCCACCGCGTCCGCCACCGGCACATCGCCGCCGATCAGCTCCAGGGTGCGGCCGATGGTGCGGGGCTCGTCGAGGAGCTCCATCAGGGTGGCCGCCACGTCGTCGCGGGGGACGTCGCCGCGGCCGGTGGCGTCGGCCAGGGTGACCAGGCCGGTGCCGGGCCCGTCCGTCAGGCGGCCCGGGCGCAGGATCGTCCAGTCCAGGCCCGCCCGGGACCGTACGTCGGCGTCCGCGGCGCCCTTGGCCCGCAGGTACGCGGCGAAGACCGGGTCGGTGCCCTCCGGGGGCTCGCGGTCGGCGCCCATCGACGAGATGACCAGGAACCGGCGCACACCCGCCGCCTCGGCCGCGTCCGCGAAGAGCGCCGCCGCGGCGCGGTCCACCGTGTCCTTGCGTTCGGTGCCGCTGCCCGGCCCGGCACCGGCCGCGAAGACCGCCGCGTCGGCGCCTTCCAGGTGCCGGGCGACATCCTCGACCGACGCCGACTCCAGGTCGCAGACCACCGGTTCGGCCCCCGCGGCCAGCAGATCGCCGGCCTGCTCCGGCCGGCGGACGATGCCCGCGACCTCGTCCCCGCGCTTGGCGAGCAGCCGCTCCAGCCGCAGCGCGATCTGACCATGTCCACCTGCGATGACAATGCGCATGGTGCCGACCGTACGCCGAAGGGCCGCCGGGGTGCGGGGGACCCGGCCGGGGGAGCGGCGCTTCTCACCGCGTTCTCACCGGGGGCGGACCGGCCCCGGCGTCAGCGCTGCGACTGCCGGGGGAGTTCCAGCGCCACCTCGGCCGCCGAGTCGCAGTACTCGCGCACCGCGCTGGTACGGGCCACCACCCGCCCCCGGTGGATCACGATCCGGCTGTACGCCAGCGAGAGCACCCCCGCGATCCGCTCGCCGCGCACCGCCAGCAGCTCCGCCGGGAAGCCCGCCTCGACCCGTACCTCGGGCAGCCCCAGCGTGGTCCGCGCCGCCGAACTCACCGTCTCGTACGCCGCCTCCGGCGTCGCCTCCCCGAGGGACGCCAGCAGGTACGCGGCCTCCAACGGGTCGCCGCGCCCCACCGGGTTCGCCACGTCCCGCAGCGCCCCGCTGCCCGCCGCCACCCGCACCCCGGCCGCCCGCAGCAGCCGCACCGGAGCCGGCCGCGACACCCGCGAGCCGTACCGCTCCAGGCCGGTGCAGTCGCCCTGCGGCAGACAGACCACGGTGACGTCGGCGGCGGCCAGTTGCTCGGCGACCCGCGAGGCCACGCTGCGCGGCATCCGGGCCATCCCGGCGCACGGGCCCAGCGCGACGCCGGACCGCAGCCCGCCGGACATCGCCGCGAACCGGGCCAGCCGCGCCGGGTCGTCACCGTCCGTGTGCAGGTCCACCGGGCAGCCGTGCTCCCCGGCCAGCTCCAGGACCGTCTCGACGTACCCGGCCGGATCGGGGTCCAGGTCCGGGCAGCCGCCGATGACCGAGGCGCCCATCTTGACGGCGTCCCGCAGCATCGCCAGCCCGTCGGCCCCGGCGAGCCCCGTCAGCACCCGCGGCACCGCCACCGCCGCCAGGTCCGCCAGCCCGCGCAGCGACCGGCGGGCCTGCAGCACCGCCTCCAGCGAGCGCAGGCCCGGCACGTCGCCGATCCTGACGTGGCTCCGGGACGCGGTGGCCCCGTGCCCCAGCTGGAGCAGCGCGGCCTCCGTGGTGCGCCGCTGGACGTCCTCCGGGGAGCCGGAGGCCGGGCCGTCGGAGTCCGCCGTCAGGGCGGTGTCGCAGTGCGCGTGCGGCTCGGCGGGGGCGGGCAGCAGCAGATAGCCGGCGAGGTCGACGCGGGCCCCCTGGGGGGCGAGGCTGCCGGCCGTGCCCACGGCCTCGATGCGTCCGCCGCCGAGCCGTACGTCCACGGTGCGGCCGTCGGCGAGCCGGGCGCCGCACAGCACCAGCGCGCCGCCGTCCGACCTGGTGTACCGGCCGGGTCCGCCGGGCTTTCCCGGCTGGGGGTGCGGCTGCGGCGAACTGCTGTCGGACATCGCGCTCCTCGAAGCCACGGGCGTGCAAGATCACGCAGCGTTGACCCGAGCGTAGGGCGCCGCCGGGAGAGCTTCGCGCAGGCGCGAAATAGTCGTACCGGTGTGGTGCGCGGGGCCGTTGGGACGCGGGGCGGATACGGATTTCACGTTTGGCGGCGGGCCGTGTAATGTCTTCATCGCTCGCCCCAATAGCTCAGTCGGCAGAGCGTCTCCATGGTAAGGAGAAGGTCTACGGTTCGATTCCGTATTGGGGCTCTGATGTGTGAGGTTCCCGCCTTCGGGCGGGTGCCCCTCGCATCGCAGCGGTGTAGCTCAGTCGGTAGAGCAAGCGGCTCATAATCGCTGTGTCACCGGTTCAAGTCCGGTCACCGCTACTGACAGTAGCCGATTGTGGGGTCGGTCCTTCGATCGGCTACTCTTTTCTGCGTTCATCCGTCCATCCGTCCGTCAAGGAGCACTCACGTGGCTGCCACCGACGTCCGCCCGAAGATCACGCTGGCCTGCGTGGAGTGCAAGGAGCGGAACTACATCACCAAGAAGAACCGGCGCAACGACCCGGACCGTCTTGAGATGAAGAAGCACTGCCCGCGCTGCAACTCGCACACCGCGCATCGCGAGACGCGATAACACAGGCTCGTCCGTGAGGCCGTCCCCATTCCTGGGGGCGGCCTCACGGCGTTATCACCATCAGTACACGGAGGTTGCGAGCCCATGGCGCTCGACCAGTCTTTTGTCGGACGCACGTACCCGCCCACCGACCCCTATGAGGTCGGCCGGGAAAAGATCCGCGAATTCGCCGAGGCGATCGGGGACCCCAACCCCGCCTACACCGACGCGGATGCCGCCAAGGCGCTCGGGTATCCCGACGTGATCGCACCGCCGACTTTTGTGTTCGCGATCACTTTCAAGGCCGCGGGGTTGGTCATCGAGGACCCGCAACTCGGCCTGGATTACAGCCGGGTGGTGCACGGCGACCAGAAGTTCGCCTACACCCGGCCGGTGCGCAGCGGCGACCGGCTGGCCGTCACCTCCACCATCGAGGCGATCAAGACCATGGCGGGCAACGACATCATCGACATCCGCGGCGAGGTGCACGACGAGACGGGCGCACACGTCGTGACCGCCTTCACCAAGCTGGTGGCCCGGCGCACCGAGGAGGCCTGAGATGACCGCGAAGATCTCTTACGACGACGTCGAGGTCGGCACCGAACTCCCGGCGCAGACCTTCCCCGTGAACCGCGCCACACTCGTCCGCTACGCGGGCGCCTCCGGCGACTTCAACCCGATCCACTGGAACGAGAAGTTCGCCAAGGAGGTCGGCCTGCCCGACGTCATCGCCCACGGCATGTTCACCATGGCCGAGGCGATCCGGGTGGTCACCGACTGGGCCGGCGACCCCGGCGCGGTCGCCGAATACGGCGTGCGCTTCACCAAGCCCGTCATCGTCCCCAACGACGACCAGGGCGCGCTGATCGAGGTCAGCGCCAAGGTCGCGGCCAAGCTCGACGACGACGCCCGCACGGTCCGGGTCGACCTCACCGCGATGAGCGCGGGCCAGAAGGTGCTGGGCATGTCCCGTGCGGTCGTCCGCCTGGCCTGAGCCCGCCGGAGAGCGCAGCCGGGGGCGGCCGGACGGGATGGTCCGACCGCCCCCGTACCCTTGTGCGCGTGCAGGAACGCCACGGACAAGAAAACGCCCCGCTCGCCCCGCTGACCACCTTCCGGCTCGGCGGACCGGCGAACCGCCTCGTCACGGCCACCACCGACGACGAGGTGATCGCCGCCGTCCGCGCGGCCGACGACGCCGGCACGCCACTGCTGATCATCGGCGGCGGCAGCAACCTCGTCATCAGCGACAAGGGCTTCGACGGCACGGCCCTGCTCATCGCCACCACCGGCTTCGAACTGGACGGCACCGCCCTCACCCTCGCCGCGGGCGAGAACTGGTCCGACGCGGTCGCCCGCACGGTCGAGGCCGGGCTGGCCGGCGTCGAGTGCCTGGCCGGCATCCCCGGCTCGGCCGGCGCCACCCCGGTGCAGAACGTCGGCGCGTACGGCCAGGAGGTCGCCACCACGATCACCGAGGTCGTCGCCTACGACCGCCGCTCCGGCGAGACCGTCACCCTCAGCAACGAGGAGTGCGGCTTCGCCTACCGCGACAGCCGCTTCAAGCAGCACCCCGACCGCTTCGTGGTCCTGCGGGTCCGCTTCGCCCTGGAGGACGCCGGCGGCCGCTCCGCGCCCCTGAAGTACGCCGAGACCGCCCGCGCCCTCGGCGTCGAGGTCGGCGACCGGGTCCCGCTGGACATCGCCCGCAAGACCGTCCTGGCGCTGCGCGCCGGCAAGGGCATGGTGCTGGACCCCGACGACCACGACACCTGGTCGGCCGGGTCGTTCTTCACCAACCCGATCCTCACCGAGGCCGAGCACGCCGCCTTCCTGGAGCGCGTCCGGGACCGCCTCGGCCCCGACACCGCCCCGCCCGCCTTCCCGGCCGGCGACGGCCTGGTGAAGACCTCCGCGGCCTGGCTCATCGACCGCGCCGGCTTCACCAAGGGCTACGGCAGCGGCCCGGCACGCATCTCGACCAAGCACACCCTCGCGCTCACCAACCGCGGCGAGGCCACCACCGAGGACCTCCTCGCCCTGGCCCGCGAGGTCCGGGACGGCGTCCACGCGGCCTTCGGCATCACCCTCGTCAACGAACCCGTGACGGTCGGCGTCAGCCTCTAGACGGGCCGCCAGGGCGCCGTGACGGGCCGCTGAGGCCCTGCGACGGCGCCGCTGAGCCCCTACGACGCCCGTCGGCGCCCTACCCGGCCAGCCAGGCGTCGATCTCCGCCAGCAGCCGCCGCCGCTCGTCCTCGGGGGCGCACGAGCCGCGGACGGACTGCCGGGCCAGCTCGGCCAGCTCCGCATCGCTGAAGTCGTGCGCGGTGCGGGCGAGCTCGTACTGCGCGGCCAGCCGCGAGCCGAACAGCAGCGGGTCGTCCGCGCCCAGCGCCATCGGCACCCCGGCGTCGAAGAGCGTCCGCAGCGGTACGTCCTCGGGCTTCTCGTAGACGCCCAGCGCCACGTTGGAGGCCGGGCACACCTCGCAGGTCACCTGGCGCTCGGCCAGCCGGCGCAGCAGCGCGGGATCCTCCGCGGCCCGTACGCCGTGCCCCACCCGGCCGGCGTGCAGATCGTCCAGGCAGTCCCGGACGCTGGCCGGCCCGGACAGCTCACCGCCGTGCGGCGCCGCCAGCAGACCGCCCTCCCGGGCGATCGCGAAGGCCCGGTCGAAGTCCCGGGCGAAACCCCGGCGTTCGTCGTTGGAGAGCCCGAAACCGATCACGCCCCGGTCCGCGTAGCGCACCGCCAGCCGCGCCAGCGTCCGGGCGTCCAGCGGGTGCTTCATGCGGTTCGCCGCGATCAGCACGCGGATCCCGAGGCCGGTGTCCCGGGAGGCGGTGCGCACCGCGTCCAGGATGATCTCCATGGCCGGGATCAGCCCGCCCAGCCGGGGCGCGTACGAGGTCGGGTCGACCTGGATCTCCAGCCAGCGCGAGCCGTCCCGGACGTCCTCCTCGGCGGCCTCGTGCACCAGCCGCTGGATGTCCTCGGGCGCGCGCAGGCACGAGCGCGCGATGTCGTACAGCCGCTGGAAACGGAACCAGCCCCGCTCGTCCGTGGCCCGCAGCTGGGGCGGCTCACCGCTGCGCAGGGCCTCGGGCAGATGGACGCCGTACTTGTCGGCGAGGTCCAGCAGGGTCGCGGACCGCATCGAACCGGTGAAGTGCAGGTGCAGATGGGCCTTCGGCAGCCGGCGCAGGTCCCGGGCGGCGGCACCGTCGCGGGCAGGAGTGCACGGGGGGTTCGGGGTGTGTCCCGCTGAAAACTGCTCCATCTGAGGATCTTGCCGTATCAGGGCGGCACGCCGATAGGCCCTTTCCCGAAGGGGTGTCCGGAAGAACGCGCGAGCGGGCGGCCGGAACGCGTCCGGCCGCCCGCTTCACCCACCGAAACCGGTGTGCGGCTACTTCGCCTCCGCCAGCAGCTTCTGGATCCGGGACACGCCCTCGACCAGGTCCTCGTCGCCCAGCGCGTAGGAAAGCCGCAGGTAGCCGGGGGTGCCGAAGGCCTCACCCGGGACGACGGCGACCTCCGCCTCCTCCAGGATCAGCTCGGCCAGCTCCACGCTGCTCTGCGGGCGCTTGCCGCGGATCTCCTTGCCGAGCAGCTCCTTCACCGACGGGTACGCGTAGAACGCGCCCTCGGGCTCCGGGCACAGCACGCCGTCGATCTCGTTGAGCATCCGCACGATCGTCTTGCGGCGCCGGTCGAAGGCGACCTTCATCTCCTCGACGGCCGTCAGATCGCCGGAGACGGCCGCGATGGCCGCCGCCTGCGCGACGTTGGAGACGTTGGAGGTGGCGTGCGACTGGAGGTTCGTCGCGGCCTTGATGACGTCCTTGGGGCCGATCGCCCAGCCCACCCGCCAGCCGGTCATCGCGTACGTCTTGGCCACGCCGTTGACGATGATGCACTTGTCGCGCAGCTCGGGCACGACCACCGGCAGCGACGCGAACTGCGCGTCGCCGTAGACCAGGTGCTCGTAGATCTCGTCGGTGAGGACCCACAGGCCGTGCTCGGCGGCCCAGCGGCCGACCGCCTCGATCTGCTCGCGGGAGTAGACCGCACCGGTCGGGTTCGACGGCGAGACGAACAGCAGCACCTTCGTGCGCTCCGTGAGGGCCGCCTCCAGCTGCTCGACGGTCACGCGGTAGCCGGTGGTCTCGTCCGCGACCACGTCGACCGGCACACCGCCCGCCAGCCGGATCGACTCCGGGTAGGTGGTCCAGTACGGAGCGGGCACGATGACCTCGTCGCCCGGGTCGAGGATCGCCGCGAACGCCTCGTAGATCGCCTGCTTGCCGCCGTTCGTCACCAGGACGTTCGCCGCCTCGATCTCGTAGCCCGAGTCGCGCAGCGTCTTCGCCACGATCGCGGACTTCAGCTCGGGGAGGCCGCCGGCCGGGGTGTAGCGGTGGAACTTCGGGTTGCGGCAGGCCTCCACGGCCGCCTCGACGATGTAGTCGGGCGTGGGGAAGTCGGGCTCACCGGCGCCGAAGCCGATCACCGGGCGTCCGGCGGCCTTGAGGGCCTTCGCCTTGGCGTCGACGGCGAGGGTCGCGGACTCGGAGATCGAACCGACGCGGGCCGAGACCCGGCGGTCGGCGGGGGACGAAACGGAAGGGTTCGCAGCGCTCATACATGCATCGTTGCAGACCTCCGCCGGGCCCGGTACGCGGGTTTGCGGCCACCACCCGGAGGGATCGTGTTCGACGCCCGGCCCGGAAGCACGTACACTCGCTGACCGTTGGCCCTCAACAGGCAGGCGCGGCGAACGCACTTAGTGCAGTCGCCCGTATGCGGTAGGTTGGGGGAACCACAAAGGGTCGTAGCTCAATTGGTAGAGCACTGGTCTCCAAAACCAGCGGTTGGGGGTTCAAGTCCCTCCGGCCCTGCTACACGCACTCTCACCGCAGTGCGTGCACGTGTACGTATGAAATGCACCGCCGTGCGGCAGGGCAGGGCGCGGCACGGCCACGAACCGGATTCAGGTGAGGACGAGTGACGGACGCCCTGGGCTCCATCGACATGCCTGAGCGCGGTCGCTCCGAGGACGAGGCCGCCGAGTCCCAGAAGAAGCCCCGGCGCGGCGGCAAGCGCGGCAAGAAGGGTCCCTTCGCGCGTCTTGCGCTTTTCTACCGCCAGGTCATCGCGGAGCTCCGCAAGGTCGTCTGGCCCACGCGCAGCCAGCTGTCGACGTACACCAGTGTGGTGATCGTCTTCGTTGTCATCATCATCGGTCTCGTAACCGTGATTGACTTGGGAATCAACCGAGTCGTCGGGTACGTCTTCGGCTGATCCCGCGGAGGGCGCCTGCGCGGGCGCCATTTCGCATGTTCAACCCCTTGAAGCCAGGAAGAAGCAGCCACCGTGTCTGACCCGAACCTGAACGACGCCGCCGAATCCGCCGAGACGGCAGCGGCCGACGTTGACGCGGCTGCCTCGGCCGAGGTCGAGGGCGACGACACCGCGCAGGAGATCGTCGAGGGCGCCGACACCGTCGACGAGCTCGACGCCGAGGAAGCCGCCGCCAGCGAGCCCGCCGAAGAGGCCGCGGTGCACGTCGAGGAGGACGCCGAGGCCACCGCCGAGGTCGCCGAGGACGAGCTGGCCGAGGAGCAGGAGCCGGTCGACCCGGTGGCCGCCCTCCGCGACGAACTGCGCGGTCTGCCCGGTGAGTGGTACGTCATCCACACCTACGCGGGCTACGAGAACCGCGTGAAGACCAACCTCGAGCAGCGCGCCGTCTCGCTGAACGTCGAGGACTACATCTTCCAGGCCGAGGTGCCGCAGGAAGAGGTCGTCCAGATCAAGAACGGCGACCGCCGTACCGTCCGCCAGAACAAGCTCCCGGGCTACGTGCTCGTGCGCATGGACCTGACGAACGAGTCCTGGGGCGTGGTCCGCAACACCCCCGGCGTCACCGGCTTCGTCGGCAACGCCTACGACCCCTACCCGCTGACGCTGGACGAGATCGTCAAGATGCTCGCGCCGGAGGCCGAGGAGAAGGCCGCCAAGGAGGCCGCCGCGGCCGAGGGCAAGCCGGCCCCGTCCCGCAAGGTCGAGGTCCAGGTGCTGGACTTCGAGGTGGGCGACTCCGTCACGGTCACCGACGGCCCGTTCGCGACCCTCCAGGCGACGATCAACGAGATCAACGCCGACTCGAAGAAGGTCAAGGGCCTGGTCGAGATCTTCGGCCGGGAGACCCCGGTCGAGCTGTCCTTCGACCAGATCCAGAAGAACTGATCGAGTTCCCCTGATCCGGGAGGGCCGTACGGCCTTTCCGGACCACCAGCCACCGGCCAGGTCAGACGGGCGCAGCCTGTCTGACCTGTCGGTTTTTGGCCGCGCGACCATACCCGTTATCGTTGTGCGGTATGCCTCCATCCGGATGACCGGATGGATCGGCGAAACACCTCTCACTAGGACCCGGAGAGAGCATGCCTCCCAAGAAGAAGAAGGTCACGGGGCTCATCAAGCTCCAGATCCAGGCCGGTGCCGCTAACCCGGCTCCGCCGGTCGGCCCCGCGCTGGGTCAGCACGGCGTCAACATCATGGAGTTCTGCAAGGCCTACAACGCCGCGACCGAGTCGCAGCGTGGCATGGTCGTGCCGGTGGAGATCACGGTCTACGAGGACCGTTCCTTCACCTTCGTCACCAAGACCCCCCCGGCCGCCAAGCTCATCCTGAAGGCCGCGGGCGTGGAGAAGGGCTCCGGCGAGCCGCACAAGACCAAGGTCGCCAAGATCACCCGCGACCAGGTCCGTGACATCGCCACCACCAAGATGCCCGACCTGAACGCCAACGACCTGGACGCCGCCGAGAAGATCATCGCCGGCACCGCCCGTTCCATGGGCATCACGGTCGAGGGCTGATCCCAGCCCCCTCTTGGCACCCCGTGGCAGGACCAGGCGCTGGTCCGGACCACGACTCCATCCCACTGCATCAGGAGCAGAAGTGAAGCGCAGCAAGACTCTTCGCAACGCGGACGCGAAGATCGACCGGGAGCGTCTGTACGCCCCGCTCGAGGCCGTCCGTCTCGCCAAGGACACCACGTCCGTCAAGTTCGACGCGACCGTCGAGGTCGCCATGCGTCTGGGCGTCGACCCGCGCAAGGCCGACCAGATGGTCCGTGGCACCGTGAACCTCCCGCACGGCACCGGTAAGACCGCCCGGGTCCTGGTCTTCGCGACCGGTGACCGTGCTGCGGCCGCGGAAGCCGCCGGCGCCGACATCGTCGGCTCGGACGAACTGATCGACGAGGTCTCCAAGGGCCGTCTGGACTTCGACGCCGTCGTCGCCACCCCGGACCTGATGGGCAAGGTCGGCCGCCTCGGCCGCGTGCTCGGTCCCCGTGGTCTGATGCCGAACCCGAAGACCGGCACGGTCACCCCGGACGTCGCGAAGGCCGTCACCGACATCAAGGGCGGCAAGATCGAGTTCCGCGTGGACAAGCACGCGAACCTCCACTTCATCATCGGCAAGGTCTCCTTCGACGAGACCAAGCTGGTGGAGAACTACGCCGCGGCCCTTGAGGAGATCACCCGCCTCAAGCCGTCCGCCGCCAAGGGCCGGTACATCAAGAAGACCACCATCACCACCACGATGGGCCCCGGCATCCCGGTGGACAGCAACCGCACCCGCAACCTCCTCGTCGAGGACGAGGCCGTCTGATCTCCCTGATCGACGCCTCGTAGCGCGCGTAACGCCTCAGGCCCCGTTCTCCCGCACGGAGAGCGGGGCCTGACGCATGCGGTGTCACCCCTCTGGTCTAAAGTCCTCCCGACGCCCAGTAAGGGATATCCAAAGGGGGAGCCCAGTGCGCAGCACGCGTATGACCGCCGTGGTGGCGGGAGTTGTCATGATGGCCGGCCTGACCGCCTGTAACGGTGGCAAGAGCGACAACGCCGGCGGCAGCGGCGGCGGATCGGGCTCCGGCCAGTCCCCGCTCCAGGTCGCGCTGGCGTCGCTGAAGACGGCCGCGCAGCAGACGGACGGCAAGAAGTCCGCCGAGGTCGATGGCACGCTCAAGAACGCCACCTCCACCCAGTCGATGAAGGGTGCGATGGACTGGTCCCAGGGCATGCGGATGAACCTCGACATCAAGCAGTCCGCGGGGATGATGGCCGGCCGGCCCACGAAGGCGGTGTACACGTCGGACGCGATGTACATGAACATGGGCACGCCGGTGGGCGGCAAGTCCTGGATCAAGTACGGCTACGACGCCCTGGCCAAGAAGATGGGCCCGGCCGGCGCCCTGATCAAGGACCAGATGAACAACAACAACCCCACCCGGGCGATGGAGCTGCTGATCGCCTCCGGCAAGGTCAAGGCGGTCGGCAAGGAGGACGTCCGCGGCGTCCAGGCCAGCCACTACACCGGCACCCTCTCGATCTCCGAGCTGACCCGCATGCAGTCGAAGAACGTCAGCGAGACGGACATGAAGGCGCTGGAGCAGCAGCTCAAGACGTCCGGTGCCGGCCAGGAGTCCATCGACCTGTGGATCGGCCCGGACAACCTGCTGGTCAAGAAGCGTGAGCAGCTGGTCGGCGGCAAGGTTCCGTACGACTCGACGGTCTTCTACTCCAACTACGGCACCAAGGTCACCGACCAGACGCCGCCCGCCGGTGACACGGTGGACTTCGACAAGGTCGGCAAGCCGTAAGTGAGCCGCTGAACGGCGGGCAGGGGGCGTGGCCGGCGCCCCCTGTCGGCCGATTTGCCTGACGCGGGTCGCTCCCGTACCGTATGCGGGAAGCCAAAGACCGCTGGTTGTCGCTGCGCGTCCGAACCCGGGCGTGTGGAGGCCGAAGGATCCGCTAGCTGCGGACGACCTGCGCAGGTGACTGAGGAAGAAAGCTCCCGGGCGTCAGCCTGGTCGAGTTCTCGCCCCGTGCGCCTGCGCCGGGGCGTTTGTTTTGCCCAGCCCCTTCTGCGCGGTCCTCATCACCCGGAAGGAGGCCGAGGCTCATGGCGACGTCCGACAAGATCGCAGCCGTTGAGGAGATCACGCAGAAGCTGCGTGACTCCAACGCAGCTGTTGTGACCTCTTACACCGGACTGACTGTGGCGCAGCTCAAGGAGCTGCGTCGTTCTCTCGGCGAGAACGCTCAGTACCGTGTGGTGAAGAACACGCTGACCAAGATCGCGGCCAATGAGGCCGGGATTCAGCTGGACGAGCACCTCAGTGGCTCGACGGCTGTCGCCTTTGTGACCGGTGACCCGGTCGAGGCGGCGAAGGGTCTTCGTGACTTCGCCAAGGACAACCCCGCTCTCGTCATCAAGGGCGGTGTCCTTGAAGGCAAGGCGCTGTCCGCCGACGAGATCAAGAAGCTTGCGGACCTCGAGTCCCGCGAGGTTCTGCTCAGCAAGCTGGCCGGTGCCATGAAGGGCAAGCAGTCGCAGGCTGCCGCGCTCTTCCAGGCGCTGCCGTCGAAGTTCGTCCGCACCGCGGAAGCGCTTCGCGCCAAGCAGGCCGAGCAGGGCGGTGCCGAGTAATTCGGCTCGCACATTGGCACCCCGCGCCCAGGTACGCCTAGGCCGGGAGGCCACAGCGGGCCCGAACGTACGCCCGCCTCACATGTACATCCGGCACCAGCCGAATTAGTGGAAGGACCGCCCATCATGGCGAAGCTCAGCCAGGAAGACCTGCTCGCGCAGTTCGAGGAGATGACCCTCATCGAGCTCTCCGAGTTCGTGAAGGCGTTCGAGGAGAAGTTCGACGTCACCGCTGCCGCCCCGGCCGCCGTCGTCGCCGCCGGTGCCCCGGGTGCCCCGGCCGCCGCCGCCGAGGAGGAGAAGGACGAGTTCGACGTCATCCTCACCGGTGCCGGCGACAAGAAGATCCAGGTCATCAAGGTCGTGCGTGAGCTGACCTCCCTGGGCCTGAAGGAGGCCAAGGACCTCGTCGACGGCACCCCGAAGCCGGTCCTCGAGAAGGTCGCCAAGGACGCCGCCGACAAGGCTGCCGAGGCCCTCAAGGGCGCCGGTGCCTCCGTCGAGGTCAAGTGACCCCACTGAGTCTCCGACTCACGTCCGTGTCACCTGAGGTGTAACGGACACCCAGCCAAGGGCGATCACCCATGCGGGTGGTCGCCCTTCGGCGTGCTCGCCCGGGCTGCGTTGTCTCCGGCCGGAGTGCGAGTATGGTGATCTTCGTTGCCCGGACGTGCTCCCATGTGACGATCTCGCAGAGGTGGGGGGCCTTGACGAACCGGACGCGGCGCGCAATTCTCGGGACGCGACGCTGAAGCGATCCAGGGTTCGAGGCATGGATCGCCGACGAAGAGGGAAGCATCGGTGTGCGCCACTGGCGCAGGGCTTTCGGCAGGCGCAGGGCATTGAGAAGAACAAACGAGGGGATCCTCCGGCGCGACGGAGGACGCGACTTCCCGGAGGGAGAAGATCGGTATCACGGTGCTGAACCGGTCTCCGGAAACTCGCCCTGGACATCAGTGGGCCTTGTGGCTACACTGACCCTTTGCGCTGCCTGTTAGCTGCTCCCTGCCCGTCACCAGGGGCATATCCGAGCCCGAGCAAAGCTGGATGATCCGCCCTGACCTGGGCTTTCCCTCAGTCTGCTCGATTCGGGACCGGTACGCGCGTAGTGAGTCCGAGCCCTCGGAAGGACCCCCTCTTGGCCGCCTCGCGCAACGCCTCGACTGCCAATACGAACAACGGCGACAGCACCGCCCCGCTGCGCATCTCTTTTGCGAAGATCAAGGAGCCCCTCGGGGTTCCGAACCTCCTTGCGCTGCAGACCGAAAGCTTCGACTGGCTGCTCGGCAATGCCGCATGGAAGGGTCGCGTCGAGGCTGCGCTGGAGAGTGGGCAGGAAGTTCCCACCAAGTCCGGTCTCGAAGAGATCTTCGAAGAGATCTCCCCGATCGAGGACTTCTCCGGGTCGATGTCGCTGACGTTCCGCGACCACCGCTTCGAGCCCCCGAAGAACTCCATCGACGAGTGCAAGGAGCGCGACTTCACCTACGCCGCGCCGCTCTTCGTCACGGCGGAGTTCACCAACAACGAGACCGGTGAGATCAAGTCCCAGACGGTCTTCATGGGCGACTTCCCGCTCATGACGAACAAGGGCACCTTCGTCATCAACGGCACCGAGCGTGTCGTGGTGTCGCAGCTGGTCCGCTCGCCGGGCGTGTACTTCGACAGCTCCATCGACAAGACGTCCGACAAGGACATCTTCTCCGCCAAGATCATCCCGTCCCGGGGTGCCTGGCTGGAGATGGAGATCGACAAGCGCGACATGGTCGGTGTGCGCATCGACCGCAAGCGCAAGCAGTCCGTCACCGTCCTGCTCAAGGCGCTCGGCTGGACCACCGAGCAGATCCTCGAGGAGTTCGGCGACTACGAGTCCATGCGCGCCACCCTGGAGAAGGACCACACCCAGGGCCAGGACGACGCGCTGCTGGACATCTACCGCAAGCTGCGTCCGGGCGAGCCGCCGACCCGCGAGGCCGCGCAGACGCTGCTCGAGAACCTCTACTTCAACCCGAAGCGCTACGACCTCGCCAAGGTCGGCCGCTACAAGGTCAACAAGAAGCTCGGTGGCGACGAGCCGCTGGACGCCGGTGTGCTCACCACCGACGACGTCATCGCCACGATCAAGTACCTGGTGAAGCTGCACGCCGGCGAGACCGAGACGATCGGCGAGAACGGCACCACGATCGTCGTCGAGACCGACGACATCGACCACTTCGGCAACCGTCGTCTGCGCAACGTCGGCGAGCTCATCCAGAACCAGGTCCGCACGGGTCTGGCCCGTATGGAGCGCGTCGTGCGTGAGCGCATGACCACCCAGGACGTCGAGGCGATCACGCCGCAGACGCTGATCAACATCCGGCCGGTCGTCGCCTCCATCAAGGAGTTCTTCGGCACCAGCCAGCTGTCCCAGTTCATGGACCAGACCAACCCGCTGTCGGGTCTGACCCACAAGCGCCGTCTGTCGGCGCTGGGCCCGGGTGGTCTCTCCCGTGAGCGGGCCGGCCTGGACGTCCGTGACGTGCACCCGTCGCACTACGGCCGCATGTGCCCGATCGAGACGCCGGAAGGCCCGAACATCGGTCTGATCGGCTCGCTCGCCTCGTACGGCCGGGTCAACGTCTTCGGCTTCATCGAGACCCCGTACCGCAAGGTCGTCGACGGTCAGGTCACCGAAGAGGTGGACTACCTCACCGCCGACGAGGAGGACCGCTTCCTCATCGCCCAGGCCAACGCGAAGCTGACCGACGACATGCGGTTCGCCGAGCAGCGTGTCCTGGTCCGCCGCCGTGGCGGCGAGGTCGACCTGGTCCCCGCCGACGAGGTCCACTTCATGGACGTCTCGCCGCGCCAGATGGTGTCGGCCGCGACCGCCATGATCCCGTTCCTCGAGCACGACGACGCCAACCGCGCGCTCATGGGATCGAACATGATGCGCCAGGCCGTTCCGCTGATCAAGGCGGAGTCGCCGCTGGTCGGCACCGGCATGGAGTACCGCTGCGCGGTCGACGCCGGCGACGTCATCAAGGCGGAGAAGGACGGTGTGGTCCAGGAGGTCTCCGCGGACTACATCACCGTCGCCAACGACGACGGCACGTACACCACGTACCGCGTCGCCAAGTTCACCCGCTCCAACCAGGGCACCTCCTTCAACCAGAAGGTCGTCGTGGACGAGGGCGCGCGGGTCATCGAGGGCCAGGTCCTCGCCGACGGTCCGTCCACGGACGAAGGCGAGATGGCGCTCGGCAAGAACCTGCTCGTCGCGTTCATGCCGTGGGAGGGCCACAACTACGAGGACGCGATCATCCTGTCGCAGCGCCTCGTGCAGGACGACGTCCTCTCCTCGATCCACATCGAGGAGCACGAGGTCGACGCCCGTGACACCAAGCTCGGCCCCGAGGAGATCACCCGGGACATCCCGAACGTCTCCGAGGAGGTCCTCTCCGACCTCGACGAGCGCGGCATCATCCGGATCGGTGCCGAGGTCGTCGCCGGCGACATCCTCGTCGGCAAGGTCACGCCCAAGGGTGAGACCGAGCTGACCCCCGAGGAGCGCCTGCTCCGCGCGATCTTCGGTGAGAAGGCGCGCGAGGTGCGCGACACCTCGCTGAAGGTGCCGCACGGTGAGATCGGCAAGGTCATCGGCGTCCGCGTCTTCGACCGTGAGGAGGGCGACGAGCTGCCCCCGGGCGTGAACCAGCTGGTCCGCGTCTACGTCGCGCAGAAGCGCAAGATCACCGACGGTGACAAGCTCGCCGGCCGCCACGGCAACAAGGGCGTCATCTCGAAGATCCTGCCGGTCGAGGACATGCCGTTCCTGGAGGACGGCACCCCGGTCGACATCATCCTCAACCCGCTGGGTGTCCCGTCCCGAATGAACCCGGGACAGGTCCTGGAGATCCACCTCGGCTGGCTCGCCAGCCAGGGCTGGAAGGTCGAGGGCGGCGAGGAGTGGCAGCAGCGGCTCCAGGCGATCGGCGCCGACGACGTCGCGCCCCGCACCAACGTCGCGACCCCGGTCTTCGACGGTGCGCGCGAGGACGAGCTCGCCGGTCTCTTCGAGTCGACGCTCCCCAACCGCGACGGCGAGCGGATGGTCAAGAGCTCCGGCAAGGCCCAGCTCTTCGACGGCCGCTCCGGTGAGCCGTTCCCGGACCCGATCTCGGTCGGGTACATGTACATCCTCAAGCTCCACCACCTGGTCGACGACAAGCTGCACGCCCGCTCGACCGGTCCGTACTCGATGATCACCCAGCAGCCGCTGGGTGGTAAGGCCCAGTTCGGTGGCCAGCGCTTCGGTGAGATGGAGGTGTGGGCGCTGGAGGCTTACGGCGCCGCATACGCCCTCCAGGAGCTGCTGACGATCAAGTCCGACGACGTCACCGGCCGCGTGAAGGTCTACGAGGCCATCGTCAAGGGCGAGAACATCCCGGAGCCCGGCATCCCCGAGTCCTTCAAGGTGCTCATCAAGGAGATGCAGTCCCTGTGCCTCAACGTGGAGGTGCTGTCCTCGGACGGCATGTCCATCGAGATGCGCGACACCGACGAGGACGTCTTCCGCGCTGCGGAGGAGCTCGGCATCGACCTGTCCCGGCGCGAGCCGAGCAGCGTCGAAGAGGTCTGACGGGTCTGGCCGGGAGCTTCTGCCCAAGAAGTTCCCGGCCCCGCCCCGGACCCCGTACAGACCATCTAGATACGACCCTGAGAGGGATTGACGCATAGTGCTCGACGTCAACTTCTTCGACGAGCTGCGGATCGGCCTCGCCACCGCTGACGACATCCGTCAGTGGTCCCACGGTGAGGTCAAGAAGCCGGAGACCATCAACTACCGCACCCTCAAGCCCGAAAAGGACGGCCTCTTCTGCGAGAAGATCTTCGGCCCGACCCGGGACTGGGAGTGCTACTGCGGTAAGTACAAGCGCGTCCGCTTCAAGGGCATCATCTGCGAGCGGTGCGGCGTCGAGGTCACTCGCGCCAAGGTGCGCCGTGAGCGGATGGGCCACATCGAGCTGGCCGCTCCCGTCACCCACATCTGGTACTTCAAGGGCGTCCCGAGCCGGCTGGGCTACCTGCTGGACCTCGCCCCCAAGGACCTCGAGAAGGTCATCTACTTCGCCGCGTACATGATCACGTTCGTGGACGAGGAGCGCCGCACCCGCGATCTGCCCTCGCTGGAGGCCCACGTCTCCGTCGAGCGCCAGCAGATCGAGCAGCGCCGCGACTCCGACCTGGAGGCCCGCGCCAAGAAGCTCGAGACCGACCTGGCCGAGCTGGAGGCCGAGGGCGCCAAGGCCGACGTGCGCCGCAAGGTGCGCGAGGGCGCCGAGCGTGAGATGAAGCAGCTGCGCGACCGTGCGCAGCGCGAGATCGACCGTCTCGACGAGGTCTGGAACCGCTTCAAGAACCTCAAGGTCCAGGACCTGGAGGGCGACGAGCTGCTCTACCGCGAGCTGCGCGACCGCTTCGGCACGTACTTCGACGGTTCGATGGGTGCCGCGGCGCTGCAGAAGCGCCTGGAGACCTTCGACCTGGAGGAGGAGGCCGAGCGCCTCCGCGAGATCATCCGGACCGGCAAGGGCCAGAAGAAGACCCGTGCGCTCAAGCGCCTGAAGGTCGTCTCCGCCTTCCTGCAGACCCGCAACAGCCCCAAGGGCATGGTGCTGGACTGCATCCCGGTGATCCCGCCGGACCTGCGTCCGATGGTGCAGCTGGACGGTGGCCGCTTCGCGACCTCCGACCTGAACGACCTGTACCGCCGCGTGATCAACCGCAACAACCGCCTGAAGCGGCTTCTCGACCTCGGCGCGCCCGAGATCATCGTGAACAACGAGAAGCGCATGCTCCAGGAGGCCGTCGACGCGCTCTTCGACAACGGCCGTCGTGGTCGCCCGGTCACGGGCCCCGGCAACCGTCCGCTGAAGTCGCTGTCCGACATGCTCAAGGGCAAGCAGGGCCGCTTCCGTCAGAACCTGCTCGGTAAGCGAGTCGACTACTCGGCGCGTTCCGTCATCGTCGTCGGCCCGCAGCTGAAGCTGCACCAGTGCGGTCTGCCCAAGGCCATGGCGCTGGAGCTCTTCAAGCCGTTCGTGATGAAGCGCCTGGTGGACCTGAACCACGCGCAGAACATCAAGTCGGCCAAGCGCATGGTCGAGCGCGGCCGCACCGTCGTGTACGACGTCCTCGAAGAGGTCATCGCCGAGCACCCGGTGCTGCTGAACCGTGCGCCCACCCTGCACCGCCTCGGCATCCAGGCCTTCGAGCCGCAGCTGGTCGAGGGCAAGGCCATTCAGATCCACCCGCTCGTCTGCACCGCGTTCAACGCGGACTTCGACGGTGACCAGATGGCCGTCCACCTCCCGCTGTCCGCGGAGGCGCAGGCCGAGGCCCGCATCCTGATGCTGTCCTCGAACAACATCCTCAAGCCGGCCGACGGCCGTCCGGTCACCATGCCGACCCAGGACATGGTGCTCGGCCTCTTCTTCCTCACCACGGATGAAGAGGAGCGCGAGGTCAAGGGCGAGGGCCGGGCCTTCGGCTCGGTCGCCGAGGCGATCATGGCCTTCGACGCCCGCGAGCTCTCGCTGCAGGCGAAGGTCGACATCCGCTTCCCGATCGGTACGGTTCCGCCCCGCGGCTGGACCCCGCCGGTTCCGGAGGAGGGCGAGCCCGAGTGGCAGCAGGGTGACAGCTTCCGGCTGCGGACGACCCTGGGCCGTGCGCTCTTCAACGAGCTGCTGCCCGAGGACTACCCGTTCGTCGACTACTCGGTGGGCAAGAAGCAGCTCTCAGCGATCGTCAACGACCTGGCCGAGCGCTACCCCAAGGTCATCGTGGCGGCGACGCTCGACAACCTGAAGGCGGCCGGCTTCCACTGGGCGACCCGTTCCGGCGTCACCGTCGCCGTTTCGGACATCGTCGTGCCGGAGGCCAAGAAGGCCATCGTCGCGGGCTACGAGGCCCAGGACGAGAAGGTCCAGAAGCAGTACGAGCGCGGTCTGATCACCAAGGACGAGCGCACTCAGGAACTGATCAACATCTGGACCAAGGCGACCAACGAGGTCGCCGAGGCGATGAACGAGAACTTCCCCAAGACCAACCCCATCTTCATGATGGTTGACTCGGGTGCCCGAGGAAACATGATGCAGATGCGGCAGATCGCCGGTATGCGTGGTCTGGTGTCGAACGCGAAGAACGAGACCATCCCGCGTCCGATCAAGGCGTCGTTCCGCGAGGGTCTGTCCGTGCTGGAGTACTTCATCTCCACCCACGGTGCCCGTAAGGGTCTGGCGGACACCGCCCTTCGTACCGCCGACTCCGGTTACCTCACCCGTCGTCTGGTCGACGTCTCCCAGGACGTCATCATTCGCGAGGAGGACTGCGGCACCGAGCGCGGCCTCAAGCTGCGGATCGCCTCGAAGGACGCCGCCGGTGTCCTGCGCAAGGCGGACGACGTCGAGTCCAGCGTCTACGCCCGCATGCTGGCGGAAGACGTGGTCGTCGACGGCAAGGTCGTCGCCTCCGCGAACGTCGACCTCGGTGACGTGCTCATCGACCAGCTGGTCGCGCACGGCGTCGAGGAGGTCAAGACCCGCTCGGTCCTGACCTGTGAGTCCGCGGTCGGCACCTGTGCCTTCTGCTACGGCCGTTCGCTGGCCACCGGCAAGCTGGTCGACATCGGTGAGGCGGTCGGCATCATCGCCGCCCAGTCCATCGGTGAGCCCGGTACCCAGCTGACGATGCGTACCTTCCACACCGGTGGTGTGGCCGGTGACGACATCACCCTGGGTCTGCCGCGTGTCGTCGAGCTCTTCGAGGCCCGTACGCCCAAGGGTGTCGCCCCGATCTCCGAGGCGGCCGGCCGTGTCCGGATCGAGGAGACCGAGAAGACCAAGAAGGTCATCGTCACGCCGGACGACGGCAGCGACGAGACGGCGTACGGCGTCTCCAAGCGCGCCCGTCTGCTGGTGGGCGAGGGTGACCACGTCCAGGTCGGCCAGCCGCTGACCGTGGGTGCGATCAACCCGCACGACGTGCTGCGGATCCTCGGCCAGCGTGCCGTCCAGGTCCACCTGGTCGGCGAGGTCCAGAAGGTCTACAACAGCCAGGGCGTGGCGATCCACGACAAGCACATCGAGATCATCATCCGGCAGATGCTGCGCCGCGTGACGATCATCGAGTCCGGCGACGCGGAGCTGCTGCCGGGCGAGCTGGTGGAGCGCACGAAGTTCGAGAGCGAGAACCGTCGCGTCGTGGCGGAAGGCGGCCACCCGGCCTCCGGCCGTCCGCAGCTGATGGGTATCACCAAGGCTTCGCTGGCGACGGAATCCTGGCTGTCGGCCGCCTCCTTCCAGGAGACGACCCGAGTCCTGACGGACGCGGCGATCAACGCCAAGTCCGACAGCCTCATCGGCCTCAAGGAGAACGTCATCATCGGTAAGCTCATCCCGGCCGGTACGGGCCTGTCCCGCTACCGCAACATCCGGGTCGAGCCCACCGAGGAGGCCAAGGCCGCGATGTACTCGGCCGTCGGTTACGACGACATCGACTACTCGCCCTTCGGCACCGGCTCCGGCCAGGCGGTCCCGCTGGAGGACTACGACTACGGCCCGTACAACCAGTAATCCTGGTCCGTACACCGTCCACAGGGCGGCCATCCTCCGGGGTGGCCGCCCTGCGGCATTGGGGGCCGTGCGGGGGAACTTGTCCCCCCATCCCTGCGTCTGTGATGAGAAGATGGGGAGAACTGTCGAGCGGGGGGAGGGTCGCGACGTGGCATTCCAGCCGTGGCAGGGTGGACAGCCCGCGCAGCCGTGGAATCAGGTGCCTGCCATGCGTGCCTCGCACGCCGATCGTGAGCGGGCGGTCGATGTGCTCAAGGCGGGGTTCGCCGAGGGGCGGTTGTCGCAGAACGAGTACGAGCAGCGGCTGACCCGCGCCTACCAGGCGCAGACCCACGCC
This sequence comes from Streptomyces bugieae, assembly GCF_036352915.1. NCBI lineage: Bacteria > Bacillati > Actinomycetota > Actinomycetes > Kitasatosporales > Streptomycetaceae > Streptomyces > Streptomyces bugieae. Next base: position 57,631 of record NZ_JAZBJP010000030.1, read on the forward strand.
GAGCTGCAGATGCTGGTCTCGGACCTGCCGATGGGGCCGGTGCCGCAGGCGCAGTTCGTACCGCAGCGGCCGGTGCCGGCGACGTTCCTGCCGATGCAGATGCCGCCGCCGGTGACGACGAACAGCTCGGCGACGGGCGCGCTGGTCTGCGGCCTCATGACGCCGGTGACCTGGGGGCTGACCGCGATCCCGGCGGTGATCCTGGGCCACAAGGCGCGCGCCGAGATCCGCCGCACCGGAGAGCGCGGGGACGGGCAGGCCATCACCGGGCTGGTGCTGGGCTGGCTGGCGATCGGGGGCTGGTCGCTGATGTTCCTGGTGTGGATCCTGCTCGCGGCGGTCAACCTCTGACCCGTGTTGCGGCGGCGTTGCGCCTTCTTCCGTACGGGCCGCTCGCGCACTACGGTGGCGGCAGCGCCGTGACGAGTCCGGCGTGTCCTTCGCGTGTGCATTTGTTTTGACCGCAGCCAATGCGGTAGGTACGCTCTGACCTTGTGCCTGGGGTGTCCCTGGGCTGCCGTGCGCGCAATCTCCCAAGCCACCGGCCGGGAGGCCACCAGCACGGAAGCCGGGTCTCGACACCGCAATCTGCCGCCTTCCCGTTCCAGCGGGAATCGGACTGCAGTATTCGACACACCCGACCGCGTGGGTCGGGAGCGTTCCAGGTTAGCTTTACCGAGACTGGCACACAGAAACCGGAGAAACGGTGCCTACGATCCAGCAGCTGGTCCGCAAGGGCCGGCAGGACAAGGTCGAGAAGAACAAGACGCCCGCACTCGAGGGTTCCCCCCAGCGCCGCGGCGTCTGCACGCGTGTTTTCACCACCACCCCGAAGAAGCCGAACTCGGCCCTGCGTAAGGTCGCGCGTGTGCGTCTGACCAGCGGGATCGAGGTCACCGCTTACATTCCGGGTGAGGGCCACAACCTCCAGGAGCACTCGATCGTGCTCGTGCGTGGCGGCCGTGTGAAGGACCTGCCGGGTGTTCGGTACAAGATCATCCGCGGCTCCCTCGACACGCAGGGCGTCAAGAACCGCAAGCAGGCTCGCAGCCGCTACGGCGCCAAGAAGGAGAAGTAAGAATGCCTCGTAAGGGCCCCGCCCCGAAGCGCCCGGTCATCATCGACCCGGTCTACGGTTCTCCTCTGGTGACCTCCCTCATCAACAAGGTGCTGCTGAACGGAAAGCGCTCCACCGCCGAGCGCATCGTTTACGGCGCCATGGAGGGGCTGCGCGAGAAGACCGGCAACGACCCGGTCATCACCCTCAAGCGCGCGCTCGAGAACATCAAGCCGACCCTCGAGGTCAAGTCCCGCCGCGTCGGTGGCGCGACCTACCAGGTCCCGGTCGAGGTCAAGCCCGGCCGTGCCGCCACCCTCTCGCTCCGCTGGCTCGTGGGCTACTCGCGCGCCCGTCGCGAGAAGACCATGACCGAGCGCCTCATGAACGAACTGCTGGACGCCTCCAACGGCCTCGGCGCTTCGGTCAAGAAGCGTGAGGACACGCACAAGATGGCCGAGTCCAACAAGGCCTTCGCGCACTACCGCTGGTAGTCGCAACCCACATCGAGACCGAGAGAAGATTGAGCCACTATGGCTACCACTTCGCTTGACCTGGCCAAGGTCCGCAACATCGGGATCATGGCCCACATCGACGCGGGCAAGACGACCACCACCGAGCGGATCCTGTTCTACACCGGTGTTTCGTACAAGATCGGTGAGGTCCACGACGGCGCTGCCACGATGGACTGGATGGAGCAGGAGCAGGAGCGCGGCATCACGATCACGTCTGCCGCGACGACCTGCCACTGGCCGCTGGACAACGTCGACAACACCATCAACATCATCGACACCCCGGGCCACGTCGACTTCACCGTCGAGGTGGAGCGTTCGCTGCGCGTGCTCGACGGTGCGGTGACGGTGTTCGACGGTGTTGCCGGTGTGGAGCCCCAGTCCGAGACCGTTTGGCGTCAGGCGGACCGCTACGGCGTGCCGCGCATCTGCTTCGTCAACAAGCTCGACCGTACGGGTGCCGAGTTCCACCGCTGCGTCGACATGATCACGGACCGCCTCGGCGCGACCCCGATCGTGATGCAGCTGCCCATCGGTACCGAGATGGACTTCAAGGGCGTCGTCGACCTCGTCAAGATGAAGGCTCTCGTCTGGTCGGCCGAGGCCGCCAAGGGCGAGATGTACGACACCGTCGACATCCCGGACACGCACATCGAGGCCGCCGACGAATGGCGCGGCAAGCTCCTCGAGGTCGTCGCCGAGAACGACGAAGAGGTCATGGAGCTCTACCTGGAGGGCCAGGAGCCCACCGAGGAGCAGCTCTACGCGGCGATCCGCCGGATCACCATCGCCTCCGGCAAGGCCGAGAACACCACGGTCACCCCGGTGTTCTGCGGTACCGCGTTCAAGAACAAGGGCGTCCAGCCCCTGCTCGACGCGGTCGTGCGCTACCTCCCCTCCCCGCTTGACGTCGAGGCCATCGAGGGCCACGCGGTCAACGACCCGGAGGAGGTCGTCAAGCGCAAGCCGTCCGAGGACGAGCCGCTGGCCGCCCTGGCGTTCAAGATTGCGAGCGACCCCCACCTGGGCAAGCTCACCTTCATCCGCGTGTACTCGGGTCGCCTTGAGGCCGGCTCGCAGGTGCAGAACTCGGTGAAGGGCAAGAAGGAGCGCATCGGCAAGATCTACCGGATGCACGCGAACAAGCGTGAGGAGATCGACTCGGTGGGTGCCGGTGACATCGTCGCCGTCATGGGTCTGAAGCAGACCACCACCGGTGAGACCCTCTGTGACTCCGCCAACCAGGTCATCCTGGAGTCGATGGAGTTCCCGGCCCCGGTCATCCAGGTCGCCATCGAGCCCAAGTCCAAGGGCGACCAGGAGAAGCTGGGTGTCGCCATCCAGCGTCTCGCCGAAGAGGACCCCTCGTTCCAGGTGCACACCGACGAGGAGACCGGCCAGACCATCATCGCGGGTATGGGCGAGCTGCACCTCGACGTGCTGGTCGACCGTATGAAGCGTGAGTTCCGGGTCGAGGCCAACGTCGGCAAGCCGCAGGTCGCCTACCGCGAGACCCTGCGCAAGCCGGTCGAGCGCCTGGACTACACGCACAAGAAGCAGACCGGTGGTTCCGGTCAGTTCGCGAAGGTCCAGATCGCGCTGGAGCCCCTCGAGGGCGACGGGTACGAGTTCGAGAACAAGGTCACCGGTGGCCGTATCCCGCGGGAGTACATCCCGTCCGTGGACGCGGGCTGCCAGGAGGCCATGGAGTTCGGTGTTCTCGCCGGCTACCCGCTGACCGGTGTCAAGGTCACGCTGCTCGACGGCGCGTTCCACGAGGTCGACTCGTCCGAGATGGCGTTCAAGATCGCCGGTTCGATGGCCTTCAAGGAGGCCGCCCGCAAGGCCTCCCCGGCCCTGCTCGAGCCGATGATGAAGGTCGAGGTCACCACGCCCGAGGACTACATGGGCGACGTGATCGGCGACATCAACTCCCGCCGTGGTCAGATCCAGTCCATGGAGGACCGCAGCGGCGCCAAGCTCGTCACGGGCCTGGTTCCGCTCTCGGAGATGTTCGGCTACGTCGGAGACCTCCGCAGCAAGACGTCGGGTCGCGCGAGCTACTCGATGCAGTTCGACTCCTACGCCGAGGTTCCCCGGAACGTCGCCGAGGAGATCATCGCGAAGGCCAAGGGCGAGTAACTCCGGTCCCGTAAGAACCGGAGCGCAACACGCTTTAGGCTTGACACCGTCTGAGGGGGGTAATCCCCGCAAACCGTGAGGATTGCCCCCGTCAGCCGGCACCCCAGCAAAGATCACCTGGCGCCGATGAGTAAGGCGTACAGAACCACTCCACAGGAGGACCCCAGTGGCGAAGGCGAAGTTCGAGCGGACTAAGCCGCACGTCAACATCGGCACCATCGGTCACATTGACCACGGTAAGACGACCCTCACGGCCGCCATTACCAAGGTGCTGCACGACGCGTACCCGGACCTGAACGAGGCCTCGGCCTTCGACCAGATCGACAAGGCTCCTGAGGAGCGCCAGCGCGGTATCACCATCTCCATCGCGCACGTCGAGTACCAGACCGAGTCGCGTCACTACGCGCACGTCGACTGCCCCGGTCACGCGGACTACATCAAGAACATGATCACCGGTGCGGCGCAGATGGACGGCGCCATCCTCGTGGTCGCCGCGACCGACGGCCCGATGCCGCAGACCAAGGAGCACGTGCTCCTGGCCCGCCAGGTCGGCGTTCCGTACATCGTTGTCGCCCTGAACAAGGCCGACATGGTGGACGACGAGGAGATCCTGGAGCTCGTCGAGCTCGAGGTCCGTGAGCTCCTCTCCGAGTACGAGTTCCCCGGCGACGACGTTCCGGTCGTCAAGGTCTCGGCGCTCAAGGCGCTCGAGGGCGACAAGGAGTGGGGCAACTCCGTCCTCGAGCTGATGAAGGCCGTCGACGAGTCGATCCCGCAGCCCGAGCGCGACGTCGACAAGCCGTTCCTGATGCCGATCGAGGACGTCTTCACGATCACCGGCCGTGGCACCGTTGTCACCGGTCGTATCGAGCGTGGTGTCCTCAAGGTCAACGAGACCGTCGACATCATCGGCATCAAGACCGAGAAGACCACCACCACGGTCACCGGCATCGAGATGTTCCGCAAGCTGCTCGACGAGGGCCAGGCCGGTGAGAACGTCGGTCTGCTGCTCCGCGGCATCAAGCGCGAGGACGTCGAGCGCGGCCAGGTCATCATCAAGCCGGGCTCGGTCACCCCGCACACCGAGTTCGAGGCGCAGGCCTACATCCTGTCCAAGGACGAGGGTGGCCGCCACACGCCGTTCTTCAACAACTACCGTCCGCAGTTCTACTTCCGTACCACGGACGTGACGGGCGTTGTGACCCTCCCCGAGGGCACCGAGATGGTCATGCCGGGCGACAACACCGAGATGTCCGTCCAGCTGATCCAGCCGGTCGCCATGGAGGAGGGCCTGAAGTTCGCCATCCGTGAGGGTGGCCGGACCGTCGGCGCCGGCCAGGTCACCAAGATCGTCAAGTAAGACGATCCGCTCGACCTGGTAGCTCTCCGGAGCACTCCAAGGAGCCCCGCCCACCGCAAGGTGGGCGGGGCTCCTTGACAGTTGGGGGTCGATTGGCCTTGGGTGCCGGGCGTATGGCACACTGTCCAGGTTGCTCGGTTGAGTGCCGATGCTGCGCGCCTCCCGCCGGGAGGACCGGAAGCGAGTCCCAGGTATTCGTCGTCCCTTCTCAGGGCCGGAAATACGGGAATCTTCCGGGAAGCGTCAGCGGGGTGCCTCGGCCAGGCGCCCGGTGGGTGTCCTTCCCCCGCCTCCTCCTTCTTGAGGGATCTTCCGTGCGGAGATTTACGAGAAGGGGTGCGACACGCCCGACCGCGTGGGTCGGAGAAGGACGCGAACCTGCCGGGTCCCAGAGCGTTACGAGAGACAGGACTACGAAGTAGCCATGGCGGGACAGAAGATCCGCATCCGGCTCAAGGCCTACGACCACGAGGTCATCGACTCCTCGGCGAAGAAGATCGTCGAGACGGTGACCCGCACTGGTGCGTCGGTCGCGGGCCCGGTGCCGCTGCCCACTGAAAAGAACGTGTACTGCGTCATCAAGTCGCCGCACAAGTACAAGGACTCGCGCGAGCACTTCGAGATGCGCACGCACAAGCGCCTGATCGACATCCTCGACCCGACGCCGAAGACCGTTGACTCCCTGATGCGACTCGACCTCCCGGCCGGTGTCGACATCGAGATCAAGCTCTGAGGGTCGGTGATCTGAGAGATGGCTAAGCAGATCAAGGGCATCCTGGGCGAGAAGCTCGGTATGACGCAGGTGTGGGACGAGAACAACCGTGTTGTTCCGGTCACCGTCGTCAAGGCCGGGCCCTGTGTCGTTACCCAGGTGCGCACCAATGACCAGGACGGTTACGACTCCGTCCAGATCGCCTTCGGCGAGATCGACCCGCGCAAGGTGAACAAGCCCCTCAAGGGCCACTTCGCGAAGGCCGACGTCACCCCCCGCCGTCACCTCGTCGAGGTCCGTACTCCCGACGCCGGTGAGTACACCCTCGGCCAGGAGCTGACCGCTGAGACCTTCGAGTCCGGCGTCAAGGTGGACGTGACCGGCAAGAGCAAGGGCAAGGGCTTCGCCGGTGTCATGAAGCGTCACGGCTTCGGCGGCGGCAAGGCCTCGCACGGTGCCCACCGCGTGCACCGCAAGCCGGGCTCCATCGGTGGCTGCGCCACCCCGGGCCGCGTGTTCAAGGGCATGCGGATGGCCGGCCGTATGGGCAATGAGCGGGTCACCACCCAGAACCTGACCGTCCACGCCGTTGACGCGGAGAAGGGTCTGCTGCTCATCAAGGGCGCAGTTCCTGGTCCGAACGGCGGCCTCGTCCTGGTCCGTACCGCGGCCAAGGGGGCCTGAGGTAACCGATGAGCACCATTGACATCCTTTCGCCTGCTGGCGACAAGGCCGGGTCCGTCGAGCTCCCCGCGGAGATCTTCGACGCCAAGGTCAGCGTTCCGCTGATCCACCAGGTCGTTGTTGCGCAGCTGGCCGCGGCCCGTCAGGGCACGCACAAGACCAAGACCCGCGGCGAGGTCCGCGGCGGTGGCAAGAAGCCTTACCGCCAGAAGGGCACCGGCCGCGCGCGCCAGGGTTCGACCCGTGCGCCGCAGTTCGCCGGCGGTGGCGTCGTCCACGGCCCCGTGCCGCGTGACTACAGCCAGCGGACCCCGAAGAAGATGAAGGCCGCCGCGCTGCGCGGTGCCCTCACCGACCGGGCCCGCAACAGCCGCATCCACGTCGTTTCCGGCGTGGTCGAGGGCGCGGTTTCCACCAAGGCCGCCAAGGCGCTTCTCGGCAAGGTCAGCGAGCGCAAGAACGTGCTCCTGGTCGCCGAGCGCAGCGACGAGGCCGCGTGGCTGTCCGCCCGCAACCTGCCCCAGGTTCACATCCTGGAGCCGGGCCAGCTGAACACGTACGACGTGCTCGTCTCCGACGACGTGGTCTTCACCAAGGCCGCCTTCGAGTCCTTCGTGTCCGGCCCCAAGGCCAACGCTGAGACCGAAGGGAGCGACGCCTGATGACTGAGGCCGTCGTCACCAGCAAGACCTTCACGGACCCGCGTGACATTCTCGTCAAGCCGGTGGTTTCCGAGAAGAGCTACGCGCTGCTGGACGAGAACAAGTACACGTTCGTCGTCGACCCGCGTGCCAACAAGACCCAGATCAAGCAGGCCGTCGAGGCGGTCTTCTCGGTCAAGGTCACCGGGGTCAACACGATCAACCGGCAGGGCAAGCGCAAGCGCACCCGCACCGGTTACGGCAAGCGCGCCAACACCAAGCGCGCCATCGTGACCCTCGCCGAGGGCGACCGTATCGACATCTTCGGCGGCCCGGTCTCCTAACGGAGTCCGAGTCGTCCGGAATCGGACGAGGACTGAGAAATGGGTATCCGCAAGTACAAGCCGACGACCCCGGGCCGTCGTGGCTCCAGCGTCGCCGACTTTGTCGAGATCACGCGGTCCACGCCGGAGAAGTCGCTGGTCCGCCCGCTGCACAGCAAGGGCGGCCGTAACAACGCCGGTCGTGTGACCGTTCGCCACCAGGGCGGTGGCCACAAGCGCGCCTACCGCGTGATCGACTTCCGTCGTCACGACAAGGACGGCGTGCCGGCCAAGGTCGCGCACATCGAGTACGACCCGAACCGCACCGCGCGCATCGCGCTGCTGCACTACGCAGACGGCGAGAAGCGCTACATCATCGCGCCCCGTGGCCTGGCCCAGGGTGCTCGGATTGAGAACGGCCCTGGCGCCGACATCAAGCCGGGCAACAACCTGCCGCTGCGCCACATCCCCGTGGGTACGACGATCCACGCGATCGAGCTGCGTCCGGGCGGCGGTGCGAAGTTCGCCCGCTCGGCCGGTGCCTCCGTGCAGCTGCTGGCGAAGGAGGGCGCGATGGCCCACCTTCGTATGCCGTCCGGTGAGATCCGCCTGGTCGACGTGCGCTGCCGCGCCACCGTCGGCGAGGTCGGCAACGCCGAGCAGTCGAACATCAACTGGGGCAAGGCCGGCCGTATGCGCTGGAAGGGCGTCCGCCCGACCGTGCGTGGTGTCGTGATGAACCCGGTCGACCACCCGCACGGTGGTGGTGAGGGCAAGACCTCCGGTGGTCGCCACCCGGTCTCGCCCTGGGGCCAGAAGGAGGGTCGTACTCGCTCGCCGAAGAAGGCCAGCAACAAGTACATCGTCCGCCGCCGCAAGACGAACAAGAAGCGCTAGGAGCGGGTTTAGATGCCGCGCAGTCTCAAGAAGGGGCCCTTCGTCGACGACCACCTCGCCAAGAAGGTGGATGGTCAGAACGATGCTGGCACCAAGAACGTCATCAAGACCTGGTCCCGCCGCTCCATGATCGTCCCGGCCATGCTCGGCCACACGATCGCGGTGCACGACGGCCGCAAGCACGTCCCGGTGTTCGTCACCGAGTCGATGGTCGGCCACAAGCTCGGCGAGTTTGCGCCGACCCGCACCTTCCGCGGCCACGAGAAGGACGACCGCAAGTCGCGTCGTCGCTGATCGACCGGAGTGCGAAGACTATGACTGACACCGAAGGGACAACCATGGAAGCCAGGGCCCAGGCGCGGTACATCCGCGTCACGCCCATGAAGGCCCGCCGCGTGGTGGACCTTATCCGTGGCATGGATGCCACGGAGGCTCAGGCGGTCCTGCGTTTCGCCCCGCAGGCCGCGAGCGTGCCGGTGGGCAAGGTGCTGGACAGCGCCATTGCCAACGCCGCGCACAACTACGACCACACGGACGCCTCCACGCTGGTTATCAGCGAGGCGTACGTCGACGAGGGTCCGACCCTGAAGCGGTTCCGTCCGCGTGCCCAGGGCCGTGCCTACCGGATCCGCAAGCGGACCAGCCACATCACCGTGGTCGTCAGCAGCAAGGAAGGAACCCGGTAATGGGCCAGAAGGTAAACCCGCACGGGTTCCGGCTCGGCGTCACGACGGACTTCAAGTCCCGCTGGTACGCCGACAAGCTGTACAAGGACTACGTCAAGGAAGACGTCGCCATTCGTCGCATGATGACGAAGGGCATGGAGCGCGCCGGTATCTCCAAGGTGGAGATCGAGCGCACCCGTGAGCGCGTCCGCGTTGACATCCACACCGCTCGCCCGGGCATCGTCATCGGCCGCCGCGGCGCCGAGGCCGACCGCATCCGCGGTGAGCTCGAGAAGCTGACCGGCAAGCAGGTCCAGCTGAACATCCTCGAGGTCAAGAACCCCGAGACCGATGCTCAGCTCGTGGCCCAGGCCGTCGCCGAGCAGCTGTCCTCCCGCGTCTCCTTCCGTCGCGCCATGCGTAAGAGCATGCAGTCGACGATGAAGGCCGGCGCCAAGGGCATCAAGATCCAGTGCGGTGGCCGTCTCGGCGGCGCCGAGATGTCCCGCTCGGAGTTCTACCGCGAGGGCCGTGTGCCCCTGCACACCCTCCGTGCGAACGTCGACTACGGCTTCTTCGAGGCCAAGACCACCTTCGGCCGCATCGGCGTGAAGGTCTGGATCTACAAGGGCGACGTCAAGAACATCGCCGAGGTGCGCGCCGAGAACGCCGCGGCCCGTGCGGGCAACCGCCCGGCCCGTGGTGGCAACGACCGTCCGCGTCGCGGTGGCGAGCGCGGCGGCCGCGGCCGCAAGCCGCAGCAGACCGCCGCTGCCGAGGCCCCCAAGGCCGAGGCCGCTGCCGCTGCTCCGGCGGAGACCCCCGGAACGGAGGCCTGACCGACATGCTGATCCCTCGCAGGGTCAAGCACCGCAAGCAGCACCACCCGAAGCGCAACGGCATGGCCAAGGGTGGCACCGAGCTGGCCTTCGGTGAGTACGGAATCCAGGCCGTCACCCCGGCCTACGTGACGAACCGTCAGATCGAGTCCGCTCGTATCGCGATGACCCGTCACATCAAGCGTGGCGGCAAGGTCTGGATCAACATCTACCCGGACCGCCCGCTGACGAAGAAGCCTGCCGAGACCCGCATGGGTTCCGGTAAGGGTTCCCCGGAGTGGTGGGTCGCGAACGTCAAGCCCGGTCGGGTGATGTTCGAGCTGTCCTTCCCGAACGAGAAGGTTGCTAAGGAGGCGCTGACCCGCGCCGCCCACAAGCTTCCGATGAAGTGCCGCATCGTTCGGCGCGAGGCAGGTGAATCGTGATGTCGGCCGTTACCAAGGCGTCCGAGCTGCGCGAGCTGAACAACGAGGACCTCGTTGCGAAGCTCCGTGAGGCCAAGGAAGAGCTGTTCAACCTCCGCTTCCAGGCGGCGACCGGACAGCTCGAGAACCACGGCCGGCTGAAGGCCGTCCGGAAGGACATCGCCCGGATCTACACCCTGATGCGGGAGCGCGAGCTCGGCATCGAGACGGTGGAGAGCGCCTGATGAGCGAGAAGAATGTGACTGAGCAGAAGACCGAGCGCGGTTTCCGCAAGACCCGTGAGGGTCTGGTCGTCAGCGACAAGATGGACAAGACCGTCGTCGTCGCCGTCGAGGACCGCGTCAAGCACGCGCTGTACGGCAAGGTCATCCGCCGTACCAACAAGCTCAAGGCGCACGACGAGCAGAACGCTGCCGGTGTCGGCGACCGCGTCCTCCTGATGGAGACCCGGCCGCTGTCCGCCACCAAGCGCTGGCGCATCGTCGAGATCCTCGAGAAGGCCAAGTAATCCCTCCTAGGGGGACCCCCTAGGAACAGTTCCGCCAGGCTCGGCGAGAGGCGCGAAGCACTCGCGCTTCTCGCCGGGAACCGGCAGACATTCAGGAGATAGACGTGATCCAGCAGGAGTCGCGACTGCGTGTCGCCGACAACACTGGTGCGAAGGAGATCCTTTGCATCCGTGTTCTCGGTGGTTCCGGTCGCCGCTACGCGGGCATCGGTGACGTCATCGTCGCCACCGTCAAGGATGCGATCCCCGGTGGCAACGTGAAGAAGGGTGACGTCGTCAAGGCGGTCATCGTTCGCACCGTCAAGGAGCGCCGCCGTCCGGACGGCTCGTACATCCGCTTCGACGAGAACGCGGCCGTCATCCTCAAGAACGATGGCGACCCCCGCGGCACCCGCATCTTCGGCCCCGTGGGCCGGGAACTGCGCGAGAAGAAGTTCATGAAGATCATCTCGCTCGCGCCGGAGGTGCTGTAACCGATGAAGATCAAGAAGGGCGACCTGGTCCAGGTCATCACCGGTAAGGACAAGGGCAAGCAGGGCAAGGTCATCCAGGCCTTCCCCCGCGAGGACCGTGTTCTGGTCGAGGGTGTCAACCGGGTCAAGAAGCACACCAAGGCCGGACAGACCGCTCGTGGTTCGAAGACCGGCGGCATCGTGACCACCGAGGCCCCGATCCACGTGAGCAACGTTCAGCTCGTGGTGGAGAAGGACGGCAACAAGGTCGTCACCCGCGTCGGGTACCGCTTCGACGACGAGGGCAACAAGATCCGCGTTGCCAAGCGGACCGGTGAGGACATCTGATGACTGCCACCACCAACGCGCCGCGTCTCAAGACGCGCTACCGCGAAGAGATCGCCGGGAAGCTGAAGGACGAGTTCTCCTTCGAGAACGTCATGCAGATCCCCGGTCTGACCAAGATCGTGGTCAACATGGGTGTGGGCGACGCCGCCCGCGACTCCAAGCTGATCGAGGGCGCCATCCGCGACCTCACCACGATCACCGGCCAGAAGCCGGCCGTCACCAAGGCCCGTAAGTCCATCGCGCAGTTCAAGCTGCGTGAGGGCCAGCCGATCGGTGCCCACGTCACCCTCCGCGGTGACCGCATGTGGGAGTTCCTGGACCGTCTGCTGTCGCTCGCGCTCCCGCGCATCCGCGACTTCCGTGGTCTGTCCCCGAAGCAGTTCGACGGTCGGGGCAACTACACCTTCGGTCTCACGGAGCAGGTCATGTTCCACGAGATCGACCAGGACAAGATCGACCGTACCCGGGGTATGGACATCACCGTGGTCACCACGGCGACCAACGACGATGAGGGCCGCGCTCTCCTTCGTCACCTCGGCTTCCCGTTCAAGGAGGCGTGAGCGAGATGGCGAAGAAGGCTCTGATTGCCAAGGCTGCTCGCAAGCCCAAGTTCGGTGTGCGCGCGTACACCCGCTGCCAGCGCTGCGGCCGTCCGCACTCCGTGTACCGCAAGTTCGGCCTGTGCCGCGTGTGCCTTCGTGAGATGGCTCACCGTGGCGAGCTGCCGGGCGTGACCAAGAGCTCCTGGTAATCCCCCAGTTGGGATTCCCCGGAGACTCTCGGTAAGCAGTCGGTCGGCGGGCACCTGCCCCCTTTTCCCGTAGGGTAGAGGGGTTTGGGTGTCCCGCCGCCCGAGACCGACCGCGGGCCGAGCCCGCATAACGTCGCTTACTACGCCGTAGGTCCCCGCGCCGCACCCGTCCCGACCTTGATCGGGGAGAGGGATGGCGCACATAGGAAACCCCGGCGAGAGAGGCCGAAGGCCAATTCATGACCATGACTGACCCCATCGCAGACATGCTGACCCGTCTGCGGAACGCGAACTCGGCGTACCACGACACCGTCGTGATGCCGCACAGCAAGATCAAGTCGCACATCGCGGAGATCCTCCAGCAGGAGGGTTACATCACCGGCTGGCGTGTCGAGGACGCCGAGGTTGGCAAGAACCTCGTCCTCGAGCTGAAGTTCGGCCCGAACCGCGAGCGCTCGATCGCCGGCATCAAGCGGATCTCGAAGCCGGGCCTCCGGGTCTACGCAAAGTCCACCAACCTGCCGAAGGTCCTCGGCGGCCTGGGCGTGGCGATCATCTCCACGTCCCACGGTCTCCTGACCGGTCAGCAGGCCAGCAAGAAGGGCGTGGGTGGGGAAGTCCTCGCCTACGTCTGGTAACCCGGGAACGGAGGAAGAGCTAATGTCGCGCATTGGCAAGCTGCCCATCCAGGTTCCCGCTGGCGTGGACGTCACCATCGAGGGCCGCACGGTCAACGTGAAGGGTCCCAAGGGTTCCCTTTCGCACACCGTCGCGGCTCCCATCGAGGTCGCCAAGGGTGAGGACGGCGTCATCAACGTCACCCGCCCGAACGACGAGCGTCAGAACAAGGCCCTGCACGGCCTGTCCCGCACGCTGGTGGCGAACATGATCACCGGCGTGACCCAGGGGTACAGCAAGGCGCTCGAGATCAGCGGTGTCGGTTACCGCGTCCAGGCGAAGGGCTCCAACCTGGAGTTCTCCCTGGGCTACAGCCACCCGATCCTGATCGAGGCCCCCGAGGGCATCTCGTTCAAGGTCGAGTCCCCGACCAAGCTCAGCGTCGAGGGCATCGACAAGCAGAAGGTCGGCGAGGTGGCGGCGAACATCCGCAAGCTGCGCAAGCCTGACCCGTACAAGGCCAAGGGCGTCAAGTACGCCGGCGAGGTCATCCGCCGCAAGGTCGGAAAGGCTGGTAAGTAAGCCATGGCATACGGTGTGAAGATCGCTAAGGGCAACGCGTACAAGCGCGCGGCCGCCAAGCGTCGCCACATCCGCATCCGTAAGCGGATTTCGGGTACTTCGGAGCGTCCGCGTCTGGTCGTGACGCGGTCCAACCGCGGCATCACCGCTCAGGTCATCGACGACATCCAGGGCCACACCCTGGCCTCGGCGTCGACCCTGGACGCGTCCATCCGTGGTGGCGAGGGCGACAAGAGCGCCCAGGCCCAGAAGGTCGGCGCCCTGGTTGCCGAGCGTGCCAAGGCCGCCGGTGTCGAGGCCGTCGTGTTCGACCGCGGTGGCAAGCAGTACGCCGGGCGGATTGCCGCTCTGGCCGACGCCGCCCGCGAAGCCGGGCTGAAGTTCTAAAGCCCCGGTTCCGGAGCTAGCGGACGTAACAGAGAGAGGTAAATCCAATGGCTGGACCCCAGCGCCGCGGCAGCGGTGCCGGTGGCGGCGAGCGGCGGGACCGGAAGGGTCGCGACGGTGGCGCTGCCGCCGAGAAGACCGCGTACGTTGAGCGCGTAGTCGCGATCAACCGCGTCGCCAAGGTTGTCAAGGGTGGTCGTCGCTTCAGCTTCACTGCGCTGGTCGTGGTGGGCGACGGTGACGGCACCGTGGGTGTCGGTTACGGCAAGGCCAAGGAAGTTCCGGCTGCCATCGCCAAGGGCGTGGAAGAGGCCAAGAAGAACTTCTTCAAGGTCCCCCGTATCCAGGGCACCATCCCGCACCCCATCCAGGGCGAGAAGGCTGCGGGCGTCGTCCTGCTCAAGCCGGCTTCCCCCGGTACCGGTGTGATCGCCGGTGGCCCCGTGCGTGCCGTTCTGGAGTGCGCGGGCATCCACGACGTGCTGAGCAAGTCGCTCGGTTCGTCGAACCCGATCAACATCGTGCACGCCACGGTGACCGCGCTTCAGGGCCTGCAGCGCCCCGAGGAGATCGCGGCCCGTCGTGGCCTGCCGCTGGAGGACGTGGCTCCCGCCGCTCTGCTGCGGGCGCGTGCAGGGGTGAGCGCGTAATGGCTCGCCTGGAGATCACGCAGACCAAGTCCTACATCGGCAGCAAGCAGAACCACCGCGACACGCTGCGTTCGCTCGGCCTGAAGCGCCTGGGTGACGTGGTTGTCAAGGAGGACCGCCCCGAGTTCCGCGGCATGGTGCACACCGTCCGCCACCTCGTGTCGGTCAAGGAGGTCGACTGACATGGCGGAGCAGAACCCGCTGAAGGTCCACAACCTCCGGCCCGCCCCGGGCGCCAAGACCGCCAAGACCCGTGTCGGTCGTGGTGAGGCGTCCAAGGGTAAGACCGCCGGTCGTGGTACCAAGGGCACCAAGGCCCGTTACCAGGTTCCGGAGCGCTTCGAGGGTGGGCAGATGCCCCTCCACATGCGCCTCCCGAAGCTGAAGGGCTTCAAGAACCCCGCCCACAAGCAGTTCCAGGTCGTGAACCTGGACAAGCTGGCCGCGCTGTACCCGCAGGGTGGCGAGGTCACGGTGGCCGACCTGGTCGCCAAGGGCGCGGTGCGCAAGAACGAGCTCGTCAAGGTCCTGGGCCAGGGCGAGGTCTCCGTGGCGCTGCAGGTTTCGGTTGACGCCGTCTCCGGCTCCGCCAAGGAGAAGATCGCCGCCGCCGGCGGCACCGTCACCGAGCTCATCTGAGTTCGTTGGTTCAACTGACCGGGGATGCCCATCGATTGGGGCATCCCCGGTTGGTCGTTCCACGGGGGTACGGTCGCCGGTAAGGTGGCATGCACTGTTGTTTTCCGGGGCCAATGCCCCGGGCCCCCGCCGCGTGGGCCGCGCCCGCGCGGTTTCCGGCCGTTACGAATTCGTCGATCCTCAAGACCGTCACCTCTCGCCCGCGGGCGGGAGGCGCAGGAGGCACCGTGCTCACCGCGTTCGCCCGAGCGTTCAAGACGCCCGACCTGCGCAAGAAGCTGCTGTTCACGTTGGGCATCATCGTGCTCTACCGGATCGGAGCGCACGTCCCGGTCCCTGGGGTGAACTACGCGAACGTCGAGACCTGCATGAAGCAGGCCGGCGGCAACAGCGGGTTGTTCGCCCTGGTGAACATGTTCAGCGGTGGTGCGCTGCTGCAGATCACGATCTTCGCGCTGGGGATCATGCCGTACATCACGGCGAGCATCATCCTCCAGCTGCTGACCGTGGTCATCCCCAGGCTGGAGGCCCTCAAGAAAGAGGGGCAGTCGGGCCAGGGGAAGATCACCCAGTACACCCGCTACCTGACCGTGGCGCTCGCGGTCCTGCAGGGCACCGGCCTGGTGGCCACCGCCCGCAGTGGCGCGCTCTTCCAGAGCTGCCCGGTCG
The DNA here is from genome assembly GCF_036352915.1 of Streptomyces bugieae. Lineage (NCBI taxonomy): Bacteria > Bacillati > Actinomycetota > Actinomycetes > Kitasatosporales > Streptomycetaceae > Streptomyces > Streptomyces bugieae. Next base: position 73,492 of record NZ_JAZBJP010000030.1, read on the forward strand.
CCAGCGAGATCGTGCCCAGCGACTCGATCTTCACCACCATCACGATGGTCATCTGCATGACCGCCGGCACCTGCCTGATCATGTGGCTCGGTGAGCTCGTCACCGACCGCGGCATCGGCAACGGCATGTCCATCCTGATGTTCATCTCGATCGCCGCCGGCTTCCCGGGCGCCCTGTGGCAGATCAAGCTCACCGGCAAGCTCGCGGACGGCTGGATCGAGTTCTTCTCGGTGATCGCGGTGGGCCTGGCGATGGTCGCGCTGGTGGTCTTCGTCGAGCAGGCCCAGCGACGCATCCCGGTGCAGTACGCGAAGCGGATGATCGGCCGCCGGTCCTATGGCGGTACGTCCACGTACATCCCGCTCAAGGTGAATCAGGCGGGTGTGATTCCCGTCATCTTCGCGTCGTCGCTGCTCTACATTCCAGCCCTGGTTGCACAGTTCAGCGGGTCGAAGGCGGCATGGGCGACCTGGATCGCCACCAACTTCACCAAGGGAAATCACCCGGTTTACATCGTTACGTACTTCCTGCTGATCGTCTTCTTCGCGTTCTTCTACGTCGCCATCAGCTTCAACCCCGAAGAAGTTGCCGACAACATGAAGAAGTATGGTGGCTTCATCCCGGGTATCCGGGCTGGTCGCCCGACGGCCGAGTACCTCAGCTACGTGCTCAACCGGATCACGTGGCCGGGCTCGCTGTACCTGGGGCTGATCGCGCTCGTACCAACAGTGGCGTTGGTGCTGTTCAACGCGAACCAGAACTTCCCGTTCGGCGGGACGAGCATCCTCATCATCGTGGGTGTGGGTCTGGAGACCGTGAAGCAGATTGAGAGCCAGCTTCAGCAGCGCAACTACGAAGGGTTCCTCCGCTGATGCGAATCGTCCTCGTCGGGCCCCCGGGGGCCGGCAAGGGTACGCAGGCTGCGTACCTTGCCAAGAACCTCGCGATCCCGCACATCTCCACGGGGGACCTGTTCCGGGCCAACATCAGCCAGGGCACCGACCTCGGCAAGAAGGCCAAGGCGTTCATGGACGCCGGTGAGCTCGTTCCCGACGAGGTCACCATCGGCATGGCCCGCGACCGGATGAACCAGCCGGACGCGATCGGCGGCTTCCTGCTGGACGGCTTCCCCCGCAACGTCTCGCAGGCCGAGGCGCTCGACGAGGCCCTCAAGGAGGACGGCGTCACGCTCGACGCGGTCCTGGACCTGGAGGTCCCGGAGGAAGAGGTGGTCAAGCGCATCGCCGGCCGCCGCATCTGCCGCAACGACTCCAGCCACGTCTTCCACGTGTCCTACAGCGCGCCGAAGCAGGAGGGCGTCTGCGACGTCTGCGGCGGGGAGCTGTACCAGCGCGACGACGACAGCGAGGCGACCGTCCGCAAGCGGCTGGAGGTCTACCACACGCAGACCGAGCCGATCATCGACTACTACAAGGCCCAGGACCTGGTCGTCACCATCCCGGCACTCGGGAAGGTCGAAGAGGTCACGGAGCGCGCGATGGCCGCGCTCCAGGGCGGCGAGTAGCCGACAGCTTCGTACGGCCGCGGTGTCCAGCACGGGCACCGCGGCCGTACTGTTGGTCGGGTACGACGGACACAGCACGGACGGAAGGGCGTAAGCCGCGATGGTGGAGATCAAGACCCCCGAGCAGATCGCGAAGATGCGCGAGGCGGGGCTGGTGGTCGCCGCCATCCACGCCGCGACCCGGGAGGTCGCGGTGCCGGGCGCCACGACCAAGGACCTGGACGACGCGGCGCGCAAGGTGCTCGCGGAGCACGGCGCGAAGTCGAACTTCCTCGGCTACGGCGGCTTCCCCGCGACGATCTGCACCTCGGTGAACGACGTCGTGGTCCACGGCATCCCGGACACCGAAACCGTCCTCGCGAACGGCGACATCATCTCCATCGACTGCGGCGCGATCGTCGACGGCTGGCACGGCGACGCCGCGTACACCGCGTTCGTCGGCTCCGGTCACTCCGCGGAGCTGATCGAGCTCAGCCGGGTCACCGAGGGCTCGATGTGGGCGGGCATCGCCGCGGTCGCCAAGGGCAACCGACTGGTCGACATCTCCAAGGCGATCGAGGGCTACATCCGCCGCCAGCCCCGCCCGGCCGGCGGCAAGTACGGCATCGTCGAGGACTACGGCGGCCACGGCATCGGCTCGCAGATGCACATGGACCCGCACCTGCTGAACTACGTCGACCGCAAGCGCGGCCGCGGCCCCAAGCTGGTGCCCGGTTTCTGCATCGCGATCGAGCCGATGGTGAACCTCGGCACCCCGAAGACCCATGTCCTCGAGGACGACTGGACCGTGAAGTCGAACGACGGCAGCTGGTCCTCGCACTGGGAGCACTCGGTCGCGCTGACCGAGCAGGGCCCGCTGGTGCTGACCGCGCCCGACGGCGGCAAGGCCAGGCTCGCGGAGCTCGGGATCACCGCCGCGCCGGACCCGCTGGCGTAAGGATCACCCGGCATGGGCAATAATCCTGGATTCGTCTTTTCCCGGGCCCTGACGTAGACTGACGCGTCGGCTCTCGTGCATCCGTATGCCTGTAAAGGGGTGCGGACGTGTCGTAGGTGTTTCACCTGCGAATGACAGCCGCCAAAAGGTAGCCGATTCGAAGGGCGAAGCGTGGCCAAGAAGCAAGGTGCCATCGAAATCGAGGGCACCGTGATCGAGTCCCTCCCGAACGCGATGTTCAAGGTGGAGCTTCAGAACGGTCACAAGGTCCTCGCGCACATCAGCGGCAAGATGCGGATGCACTACATCCGTATCCTTCCGGATGACCGGGTCGTCGTGGAGCTCTCTCCCTACGACCTGACGCGTGGCCGGATCGTCTACCGCTACAAGTAGATCTTGTCGGCACCCCGCTCCCGTGGGGTGACGGCACTGACCCGGAGAACCTCACATCCCATGAAGGTCAAGCCGAGCGTCAAGAAGATCTGCGACAAGTGCAAGGTGATCCGCCGCCACGGCCGGGTCATGGTCATCTGCGACAACCTGCGCCACAAGCAGCGCCAGGGCTGACGCACGCCGACCACCTGCAATTTCGCAGTTCGCGCGACGCAAGCACCACACGTTCATACGCAGTCACCCGACCCCCCGCACCAGCGGCGTGGGGACGACACCCCCGGCTCGGAGGCCGGGGACCCGGCTCGTAATTCTGCAGAGTCTTACGGGAACGGTGCTGCGGAAGACCTCCGAATAGCCATCAGGAGCCACATCAATGGCACGCCTCGCAGGCGTTGATCTCCCGCGCGAAAAGCGTGTGGAGGTCGCCCTCACCTACGTCTTCGGTATCGGGCGGACGCTCTCGCAGCAGACCCTCGCCGCCACCGGCGTGAACCCGAACACCCGGGTCCGCGACCTGGCCGAGGAAGACCTCGTCAAGATCCGCGAGTACGTCGACAACAACCTCAAGACCGAGGGTGACCTCCGTCGCGAGATCCAGGCCGACATCCGCCGCAAGGTCGAGATCGGCTGCTACCAGGGTCTGCGTCACCGCCGCGGTCTGCCGGTGCACGGTCAGCGCACCAGCACGAACGCCCGTACCCGCAAGGGTCCGCGTCGCGCGATCGCCGGCAAGAAGAAGCCGGGCAAGAAGTAGTCCTCAGCAGGACGCTTACCAGCGGTCTTCGCTGTAGGACCGACCACCTCCACGGGAGATTTGAATGCCTCCGAAGGGCCGTACGGCCGGCGCCAAGAAGGTGCGCCGCAAGGAGAAGAAGAACGTCGCCCACGGGCACGCTCACATCAAGAGCACGTTCAACAACACGATCGTCTCGATCACCGACCCGACCGGGAACGTGATCTCTTGGGCCTCTGCCGGCCACGTCGGCTTCAAGGGCTCGCGCAAGTCCACCCCCTTCGCCGCGCAGATGGCCGCCGAGTCGGCCGCCCGCCGCGCGCAGGAGCACGGCATGCGCAAGGTTGACGTCTTCGTCAAGGGTCCCGGCTCCGGCCGTGAGACCGCGATCCGCTCGCTCCAGGCCACCGGCCTGGAGGTCGGCTCGATCCAGGACGTCACCCCCACCCCGCACAACGGATGCCGCCCGCCCAAGCGTCGCCGCGTCTGACCCACTGAAGTAGGAGACAACTAGACAATGGCGCGTTACACCGGGGCCGACTGCAAGCGTTGCCGTCGGGAGAAGCAGAAGCTCTTCCTCAAGGGGAGCAAGTGCGAGAGCGCGAAGTGCCCGATCGAGATCCGTCCTTACCCCCCGGGTGAGCACGGTCGCGGGCGCACCAAGGACAGCGAGTACCTGCTCCAGCTTCGTGAGAAGCAGAAGTGCAGCCGCATCTACGGTGTCCTTGAGAAGCAGTTCGTGAACTACTACAAGGAAGCGAACCAGAAGACCGGCAAGACCGGTGAGAACCTTCTGCGCATCCTTGAGACCCGCCTCGACAACGTGGTCTACCGGGCCGGCTTCGCCAAGTCCCGCGACCACGCCCGTCAGCTGGTCCGTCACGGACACATCGTCGTCAACGGCCGCAAGACCGACATCCCGTCGGCCCGCGTGGCGGTCAACGACATCATCGAGGTCCGCGAGAGCTCTCGGAACCTGACCCCCTTCGAGGTGGCCAAGGCCGAGGCCGGCGAGAAGACCGTTCCGGCGTGGCTGGAGGCGATCCCCTCGCAGCTGCGGATCCTCGTGCACAGCCTGCCCGAGCGCCAGGTGATCGACACCCAGGTGCAGGAGCAGCTGATCGTCGAGCTCTACTCGAAGTAAGGCTCGTCGGCCCCCGTCACGTCGGGGGCCGGTGGGTGGGGGCGGTACGGGGCCTTGTGCGTCGTACCGCCCGTACCCTTGTCAGTACAGCGGGCGTCAAATAGCGGGCGCCCACGACTGAAGGACCGAAAAACATGCTGATCGCTCAGCGTCCCTCCCTGACCGAAGAGGTCGTGGACGAGTACCGTTCCCGGTTCGTGATCGAGCCGCTGGAGCCGGGCTTCGGCTACACCCTCGGCAACTCCCTGCGTCGTACGCTCCTCTCCTCGATCCCGGGTGCGGCGGTCACGTCCATCCGCATCGACGGCGTTCTGCACGAGTTCACCACCGTGCCGGGCGTCAAGGAGGACGTCACCGACCTCATCCTCAACATCAAGCAGCTGGTCGTCTCCTCCGAGCACGACGAGCCGGTCGTGATGTACCTGCGCAAGCAGGGTCCGGGCCTCGTGACCGCCGCGGACATCGCGCCGCCGGCCGGTGTCGAGGTGCACAACCCCGACCTGGTCCTCGCCACGCTCAACGGCAAGGGCAAGCTGGAGATGGAGCTGACCGTCGAGCGCGGTCGCGGCTACGTCTCCGCCGTGCAGAACAAGCAGGTGGGCCAGGAGATCGGCCGCATCCCGGTCGACTCCATCTACAGCCCGGTGCTCAAGGTCACGTACAAGGTCGAGGCGACCCGTGTCGAGCAGCGCACCGACTTCGACAAGCTGATCGTCGACGTCGAGACCAAGCAGGCGATGCGTCCCCGTGACGCCATGGCCTCCGCCGGTAAGACCCTGGTCGAGCTGTTCGGTCTCGCCCGCGAGCTGAACATCGACGCCGAGGGCATCGACATGGGCCCGTCCCCCACGGACGCCGCCCTGGCCGCCGACCTGGCGCTGCCCATCGAGGAGCTGGAGCTCACCGTCCGCTCCTACAACTGCCTCAAGCGCGAGGGCATCCACTCCGTGGGTGAGCTCGTCGCCCGCTCCGAGGCGGACCTGCTGGACATCCGCAACTTCGGTGCGAAGTCCATCGACGAGGTCAAGGCGAAGCTGGCCGGCATGGGCCTGGCCCTGAAGGACAGCCCGCCCGGATTCGACCCGACCGCCGCTGCCGACGCCTTCGGCGCCGACGACGACGCGGACGCCGGGTTCGTGGAGACCGAGCAGTACTGAGTTCGACCGGCAGGGGTCCGGGAGCCTTTCCCGGGCCCCTGCCGTGTGCATCTTCCGCGGGGCGGCCGCCTCGTGGGAACTGACACCGGTACCTGATACGGCCGGTGCAGCAATGAAGGAGATACACCATGCCGAAGCCCACCAAGGGTGCCCGTCTGGGCGGCAGCGCTGCGCACGAGCGTGCCATGCTGCGCAACCTGGCGACCAACCTCTTCGAGCACGGCCGCATCACGACGACCGAGGCCAAGGCCCGCCGTCTGCGTCCGTACGCGGAGCGTCTGGTGACCAAGGCGAAGAAGGGCGACCTTCACAACCGCCGTCAGGTCATGCAGCTGATCTCGGACAAGAGCGTCGTGCACACGCTCTTCACGGAGATCGCGCCGCGGTTCGCGGAGCGTCCGGGTGGCTACACCCGTATCACCAAGATCGGCAACCGTCGTGGCGACAACGCCCCGATGGCCGTCATCGAGCTGGTCGAGGGCGAGATCGCCAAGAAGGCGACCGTCGCCGAGGCCGAGGCCGCGACCAAGCGCGCGGTGAAGGAAGCCGATGAGGCCGCGGCGACCGAGGCTCCGGCCGAGGCGCCCGCCGAGGAGTCCAAGGACGCCTGAGGTTGACCTCGCGTGAAGCGGGTCCGTCCGAGAGGGCGGGCCCGCTTTCGCGTTTTTCCCAAGGGATCTGCCCTGAGAGGATCTCCCCGTGAGTGACGAAGTACGGCCCGGACACGTCCGCATCCGCCTCGACCTGTCGTACGACGGGTCCGCCTTCCACGGCTGGGCCAAGCAGGCCGGCGGCCGGCGCACCGTGCAGGCCGAGATCGAGGACGCCCTGCGCACCGTGACGCGGTCCGGCGACACGACGTACGAGCTGACGGTGGCCGGCCGGACGGACGCCGGGGTGCACGCGCGGGGCCAGGTGGCGCACGTCGACCTGCCCGGGGAGCTGTGGGCGGAGCACCGGGAGAAGCTGCTGAAGCGGCTCGCCGGGCGGCTTCCCAAGGACGTACGGATCTGGCGCCTGACCGAGGCCCCCGAGGGCTTCAACGCGCGCTTCTCGGCGATCTGGCGGCGCTACGCCTACCGCGTCACCGACAACCCCGGCGGTGTCGACCCGCTGCTGCGCGGGCACGTCCTGTGGCACGACTGGCCGCTCGACGTGGACGCCATGAACGAGGCGGCCCGGCGGCTGCTCGGGGAGCACGACTTCGCGGCGTACTGCAAGAAGCGCGAGGGTGCGACGACCATCCGTACGCTCCAGGACCTCGGCCTGGTGCGGGGCGACGACGGGATCATCACCGCCACGGTGCGGGCCGACGCCTTCTGCCACAACATGGTGCGCTCGCTGATCGGGGCGCTGCTGTTCGTGGGGGACGGGCACCGGCCGGCGGACTGGCCGGGGAAGGTGCTCGCGGCCGGCATACGCGACTCGGCCGTGCACGTGGTCCGGCCGCACGGGCTGACGCTCGAAGAGGTCGGGTATCCGGCGGACGAGCTGCTGGCGGCCCGCAACAAGGAGGCCCGGAACAAGCGGGCGCTGCCGGCGGGCGGCTGCTGCTGAGCCGCCCGCCGGGGAGCCGGCCGGTCAGGAGGACTGGCCGGCCTTCTTCTGGGCTTCCTTCAGCTGGCGTTCGGCGGCCTTGGCGGCCTGGTCCTTGCCGCGCTGGGTGATCTGGGTGAACGCGTAGGAGCCGCCGTCCCGGGCGATCTGCCGGGCCTTGGTCTCCGAGGTGGTGACGTCCTTGCCGTTGAGGTAGCCGGCGATGGTGAAGTAGGCGTAGCGGCCGGTGGCGTTGGTGGCCATCCGGCACTTGTGGCCCTGGCAGAAGTCCGAGGGGACGCCTCCGCCGGGCAGCGGCATGAGGTTGGTCCGGTTCTCGTTCATGACCTTGCTCGCCTTGGCGGGCGAGTCGAAGACCGCGATGCCGATGGTGACCGCCACGCCGCCCTTGGCGTAGGTGGCGCGCAGCAGCTGCTTGCAGCCGTTGTGGGACAGCGAGGAGACCAGCGCGCCCTGGGCGCCTGCGGTGCAGTCCTTGGTCGAGGCGGTGCTGGTGCGCGGGTAGCTGTGCTCGCCGATGACCATGGTCTTCTGCGGGAAGAGCGTGGCCGGGGTGAGCGGCGCGGTGTCCTTCTTGGGATCGGAGATGTAGTCCTGCGGGTTGGGCGGCGGCGGGACGGAGACGTCCGGGAAGGACGGCTTGTCGTCCGGGACCGCGGCCTGGCCGGAGGAGGTGGGCGCGGCGGTCGGCTTGCCGCCGGGGGAGTCGCCGCCGGCCATCACCGCGGCGGCGACGATGCCGGCCACCGCGACGGTCGCCAGTGCTCCGCCGCCGATCCACATCCACCGTTTGCGGCGGGACTGCGCCTCGCTCTCCTCGGCGAGCGCGTCCCAGTCCGGCGTGGACGAGAAAGATCCCCCGGGGCCGTCGAAGGGCCCGCCTTGCCCAAAACTCATGGCGCGCATCCTAATGGGGTTGGTGGAACGCTTATAGGCCGGTCACAATCCGGACCATGGGACATCTGGAAGCAGGGCACCTGGAGTACTACCTGCCGGACGGGAGGGTCCTGCTGGGGGACGTGTCCTTCCGGGTGGCGGAGGGCGCGACGGTCGCGCTGGTCGGGGCCAACGGCGCGGGCAAGACAACGCTGCTGCGGCTGCTCGCGGGGGAGCTGGCGCCGCACGGCGGATCGGTGACGGTCAGCGGCGGGCTGGGCGTGATGCCGCAGTTCGTCGGCTCGGTGCGGGACGACCGGACGGTGCGTGACCTGCTGGTGTCGGTGGCCCAGCCGCGGATCCGGGAGGCGGCCGCGGCGGTGGACGCCGCGGAGCTGGCGCTCATGACCGAGGACGACGAGGCCGCGCAGATGGCCTACGCGCAGGCGCTGAGTGACTGGGCCGAGGCACGGGGTTACGAGGCCGAGACGGTCTGGGACATGTGCACGACGGCCGCGCTCGGCGTCCCGTACGAGAAGGCGCAGTGGCGGCAGGTGCGCACGCTCAGCGGGGGCGAGCAGAAGCGGCTGGTGCTGGAGTCGCTGCTGCGCGGCACGGACGAGGTGCTGCTGCTGGACGAGCCGGACAACTATCTGGACGTGCCGGGCAAGCGCTGGCTGGAGGAGCAGCTGCGGCAGACCCGTAAGACGGTGCTCTTCGTCTCGCACGACCGGGAGCTGCTGGCCCGCGCCGCGGAGAAGATCGTCAGCGTCGAGCCGGGCCCGGCGGGCTCGGACGTGTGGGTGCACGGCGGCGGCTTCGGCACGTACCACGAGGCGCGCCGGGAGCGCTTCGCCCGCTTCGAGGAGCTGCGGCGGCGCTGGGACGAGAAGCACGCCCAGCTGAAGAAGCTGGTGGTCAATCTGCGGCAGGCGGCCGCGGTGAGCCATGAGATGGCCTCGCGCTACGCGGCGGCGCAGACCCGGCTGCGGAAGTTCGAGGAGGCCGGCCCGCCGCCGGAGCCGCCGCGGGAGCAGGACATCACGATGCGGCTGCGCGGCGGCCGCACCGGCGTCCGGGCGGTGACCTGCGCGGACCTGGAGCTGACCGGCCTGATGAAGCCGTTCTCGCTGGAGGTCTTCTACGGCGAGCGGGTCGCGGTGCTGGGCTCCAACGGCTCCGGCAAGTCGCACTTCCTGCGCCTGCTGGCCGGAGACGCCGACGATCCGGTGGCCCACACCGGCACCTGGAAGCTGGGCGCCCGCGTCGTGCCCGGCCACTTCGCCCAGACCCACGCCCACCCCGAGCTGAGGGGCCGCCCCCTGCTCGACATCCTCTGGACCGAGCACGCCAAGGACAAGGGCCAGGCGATGTCCGCCCTGCGTCGCTACGAGCTGGAGAAGCAGGCCGAGCAGCCCTTCGACCGCCTCTCCGGCGGCCAGCAGGCCCGCTTCCAGATCCTGCTCCTGGAGCTCTCGGGCACCACGGCCCTGCTCCTGGACGAGCCGACCGACAACCTGGACCTGGAGTCGGCGGAGGCGCTGCAGGAGGGCCTGGAGTCGTACGAGGGGACGGTTCTGGCGGTCACGCATGACCGCTGGTTCGCGCGTTCCTTCGACCGGTTCCTGGTGTTCGGGTCGGACGGCGTGGTGCGGGAGACGGCGGAGCCGGTGTGGGACGAGCGGAGGGTCGAGCGGAAGCGGTAGGAGGCGCCGGGCGAGCGGGGGCGCGGGCCGGTGTGGGGGGCGTTTTGACCGCGCTGGGGACGGCCCGGTATTCTGCTGGTTCGTTATGCGTATTGGCTTGCTCTATCTCACGTGAGGGGCCCTTACGCCGGTCCACCGGACCGATCACCAGCGGCGGACGAACGGGTTGCGTCACCCGTAGTGCCGCCCTGCTGCGTGATCGATTGTGGTGACCAGTACAGGACCCACCCCCGAGTCCTCACGGCCCGGGGGTCCCATCACTGAAGAAGCGAAGGCTACGACCGTGCGTACGTTCAGCCCCAAGCCCGGCGATGTCCAGCGCCAGTGGCACATCATTGACGCGCAGGACGTTGTCCTGGGCCGTCTGGCCAGCCAGGCCGCGTCCCTCCTGCGGGGTAAGCACAAGCCGGTGTATGCACCGCACGTTGACACCGGTGACTTCGTCATCATCATCAACGCCGACAAGGTGCACCTGTCCGGCAACAAGAAGACCCAGAAGATGGCCTACCGTCACTCCGGCTTCCCGGGTGGTCTGCGCTCCGTCCGTTACGACGAGCTGCTCGACAAGAACCCCGAGAAGGCCGTCGAGAAGGCCATCAAGGGCATGCTCCCCAAGAACACCCTCGGCCGTCAGATGCTCTCGAAGCTGAAGGTCTACGCGGGCGCCGAGCACCCGCACGCTGCGCAGCAGCCGGTGCCGTTCGAGATCACCCAGGTCGCGCAGTAAGTCCGGCCACCCCCTAAGACGACAGAGAATTCTTAAGGAGCATCGTGGCTGAGACCACCCCCGAGACCCCGCTGGACGAGGTCGAGGAGTACACCACCGAGACCGAGGTCGTGGAGTCGGAGTACACCTCCGAGTCCCTCGCGTCCCGCTTCGGCGACCCGCAGCCGGCCGCCGGCCTGGGCCGTCGCAAGAACGCCATCGCCCGCGTCCGGATCGTTCCGGGCTCCGGCCAGTGGAAGATCAACGGCCGCACCCTCGAGGGCTACTTCCCGAACAAGGTGCACCAGCAGGAAGTCAACGAGCCCTTCAAGGTGCTCGAGCTCGACAACCGCTACGACGTCATCGCCCGCATCGCCGGCGGCGGCATCTCTGGCCAGGCCGGTGCGCTGCGCCTGGGCGTGGCCCGTGCGCTGAACGAGGCGGACGTCGAGAACAACCGCCCCGCGCTGAAGAAGGCCGGGTTCCTCAAGCGTGACGACCGTGCGGTCGAGCGCAAGAAGGCCGGTCTGAAGAAGGCCCGCAAGGCGCCGCAGTACAGCAAGCGCTAATCACGCGCTGCATCATGCAGCTCGTGGCGTACGCCCCGGTGGCACTTCCCGTGCTGCCGGGGCGTTCGGCTATCCGGGACCGGGCGGCGTAGATCCCCGTCCAGGGGCGTATACCTGGACGTGACGCTCTGGTCCAAGCTCAGAAACTCGGAGGACACCAGTGGGACGACTCTTCGGCACGGACGGTGTGCGCGGCGTCGCCAATGCGGACCTGACGGCGGAGCTGGCGCTCGGTCTGTCGGTCGCTGCGGCGCATGTGCTTGCGGAAGCGGGCACATTCGAGGGTCACCGGCCGGTGGCCGTGGTCGGGCGGGATCCGCGGGCGTCGGGGGAGTTCCTGGAGGCGGCGGTGGTGGCCGGGCTGGCCAGCGCCGGGGTGGACGTGCTGCGGGTGGGCGTGCTGCCGACCCCGGCGGTGGCGTACCTGACCGGCTCGCTGGGCGCGGACCTGGGCGTGATGCTCTCCGCCAGCCACAACCCGATGCCCGACAACGGCATCAAGTTCTTCGCCCGCGGCGGCCACAAGCTCGCCGACGAGCTGGAGGACCGGATCGAGGAGACCTACCGCGCGCACAGCTCCGGTGAGCCGTGGGAGCGGCCGACCGGCGGCGGCGTGGGCCGGGTCACCGTCTACGACGAGGGCTTCGACAACTACGTCGCGCACCTGGTCGGCGTCCTGCCGAACCGCCTGGACGGGCTGAAGGTCGTCATCGACGGTGCGCACGGCGCGGCGGCGCGGGTCTCGCCCGAGGCGTTCGCCCGGGCCGGCGCCGAGGTCGTCACCCTCGGCACCGACCCCGACGGCCTGAACATCAACGACGGCTGCGGCTCCACCCACCTCGCGCAGCTGCGCGCGGCCGTCGTCGAGCACGGCGCCGACCTCGGCGTCGCCCACGACGGGGACGCGGACCGCTGCCTGGCCGTGGACCGCGAGGGCAACGAGGTCGACGGGGACCAGATCCTGTCCGTGCTGGCGCTCGGCATGCGGGAGGCCGGGGCGCTGCGGAAGAACACCGTGGTCGCCACCGTCATGTCCAACCTGGGCTTCAAGCTGGCCATGGAGCGCGAGGGCATCGACCTCGTGCAGACCGCGGTCGGCGACCGGTACGTCCTGGAGGAGATGAAGGCCCACGGTTTCGCGCTGGGCGGTGAGCAGTCCGGGCACGTCATCGTGCTGGACCACGCGACCACCGGCGACGGCACGCTGACCGGCCTGATGCTGGCGGCCCGGGTCGCGGCGACCGGCCGTACGCTCGGGGAGCTGGCGGGCGTCATGGAGCGGCTGCCGCAGGTCCTGGTCAACGTCCCCGACGTCGACAGGTCGCGGGTGGCCTCCTCGCCCGAGCTGACCCAGGCGGTCGCCGAGGCCGAGCGGGAGCTGGGAGCGACCGGGCGGGTGCTGCTGCGGCCGTCCGGCACCGAGCCGCTGGTCCGGGTGATGGTGGAGGCCGCGGACGAGGAGCAGGCGCGGGCGGTGGCCGGCCGGCTCGCGGACGCGGTCAAGTCCGCGCTGGGATAAGGGATGTGGGCCCCGCCCGCCGGGCGCGCCGTCAGTGGCGCGGCCGGCGGGCGGGGCCCGTGTCGTGCCGGGCCCACAGCAGTTTCTGGGCGACCAGGGTCAGGGTGCCGGCCACGATGATGCCCGCCAAGTTCAGCAGCAGCTGCTCCATGGAGTGCCAGGCCTGGCCGTACGCGCCGTAGGCGAGCGCGACCGCGGCGTTGGCGGCGGCCGGGACGGTCGTCACGGAGATCGCCACTCCTACCAGGGCGCCCGATTTCGCGGACGTCAGGGAGAGCACCCCGGCGGTCCCGGCCAGCACGGCGACGACGAACGAGAACCAGTCCGGCCGGTAGATGAAGTTCGTGTTGGGCCGCTCCGCCGCCAGCGCCCCGGCGTGGAACAGGCCCATCGCGTCCATGAAGAGGCTGAAGCCCACCGTCAGGACCATGGCCGCGGCGAAGCCGACGACCAGCGCCGTCACCGAGCGCCAGGCCAGCCGCGGCGCCCGCTGCACCAGCGCGGTGCAGATACCGGCCAGCGGGCCGAACTCCGGGCCCACCGCCATCGCGCCGACAATCAGGATCGCGTTGTCGAGGACCACACCGCAGGCCGCGATCATCGTGGCGACCGTCAGGAACGCCAGGTAGGTGGCGGAGAGCGTGGACTCCTCGTGGGTGGCGTCGGTCAGCGACTCCCACAGCACCGCGTCGGCCCCCTCGCCGGGCGCCTCCTCCTCGGCCCGTTCGGCCCGTACCGACAGCGACAGGTCGATGTTCTCGATCGCGATCGAGCCGTCCTTGTGCAGGCCCAGCGCCCGCAGCTCGGCCAGCAGTCCGTCGGCGGCCTCCCGGGCTACGTCGCACAGCACCACATCGCCCCGCGGGTCCCGGGCGGCCCCGGCCAGCACCGCCACATGGGCCGTACCGACCGTCGTCTCCAGCAGCTCCAGGGCCGCGTCCGTACGGTCCGTCGGCACGATCATTCGCAGATGCAGCACGGTCCGCGCACCCTTCCTACAGCTTGCGCAGCGACAGCCGCTGCACCTTGTGGTCCGGGCCCTTGCGCAGCACCAGGCTGGCGCGGCCGCGGGTGGGGGCCACGTTCTGCTGCAGGTTGGGCTTGTTGATGGTGCGCCACATCATGCGGGCGTAGTCGAGGGCCTCCGCCTCGGAGACCTGGGTGTACTTGCGGAAGTACGAGAACGGGTTCTGGAAGGCGGTCTCGCGCAGTTTGCGGAACCGGCCGAGGTACCACTGCTCGATGTCCTCGGTGCGGGCGTCGACGTACACGGAGAAGTCGAAGAAGTCGGCCAGACCGAGGCGGGTGCGCCCGTCCTTGCCGGGCAGCGCCGGCTGCAGGACGTTGAGGCCCTCGACGATGAGGATGTCCGGGCGGTGCACGGTGAGCCGCTCGCCGGGCACGATGTCGTAGATCAGGTGCGAGTAGACCGGGGCGGTGACCTCCGCCTTGCCGGACTTCACGTCCGCGACGAATCGGGTCAGCGCCCGGCGGTCGTAGGACTCCGGGAAGCCCTTGCGGGACATCAGGCCGCGTCGGTGCAGCTCGGCGTTGGGGAACAGGAACCCGTCGGTGGTGACCAGTTCGACGCGCGGATGCTCCGGCCAGCGGGCGAGCAGCGCCTGCAGCAGCCGGGCGGTGGTCGACTTGCCGACCGCGACGCTGCCGGCGACGCCTATGACGAACGGGGTGCCGGGCTGCGAGCCGTGGCCGTCGCCGGCGTCGCCCAGGAAGGTGTTCAGCGCGCCGCGCAGGTTGCTGGTCGCGCCGACGTAGAGGTTCAGCAGCCGGGACAACGGGAGGTAGACGTCGCGGACCTCGTCCAGGTCGATGACGTCGCCCAGGCCGCGCAGCCGTTCCACCTCTTCGGCGGTCAGCGGCAGCGGGGTCTTCTCCCTGAGGGCGCTCCACTGGGCGCGCGTCAGATCGACGTAGGGGGAGCTGTCGGCGCGGCGGCGCGCGGGCGGATCGGTCGTCAGGGCCACGCGCCCATTGTGCGCAGCCGTCACACGCCGTTCATGCCGGGGTGTCATACGCCACCCCGGCCCGGGGTGTGGCCTTCACCACCTGCAGGTCTGTACCGGACGGATTCGGCCCGGTACGGTCGGCGCGGGGGCGGCCCGCGATCCGGGCCGCGAAGAAGACACAGGGGGGTGGCTGTGCGCACGCGCAAGCCAGCACTGCCGGGACTGCGGTACCGGCGCAGGAAGACCGGAACGGACGGCACGGCGACGGACCTCTTCGTCGCCCGGGTGCACGCCGAACTCGCCGAGGATCTGCCGGACGAGGATCTGGGCGAGGACCTCGCCGACTTCCTGGAGCGGTACGAGCCGGCCGGCGGGCCCGGCGCCGACGCGGAGGCCGACGAGGAGTTCCTGGAGACGGTGCGGGAGGCGCACCACCGGATAGCGCGCGGGTATTGAGCGGGCCGCGTCGTAGGCTGCCTCCATGTGCGGAATCGTGGGTTATGTGGGCGGGCAGAGCGCCCTGGACGTCGTCCTGGCCGGGCTGAAGCGGCTGGAGTACCGCGGCTACGACTCGGCGGGCGTCGCCGTGCTGGCCGACGGCGGGCTGGCCGCGGCCAAGAAGGCCGGCAAACTCGCCAACCTGGAGAAGGAGCTGGCGGACCGTCCGCTGCCGGCCGGCTCCACCGCCATCGGGCACACCCGGTGGGCCACCCACGGCGGGCCCACCGACGAGAACGCCCACCCGCACCTGGACAACGCCGGGCGGGTCTCGGTGGTGCACAACGGCATCATCGAGAACTTCGCCGCGCTGCGCACCGAACTCGCCGAGCGCGGCCACACCTTGGCGTCCGAGACGGACACCGAGGTCGTGGCGCATCTGCTCGCCGAGTGCTACTCCTCGTGCGGTGAGCTGGCCGAGGCGATGCGGCAGGTGTGCCGGCGGCTGGAGGGCGCGTTCACGCTGGTCGCGGTGCACGCCGACGAGCCCGACGTGGTCGTCGGGGCGCGCCGCAACTCCCCGCTGGTGGTGGGCGTCGGGGACGGCGAGGCCTTCCTCGCCTCGGACGTCGCGGCGTTCATCGCGCACACCCGCGAGGCGATCGAACTGGGCCAGGACCAGGTCGTCGAGGCCCGCCGGGACGGGGTGACGGTCACCGACTTCGACGGTGCGCCGGCGGACGTCCGCGAGTACCACGTCGACTGGGACGCCTCGGCCGCCGAGAAGGGCGGCTACGACTACTTCATGCTCAAGGAGATCGCCGAGCAGCCCAAGGCCGTCGCGGACACCCTGCTGGGCCGGATCGACGCCTCGGGGGTGCTGTCCCTGGACGAGGTGCGGATCCCGCCGGAGGTGCTGCGCGAGGTCGACAAGGTCGTCATCGTCGCGTGCGGGACGGCGTACCACGCCGGCATGATCGCCAAGTACGCGATCGAGCACTGGACCCGCATCCCCTGCGAGACCGAGCTGGCCAGCGAGTTCCGCTACCGCGACCCGATCCTGGACCGGCGCACGCTGGTGATCGCGATCAGTCAGTCCGGCGAGACCATGGACACCCTGATGGCGCTCCGGCACGCCCGTGAGCAGGGCGCGAAGGTGCTGGCCATCTGCAACACCAACGGCTCGACGATCCCCCGCGAGTCGGACGCGGTGCTGTACACACACGCCGGTCCCGAGGTCGCGGTGGCGTCGACGAAGGCGTTCCTGACCCAGCTGGTCGCCTGCTACCTGGTCGCGCTGTACGTCGCGCAGGTACGGGGCACGAAGTGGGGCGACGAGATCCGGGCGGTGGTGCGCGAACTGGCCGCCATCGGCACCCAGGTCGAGCAGGTGCTCGGCACGATGGAGCCGGTGCGGGAGCTGGCCCGCAGCCTCGCCGACAAGAACACCGTGCTGTTCCTCGGCCGGCACGTGGGCTACCCGGTGGCGCTGGAGGGCGCGCTGAAGCTCAAGGAGCTGGCGTACATGCACGCCGAGGGGTTCGCGGCCGGTGAGCTCAAGCACGGCCCGATCGCGCTGATCGAGGACGATCTGCCGGTCGTCGTCGTGGTCCCGTCGCCGCGCGGCCGGTCCGTGCTGCACGACAAGATCGTCTCCAACATCCAGGAGATCCGGGCCCGCGGCGCCCGCACGATCGTGATCGCCGAGGAGGGCGACGAGGCCGTGGTGCCGTACGCCGACCACCTCGTGCGCATCCCGCACACCCCGGTGCTGCTGCAGCCGCTGGTGTCCACCGTCCCGCTGCAGGTCTTCGCCTGCGAGCTCGCCACCGCCCGCGGCAACGAGGTCGACCAGCCGCGCAACCTCGCCAAGTCGGTGACGGTGGAGTGATCATCGGGGTGGGGATCGACGTCGCCGAGATCGACCGGTTCGCCGCGGCGCTGGACCGCACGCCCGAGCTGGCCGGCCGGCTGTTCGTCGCGTCGGAACTGCTGCTGCCGAGCGGGGAGCGGCGCGGCACGGCGTCGCTCGCGGCCCGGTTCGCCGCCAAGGAGGCGGTGGCCAAGGCACTGGGCGCGCCGGGCGGGCTGCACTGGACGGACGCGGAGGTGTACGTCGAGGACAGCGGCCAGCCGCGGCTGCGGGTGCGCGGCACGGTCGAGGCGTGCGCGGCCCGGCTGGGCGTGCGGTCGTGGCACCTCTCGCTGAGCCATGACGCGGGGGTCGCTTCGGCCGTGGTGATCGCCGAGGGGTGACACTGGGGCCATGAGGACTGCCTACAGCGTATCGACCGTGCGGGCCGCCGAGCGGGACCTGATGGCCCGTCTGCCGGAAGGGGCCCTGATGCAGCGGGCGGCGGCCGGACTGGCCGCCGCCTGCCGGGAGTTGCTGGGCCGGGTCTACGGCAGCCGGGTCGTCCTGCTGGTGGGCAGCGGCGACAACGGCGGGGACGCGCTGTACGCCGGGGCCCGGCTGGCCCGGCGCGGGGCCGGCGTGGTGGCCGTCCTGCTCTCGCCGGAGCGGGCCCACCAGGGCGGCCTCGGCGCGCTGCGGGCGGCCGGCGGCCGGGTGTCGGACGACGCGCTGCGGGACATCGCCCGGTGCGATCTGGTCGTGGACGGGATCGTGGGCATCGGCGGCCGCGGCGGGCTGCGGCCGGACGCCGCCGAACTCGCCCGCGCGGCATGGGAGTCGGCGCCCGTCGTCGCGGTCGACCTGCCCAGCGGGGTGGACGCGGACAGCGGCGAGGTGCGCGGCGAGGCGGTCCGGGCCGATGCGACGGTGACGTTCGGGGCGTACAAGCCGGGCCTGCTGATCGACCCGGCCCGGGAGCGGGCGGGCGCGCTGCGGCTGGTGGACATCGGCCTGACGCTGCCCGGGGAGGCCGAGTACGAGGCGCTGCAGCACGCGGACGTGGCGGAACTGCTGCCGCGCCCGGCGGCGGAGAGCGACAAGTACCGGCGGGGCGTGGTCGGCGTGGTCGCCGGGTCGGCGCGCTATCCGGGGGCGGCGGTGCTGGCGGTGGCCGGTGCGCTGCGCGGCGGCGCGGGGGCGGTGCGGTACGTCGGGCCGGCCGCGGACGCGGTGCTGGCCCGTTTCCCCGAGACGCTGGTGCACGCCGGGCCGCCGCACAAGGCCGGCCGGGTGCAGTCCTGGGTGATCGGCCCCGGCCTCGGCGACGAATCGGACGCCCTTCAGGACGTGCTGGCCTCCGACGTACCGGTCCTGGTGGACGCCGACGGGCTGCGCTTCCTGACGCCGGAACGGGTCCGGGCGCGCACCGCCGAGACCCTGCTGACGCCGCACGCCGGGGAGGCGGCGGCGCTGCTGGGACGGGCCCGCGACGAGGTCGAGGCGGAACGGCTCGCGTCCGTACGGGAGCTGGCGGCGCGCTATGCCGCGACGGTGCTGCTGAAGGGCTCGACGACGCTGGTCGCGCAGGAGAGCGGCCCGGTGCGGGTGAACCCCACGGGCACCGGCTGGCTGGCCACGGCCGGCAGCGGTGACGTCCTGTCGGGCGTCACCGGCTCGCTCCTCGCCGCCGGCCTGCCCGCCCGCGACGCGGCATCCGTCGGCGCGTACCTCCACGGCCTGGCGGCCCGCCGGGCCGCCGGCCCCGAGGGTGCCCCCATCCTCGCCACGGAGGTGGCGGACCATCTGGGGGCGGCCTGGCGGGATGTGACGGGGTGACAGGTCTTGGCGGGGCCGGGGTTACGCCCCGCGGGGGAATGCCGCGGGCAGCAGGGCGAACCTCGTGGCCGGTCGGGCGGCAGGGCGGTCCGGTCACGGCATGCGTGAGGGCATGAAACGCACGCTTGTGGCGCTGCTGGCCGGCGCCTCGCTGTTCCCGCTCGCCGGACCGCCCGCGGTGGCCGTCGCCCCGTCAGCCGCCCGGCCCGCGGCCTCCACCCGGTACGCGGCCGCCCGCCACGCGGCCCTCGACCTCGTCCCCGGGATCCCGCGCAGCGCCCGGCGCCCGGCGCCCGGTGGGCGGCAGGTGCACATCGAGTACGTCCCCCGGTCCGAGGCGGGCCGCGGCGCCCGGGCCGGGCGCTGCACCCGCTCCGCCGGGCCGTTCCAGCGGCAGGCCGAGCGCTATCTGCGGCGGAGAGCGGACGGGCGGCAGAGCGCGGGGGACTGCCGGGCGATCCGGCGGTTCCAGCAGACGCACCGGATCGCCCCGGCGACCGGTTACGCGGGGCCGGTCACCGGCGCCGTGGTGCGGCTGCTGCGGGCCAGGAAGGACCCCAACCGGGCCGGTCACTGCCCGGTCCGCCAGGAGCGGACCGCGTGCGTCGACCTGGACCGGCAGGTGATGTGGGTGCAGCAGGCCGGACGGGTGATCTTCGATCCGGTGCCGATCCGTTCCGGCCAGCCGACGATGGAGACCCGAACCGGGACGTACCGGATCTATCTGCGGCGCAGGTACCACATTTCGAACCTGTACCACACGCCGATGCCGTTCGCGCAGTTCTTCGACCGCGGGGAGGCGTTCCACGGCGTCGAGGACGACATCTACGAGGGCCTCGGCTCGCACGGGTGCGTCAATCTGACCTGGTCGGACGCGCGCAACCTCTGGTACCTGCTCAAGAAGCACGACCTCGTGTACGTCTGGGGGCGGAAACCCAGCGGGTGAGCACGGTTTCCGTGCCGGTCCCCCGGGGCGCCGCGCGATCGCCTGCGACACTGAGGGGGATGAACGAGACAGCGAAGCGCGCCCGTGCCGTCGTCGACCTCGCCGCCGTGCGGGCGAACGTCCGTGTCCTGCGGGACCGCGCCCCCGGGGCAGAGCTGATGGCCGTGGTCAAGTCCGACGGCTACGGGCACGGCGCGGTGCCGTGTGCCCGGGCCGCCCGGGCGGCCGGTGCGAGCTGGCTGGGCACCGCGCTCCCCGAGGAGGCGTTGGCCCTGCGCGCGGCCGGCGACACCGGGCGGCTGATGTGCTGGCTGTGGACGCCGGGCGGGCCCTGGCGGCGAGCGGTGGAGCAGGACATCGATGTCTCGGTGAGCGGCCTGTGGGCGCTGCGCGAGGTGACGGCGGCGGCGCAGGCGGCCGGCCGTACCGCCCGCGTCCAGCTCAAGGTCGACACCGGGCTCGGCCGCAACGGCTGCCAGCCCGCCGACTGGCCGGAGCTGACCGCCGCGGCGCGCGCCGCCGAGGCCGCGGGCGCGCTGCGGGTCACCGGCGTCTGGTCGCACTTCGCCTGCGCCGACGAGCCCGGCCACCCCTCGATCGCCGCCCAGCTCGACGTCTTCCATCAGGCGCTGCGGACGGCGGAGTCGGCCGGGCTGCGCCCCGAGGTGCGGCACATCGCCAACACCGCGGCGGCGCTCACCCTCCCCGAAGCCCATTTCGACCTGGTCCGTGCGGGTATCGGCATCTACGGCGTCTCGCCCAGCGCCGAACTCGGCACTCCCCAGGACTTCGGGCTGCGGGCCGCGATGACCCTGGAGGCCTCGCTCGCCTCGGTGAAGCGGGTGCCGGGCGGCCACGGCGTGTCGTACGGGCACCGGTACACCACCCCCGGTGAGACGACGCTCGCGCTGGTCCCGCTCGGTTACGCCGACGGCATCCCGCGGCACGCCTCCGGCACCGGCCCGGTGCTGATCGCCGGGAAGTGGCGGACGGTCGCCGGGCGGATCGCGATGGACCAGTTCGTCGTCGACCTGGGCGGCGACAGCGCCGAGGAGGGCGATCTCGCGGTGCTCTTCGGCCCCGGCGACCGCGGCGAGCCGATCGCGGAGGACTGGGGCCGGGCGGCCGGAACCATCGGGTACGAAATCGTCACCCGGATCGGAACCCGTGTTCCGCGCGTCTATGTGGACAGTGGCATGGACGGCGGGGTAGCCGGGGCAGACGGGACAGAAGAGGAACACGAGGCACACGAAGCGACCGGAACGGAAGCCGGAAGAGAAATCGCAGCGAACAGCGCACCGGACACCGCGGCGAACAACCCGACCGACACCGCAACCAGCACCGCCACGATCGACGCAACGACCACCGCAACGACCAGCGCGACCACCCACGCGACCGACACCGCGACAGCCGGAACGGCCGAGGGAGACACCGCGCTCACGGGGGGTACGGCATGACCGACGGCACCGAAGCCGCCGCGCAGGCGGTCGAGACGGCCGCCGAGGTGGCGGCCGAGGCCGCGAACAACTGGGCCAAGGCGGGCCGCCACGCCGGCATCGCCGGTGCCGCGATCGGCGTGGTCGCGGCCGGGGCGGCGGCCGGCGTGGCCATAGAGCGGCTGACGGTCGGCCGCGGGATGCGCCGCCGGGCCCGGCTCGCCCTGGACGCGGCCGGCCCGTACGGCACGCTGCGCGGCACGCCCGGCGCGGCGATCTCCGAGGACGGCACGGAGCTGTACTTCGAGATCGACGAGGTGGGCGCGGAGCCCGCCCGCCTGGAGAAGGGCGACCGCCGCGGCGGCAAACACGGCCGCAACGACCCGTCGGCGAGGCCGGTCCGCGGCAAGCAGGCCCGTGCCGCCCAGGAGGCGCACGGCGGGCTGCGCAAGCGGCTGACGGCGGCGCTGGGCCGCCGCCCGGCGGCCGCCCCGACGGTCGTCTTCAGCCACGGCTACTGCCTCAACCAGGACTCCTGGCACTTCCAGCGGGCCGCGCTGCGCGGCACCGTGCGCACCGTCCACTGGGACCAGCGCAGCCACGGCCGCTCGGCCCGCGGCCACAGCCAGATCGAGGGCACCGAGAACGTCACCATCGACCTGCTCGGCCGGGACCTGAAGGCGGTGCTGGACGCGGCGGTGCCCGAGGGGCCGATCGTCCTGGTCGGGCACTCCATGGGCGGGATGACGGTGATGGCGCTGGCCGACCAGTTCCCCGAGTACGTCGCGGAGCGGGTGATCGGCGTGGCCCTGATCGGCACGTCAGCGGGCCGGCTCAGCGAGGTCACCTACGGGCTGCCCTCGATGGGCATGAAGGCGTTCCACTGGCTCGCGCCGAACGTGCTCAAGGCGCTGGGCTGGCAGCCCGATCTGGTCGAACGCGGCCGGCGGGCGACCGCGGATCTGTTCGCCGGGCTGGTCAAGCGGTATTCGTTCGGCACGCCGGAGGACGTGGATCCGGGCATCGCGCGGTTCGGCGAGCGGCTGATCGAGGGCACCCCGATCGATGTGGTCGCCGAGTTCTTCCCGGCGTTCGCGGTGCACGACAAGACCGAGGCACTGGTGGCGTACGACGCGGTGCCCGCGCTGGTGCTCGCCGGTGAGAGCGATCTGATCACCCCCGCCGACCACAGCCGGACGATCGCGGAGGTGCTGCCGGACGCGGAGCTGGTGTGCGTGCCCGGCGCCGGCCATCTGGTGATGCTGGAGCGGCCCGAGCTGGTCAACGACCATCTGGTGGCCCTGGTGGAACGCGCGGCCGCCGCGGCCCGCAGCTCGGGGCACGCACGGGCGTGAGGGCGTCGCTCGGGGGTGGTGGTCGGATGAGGGGCAGGCCGTACCATTTGCGGCATGAGCACCACCGCCCCCGTTGCGCATGTCACTGTCAAGTCCCCCGACCAGATGCAGGAGTTGGGCCGCAGACTGGCTCCGCTGCTGCGCCCCGGCGACCTGGTGCTGCTCACCGGTGAGCTGGGCGCCGGCAAGACCACGCTGACCCGCGGGCTGGGCGAGGGCCTGGGCGTGCGCGGCGCCGTGACCTCGCCCACGTTCGTCATCGCCCGGGTGCACCCGTCCCTGACCGGCGGCCCCGCGCTGGTGCACGTCGACGCCTACCGGCTCGGCGGCGGGCTGGACGAGATGGAGGACCTCGACCTCGACGTCTCGCTGCCCGAGTCGGTGGTGGTCGTCGAGTGGGGCGAGGGCAAGGTCGAGGAGCTCTCCGAGGACCGGCTGCACGTCGTCATCGGGCGGGCCGTGGGTGCCGATGCTCCCGGGGGGCTGGACGGGCACCCGGAGGACGACGTGGACGACGTCCGTGAGGTGACGGTCAGCGGGTTCGGTGCGCGCTGGGCGGACGCAGGCCTGGCCGACCTGGGGATCTGACCCGGCTCACGACTCGGCCGACGAACCCGCCGACCCGACCGGGCCGGGGTGTCCCGTAGGCGGGCGGATATCCGGCCGCGGGTCCCGTAGTTTCCGACAAGCCGTCGGCAAGATGTTGCGTAGCCGGTGCCGGGCGTGGTCACATGGGATGTGACCCCAGTTAGGTCAGCCTAAGTAACGAGCTCGCCGAGCTCGGAGGCGGCCTAGCTTCTGTCGCTTGCCCCAGGAGCCCCGGGAGGCGTCCATGCCGGCCCACCAGCACGACGCGCGCGAGACGCCGACGATGAACGAACTGCTGGCGGCGTGCGCCGCGGCCAGCGCCGTTTCCACGCCCCCCGACGCCGCCGAGGAATCCCGCAAGGAACGCCCGGAACCCCGTAAGGACCGGCAGGCGGAACGGCCCGCGGCCGCCGCGGAGGAGCCGCCGGCGGACGGCGGGGACACACCGGCGTCCACTCCGGGCCGCACCGCGGCGTAGTCCGTACGGGCTAAGAAACTCTCCTTGCCCAGCCGGGGCGCGGCCCTAGGACACCACCACGACCTTGGTGCCCTGGAGTGCGAAATCCCACATCGCCTTGCCGTCGGCCCGGGACTCCCGGATGCCGCCGGTCTTCTTCTTGGCGGCGGGGTCGGGCCGCGAGCCGTCGACGGCCGCGCTGAAGCCGACCGGGACGCCGCCGGCGCTGCCGAACAGCACCACGTGCTCGATCGCGACCCCGTCCGAGCCGGTGATGCTCACCGACCGCGAGGTCACCGCGTACGCGCCGGCCGGCGGGCTGACCGTGCTGGGCGCGACCTGGTACGTCCGCAGCGCCTTGCCGTTCGCCCCGACCAGCCAGACCCGCTTGGCGGCGAGCGAGTACACCACCCTCTTGCCGGTGCCGGACGCCGCCGGGACCGGCGCCGGAGCGGGCGCGCGGCGCTTCTTGCCGGAGCCGTCCTCGTGGCCCTTGGCGGTGCCGTGGTGACCCTTGCGGGCCGGGGCGAGGGAGTCCGGGGCCGAGGCCGCGGCCTGGTAGCCGAGCACCCCGACCACGACCACGGCGGCCGTGGTCAGCGCGGTGACGATCGTGCTGCTCTTAGCGGGCACCGCTGTGCCACCTTTCCGTACGGGCCTTGACCACGGGCCGACGGTAGCACCGCGACGGGCACCACCGGCCGCGCCGTAGTCTTGAGACGTGCTGCTGCTAGCTCTTGACACCGCCACCCCCGCCGTCACCGTCGCGCTCCACGACGGCGAGCGGGTCCTCGCCGAGTCCCGCCAGGTGGACGCGCGCCGGCACGGCGAGCTGCTGCTGCCCGCCGTCGACCGGGTGCTGGCCGAGGCCGGCCGCAAGCTCGACGAGGTCAGCGCCATCGTGGCCGGCGTGGGCCCGGGCCCGTACACCGGACTGCGGGTCGGTCTGGTGACCGCCGCCACGTTCGGCGCGGCGCTCGACGTCCCCGTCCACGGCCTGTGCACGCTCGACGGCCTGGCCCACGCCTCCGGCCTGACCGAGCCGTTCGTGGTCGCCACCGACGCCCGCCGCAAAGAGGTCTACTGGGCCCGCTACGCGGACGCCCGTACGCGGATCACCGAGCCCGCCGTGGACCGGCCCGCCGACATCGCCGACCAGGTGGCCGGCGTCCCGGCCGTGGGCGCGGGCGCGCTGCTCTACGACTCCGTCTTCACCGGCGTACGGCGGGACGCCCCCGAGCACCAGTCCGCCGGCGCGCTCGCCGAACTGGCCGCCGCCAAGCTGGCCGCGGGCGAGGAGCTGCTGCCGCCGCAGCCGCTGTACCTGCGCCGCCCGGACGCCCAGGTGCCCGCCAACTACAAGGTGGTCACCCCCAAGTGACGTCCCGCCCGTCGCCCGACCACCGCCCCTCAACGGCACCGCTGCGCGGCGGCACCCCCCATTCCGCCGAGCTGCGCGAGATGCGCTGGTGGGACATAGCCCCGGTGCTGGAGCTGGAGCGCCGGCTGTTCCCCGAGGACGCCTGGTCGCACGGCATGTTCTGGTCCGAGCTGGCGCACGCCCGCGGCCCGCGGGCCACCCGCCGCTACCTGGTCGCCGAACTCGCGGGCCGGCTGGTCGGCTACGCCGGACTGGCCGCCGTCGACGGCACCGGCGACGTCCAGACCATCGCCGCCGCCCGCGACCAGTGGGGCACCGGACTGGGCGCCCGGCTGCTGACCGAACTCCTCGGCGCCGCAACGGACTTCGAATGCCACGAGGTGCTGCTGGAGGTGCGGGTCGACAACCTCCGCGCGCAGCGCCTCTACGAACGCTTCGGCTTCGAGCCGATCGGCTTCCGGCGCGGCTACTACCAGCCCGGCAACATCGACGCCCTGGTGATGCGCCGCACCACCCAGACCTCCTCCGAAGCACCCTCCGTACAAGGAACCTGACAACCATGGCTGACTCACGCGGCGGACCGCTCGTCCTCGGTATCGAGACCTCCTGCGACGAGACCGGTGTCGGCATCGTCCGCGGCCACACCCTCCTCGCCGACGCGGTCGCCTCCAGCGTCGACGAACACGCCCGTTTCGGCGGCGTGGTGCCGGAGGTGGCCTCCCGCGCCCATCTGGAGGCGATGGTCCCCACCATCCAGCGCGCCCTGAAGGACGCCGGTGTCGCGGCGAGCGACCTGGACGGCATCGCGGTCACCGCGGGCCCGGGCCTGGCCGGCGCCCTCCTGGTCGGCGTCTCGGCCGCCAAGGCGTACGCCTACGCGCTCGGCAAGCCGCTCTACGGCGTCAACCACCTCGCCTCGCACATCTGCGTCGACCAGCTCGAACACGGCCCGCTGCCGGAGCCGACGATGGCCCTGCTGGTCTCCGGCGGCCACTCCTCGCTGCTGCTGGCCCCGGACATCACCTCCGACGTGCGCCCACTGGGCTCGACCATCGACGACGCGGCCGGCGAGGCCTTCGACAAGATCGCCCGGGTGCTGAACCTCGGCTTCCCCGGCGGCCCGGTCATCGACCGCTACGCCCGCGAGGGCGACCCGGACGCGATCCGCTTCCCGCGCGGCCTGACCGGCCCCCGCGACCCCGCCTACGACTTCTCCTTCTCCGGTCTGAAGACGGCCGTGGCCCGCTGGATCGAGGCCAAGCGGGCGGCCGGCGAGGAGGTGCCGGTGGCGGACGTCTCGGCGTCCTTCCAGGAGGCCGTGGTGGACGTGCTGACCCGCAAGGCCGTACGCGCCTGCAAGGACAACGGCGTCGACCACCTGATGATCGGCGGCGGCGTCGCGGCCAACTCCCGGCTGCGGGCGATGGCCCAGCGCCGCTGCGAGGACGCCGGGATCACGCTGCGGGTGCCGCGGCCCAAGCTGTGCACCGACAACGGCGCGATGGTCGCGGCGCTCGGCGCCGAGATGGTGGCGCGCGGCCGCGCGGCCTCCGCCTGGGACCTGTCCGCGGACTCCTCGCTCCCGGTCACCGAACCGCACGTCCCGGCGGAACCGGCCGAGGACGACGGCCACCACGACCACGGTCACAGCCACAGCCACGACCACGTCCACGAGCTGAGCAAGCAGAACCTCTACCAGTGATCCCCGCTCGCCATCCCTCCTCGTAAGGGGGCCTTCCGTAAGGGCCTCCCGTAAGGGGCGCCGGTCCGGAATGTCGGCCTCCGGACCGGCGACATCTGAGGATCGGTGACAACCGCCGCCTCCCCGGACTCCGCGGCTGCCGCGAGGTCTTACTCTGGTGCAGCACCGGGCGCGTGGGGAGGCGGCAGGCTGTGGACTGGTTCTGGTGGGTGTTCATCTTCTTCATGGCGGGCGGCTTCGCGAAGGTCGCGGACACCGCCCGTACGGCGCTGCGCACCCGCCACGAGCGCAAGATGGAGCGGCTGGAGTCCGCCCGTCACGAACGGCAGGCGCTGGAGGCCGCCCAGAAGCCGCCGGAGCCGGTGTGCGGCTGCACCCACCACCTCGCCAAGCATGACAAAAAGGGCAAGTGTCATGAGCGGGTGGAGATTCCGGTCGCCTGGGACGCCGACCACAAGCCGGTCCAGTACGAGGCCGGCCAGTGCACCTGCCAGCAGTACGTCGGCCCGCAGCCGCTCTCCCAGATCTACGCCGAGGACCTCACCGACCTCGCCTGACCGCCGGTCAGACCTCGTCCGCCGGGTGCCCCAGCAGCATCGTCGGCGCCCCCGCGACCCGGGTGAGGAAGATCGTGCAGGAATTGCCGCCGCCGGCCAGCTTCAGCTTCTTGCGCAGCTCCTCGGGCTCCACCGCGGACCCCCGCTTCTTGATCACCGCGACGCCGACCCCGCGCTCCCGCAGCAGCGCCTTGAGCCGCTTGACGTTGAACGGCAGCACATCGGTGATCGCGTAGGCGGTGGCGAAGGGGGTCGGGCGCAGTTCGTCGGCGGTGACGTACGCGATCGTCGGGTCGATCAGCCGCCCGCCGACCTGCTGGGCGACCTCCGCGACGAGGTGGGCGCGGATGACGGCGCCGTCCGGCTCGTACAGGTAGGGGCCCACCGGACCGGGCTCCGGGTCCGGCAGACCGGCGCCGAGCAGCGAGCCCCCACCGGGCAGCAGCGTGGCCCGGCGCCCGCCGGCCACCGGCCCGTCGCCCCCGCCGGGCCGGCCGAACCACACCACCGCCTCCTTCACCTCGCCCCCGTAGGAGATCCACTCCGTCTCGGCGTCCTCGGGCAGCGCCTCGTGCGGCACCCCCGGCGCGATCTTCAGCGCCGCGAACGGGGCGGTACGGGCCGCCTCGACGGCCCACGACAACGGCGGTGAGTACGCCTCCGGATCGAAGATCCGGCCCCCGCGCGCCTTGGTGCGGCGCGCCGGGTCGACGAACACCGCGTCGTACCCGGCGGTGTCCACCTCCGTCACGTCCGCGCAGCGCACCTCGATCAGCTCCGCGAGCCCCAGCGCCTCGGCGTTCGCCCGCGCCGCCGCGCAGGCCAGCGGGTCCCGGTCGACGGCCAGCACCCGGATCCCGGCCCGCGCCAGGGCCAGCGCGTCACCGCCGATCCCGCAGCACAGATCGGCCAGCGTCCGCACGCCGAGCCCGGCCAGCCGTGCCGCGCGGTGCGCGGCGACCGAGGCGCGGGTGGACTGCTCGACCCCGTTCGGCGTGAAGTACATCCGCTGCGCGTCGGCCCCGAACTTCGCGGCCGCCCGCTGCCGGAGCCGCGCCTGGGTGAGCGCGGCGGAAACGAGCGGTGCGGCGTGGTCCCGCCGCAGCCGGGTGGCTGCCGCCAGCTCGTCGGCGGGGTCGTGGTCCCGCAACTCCTGAAGCAGCGCTTGGCCCTCCGGGCCTAGGAGGGCGACGAAGGTGTCGAGGTCATTCACGGAGTCATTGTCGCTTCCCACGTACCCGTCTTTCCCGCCGCGGGGCTTGCTCGCCGTTGCGCGCTTGGCGGCGCCTCCCACGTACTTGGCTGTCCCGCCGCGGTTGTTCTCGCCGTTGCGCCTGCGGCGGGCTGGGTGGGTGTCGGGTGCGGTGACGGGCCTCCGGGGCCGGTTGTGTGGACTGCTGACGCTTTACGTCCACACAACCGGCCCCTCCGGCCCGTCCCCTCCCG
>NZ_JAZBJP010000031.1:0-101099 GCF_036352915.1 Streptomyces bugieae
ATAGTGTTTCGGTGGTCATAGCGTTAGGGAAACGCCCGGTTACATTCCGAACCCGGAAGCTAAGCCTTTCAGCGCCGATGGTACTGCAGGGGGGACCCTGTGGGAGAGTAGGACGCCGCCGAACAATCTTTGTGGGAAGCCCCGCACCGTATGGTGCGGGGCTTTTCTGCGTTTAGGGTCAGAAGCATGCGCTATGACCTGGTCATCTTTGACAACGACGGGGTGCTCGTCGATAGCGAGCCCCTGTCCAACACGATCCTGGCCGGCTATCTCACCGAGCTCGGGCACCCGACGTCGTACGAGGAATCGATACGCGACTACATGGGCTCGGCGATGCACCGCGTTCACGAAATCGTCCTGGAGCGGACCGGGCGGCGGCTGCCGGGGGACTTCGACGAGGTTTTTCACGAGCGGGTCTTCGCGGCTTTCGAGCGGGAGCTGCAGCCGGTGCCGGGGGTGACGGACATCGTGGAGAAGTTGGCCGCGGACGGCATTCCGTACTGCGTCGGCTCGTCCGGGAGTCATGAGCGGATCCGGGTGGGGCACCGCACGACGGGGCTGGACCGGTGGTTCGAGCCGGAGCGGGTCTTCTCCTCGCAGGATGTGGGGCGGGGGAAGCCGGCGCCGGATCTCTTTCTGCATGCGGCGCGTGAGATGGGCGTGGCGCCCGAGCGGTGTGCGGTGGTCGAGGACAGCCCGCTGGGGGTCCAGGCGGCGGTTGCGGCCGGGATGGACGTCTTCGGTTTCACGGCGATGACGCCGGGGGCGAAGCTGGCGGAGGCCGGCGCGACCGCGCTCTTCGGCCGGATGACCGAGCTGCCGGACCTGCTGGTACGCCGGCGCCCCTGAGGGAGTGGGGGGCGAGGGCGGGGCCTGACGTCTCGGGCTGAGGGGCGACGGGGGGCACGGGGGGATGGGGTGTCACCCGTCGGGCGGAGGTCGGAATTGGTGGTGTGATCCATCTACCCAGCGGTAGCCGGGAGTTCTACGCTGAGCGGCCATGACGGCCCCTCTGGTACCGGGAGCGCAGCTGCGGCACGGCCGGGTCTCGCTCGCCCTCAGCTTCTTCGTCCAGGGTGCGGTCTTCGCCCTCCTCGTGACGCGCATACCGGCGATCCAGGACCGGTACGGGATTTCGGACGGGCTGCTGCCGGCGTTCCTGGCGGCGGTGCCGGTGCTGGCAGGCGTCGGCAGTGTGGTCACCGAGCAGCTGGTGAAGCGGGTGCGGCCGAGCCGGGTGCTGCGGTGCGTACAGCCGGTGGTGTGTCTGGCGCTGCTGGCCGTCGGGTCGGTCGGGTCGATGGCGCAGGTGGCCGTGGCGCTGGCGGTGTTCGGGCTGGCGGTGGGAGCGCTGGACGCGTCGATGAACATGCTCGGGGTGAGCCTGCAGCGGGCGTACGGGCGGAGCATCATGCTCGGTTTCCACGCCGCGTACAGCCTGGGCGGCATCGTGGGGGCGTCGCTGGCCTGGGCGGGGGCGCACTGGAAGCTGTCGCTGGGCCTGCTGTACGGGCCGGTGGTGGCGGTGCTGGTGCCGCTGGCGGTGGTCGTGGGCCGATGGTTCGTGGACCAGCGGGACGTGGCCGGGCCCGGGCCCGTTCAGCCGGCGGAGGCCGCTGCCGGAGCACCCTCCGCTCCCGGCATCCCCTCCGCCCCCGTCGCTCCGGCCGCCCCCGCCGCGCTGGTCGCGCCCGTCGCGATGCGGCTGCTGCTGCCGCTGTGTCTGGTGATGGCGTTCGCCTATATAGGCGACTCGACGGTCTCCAACTGGAGCGCCAAGTATCTGCAGGACGTCCTGGGGAGTTCCGAGCAGCTCGCCACGGTTCCGTACAACGTCTACATGGTCACCACGCTGCTCGGGCGGGCGGTGGGGGACCTGGGGGTGCGGCGCTTCGGGGCGGTCGCGGTGGTGCGGTGCGGGACGGTGGTGGCGGCGGCCGGCTTCGCGGTGGTGGCCGCGGCGCCGGGGGCCTGGGCGGGCATGGCGGGGTTCACGCTGCTGGGGCTGGGGCTGTGTGTGATCGTGCCGCAGACGTTCGCGGCGGCCGGGCGGTACGCGTACGACAGCCGGGGTGCCGGGGCTTCGGACATGGCCATCGCGCGGCTGAACATCTTCAATTACGTGGGCTTTCTGATCGGTTCTCCGTTGGTGGGGGCGCTGGGCGACGCCTGGAGCTATCGGGGGGCGATGCTGGTGCCGATGGCGCTGGTCCTGGTGACGCTCGTGTATGCCCGCTCGTTCGGTGCGCCGAGGGCCGGATACGGTGACAGGCATGAGCGGCCGCGCACAGCTGATGTGGGATGAGGCAGTAACGGGCTACAACTTCGGGCCCGGGCACCCGATGGACCCGGTCAGGCTCGCGCTGACCATGCGTCTGGTCGAGGCGTTCGAGCTGGACCGCGGGCCGTTGGAGGTCGTCGCGGCCAAGCCGGCCGGGGACTCCACGCTGCGGCTGGTGCACCGCCAGGACTACATCGAGGCGGTCCGCCGGGCATCGGCGGATCCGGCGGCCGCGGACCTCGCGTACGGGCTGGGGACGGCCGACGATCCGGCGTTCGTGGGGATGCACGAGGTGTCCGCGCTGATCGCCGGGCAGTCGGTCGGGGCGGCGGAGGCCGTCTGGCGCGGCGACGCGACGCACGCCGTCAACTTCACCGGCGGGCTGCACCACGCGATGCCGGGCGGCGCGGCCGGTTTCTGCATCTACAACGACGCGTCGCTGGCGATCGCCCGCCTGCTGGAGCTGGGCGCCGAGCGGATCGCGTACGTCGATGTGGACGTCCACCACGGTGACGGGGTGCAGGCGGCGTTCTGGGACGATCCGCGGGTCCTGACGATCTCGCTGCACGAGCATCCGCGGACGCTGTTCCCGCAGACCGGCTGGCCGGAGGAGACCGGTGGGGAGGGCGCGGCCGGCAGCGCGGTGAACGTGGCGCTGCCCGCCGGGACCGGGGACGAGGGCTGGCTGCGGGCCTTCCATGCGGTGGTGCCGGAGCTGCTGGGCGCGTTCCGTCCGCAGGTGCTGGTGACCCAGCACGGCGCCGACACGCACTTCGAGGACCCGCTGGCGCACCTCGCGGTGAGCCTGGACGCCCAGCGGGCGGTGGCCGAATCCTGTCACTCGCTGGCGCACGAGCACGCGGACGGGCGGTGGGTCGCGCTCGGGGGCGGCGGCTATGCGGTGGTGGACGTGGTGCCGCGCAGCTGGACGCATCTGACGGCGATCGCGGCCGGGCAGCCGATCGAGCCGACCACCCCGGTGCCGGAGTCCTGGCGGCACGAAGTCTTCCGGCGGACGCGCCAGTTGGCGCCGCAGCGGATGACGGACGGCCGGACGCCGGGGTGGCGGGACTTCCTCGACGACGGTTACGACCCGGCCGACCGGCTGGACCAGGCGGTGCTGGCCACCCGGCGGGCGGTGTTCCCGGCGCACGGTCTGCTGCCGTAGCGGAGGCCGGCGGAACGGGACGGTGGGCGCATGCGCCCGGATGTGTGACTACCCGTCGGTTGGGGCATCGACCGGCCGGCCAACGGGTGAGCATGGACGGCGTGTTGGCCACCGGGGAGCTGCGGGCGCATCTGATCGGGGCGCGGCTGGCGGGGACGATCGCGACGACCCGGGAGCAGAGCCTGGGGCGCTACCGGCTCTTCGCGGCGCGCGATCCCCGGGTGCTGCTGGGGCTGGACCCCGAGCGGGAGTGGCCGCTCAGCGCACTCCTGCGACTGATGGGGCGGAAGTGCGGGGTTTCGGTCGATCCCACGCACACTTCCGGCCCGGACATGATCGATCCGGATCGTACGATCGCGGCGCTCGACCGGTTCGCCGACCGGATCGGTCTCGCCGCGGGCCGGGCGGAGCCGGTGCTGCTCGGCACCGGACACCCGCAGGCGCTACTGGAGTTCTACGCCGGCCTCGCAGACGCCCTCTCGGCGGCGGGCTGCCCCGTCCTCACCCCGGCGTATGGCGTCCGTGTCGACATAGCGACCCGGTTCGGCGTACGTACCCGGGCCCTGGGCTACGTACGGGGAGTCGCGATGTTGCGAGAGACCGGCGTGCGGGGCGCGTCCGGGGCGGGGGGCGTACACACCCATTCCCCGCTGCCGGTACGGACCGTTCTGGCGGCCGCCGCGGACGCCGGAGGGCCGCTTCCGGGGCTGGTGATCGGGGACCACGGATGGGCCTGCGGGGCAGGTCAGCTGGGCATTGAGGCGATCGCGCTGGCGGATTCGGACGACCCGGCTCCGTTCGTCGGACAGGCCGAGGGGCGGCTGTCGGAGGTGGTCCCGCTCGACGACGCCGTCCCGGCCGCGTCCTATCGGCCGCTCATGCGCTATGTCCTGGATCGTGTTGGTCTGTCATATTAGGCGGCTGTTCGCTGCTCCTCTTCCCCACTCGCATCACCCGCCCCTAATCTGGGGAGTGAGCGCATAGCGACGAAGAGTCACCGGAGGGGAAGCCGGTGACCGTCTTATGCGGAAGGTGCAGGTGTGTTCATGGCTGCTGACCAGAGGCCTCTGAACGAGGTCGTGTTCCTTACGGTGGCGGAAGTTGCCACGGTGATGCGAGTGTCCAAGATGACCGTGTACCGCTTGGTGCACAGCGGTCATCTGCCCGCGATTCGGGTGGGGAGGTCGTTCCGGGTTCCGGAGCAGGCGGTCCACGACTATCTCCGGGAGTCCTACGTGGGGGTGGAATCGGCCTGACGGACACCTCGCCGACCCTCGGATTACGCCGTTCGCCCGGCGCCGGGTAGGCTGGCCCGATGTAGGTAGTGTGGGCTCGGACGCCCCGCACCGAGTGATTCGAAGTGAGCGAGGGTAGTCGTGGGCTCTGTTATCAAGAAGCGGCGCAAGCGGATGGCCAAGAAGAAGCACCGCAAGCTGCTCAAGCGCACCCGTGTTCAGCGTCGTAACAAGAAGTAAGCGACGCTGATCGCGATTTCGCAGCCCCCCATCGCCTTGGTGCGGTCGGGGGCTGCGGCGCGTTGTGGGCCGTATGGACGGTGGTGGGACGGAAATGTCGTCGTGGGCATCCCGTGGTCATCACTGCGCAACACCGACCCGATAGCGTTGCCCGCACAGCTGGGCTACGCGCAGGTCGCGGCGGGAAGGTGGGGCTGATCTTGGGCAAGGTCGTGCTCGTCACGGGAGTCGCACGGCAGCTGGGCGGCAGGTTCGTCCGCCGGATCCAGCGCGATCCGGACGTCGACCGGGTGATCGGGGTCGACGCCGTGGCACCCGAGCACCATCTCGGCGGCGCCGAATTCCTCCGGGCCGACATCCGGCACCCGGCGATCGCCAGGGTCCTGGCCGAAACCGGCGTCGACACCGTGATCCATATGGACATCAACGGGACGCCGTTGGGCAAGCGCGGCGGCCGCACCTCGGTGAAGGAAACCAACGTCATCGGGACGATGCAGCTGCTGGGCGCCTGCCAGAAGGCCCCGAACGTCGAGCGCGTGGTCATCAAGTCCAGCACCAGCGTCTACGGCTCCGCGCCCCGCGACCCGGCCGTCTTCACCGAGACCACCACCCCGAAGTCGCTGCCCAGCGGAGGCTTCGCCAAGGACATCGTCGAGGTCGAGGGGTACGTCCGCGGCTTCGCCCGGCGCCGGCCCGACGTCGCCGTCTGCATCCTGCGGTTCGCCAACATCCTCGGACCGTGCGCGGATTCCCCGCTCGCCGAGTACTTCTCGCTGCCCGTGCTCCCCACCGTCCTCGGTTACGACCCGCGCCTGCAGTTCGTCCACGAGGACGACGCCCTCGACGTGCTGCGGATCGCCGCCGCCGCGCCGCGCCGGGGCACGCTCAACAGCGGCACCTTCAACATCGCCGGCGACGGCGTCCTGCTGCTCTCGCAGACCTCCCGGCGGCTCGGCCGGCCCACCCTGCCGCTCTTCCTGCCGACGGTGACCTGGGCCGGCACCGCGCTGCGGTCCGTCGGCATCACGGACTTCTCGCCGGAACAGATCCGGCTGCTCACGCACGGCAGGGTCGTCGAGACGACGCAGATGCGCGAGACACTGGGGTTCCACCCCAAGTACACGACGGCGGAGGCCTTCGCGGAATTCGCCCGCAGCCGCGGACCCGGGCTGCTGCCGCCCGAGTCCCTCGCCCGCACCGTCGACCGGCTCGCCGGCGTGCTCACCGCACGCCGGACCCCGGCCCAGTGAGGAGGTCACCCACCATGGCGGACGCCAAGGTCATTCCGTTCGGCGAGGAGCCCCGGGCGCGCCGGAAGGCCCGGCGGGCCGGGCGCGGCGGGCGCGGTACGGCGCTGGCGCCCGTACCGGAGGCCCGGACCGAGCACCCGCCGGCGGCACCCCCGCCGCCGCGGCCGCGCTCCCTGGACGAGCGGATCGCGGGCGGACTGGCGTTCCTGCGCCGCCGGATCACCGGCGACTACGAGGTCGACGACTTCGGCTACGACGAGGAGCTGACCGACCAGGTCCTGATGTCGCTGCTGCGGCCCTTCGCGGAGAAGTACTTCCGGGTCGAGGTCAAGGGCATCGAGAACATCCCCGCGGACGGCGGGGCGCTGGTCGTCGCCAACCACTCCGGGACGCTGCCGCTGGACGGCCTGATGCTGCAGGTCGCGGTGCACGACAACCACCCGGCGCAGCGTCACCTGCGGCTGCTGGCGGCCGATTTGGTGTTCGTGCTGCCGGTGATAAACGAGCTGGCGCGCAAGGCCGGCCATACCCTGGCCTGCGCGGAGGACGCCCAAAGGCTGCTGGAGCGCGGCGAGATCGTCGGGGTGATGCCGGAGGGCTTCAAGGGCATCGGC
Organism: Streptomyces bugieae; assembly: GCF_036352915.1. Taxonomy (NCBI): domain Bacteria; kingdom Bacillati; phylum Actinomycetota; class Actinomycetes; order Kitasatosporales; family Streptomycetaceae; genus Streptomyces; species Streptomyces bugieae. Next base: position 6,789 of record NZ_JAZBJP010000031.1, read on the forward strand.
AAGCCCTTCGCGGACCGCTACAAGCTGCAGCGCTTCGGGCGGGGCGGCTTCGTGTCGACGGCGCTGAAGGCCGGGGTGCCGATCGTGCCGTGCTCGATCGTGGGCGCCGAGGAGATCTACCCGATGATCGGGAACGCCAAGACCCTGGCGCGGGTGCTGGGGCTGCCGTACTTCCCGATCACGCCGACGTTCCCGTGGCTGGGGCCGCTGGGCGCGGTGCCGCTGCCGACGAAGTGGACGATCCAGTTCGGCGAGCCGATCCCGACCGACGGCTATCCCCCGGAGGCGGCGGACGACCCGATGCTGATGTTCAACCTCACCGACCAGGTGCGCGAAACGATTCAGCACACCCTCTACAAGCTGCTGGTGCAGCGGCGTTCGGTGTTCTTCTGACGGCGACGCCCTGCGGCGGCGCGTCCCGTGAAGGGCATCGAACGCCGCCGCACCGGGCGCGGCAGTGGCGCTACTTCGGGAGGTCCTGGCCGTCGATGCCGAGGCCGGGCAGCAGGCCCGGGAGCAGCGGCGGCAGGGTGACGTCGGGATGGCCGCCGGGGTGGCCTCCCGCGCCGTGACCGGCGTCGTGCGGGGACGGACTGCCGGCCTTGTCCTGCGGGTCGAGCAGACCGCCCGTGTTGCCGCCGAGCAGACCGTCCTCCTGGGACGGGGAGGCCGACGGACGGGGGGCGTGCGGGCCCGCGGAGTGGCCCGTGGTGGCGGAGCCGTGGCCCGAGCGGGCCGGGTGGCCGTCGGGACCGGAGCCGGTGCCCGCGGAGGCCGGGGTGTTGCGCGGGTGGTTCTTGCCGTCGGGGGCCTGCGGCAGCAGCGAACGGAGCGGACCGACCTCTTGGTCTATGGCGTCGAAGACCGAGCTCACCTCGTCGCGGACGTCCGTGAGCTGCACCGGGAGCTTGTCGCGCAGCTGCGACCACGTGCTGCGGTGGGACCGGGTGAAGGAGTTCAGCGCCTGGATGGGGCCGAGCGAGCCGTCCCGCTCGTACGCCGCGTGCAGCAGGCGGTGGCCCTCGCCCGCGTCGTGCTTCACCCCGGACAGGGCGCGGCGGACCTCGCCGAGCGACTCGTGGTCGAGGTCGGCGGCCCGGGCCCGCTCCATCAGGCGGCGCACCTCGAACATGCGGGTGGACGCCTGGTCGAGGTAGAGCCGGCCGCGGTCGGAGTCGTCGTCGGCCATGCCGAGCTTGAGGTCCTCCATGCCCCGCTTGAGGCCGTAGAGGGAGTCACCGGGCAGGGCGTCGGAGCTGGCGGCGGCGACCCCGGTGAAGGCTCCGGCCGCGACGCCGACGGTCAGCCCGCCGGCGGCCAGTCCTTTGGAGAGCCGGGAGCGCGGCCGCAGCCGGCCGACCGGTTTGTCGGCGCGGTGTGCGCCCTTGTGTTCGCGCTGCTCGGGCACCCTGGCCCCCTCGGACGGAGCGCCTTCGGCGAAGGCGGACTCCATCGCGGCGAGGAGCTGGGCGCGCTGGACAGTCTTGACCTCGGCGGCCATCTCCGGCCGCGGAAGCCTCCCGAGACCGTCGGCGACCGCCAACAGCCGTGCCTCGCCCGGCGCCTGTGCCGGATTGTCGACCTGCTCCTCGGCCGCCGCGCCCTCGAGGACCTGCTCCTCCAGGGCCTGGGCGAAGGCGTTGGCCCGCCGGTGCACCGAGACATTCGCGATCACGGGCGGCACCTCCTCTCATCATCCCGCTCGACTCCCCGGACTGGCTTTGACTATCCAGACGGACCGGACGGTTGCACACCGATGTCCGCGGCCACTCGATCGAGTGAGAGGCAGCGGGCATGGCGTGACCGCATGGAGCCTGCACTCCGCACAACGAGCGGCGCGGCACTCGGGTTACGCACTCACGATGATCTGACCGACCGGGCACGGCCGGTCACCAGGCGTGAGCGTGGTGCGGCGCGCGGCGGCGCGGAGAAGCGCGGAACGAGGGGGGTGGAGGGTCAGCGGGCGTCTTCGGGGAGGAGGCGCGCGAGGGTGCGGACGGCGCGGTACTGGAGGGTCTTGATGGCGCCCTCGTTCTTGCCCATGACGCGGGCGGTCTCGGCGACCGAGAGGCCCTGCAGGAACCGCAGCGTGACGCATTCCTGCTGTTGGGGGTTGAGCTTGCGTACCGCCTCCAGGAGGGCGGCGTTGGAGAGGGATTCGAGGACCGACTCCTCGGGGCTGCGCTCGACCTCGTTGGCGTCGAGCATCTCTCCGGTGGTGACTTCCAGGCGGAAGCGCGAGGACTTGAAGTGGTCGGCGACGAGGTTGCGGGCGATGGTCACCAGCCAGGCGCCGAAATCACGGCCCTGCCAGGTGAAGGTGCCGATGCGGCGCAGGGCGCGCAGGAACGTCTCACTGGTGAGGTCCTCGGCCGTGGCGCGGCCGCCCACGCGGTAGTAGATGTAGCGGTAGACCGTGTCGGCGTACTGGTCGTAGAGGCGGCCGAAGGCCTCGGCCTCGCCGGCCTGGGCGCGTTCGACGAGGTCCATCATGCGACGGCTGTCGCTGTCGGCGGGGCGCCGGGCGGTGGTCGTGCCGGCGCCGGCGCGGCGGGTTCTGCCGGCGGCCTTGCCGACCGCAGCGCTCCCGTCGGCCAGGGCGTAGCAGGGTCCGGCGGTGGGGACGGCTGAGGCGAATGCGGGGACGGCGTACGCGGTGGGGACGAAACTGCGCAGGTGGTCGACGAGTGTCGTACGCAGCGTAGCCAGGCCCGAGGCGTCAACCCCGACGTGTGGGTACACGGGACTCCCAGAGGCAGAGCTTCCATCACGTGCAGTGCGGGACCGTTCACTCGTCGTAGGGACGTGTGGGTTCCGGATTGCGTCTGAGGAGAATAACGCTTCGTACAGGCAGCGCTACACCCAGTTGCTCAAATCATCGATTACTTACGGTCTGTGACGGGTTGGTGGCAGATCAAGTATCGAATACTGAGCAACTATTGATCGGAAGGGAACGCAATCTGGCTGGTTGGAAGGCGTGTTGTGGTTGTCCCGCGACAAGGGGACTGACCGGGAGCCCGCGGGGGTAGGGAGTGTGGATGGCCCGCCGCGCCGACGGGCGATCAGTGCTGGTCAGCGGCGGCGGCGCTGGAGCGCGACCGCGGCCGCGGCGCCGCCCGCCAGGGCGCCCACTCCGGCCGCCGCGGGGATGCCGATCTTGGCCGCCTTGCGGCCGGTGCGGTAGTCGCGCAGCCGCCATCCGTGTTCCCGGGCGTGCTTGCGCAGCCGGCTGTCGGGGTTGATGGCGTACGGGTGACCGACCAGCGACAGCATCGGGATGTCGTTGGCCGAGTCGCTGTAGGCGGCGCAGTGCGACAGGTCCAGGCCCTCGGCGGCGGCCAGCGCGCGGACCGCCTCGGCCTTGGCCGGGCCGTGCAGCGGCTCGCCGACCAGCTTGCCCGTGTAGACCCCGCCGACGGACTCGGCGACGGTGCCCAGGGCGCCGGTCAGGCCCAGCCGGCGGGCGATGATCGTCGCGGTCTCCACCGGGGCGGCGGTGACCAGCCAGACCTTCTGGCCGGCGTCGAGGTGCGCCTGGGCCAGCGCGCGGGTGCCCGGCCAGACCCGTTCGGCCATGTACTCGTCGTAGATCTCCTCGCCGATGGACATCAGCTCGGAGACGCGGTGGCCCTGGACGATGGACAGCGCGCTGTTGCGGACGTCCGCCATGTGCTCGGGGTTTTCCGAGCCGGCCAGCCGGAAGTAGACCTGCTGCCAGGCGAAACGGGCCAGGTCGCGCTTGTGGAAGAAGTGCCGCTTGTACAGGCCGCGGCCGAAGTGGAACAGCGCGGCGCCCTGCATGACGGTGTTGTCGAGGTCGAAGAAGGCGGCGGCCGCGGTGTCCCCGACGACCGGGAACTCCGGTTCGGCCGGGGTCTCCTCGGCGGCCTGGGCCTCCTCGGCCTCCTGCGAGGTCTTCCGGGCGGCCTCGGCGGCGGCCTCGCCGGCCAGCACGCTGCGGGCGGTGGCGGGGCGTCGGCGGCGCGGGATCCAGCCCAGGTCGAAGAGCGCCCCGGAGGGCATCCAGCCGGAGCGGCGGGCGGGCGAGGAGGAGAGGCGCGTCCCGTCGGGACTCCTGCCGGGGTGGTGGTCGGGCGAGGGGCTGGCCATGGCGCTAGCGTAGCCAGTTTGTTCGGTGCTTCCGGTTACGGGCGCGTGTCCTGTGGGCCGGGAGCCGTCGACGGTCGCATTACGGCCGACTCGCGGGCGGGTCCGGCCGCCCCTGGGACGGCTCAGGCGCCCAGGGCCGTCCGCAGCCGCTGCGGGTCGACGCGCCAGAAGTCGTGCTGGGCGCCGTCGATCAGGACGACCGGAATCTGCTCCCAGTACTTGCGGTGCAGTTCGGCGTCCTCGGTGATGTCCTTCTTCTCCCAGGAGGCGCCGGTCTCGGCGCAGACCTTCTCGATCACCGCCTGGGCGTCGTCGCAGAGGTGGCAGCCGGGCTTGCCGACGAGGGTGACCAGCCGGTCGGCGGGGCGCTTGCGGGGGCTGCGGCTGAACAAGGGGGCCATGGAGCCATTGTGCCGGGTCGGCGGGGAAGCGGGAGGGGCGCCGGGCGGGCCGGGTTCGCTTACCATCGGTGGGCGATTTGTTGGTTTCCGGGGGGTTAGCGGTAAGGAGTGCGCGCGCGTGTCCCCGTCGGTGCTGCCGTGTTGCGCGGGCGGCGCGAGTGAACGGTGTGACGTGGGAGTTGGTTCCACGGAGGGCCGGAAAGGGCGCGTGACCCCCATCACTTTGGCCGGACAAAGCGGACACCATCTTTGTGCACGCGTTCACAAAGACATAGCCTGCAGTAGACAGGGCGGTCGGGTTCCATACGGTCGCCCGCAGCCCCGCTCTACCCGCAGGAGCACCGTGGCAACTGGCCGAACTCACCGACCGGCGACCCGAAGCCGAGGCATCCCCGAGGCCACCGTCGCCCGGCTTCCGTTGTATCTGCGCGCACTGACCGCGCTCTCCGAGCGCTCGGTGCCCACGGTCTCGTCCGAGGAACTCGCGGCCGCGGCGGGGGTCAACTCCGCCAAGCTGCGCAAGGACTTCTCCTACCTCGGCTCCTACGGAACCCGCGGCGTGGGCTACGACGTGGAGTACCTCGTCTACCAGATCTCGCGCGAGCTGGGCCTGACGCAGGACTGGCCGGTTGTCATCGTCGGTATCGGTAACCTCGGCGCCGCCCTCGCCAACTACGGCGGCTTCGCCTCCCGCGGCTTCCGCGTCGCCGCGCTGATCGACGCCGACCCGGCCATGGCCGGCAAGCCGGTCGCCGGCATCGCGGTCCAGCACACCGACGAGCTGGAGCACATCATCGAGAGCAACGGCGTCTCGATCGGCGTGATCGCCACGCCGGCCGGCGCCGCCCAGCAGGTCTGCGACCGCCTGGTCGCCGCCGGCGTCACCTCGATCCTCAACTTCGCCCCGACCGTGCTGACCGTCCCCGACGGGGTCGACGTCCGCAAGGTCGACCTGTCGATAGAACTGCAGATCCTCGCCTTCCACGAGCAGCGCAAGGCCGGCGAGGAAACCCCCGAGGCCGGCGCCCCGGCCACCTCCGGCCGTGCCGCCGCCGTCGCGGCCGCGGCCGAAGCCGCCGCCGCGGCCGACCGCAAGGGACCTGACGGGGACGTGCCCGCCGTGATGCCGGCATGAGTCTTCTCGTCGTCGGACTGAGCCACCGCAGTGCGCCGGTGAGCGTGCTGGAGCGGGCCGCGCTCGCCCCGGAAGCACGCGGCAAGCTGCTGCAGGACGCGGTGTCGGCCGAGCCGGTCACCGAGTCCGCGGTGCTGTCCACCTGCAACCGCATCGAGCTCTACGCCGACGTGGACAAGTTCCACGCCGGTGTCGCCGAGCTGTCCACCCTCCTGGCCCGCCACAGCGGCGTCGGCCTGGAGGAGCTGACCCCCTACCTCTACGTCCACTACGAGGACCGCGCCGTCCACCACCTCTTCTCGGTGGCCTGCGGCCTGGACTCGATGGTCGTCGGCGAGGGCCAGATCCTCGGGCAGATCAAGGACGCGCTGGCCGTCGCGCAGGAACAGCACACCGCCGGACGGCTGCTCAACGACCTCTTCCAGCAGGCCCTGCGGGTCGGCAAGCGCGCCCACAGCGAGACCGGCATCGACAAGGCCGGCCAGTCGCTGGTCACCTTCGGCCTGGAGCAGCTCGCGGCCGGCCGGGACGTCGAGGGCTGGGCGCACGGCAAGCGGGCGCTGGTCATCGGCGCCGGCTCGATGTCGTCGCTGGCCGCCACCACCCTCGTCCGCAACGGCATCGGCGAGCTGGTGGTCGCCAACCGCACCGTCGAGCGCGCCGAGCGGCTGGTGGCCATCCTCACCGAGCCCGGCGGGCCCGGCGCGCGTGGGGGTACCGCCCTGTTCGAGCGGAGCCGAGAACTTGGGGGAGGCCTGACCGCCCGCGCGGTGGCGATGGCCGGCGTCGAGGACGAGCTCGCGCTCGCCGACATCGTGGTGTCCTGTACCGGCGCGACCGGGCTGGTCCTCACCGGCGAGACGGTCGCCGCCGCCCGCGCCGGCCGCACCGCGCCGCTGGCGCTGCTCGACCTCGCCATGCCGCGCGACATCGACGCCGCGGTCCACCGCATCGAGGGCGCCCACCTCGTCGACATCGAGTCGCTGGCCGACGCCTCCGCCGACGCCCCGATGGCGGCCGACGTGGACAAGGTCCGCGGCATCGTCTCCGACGAGGTCGCCGCCTTCGGCGCCGCCCAGCGGGCCGCGCACATCACCCCCACCGTGGTCGCCCTGCGCACCATGGCCGCGGACGTCGTCACGAGCGAGATCGCCCGGCTCGACGGCCGCCTCCCCGACCTGGACGACAAGCAGCGCGCCGAGATCACCCAGACCGTGCGCCGCGTCGTCGACAAGCTCCTGCACGCGCCCACCGTGCGGGTCAAGCAGCTCGCCAGCGAACCCGGCGGCGCCGGGTACGCGGACGCGCTGCGCGAACTCTTCGATCTCGACCCCCAGACTGTCGCCGCCGTCAGCCGGGCCGATACCCGCGGCGGCAGTCATGAAGCACGGGAGCGGGCATGAAAGACAGCACCAACAGACCACTGCGGCTGGGCACCCGCCGCAGTGCGCTCGCCATGGCCCAGTCCGGGCAGGTCGCCGAGGCGGTGCGCGAGCTCACCGGCCGCCCCGTCGAACTGGTGGAGATCACCACGTACGGCGACACCTCCCGCGAGCACCTCGCGCAGATCGGCGGCACCGGCGTCTTCGTCTCCGCGCTGCGCGACGCGCTGCTCGCCGGGGACATCGACTTCGCCGTCCACTCGCTCAAGGACCTGCCCACCGCGCAGCCCGAGTCGCTCACCCTGGCCGCGATCCCCGTACGGGAAGACCCCCGTGACGCGCTGATCGCCCGGGACCGGCTCACCTTCGAGGAACTCACCGCCGACCCGGACCGCGTCGCCCGCATCGGCACCGGCTCCCCCCGGCGGATGGCGCAGCTCAACGCGTGGGCCCGCGCGCTGGGCCGGCACATCGAGACGGTGCCGATACGCGGGAACATCGACACCCGCATCGGTTTCGTCGAGAAGGGCGAACTGGACGCGGTCGTGCTGGCCGCGGCCGGCCTCACCCGCATCGGCCGGATCGACGAGGCGGCGCAGCTGCTGTCGCCCGACGTGGTTCTGCCCGCCCCCGGCCAGGGGGCACTGGCGATCGAGTGCGCCGCCGCCAACGCGGAGCTCGCCGCCACGCTCGCCGAGCTCGACGACCCGGAGACCCGGGCCGCCGTGACCGCCGAGCGTTCCCTGCTCGCCGCCCTGGAGGCCGGCTGTTCCGCACCCGTCGGGGCGCTGGCCGACCTTTCCCCAAGCTCTCGACTTCGTTCGAGCAGGGGACGCCCCAAGGCCGACGAGCAGGCTGTCACCGAATTGCACCTGCGCGGTGTCGTCGGCACGACCGACGGCAGCACGCTGGTGCAACTGTCCACCACCGGGCACGTACCCGCCTCTCCCGACGAGACGTCAGTCCCGCAGCAGCTGGGCCGCGAACTCGCCGTCGAGATGCTCGCCAAGGGTGCGGCCGGTCTTATGGGGGAGCGAGCACTTTGAACCCCACCGCCCCGAACCACTCCACCTCCGGTCAGGTCACCTTCCTGGGTGCCGGGCCGGGTGACCCGGGTCTGCTGACGCTGCGTGCCGTGGAGGCGCTGGCCTCCGCGGACGTACTGATCGCCGACCCGCAGGTGCTCGACGTCGTGCGTGTGCATGCGCGCGCGCAGGTGGACACACCACTGCAGGCGTCAGCTGACGAGGCGTCAATCCCCGCCGACATCCCCACCCTTAGGGACTCCGCCAATCTTGTCATGGCGGCCGCCCGGGCGGGCAAGCGGGTCGTCCGGGCGGTCACCGGCGACCCCGGTCTGGACGGGAACGTCGCCGAGGAGATGCTGGCCTGCGCCGCCGAGGGCATCGTCTTCGAGGTCGTGCCCGGCATCGCCGCGGCCGTCGGCGTGCCCGCGTACGCCGGTGTGCCGCTGCGCGACGCCGAGGGCACCGACGTGCGCTTCGTCGACGCCCGCAGCGCCGATGACCGCTGCTGGTCGGAGCTGGGCACCAGCGACGCCACCGCGGTCGTCTCCACCACCCTGGACGCGGTGGCCGCGGCCGCGGGCGAACTGGTCACCGCGGGCCGCAAGCCCGACACCCCGATGACCGTCACCGTCGCCGGCACCACCACCCGCCAGCGCACCTGGACCGCCACCCTCGGGTCGGTCGCCCAGGTGCTCAAGGCCGCCAAGGTGCTGCCGTCGCCGGACGGCGGCCAGCCGGTCATAGCCGTGGTCGGTGAGCGCAGTGCCGCCGCGCAGCGCGCCCAGCTCTCGTGGTTCGAGTCCAAGCCGCTGTTCGGCTGGCGGGTGCTCGTACCGCGGACGAAGGAGCAGGCCGCGTCGCTCTCCGACCAGCTCGTCTCGTACGGCGCGGTGCCGCACGAGGTCCCGACCATCGCCGTCGAACCGCCGCGCACCCCGCAGCAGATGGAGCGCGCCGTCAAGGGCCTGGTCACCGGCCGCTACGAGTGGATCGCCTTCACGTCGGTCAACGCCGTCAAGGCCGTCCGAGAGAAGTTCGAGGAGTACGGGCTCGACGCCCGGGCCTTCGCGGGCATCAAGGTCGCCGCGGTGGGCGAGCAGACCGCCAAGGCGCTGGTCGCCTTCGGCGTGAAGCCGGACCTGGTGCCGTCGGGTGAGCAGTCGGCCGCCGGTCTGCTGGAGGACTGGCCGCCGTACGACCCGGTCTTCGACCCGATCGACCGGGTCTTCCTCCCGCGGGCCGACATCGCCACCGAGACCCTGGTGGCCGGCCTGATCGAGCTGGGCTGGGAGGTCGACGACGTCACCGCCTACCGGACCGTGCGGGCCTCGCCGCCGCCGGCCGAGACCCGCGAGGCGATCAAGGGCGGCGGCTTCGACGCCGTGCTCTTCACGTCCTCGTCGACGGTGCGGAACCTCGTCGGCATCGCCGGCAAGCCGCACAACGTGACCGTGATCGCCTGCATCGGCCCGGCCACCGCCAAGACGGCCGAGGAGCACGGGCTGCGGGTCGACGTGATGTCGCCGGAGCCCTCGGTGCACAAGCTGGCCGAGGCGCTCGCGGACTTCGGCGCGGCGCGCCGGGACGCCGCGATCGAGGCCGGCGACCCGGTCACCCGCCCCAGCGAGCGCCGGCCCGGCTCGCGCCGCCGGGCGCGCAGCTGACGGCGGTACGGACGGCAGCGTTTCGCGCCCCGCGCCCGGTGATCCGGGCGCGGGGCGCGGCGCGTTGGGGCCCGGGAGGGGTGCCCCGGCCGCCGGGCGGCTGCCGACGACGCGTCGGCAAAGGCGGGTGCGGGGCGGGCGTAGCGTGGTGGGCATGACGAAGTACGGAAGCTTCCCCGGTGCGCGGCCGCGGCGGCTGCGCACCACCCCGGCGATGCGCCGGATGGTCGCCGAGTACCGGCTGCACCCGGCCGACTTGATCCTCCCGGCGTTCGTCCGGGAGGGCATCGCCGAGCCGGCGCCGATCTCCGCGATGCCCGGAGTCGTCCAGCACACCCGCGACTCCCTCCGCAAGGCCGCCGTCGAGGCGGTGGAGGCGGGGGTCGCCGGGATCATGCTGTTCGGCGTGCCGCTGGACGAGAAGAAGGACGCCGCGGGCACCGTCGGCACCGACCCGGACGGCATCCTGCAGGTCGCGATCCGGGACGTCCGGGCCGAGGTCGGCGACGACCTGGTGATCATGTCGGACCTGTGCCTGGACGAGTACACCGACCACGGCCACTGCGGTGTCCTGGACGCCGCCGGGCGGGTCGACAACGACGCCACGCTGGAGCGCTACGCGGAGATGGCGCAGGTCCAGGCCGACGCGGGCGTGCACGTCGTGGGCCCCAGCGGCATGATGGACGGCCAGGTCGGCGTGGTCCGGGACGCCCTGGACCAGACCGGCCACGAGGACGTGTCGATCCTCGCCTACACGGCGAAGTACTCCTCGGCGTTCTACGGCCCGTTCCGCGAGGCGGTGGGCTCGTCGCTGAAGGGCGACCGCAAGACGTACCAGCAGGACCCCGCCAACCTCCGCGAGTCGCTGCGCGAGCTGGCGCTCGACCTGGACGAGGGCGCCGACATGGTCATGGTCAAGCCGGCGCTGCCCTACCTGGACGTACTGGCGAAGATCGCCGACGCGGTGGACGTGCCGGTGGCCGCGTACCAGATCTCCGGCGAGTACGCGATGATCGAGGCGGCCGCCGAGAAGGGCTGGATCGACCGTGACAAGGCGATCCTGGAGGCCCTGACGGGCATCAAGCGGGCCGGCGCGAACATGATCCTCACGTACTGGGCGACGGAGGTCGCGCGGGGCCTGTGAGGCGCCCGGCGCCGCCCCACTCCTGAACGAGCTCCCGCCCCGGGTCCCGGGGCGGGAGCTTTGTCTTGCTTGTCAGGTTTTGACTGCCCCGTGCGGGGCACGGACTCGATGTTGACGAAGACCGCGACTGATCGAGGAGCGGGTCACCGTGACTGCAAAGGACACGATGCGGGCCAAGGGCGCCCAGGTCATCGGCACCATGAAGGAGGTCGTCGGCAAGGCGACCCACAACCGCAAACTGCAGGCCGAAGGCAAGGCCGAGAAGACGGCCGGGCACGGGCTGGACGCGAAGGAGAAGGCTGCGCATCGGCTGCGCAGGCATTGAGCCGTACGTACCTGTCTGCGGCGCCGCGGTTGTTCTCGCCGTTGCGCCTGCGGCGGGCTGGGTTGTTGTTGGGTGCGGTGACGGGCCTCCGGGGCCGGTTGTGTGGACTGCTGACGCTTTACGTCCACACAACCGGCCCCTCCGGCCCGTCCCCTCCCGTTGGGGGAGTGGGAAAAGGCCGGTGGGGGACGTGACGTCCACGTGCCCGCAGGCAACAGATCAGGCCCGCCCCCGACCAGCTCTTACCTCCCACTCACGGGAGGGGCTGGACCGGAGGACGAAGTCTGGAGGGCCGGCACCGCACCCGAAAACACCACGCCCGCCGCCAGGCGCAACGGCGAGCGAGCCCCGCGGCGCCGCAGACGGGTACGTGCGGGGCGCCGCAAAGCGCGCAACGGCGAGCGAGCCCCGCGGCGGGACAGACGGGTACGTGGGAAGGACCTACAGGCGCTCGGGGGTGCGGATGCCCAGGAGGGCCATGCCCTGGTGGAGGGTGCGGGCGGTCAGGTCGCAGAGGAAGAGGCGGTTGGCCACCTGGTCGGGGCCGGACTCGGCCTTCAGGACCGGGCACTGGTCGTAGAAGGTCGTGAACAGCGAGGCGAGGCCGTACAGGTACGCGGCGACCTTGTGCGGCTCGTAGGACGCGGCGGCCTCGATGACGGTCTCGCCGAACTGGTCGAGGTGCAGGCCCAGCGCCCGCTCCGCGGGGGCCAGCGCCAGCTCCGGGTGGGCCTCCGGGCGGGCGTCGCCGGCCTTGCGGAAGATCGAGCGGATCCGGGCGTAGGCGTACTGGAGGTAGACGGACGTGTCGCCGTTGAGCGACACCATCTGGTCCAGGTCGAACTTGTAGTCCCGGCTCGGCGACGTCGACAGGTCCGCGTACTTCACCGCGCCGATGCCCACCTGCGCACCGTTCTCGGTGATCTCCTGCTCGGTCAGGCCGATCGGCTCGCCCTTCTCCCGCACCACCGCCGTGGCCCGCTCGGCCGCCTCGTCGAGGAGGTCCTCCAGGCGGACCGTCTCGCCCGCGCGGGTCTTGAACGGCTTGCCGTCCGCGCCGAGCACCGTGCCGTAGCCCATGTTGTGCGCGGTGACGTCGTCGCTGAGCCAGCCCATCCGGCGGGCCGCCTCGAAGACCATCTTGAAGTGCAGCGACTGCCGCACGTCCACGACGTACAGGAGAGTCGTCGCGTTCAGGTCGACGACGCGGTTACGGATCGCCGAGAGGTCGGAGGCCGCGTACCCGAAGCCGCCGTCCGCCTTCTGCACGATCAGCGGTACCGGCTCGCCGTCCTTGCCGCGGATCTCGTCGAAGAACACGACGAGCGCGCCGTCCGAGCGCACGGCGACACCCGACTCCTCCAGGAGCCGCGCCGTCTCCGGCATCAGGTCGTTGTACGCGGACTCGCCGACGATCTCGTCGTCGCGGATCTCCATGTCCAGCTTCTCGAAGACCGAGTAGAAGTAGACCTTCGACTCGTCCACGAACCGCTGCCACAGGTCGAGGGTCTCCTTGTCGCCGGACTGCAGGGCGACGACCCGCTTGCGGGCCCGCTCCTTGAACTCCTCGTCGGAGTCGAAGACCGCGCGCGACGCCTTGTAGACCCGGTTGAGGTTGCTCATCGCCTGCTCGCCGTCGACGTCGGCCGCCGGGGCCAGCTCGCCGGGGTGCTCGATCAGGTACTGGATGAGCATGCCGAACTGGGTGCCCCAGTCGCCGATGTGGTGCCGGCCGATCGTCCGCTCGCCGGTGAAGTCCAGCATGTGGCGCAGCGCGTCGCCGATGACCGCCGAGCGCAGGTGCCCGACGTGCATCTCCTTCGCCACGTTCGGCTGGGCGTAGTCGATGACCGTGACGCCCGGCTTGTCCTTCAGGGGCACGCCGAGCCGGTCGCCGTCGGCGGCGCGGGCGGCCAGCGTCTCGGTGATCGCCTTGTCGGTGATCGTGATGTTCAGGAAGCCGGGGCCGGAGACCTCGACCTCCTTGAGGAGGTCGTTCTCGCCGATCGCGTCGACGACCTTGGCGGCCAGCTCCCGGGGGTTGCCCTTCAGCTTCTTCGCCAGCGCCAGCAGGCCGTTGGCCTGGAAGTCGGCCCGGTCGCTACGTCGCAGCAGCGGGTCCGCGGCGCCGGCCTCCGGCAGGGCTGCCGAGAGGGCGTCCGCGAGGCGCTGGTGGACCGAAGCTGCGAGGGAAGGGACCGAGGCCATGAAGCTGCGCTCTCTTCTAGACGAAGGTGTCTTTGAAAGGGAAAGGGTTTGCCACTGAGTATCCCACGCCGTTACCACTGAATTTCCGGACGGCGGGCGTCTGGGACAATGGCACCGTCAGGCTTTTGTGCGTCGCACGCGCAAGACGGCGCAATCGAGGAAGCACCAGGAAGAGGAAGGGCCGATCGTGGCTCAGCAGAGCACCGAGACCGACTGGGTCTCCAGGTTCGCGGACGAGGTCATTGCCGAGGCGGAGCGCCGCGCCCCCGGCAAAGCGGCATCGGGTGCTTCCGCCCCGGTCATCGTCTGCGCCTCGGGCCTGAGCCCCTCCGGCCCGATCCACCTCGGCAACCTCCGCGAGGTCATGACCCCGCATCTGGTCGCCGACGAGATCCGCCGCCGTGGCCACGAGGTCCGGCACCTCATCTCCTGGGACGACTACGACCGCTACCGCAAGGTCCCGGCCGGCGTCGAGGGCGTCGACGAGTCCTGGGCCGAGCACATCGGCAAGCCGCTGACCTCGGTCCCGGCGCCGGCCGGCTCGGCGTACCCGAACTGGGCGGAGCACTTCAAGGCCGCCATGACCGAGGCGCTGGCCGAGCTGGGCGTCGAGTACGACGGCATCAGCCAGACCGCGCAGTACACCTCCGGTGTCTACCGCGACCAGGTCCTGCACGCGATGAAGCACCGCGCGGACATCGACGCGATCCTCGCCCAGTACCGCACCAAGAAGGCCCCCGCGAAGAAGTCGCAGAAGCCCGTCGACGAGGCGGAGCTGGAGGCGGCGGAGGGTTCCGGCGCGGCCAGCGAGGACGACGGCAGCGGCGGCTCGGCGGGCTACTTCCCGTACAAGCCGTACTGCGGGCAGTGCGAGAAGGACCTCACCACCGTCACCTCGTACGACGACGAGACCACCGAGCTGACCTACACCTGCACCGCCTGCGGCTTCGGGGAAACGGTCCGGCTGAGCGAGTTCCACCGCGGCAAGCTGGTCTGGAAGGTCGACTGGCCGATGCGCTGGGCGTACGAGGGCGTGGTCTTCGAGCCGTCCGGCGTCGACCACTCCTCGCCCGGCTCGTCCTTCGTCGTCGGCGGGCAGATCGTCCGCGAGATCTTCGACGGCGCCCAGCCGATCGGCCCGATGTACGCCTTCGTCGGCATCAGCGGCATGGCCAAGATGTCCTCGTCGCGCGGCGGCGTGCCGACCCCGGGCGACGCGCTGCAGATCATGGAGGCGCCGCTGCTGCGCTGGCTGTACGCCCGCCGCAAGCCCAACCAGTCCTTCAAGATCGCCTTCGACCAGGAGATCCAGCGGCTCTACGACGAGTGGGACAAGCTGGAGGCCAAGGTCGCCGACGGCAGCGCGCTGCCCGCCGACGCGGCCGCCCACTCCCGCGCGGTCCGCACCGCCGCCGGCGAGCTGCCCCGCACGCCCCGCCCGCTGCCGTACCGCACCCTCGCCTCCGTCGCGGACATCACCGCCGGCCACGACGAGCAGACCCTGCGGATCCTCGGCGAGCTGGACCCGGCCAACCCCGTCACGTCCCTGGACGAGACCCGGCCCCGGCTCGACAAGGCCGAGCACTGGATCAACACCCAGGTCCCGGCCGACCAGCGCACCATCGTGCGCGACGAGCCGGACGCCGAGCTGCTGGCCTCGCTGGACGACCAGGGCCGCGAATCGCTGCGGCTGCTGCTCGACGGCCTCGACGAGCACTGGTCGCTGGACGGCCTGACCACGCTGGTCTACGGCGTGCCGAAGGTCCAGGCGGGCCTGGCCCCGGACGCCAAGCCGACGCCCGAGCTGAAGGTCGCCCAGCGTGCCTTCTTCGCGCTGCTCTACCACCTGCTGGTCGGCCGGGACACCGGCCCGCGGCTGCCCACGCTGCTGCTGGCGGTCGGCGCCGACCGGGTGCGCAAGCTGCTCGGCGGCTGACGGCGCCGCCGACTGGTCGTAGACGCCGCGCCGGCGGATGCGACTCAAGGGTGAGAACGGGTTCGGCCCCGGGGAGGAGGATCCCCGGGGCCGAACCCGTCACGCTGGTGCCCATGAGGGGAATCATCGGCTTCATCGCCATGCTGCAGGGAGCGCTCGGCTTCATCGGCAAGACGTTCTTCGACGGTGCCTGGGGGCTGCTGGCCCACCTGTTCGACCTGCCGTCGGTCGCCTACCTCGGCCTGTTTCTGGCCGGCGCGGCGCTTGCCGTGTGGGGCGATGTGGACAAGAAGCGGAAGGCGGAGCGGGCGTAGGGGAGGGCGGAGCCGCCTCCCCGGTCCGCGCGTCCGCGGGAGGTGCCCGCCCTCAGCGCGTCAGGCGATGTGCTCGTCCATCAGCTCGGCGTTGAGGCGGTCGGTGAACTGGTCCATGTAGCGGTTGAGTTCCCGCGACCGCAGACGGATCCCGTACTGCGCCTCCAGGTTCGCCGCGAACGCCCCCGGCGTCGGCATGCCCTCGCCTTCGACCGAGCGCCGGAACACCTGGTAGGCCTCCTCTTCGTTGGGGGCCGCGGCCGGAGCCTGGACGGGCTGCGGGTCCGCCTCCGCGATGCCCTTGCCGAGCGGACGCGTCCCGCCCGCCCCGTTCGGCACCGGGACCTGCGGCGCCGGCTCGGGCTCCGGCGCGCGCGGCGCCGGCACCGGGGCCTGCGGGACCTGCTCGCCCGCCGGCATCTGCTGCTGCCCGTCGTACGAGGGCTGCTGCGCCGGCTCCGGGACGTACGCCGGGTCGTAGTCCCCCTGGTACGCCACTTGCTGCGACGCCGCGAACCACTGGTTGGGCAGCTGCTCGCCGGGCATCTCCCCGGCCGGCTCCTGGGCCTGCGGCTCCAGCGCGGGCTGCACGGACTGCCGCGGCGCCGGCAGCAACTGCGGCTCGATGCCCGCCGCGGCGAGGCCCGCGGGAGCGGTCTGGGCCAGCGGCACGCCGTACCGGGCGAGCCGCAGCGGCATCAGGGACTCCACCGGCGCCTTGCGGCGCCACGAGCGCCCGAAGCGCGAACGCAGGCGCGCCTGGTACACCAGCCGTTCCTGCTCCAGCTTGATCACCGCGTCGTACGACCGCAGTTCCCACAGCTTCATCCGCCGCCACAACAGGAACGTCGGGACGGGCGCGAGCAGCCAGCGGGTGAGGCGCACACCCTCCATGTGCTTGTCGGCCGTGATGTCGGCGATCCGGCCGATCGCGTGCCGGGCGGCCTCGACGGCGACCACGAACAGCACCGGGATCACCGCGTGCATGCCCACGCCCAGCGGGTCGGGCCAGGCCGCCGCGCCGTTGAAGGCGATCGTCGCCGCCGTCAGCAGCCAGGCCGTCTGCCGCAGCAGCGGGAACGGGATGCGGATCCAGGTGAGGAGGAGGTCCAGGGCGAGCAGGACACAGATACCGGCGTCGATGCCGATCGGGAACACGTAGGAGAAGTTCCCGAAGCCCTTCTTGATGGCCAACTCGCGGACCGCCGCGTAGGAGCCGGCGAAGCCGATGCCTGCGATCACCGCCGCACCGGCGATGACCACACCGATGAGGATGCGGTGGGTACGAGTCAACTGCGCCGTCTTCGTCGCGGACACCCGCGGTCCCTCCCCGGCTCGGCGAAATGGCGCGCCTAGCCTGGCACACCTCCCGCCGGGCCCCGCCGGGAGGTGCCCGGCGGAGCGGGGCGGGACGGGCGGGGCCGGGGCGGTGGAGGCGTCGGGCCGGTGGCGGCGGGGAAAGTACGTCGGGCCGACACCGGGCCGGCACCGGACCGGCGTCAGATCGGCGCCGGACCGACGTCAGATCGAGCTCGAATCGACCCCGGATCGACCTTGGATCGATGTCAGATCGAGCTCGGATCGACGTCAGATCGACCTCAGAACGGACTCAGAACGACCTCAGTGGTTCGCCTTGAGGGCGGTGGCGACCGCTTCCTTGGCGGCGGCCTGGGCGTTCTTGAGCAGGTCGGCGCCCTTGGGGGTGTCGGCGCCGGCCAGGCCCGCGCCGTTGTAGTTGATCGTCACGACGATGTTGGAGGCGCGGGCGACGATGGTGGTGTTCTTGAAGTCGTTGCCCTCCTTCTTCACGTCGTAGGTGATCGCGGTGGCCTCGTCGCCGGTGCCGCCGGTCTGCGCGGCCTTGAGCTTCTTGGCGCCCTTGGCGGCCTTCGCGTCGCTGACCTGCTTGGTGTAGAAGTCGGTGGCGCGCTTCTCGCCGGAGCCGATGCCCGGGTCCGAGTCGTAGCGCTGGTAGCCGATGTCCAGCCAGCGGAACTGGGTGCCGTCGACGCCGTGCTCGTCGGAGCTGCTCCAGGAGCACGTGCCGTGCGAGGCGTTGTCCGTGGACTGGCCCTGGTCGCCGGCGGCGTCCTTCACCTTGGGCAGCAGCTTCTTGACGGTGTCCTTGGAGAACGCCGAGCAGGGGTTCGGCAGCTTCTTGTACTTCGCGGGCGCCACGGTCGGCGACGGCTGGGCGGAGTGGCTGGCCGCGTTGGAGGAGGCATCACCGGAACCGGAGTCCGAGCTGCCGCTGTCCGAGCCGGAGCAGCCGGCGACGAGCAGCACCGGTACTGCTGCGCAGGTGAGGAGGCTGGCGAGGCGCTTGGCTGAACGGTGCATGGTTCCTTCGCTGTTCGTCGTCGTGCGTCGGCGCCGTGGGTCGGCGTCGTGCGGCGTTCGGCGTGGTGAGTCGTCGTGCGTCGTCGGTTCGCTAGAGGGCACGGTACGCGGCGCGGCGAGGTGGGTGACCGTTTCGTACCGATGAGTACAAGGAGCGAAACGGGCATACGGTCATGTCCGGGATCATCGGCCCGAGTCGCTCAACTCGGGCTATTCGGCGAGGCGATCGGACAGCTCGTCAGCCAGCGAACGGGCCTTGTCCTGCAGTTCCTGGCTCTCCGGCAACATCGACTTGTCCGTGGACCACTGGTCGTAGGTGATCGTCACGATGACGTTCGACGTGCGAAAGACCACAGTGACGTCGCGGTGCACACCGGAGTCCGCGGTGATCAACTTGTCGTTGAGGAACGCCGCGTCCGCCAGGCCGTCGAGCACGCGCGGCGCGGTGGAGGCGTCGGCACTCGCACTCGGGTCCGTGGTCGAGGGCGTGGTCGAGGCCGCGCTCGGGTCTCCGCTCGGCTTCGCGCTCGCGCCGGCGCCGGGCTTGTCCGTGGCGCCACCCTTGCCCGAGGGGGCCTTTTCGGGGTTCTTCCCGGCGGCGGTCGCTCCGCCCTTCGTGCCCTTCGTGCCTTCTGTGCTCTTCGTTCCCTTCGCGCCCTTCGACGGGGGAGCGGTGGGGGAGGAGCCGGAGCCGCCGGACGGGATCTGCGCGGCCAGTTCCTTGCTGTCGTAGATCTCCTGCGCCTTGTCGTCGTCGCTGACGGCGGCGTCGTACGAGACCACGCGCTGGATGTCGAGGCTCAGGTGGCGGGTGCCCGCGTCGGTCTCGCGGGTCCAGTGGCAGCCGACCCGGCGGTCGGTGTCGTACGTGATGTCGGCCTGGCCGCCGTAGAGCTTGTCGGCCTCGGCGCCGGAGAGGTGCTGGCCGTCGCCGGGCAGCATGGCGCGGACGGTGCTGCGCGAGGGCAGCCCGCACGCCTCCGGGAGGGTCTGGTAGCGGCCCGGTTCGGCGGACTGGCTCGTCGCGGCGGGGTCGCCGCCCTTGGCGTCGGCGGCGTCACCGTCGGTGCCGGGACCGCCGGTGCAGCCGGCGAGGCCGGCGGCCAGCGCCGCGACGGCCACCAGTGCGGCACCGGGTGCGAACGGTTTGCGGGGCATCGCTCGCGGCTCCTTCCCTCGAATTCCCTCGAAAAATGCGGTTGCCGCCCGGCGGCGGCCGATGGACACAATGTCTATCGCACGTCTTGCCGCGCACGCCGGTTCACCGTCCAAGATCAGGTAATTTGTCCGGCTTTTGCGTTTTTCAGGTTTTCGGGGGAATGAGGAAGTTATGTCGTACGTCGAGGTACCCGGCGCCCAGGTGCCCATCCGGATGTGGACCGACCCGGCCACGGTCGAGGACGTGGCGATGCAGCAACTGCGCAACGTCGCCACCCTCCCGTGGATCAAGGGCCTGGCCGTGATGCCCGACGTGCACTACGGCAAGGGCGCCACGGTCGGCTCGGTGATCGCGATGCGCGGGGCGGTCTGCCCGGCGGCGGTTGGCGTCGACATCGGCTGCGGAATGAGCGCGGTGAAGACCTCGCTCACCGCCAACGACCTGCCCGGCGACCTGTCCCGGCTGCGCTCGAAGATCGAGCAGGCCATTCCGGTGGGCCGGGGCATGCACGACGACCCGGTCGCCCCCGGCCGGCTGCACGGTTTCCCGACGGCCGGCTGGGAGGACTTCTGGGCGCGGTTCGAGGGGGTGGCGGACGCGGTCAAGTTCCGCCGCGAGCGGGCCGTCAAGCAGATGGGAACGCTCGGCGGCGGCAACCACTTCCACGAGATCTGCATCGACGAGGACCAGTCCGTCTGGATCATGTTGCACTCCGGGTCGCGCAACATCGGCAAGGAACTCGCCGAGTACCACATGGGCGTGGCCCAGAAGCTGCCGCAGAACCAGGGCCTGGTCGACCGCGACCTCGCCGTCTTCATCGCGGACACCCCGCAGATGGCGGCGTACCGCAACGACCTCTTCTGGGCGCAGGAGTACGCCAAGCACAACCGCGAGATCATGATGGCGCTCACCCAGGACGTCGTCCGCCGGGAGTTCAAGAAGGCCAAGGTGACCTTCGGCGAGGTCATCTCCTGCCACCACAACTACGTGGCGGAGGAGCAGTACGACGGCATGGACCTGCTGGTGACCCGCAAGGGCGCGATCCGGGCGGGCGGCGGCGAGTACGGCATCATCCCCGGCTCGATGGGCACCGGCTCGTACATCGTCCGCGGCCTGGGGAACCCGGCGTCCTTCAACTCCGCCTCGCACGGCGCCGGCCGCAAGATGAGCCGGAACGCCGCCAAGAAGCGCTTCACGACGCGCGACCTGGCGGAGCAGACGCGGGGCGTGGAGTGCCGCAAGGACTCCGGGGTGATCGACGAGATCCCGGGCGCCTACAAGCCGATCGAGAAGGTCATCGACCAGCAGCGCGACCTGGTGGAGGTCGTCGCACACCTCAAGCAGGTGGTGTGCGTGAAGGGTTGAGGGCCGCGAGCCGGGGCCGGCTCCCCGGGCCGGTGGCTCGGTGGTCCGGGAGTTCGGTGGTCCGGGGGTCTTTTCGTGGGGCGGCGTGGCGCGAGTGCGCCACGCCGCTCTTCGCTCTGCGGTTGCGGTTGCGGTTGCGGCTGGGGTTGTGGCTGGGGGGACTCCGGTGCCGGCTGGGCGCTCAGCTGGTGCGGGTGCGGTGCACCTTCGTGTTGGAAGCCTGGGCGCGGGGCCGGACCACCAGGAGGTCGATGTTGACGTGGGAGGGGCGGGTGATCGCCCAGGCGATGGTGTCGGCCACGTCCTCCGCGCTGAGCGGCTGCTCCACACCCTCGTAGACCTTGGCGGCCTTTTCGGCGTCCCCGCGGAAGCGGGTGGTGGCGAACTCGTCGGTCTTCACCATCCCCGGGGCCACCTCGATGACCCGCACCGGCTCACCGCACAGCTCCAGCCGCAGCGTCTCGGCGATCACATGCGCACCGTGCTTGGCCGCGACATAACCGCCGCCGCCCTCGTACGTGGCATGACCCGCGGTGGAGGACAGCACGACGACGGTGCCGTCCCCGGAGGCGGTGAGCCTGGGCAGCAGCGCCTGGGTCATGTGGAGCACGCCGAGCACATTGACCTCGTACATCGCGCGCCAGTCGGCGGGGTCCCCGGTGGCCACCGGTTCCGCGCCGAACGCACCACCGGCGTTGTTGACCAGGACGTCGACGGACGGCAGCTCGTCGAGCGAGGCCACGAAGGCGTCGACGGCGGCCCGGTCGGTCACATCCAGCGCATGGGCCTGGGCGTTCGGCAGCTCGGCGGCGAGCGCTTCGATGCGGTCCTTGCGGCGGGCGGTGAGCACGACGCGGTAACCGGCGGCGGCCAGCGCCCGCGCGGTCGCGGCCCCGATGCCGCTGCTCGCTCCGGTGACAACGGCGGTACGGGCCTCAGCGCTGGGGGTCTGGGCGCTCAGGGCATCGGCGCTACGGGCATCGGCGGTCATGACGCTCTCCTCGGAGCCGGTGGGACGGCGGGACGGCGGATCGGCGGATCGGTGCGCGTCGGCATGACCGTTGTGCGGTCCGGCCGCGGTCGCGGTGTGCCCAGGATATGCAGCCCCTGATCAACCACTGATCAATTACTGATGAGCACCTGATCAATGGTTGGGCGGTGGGGGGTTGGGGGTGGTCGGTGATGGTCGAGGTGGTCGGCCGATGGTGGGGGCGGAGGGTTGGGGAGACCGGGGAAGCCGGAAGCCGGGGAGGCCGGGGGAGCCGGAAGCCGGGGAAGCCGGGGAAGCCGGAAGCCGGGGGAGGCGGCGCGGGCGACCCGTCGCCGGAACGGTCAGCGGCTCCTCGGGGCGTACATGATCACTGCCATCCCGGCCAGGCAGATCAGCGCCCCGATGACGTCCCACCGGTCGGGGCGATAGCCGTCGGCCACCATTCCCCAGGCCAGCGATCCGGCGACGAAAACCCCGCCGTACGCGGCGAGGATGCGCCCGAAGTGGGCGTCGGGCTGGAGCGTGGCCACGAAGCCGTACACCCCGAGGGCGATCACACCGGCCCCGATCCACGCCCAGCCACGGTGTTCGCGGACCCCCTGCCACACCAGCCACGCCCCACCGATCTCGAACAGCGCGGCAACGACGAACAGGGCAGTGGAACGCGCAATGAGCATGCGGCCGAGCCTAAGCCCGGGCAGCCCCGGCCCCGCGAGTCCCGTCGCTCCGAGCCCTCCGGGTGTTCTGTCCCGAGTGCCCCCAGGGGACTGTCAGTGGTGCATGAGAGCTTCGGAGCATGTTGATCGAACGGGCTTATCTGGACCTTCCGACGGGGACGGGGGCGGCCGAGGACGGCTGGCCGTGGACGGTGCCCTGTGTCCGGCAACTGGCCGCCGAAGGACTGCCCTTCCGCGCGCCCGTCACCTTCCTGGTGGGCGAGAACGGTTCGGGGAAGTCCACGCTGGCCGAGGCGCTGGCGGAAGGCTTCGGTCTGGATTCGTACGGCGGGTCGGCGGGCTACAAATACGCCTCCTCCCGTGAGGCCTCTCTGTTGGGCAGTCGGCTTCGGTTCGATCCGACGCGGGAGGGGCGGCGGATGGTGCGGGGGCCGCGGACGCGTCGCCGCGGCTTCTTCCTCCGGGCCGAGACAGCGCTGGAAGCACTGAACGGCGAGCGGAACACCCTGCGGCTCTCCCAGGCCCCGGACGAGATGAGCCACGGCGAGAGCTTCCTGCTGGCCTTCCGCGAACGGTTCGCCGAGCGCGGGCTGTACGTGATGGACGAGCCGGAGGCGGCGCTGTCCTTCTCCTCCTGCCTGGAACTGGTCGGGCTGATGGACGAGTTGGCGCGGATAGGCGCCCAGGTCGTGTGCGCCACCCACTCACCGCTGCTGACGGCACTCCCCGGCGCGGAGATCGTGGAGGTCGGCGAGCACGGCATGCGGTCGGTGGAATGGGCGGAGCTGGGCCTCGTCGACCACTGGCGCCGGTACCTCAGCGACCCGCGGGCCTATCTGCGCCATGTGCTGGCATCGGGCTGAGCCGCGACGAGCCCCGACGCCCCCCGCGCCGCCGCCCGTCCCCGCGCAACCTTCCGCCTCCGCTTGGCCGGCCCGCCCCGCTCAGCCGTTCGCCGGCGCGGCGCCGGTCCACCGTATGAGCGCGCTGCGCAGGGCCGCGGCACGCTCGGCGGGGGCCGTGGAGTCGGTGGCCCAGGCGATATAGCCGTCGGGGCGTATCAGCAGGGCGGTACGGCGGCCGCTGTCCCAGGTGGCCGGGATGACGCGGTCGTCGTCCGGACGCGGGGCGGTGGGCTCGTCGGCGGGGGTGACGAGGACGAACTTCCCCTCGCGGAGGCGTTCGTAGAGCCGGCCGCCACCGGCCAGGCGGAGGTCCGGGGCGCGGTGGCCGGCGAGCCGATGGGCACCCGGCCCGGCCGGATAGCTGATGCCGATACCGGAGAGCGTGCGTATCGCGCGGCGGGACACCGGCCTCAGATGGTTGATGAGCCGCGCGGCGATTCCCCGGACCGCACGCCCGGGAGCGGAGTGCAGCAGGGTCAACCGCAGGATGGCGCCGCTGCTGCGCAGCACCGACTTGCCGACGGGATGCCGCTCGGCCTGATAGCTGTCCAGCAGGGACTCGGGGGAGTGGCCGCGTAGCACGGCGGCCAGCTTCCAGCCGAGGTTGGCGGCGTCCTGAAGACCGGTGTTCATGCCCTGACCGCCCGCCGGGGAGTGGACATGCGCGGCGTCCCCGGCGAGGAAGACCCGCCCGACGCGGTACTGCGGGGCCTGGCGTTCGTCGCTGTGGAAGCGGGAGATCCAGCGGGCGTCCCGCATGCCGTAGTCCGTACCGAGCGCGAGCCGGGTGACCTCGCGGACCTCGTCGAGATCGGCGGGCGCGCTGTCGTCGGCCTGGCGGTGGCGGTTCCAGCCGATGACGCGGTACCAGCCGTCCCCGAACGAGCCGATCAGCGCGAATGCCTCCCCCGTGGCGTTGACGATGAACGGGGACGGTGGCTCCTCGGCCAGCCGGACGTCGGCGAGGATCACCGAGCGGATCACCGACTTCCCGGGGAAGGGCAGGCCCACGGCCTCCCGGATCGTGCTGCGCACGCCGTCGGTGCCGACGAGGTAGGCGGCGCGGGCGCTGCCGATGCCGTCGGCGGTGCGCAGCTTCACCGTCACCCCCTCCTCGTCCTGGGCGAGGCCGAGCACCTCCGAGTCGTACCGGAACACCACACCGGCCTTCCGCGCGCGGCGCTCAAGCAGCCGCTCGACCTCGAACTGCGGAGTGATCAGGACGAAGGGGAAGCGGGTGGTGAGCCGGCTGGGGTCGAGAGTGGCCTCCCCGAAGAGCCGGAGGCGGGGGATCGGATGGCCGCCGGCGACCAGCTCATCCGCGAGACCGCGGGCATCGAGCTGTTCGAGCGTGCGCGCATGGACGGCGAGGGCGCGGGTGAGGTTGCTGGTGGTGTCGGCGCGGCGTTCGAGAAGCGTGACGGACAGGCCGGCCTCGGCGAGGTCCCCGGCGAGCAGCAGCCCGGTGGGCCCGGCGCCGACGACGAAGACGTCCGCGGTGTCCGTCACCTCTGCGGCGTCCGCACTCCCAGCACTGGGTGCGAGGCGCGCGGCGGCTTCCGGGACGTCCCTGACCTCGGCGTCCCTGACCTCGGCGTTTCTGGCCGTGCTGAGCCCCTGGTCCCGGCTGCCGGACCGGTCCGGTGTGCGGTTCGTGGCGTCCATGGCTTCCGCCTCCTCTTGCGTGCGCCTGGGCCTATGCCAACGCATGTTGGTCAACGCTTGTTGGCAAGCGTAGGGCGCGTCGGGTTGGCGTGTCAACAGTTGTTGGCCTACAGTTGTTGACATGCGGCACGATCGCCCTCCTACTGCTGCTGAGCCCGACGCCCCCGCCGAATCCGCGGCCCGCGGCACCGGCAGCGGCAGCGACGCGGAAGCCGCTGCCGGCGCCCGGTCCGACGGTGCCTCCGGTGCCCCATCCGCCGGCGCCCGGCCCGCCGGCCCCGCGGACCCGCCCCGCCGGTCCGCCGCGACCCGGGCCGCGATCCTGGCCGCCGCCCGTGACCGCTTCGCCGCGGACGGCTACGAGCGCGCCACGATCCGCGCCATCGCGCGCGAGGCAGGCATCGACCCGTCGATGGTCATGCGGTACTACGGCAACAAGGCCGGCCTCTTCGCGGCCGCCTCCGAGATCGAGGTGCACGCGCCCGATCTGAGCCACGTACCGCGGGAAGAAGTCGGCGCCCGGCTCGTACGCCACTTCCTCGAACGATGGGAGGGCGACGAGGTGCTGACCGGCATGTTGCGCGTCGGCGCGACGAACGAGGCGGGCGCGGAGCGGATGCGCGGGGTGTTCGCCGAACAGATCAGGCCGGTGCTCACGGCGGTCTGCCCGGTCCCCGAGGAGGCCCCGAAGCGCGCCGCGCTGATCGCCTCCCAGATACTCGGCATGGCGCTGTGCCGTTACGTCCTGCACCTCCCGCCGGCCGTCGCCCTCAGCCATGACGAGGTCATCGCCTGGCTGGCGCCCACGATCCAGCGCTACCTGACGGCGGAGCAGCCGTAGGGCGGGCGGTCGCGGCGGCGCGCCCGGCGCCCCGTGGTTGAGGCGGACGAGCGCCCGAGGGGGCGGTGCCGGAACGCCGTCCCCGGCCCCCGGGCGGACGCCGCCGTTCAATCCCGTACGGACGCCGCCGTTCAGTCCCGCACGGACGCCGCCGTTCAGTCCCCGGACAACGGCCGCGGCACCCGTCCGGCCACCCGCCCCATATGCCCTTCGAAGACCTGCCGCGCCTCCGGAGTCAGCGTCCGGAGCGCCACCATCGCCGTGAGGATCACATCGCACAGCTCGCTGTGCACGTCGTCCCAGGTGTGGCTGTGACCCTTGCGCGGGTTCTGGCCGGTGGCGCCGATCACCGCCTGCGCGACCTCGCCCGCCTCCTCGGAGAGCTTCAGGATGCGCAGCAACCGCTCCTGCTCCGGCGGCAGCACGCTCGCGCCGTCGAGCCAGCGCACCAGGTGGTCGACGGTCTCCCAGACGGCTGACGGGCGTCGGCCGGAGGCAGGGGCGAGGTGTCGACGGGTGGAGGCGTATCGGACATGGCCCGATTGTGCCCGTCTTCGGCGCCGTACGCGCCTAGGGTGGTCAACCGCCGTATGTGAAGCACGGTATGTGAACCGCCACAGGTGAAACGTCGTATACGCCTCGCCGTCTACGCATCGCCGTGTACGAACTGCCGCACACGAACTGCCGCACACGAACCCCGTATTGCTGCTGACTGGTGGGAAGGGGCACGCCGCAGATGGCCGAGCACCGCACGTCCCGCGATCCGCTCCCCGAGGCGCTGGTCGACTTCTACGGCCTGGTGCCGCTGCCGCGTGAGGGCGGACGGTTCCGGCCTACGTGGGCGGGCCCGCCCCGGCCCGACGGGCGGCCCGAGGGTACGGCGATCGTGATGCTGCTGACCGCCGAGCCGGGCGACTACTCCGCCCTGCACCGGCTGCCGACCGACGAGATCTGGCACTTCTACCGGGGCGATCCGCTCACCCTCTTCCTGCTGACCGAAGGGCCCGAGGAAGACGGGCCGCCCCAGGGGGGCGAGGAGCGCGGCGCGAGCACTCCGGATGGCCGCGCGGCCCGTACGGTCGTCCTCGGGCCGGACGTCCTGGGCGGCCAGCACGTCCAGTTCACCGTGCCGGCCGGGACGTGGATGGCCGCCGAGGTCGCCGACGGCGGCTCGTGGACGCTGTTCGGCTGCACGATGGCGCCCGGTTTCACCTTCGAGGACTACGAACACGGGGACGGCGCCGAACTGGCGGCGCGGTTTCCGCGGGAGGCAGCGCGGATCGCCGCGCTGAGCCGGCCATGACAGGGGGGCGAGCCCCTTTCGGCCTGAACGGCGGCGGGGCGGCGATTACTCCCAGTGACGGCCGGGAACCGGTCGCATCCGGCCAGGCCGACGCGGGCGGCCCAAGCGGCCCCTGCAGTCCAGACGGCCCGGGCGGCCCAGGCGGCTCGGAGGGTTCGGCCGGTCCGGATGGTCCGGGTGGCCAGGCCAACCCACCCCACCCCCATCGCCGGCCCCACCCCCACCCCCACCTCCCCGATCTCACCGGGCAGGTGGTGCTCGTCACCGGGGCCGCGGGTGGGGTCGGGCAGGGCATTGCGGGGCGGTTCGCGCAGGCCGGGGCGGCGGTGGTGGTGCACTACCGGACCGGGGCCGAGGCGGTGCGGGCGCTGGTGGGGCGGATCGAGGACGGCGGCGGGAGTGCGCTGGCGCTGGCGGCCGACCTGGCCGTCGAGGAGGAGTGCCACCGGCTGGTGACCGAGGCGGCCGGCTGGCGCGGGCGGCTCACCGCGCTGGTGAACAACGCCGCGGTGCAGCCGACGCAGGAGCTGGCGGGGATGTCGCTCGCCGATTGGCGGGCGGTGGCCGACCTCAACGTGCACTCGGTGTTCGCCTGCACCCAGGCCGCGGCGGCCGTGATGCGGGAGGGCGGCGGCGGGTCGGTGACGCACATCGCGTCGATCGAGGCGGACCGTCCGGCGCCGCAGCACGCCCACTACTGCGCGTCCAAGGCGGCGGTGGTGATGCACGCCCGCGCCGCCGCGCTGGAGTACGGCCCGTACGGCATCCGCGTCAACAGCGTCTCGCCGGGCCTGATCGACCGGCCCGGGCTGGCCGAGGACTGGCCCGACGGAGTACGGCGCTGGCACGCGGCGGCGCCCACCGGGCGGTTGGGGCGGCCGGAGGACGTGGGCGACGCCTGTGTGTTCCTCGCCTCACCGATGGCCTCCTGGATCACCGGCCAGGACCTCGTGGTGGACGGCGGGGTCTCGGCCCGCCCTACGTGGTGAGGACCACACCGTATGGAGACCCCGTCCGGGGCGGTGACCCCTCCGCCCGGAGACGCAGTGCTTTCACCGCGCTACGAGACGACGAGGCACACCGCCCTACGAGACGAGGGCCCACCGCGCTACGAGACGAGGCCCACCGCCCCAACACCCCAGCCCATCCCGGCCCGTCCCGGCCGTCCAGGCCAGCCAAAACCCCAGCCCAGCCGCGACGAACCGTTACGGCCACACCAAGCAATACGCCTGGTGCCCCGCCTCGTGGAGGCGGTGGCTGAAGTCCTGCCATTCGTGGAGGAGCTGGTAGACGGCGAAGGCGTCGCGGGGGCCGCCGCGGTCGGGGACCGTCGACCAGATGAAGGCGGCCGCGCCGACCGATTCCTCGCCGATGCCGCGCAGCGGGTCGACCACGGTCATGGGGAGCTTGACGACGGCGTAGTCGGGGTGGAGGACGACGAGTTCGAGCGGCGGAACCTTATGGAGGGGTATGCCCTCTATACCGGTGAGGACCATGGCGGCCATGGTCTCCGGCTTGATCTTGGTGAACATCCCGCCCATGCCGAGCTCGTCACCGCCGAGTTCCTCAGGGCGCATGGAGATCGGGACCCGGGCCGCCGTCGCGCCGTTGGGCGCGCCGAAGTATTTGTAGGTCACCCCCATGCGGCCGCCCCTGATGTCCCCACCCTTGATGCCTTCGGTCTCGCGCCGGTGACGGCCGCGCTGGGCGCGCCCGGAACCCCGGTCATCGGTTCCTTCGCCCAGTTCGCCACCGCGATGCATATCTCCACCCGACCACTCGCAGCCCCAGCCGCGCAACCCGATCATCGTCTCAGAGACCTCCCCCGTCACCGGCGCGCGAAACGCCCGGCCGCACGCCCCCGTGCGCCTCTGAGACCATTGCTTGCGTGACTCACTCGTCCGTCGCCCCAGTTTCGCAGACAAGCGGGGGCTGACGCCCGGTCGGAAGCGAGAGGAATCAAAAAAGGATCGAGTGGGAACCGCGCGGCGCCTTAGGTGGTCCAAGCGGGGATTCCCATGCCGTTGTCAGCCGGGGCGGTGCCCGTGCGCCGCTGCCCTCCCCGTTTATGCAGGTCAGGATCACAGTGTCTTTTCCGTATGAAGCCCCTGTTTCGCAGTCGCTGTTCGAGCGCGCCTCCGTGGTGACGCCCGGCGGCGTCAATTCACCGGTGCGGGCGTTCCGCGCCGTCGGCGGTACGCCCCGGTTCATGGTGTCCGGTACCGGTCCGTACCTCACCGACGCCGACGGCCGTGAGTACGTCGACCTCGTGTGCTCGTGGGGGCCGATGATCCTCGGGCACTCGCACCCCGAGGTGATCGCGGCGGTCCAGGAGGCGGTCGCGCGCGGCACGTCCTTCGGTACGCCCGGCGCGGGCGAGGTCGAGCTGGCCGAGGAGATCGTGGCCCGGATCGAGCCGGTCGAGCAGGTGCGCCTGGTGTCGTCCGGCACCGAGGCGACGATGTCGGCGATCCGTCTGGCGCGCGGATTCACCGGCCGCCCCAAGGTGGTCAAGTTCGCCGGCTGCTACCACGGGCACGTGGACGCGCTGCTGGCCGCGGCCGGCTCGGGCGTGGCGACCTTCGGACTGCCCGACACGCCCGGCGTGACCGGCGCGCAGGCCGGCGACACGATCGTGCTGCCCTACAACGACCTGGAGGCGGTGCGGGCCGCGTTCGCCGCGCACCCGGGCGAGATCGCCTGTGTGATCACCGAGGCGTCGCCCGGCAACATGGGCGTGGTGCCGCCGCTGCCCGGCTTCAACCAGGGCCTTGCCGACCTGTGTGCCGAGGACGGCGCGCTGTACATCTCCGACGAGGTGATGACCGGCTTCCGCGTCAGCAAGGCCGGTTGGTACGGGATCGACGGGGTTCGCCCGGATCTGATGACCTTCGGCAAGGTCATGGGCGGCGGTTTCCCGGCCGCGGCGTTCGGCGGCCGCGCCGACGTCATGGCGCACCTCGCGCCGGCCGGCCCGGTCTACCAGGCGGGCACCCTGTCCGGGAACCCGATCGCCACCGCCGCCGGTGTCGCGCAGCTGCGGCTGCTGGACGACGCCGCGTACGAGAAGGTCGACGCGGTCTCCGCCGAGCTGCGCTCGCTGGTCAGCGGGGCGCTGACCAAGGAGGGCGTGGCGCACCGGCTGCAGGTGGCGGGGAACATGTTCTCCGTCTTCTTCACCGAGCGGGACGTCACCAACTACGACGAGGCCAAGGCGCAGGAGTCCTTCCGCTTCACCGCCTTCTTCCACTCGATGCTGTCCCAGGGCGTCTACCTCCCGCCGTCCGCGTTCGAGTCGTGGTTCGTCTCGACCGCGCACGACACCGCGGCCGTCGAGCGGATCGCGGCCGCCCTGCCGGCCGCCGCCCGGGCCGCCGCCGAAGCGACGGAATGAGGGGGAAATGAACCAGAGCAGCAACGACGTCTCCGCCGGCGACAACGGTGACGACATCACCGTCGTCCACCTCATGCGGCACGGCGAGGTGCACAACCCGGAGGGGGTGCTGTACGGGCGCCGGCCCGGCTACCACCTCTCGGAGCTGGGGCGGAAGATGGCCGACCGGGTCGCCGAGCACCTCGCGGACCGGGACGTCACCCATGTCGTCGCCTCGCCGCTGGAGCGGGCCCAGGAGACCGCGACGCCGATCGCCGCGGCGCACGGTCTCGGCCTGGCCACCGACGAGCGGCTGATCGAGGCGGCCAACGTCTTCGAGGGCAAGACCTTCGGGGTCGGTGACGGGGCGCTCAAGAAGCCGGGCAACTGGAAGTACCTGACGAATCCGTTCCGGCCCTCGTGGGGCGAGCCGTATCTCGAACAGGTCGTACGGATGATGGCGGCGCTCGGCGCGGCGCGGGACGCGGCACGCGGGCACGAGGCGGTGGCGGTCAGCCACCAGCTGCCGATCTGGATCGTGCGCAGTTTCGCGGAGCGGCGGCGGCTGTGGCACGACCCGCGGAAGCGGCAGTGCACGCTGGCCTCGCTGACGTCGTTCACGTTCCACGGCGACAAGATCATTTCGGTGGGGTACAGCGAACCGGCGCGCGACCTGGTTCCCTCCCACCTCCTGGCCGGCGCCAAACCGGTGAAGGGAAAGAGCAAGGCCTACGGGGCCTGACACTGCATCAGGTGGCGGAACGTCAAAGGCAAGCAAAAATGGAATATCCGGCCGATTAACTCGGCGTCCCGGTGCTCAACATGCCCTCCTCTCGATTGTCCGTTTATATGGATATCGAGTTCCGGCGAGCACGGATGGGGACGAGGGTATGTGCGCGATCAGTCGGCGAAACCTGCTGGGCCTGGGAGTTGGAGCGGCCGCGGCGCTGGGCGTCGCCGGCTGCTCCACGTCCGGCCCGCAGGCGAGCGTCGACAAGCAGAAGGTCAAGAGATCCGTCCAGGCCCGCCCCAGGCTCATCGGTGACGGCTCGACCGCGAATTACGGCGCGCAGCCGAACCAGCCGAAAGCACCCGAACGGATGGAGCCCGGACAGACCCCGCCGCAGTTCGTGGTCTTCTCCTGGGACGGCGCGGGAGAGGTCGGCAACGGCCTCTTCCCCCGCTTTCTCCAGCTCGCCAAGGACCACGGCGCGGCCATGACCTTCTTCCTCTCCGGCCTCTATCTCCTGCCGGAATCCCAAAAACACCTCTACGAGCCGCCGAACAACCCGCCCGGCGCCTCCGCCATCGGCTACCTCGCCGACGACCACATCAGGGAGACGCTGAGGTACGTGCGCCAGGCCTGGCTGGACGGCCACGAGATCGGCACCCATTTCAACGGCCACTTCTGCGGTGACGCCCCGACCTCGGTCAAACACTGGACCCCCACCCAGTGGTACTCCGAGATCGACCAGGCGATGGAATTCGTCACCAAATGGCGGACCAACACCGGCTTCGCCGAGGTCGACCCGCTGCCGTTCGATTACCGGCAGGAATTGGTCGGCGGCCGCACGCCCTGTCTGCTCGGCCAGAGAAATCTGCTGCCCGCCGCCCGGGAACTCGGCTGGCGCTACGACGCCAGCTCGCCCGGCGGCCTCCAGATGTGGCCGAAGAAGAAATTCGGCGTCTGGGACTTCCCGCTCCAGCAGATTCCGTTCCCGGGGCACTCTTTCGAGGTGCTCTCGATGGACTACAACATCCTCGCCAACCAGTCCAGGAACTCCACCAAGGCCCCGCCGGCCAATTACCCGGGCTGGCGGCAGCAGGCCACCGACGCGTACATCTCCGGATTCCGCCGCGCCTACGAGACCAACCGCGCCCCCCTCTTCATCGGCAACCACTTCGAGGAGTGGAACGGCGGCATCTACATGGACGCCGTCGAGGACGCCCTCAAGCACATCGCCAACGAGCAGAACCGCGACGTCCATCTGGTGTCGTTCCGGCAGTTCACCGACTGGCTCGACGCCCAGGACCCCGAGGTGGTGCGCAGGCTCCAGGAGGTCCCGGTCGGCCGGCGGCCCGCCGAGGGCTGGAAGGAGTACCTGTCGGTCCCGTAGCGGCGCGGCCCCGTGACCACGTAACCGAGCCACCGCGCAACGTGCCGATCCGGCCCGGTGCCCCCGTGCCCCACCGCCTGACATGCCCCTTCGGCCGGAGCCGGACCGGGACCGGACCGGGGACAGGCCGGGCGAGGGGGGCGCGGAAGATCCGCAAATGGCCCATGCGAAACTTTTCACATGAGTGCTGACGCCCCACGCCGCCGCACGCGCCGCCGCCGGATCATCCTGCTCGCCGCAGGGGCCGCGGCCGCCTCGCTGTCGCTGAGCGCCTGCGGAGACGGCGCCTCCGGAGGCTCGGCCCAGACCCGCTTCGTCCAGGGCAAGGACGGCGTCGACACCGTCAAGAAGGCCGACCGGCAGCCCGCCCCCGACCTGTCCGGCGAGACCACCACCGGCAAGAAGCTCGACGTCGCCGACTACAAGGGCAAGGTCGTCATCCTCAACGTCTGGGGCTCCTGGTGCGGCCCCTGCATCGCCGAGGCGCCGAACTTCGCCAAGGTCGCCAAGGAGACCAGCGGCAAGGGCGTCCAGTTCATCGGGATCAACACCCGCGACTCCGAGAAGTCCCAGGCCACCAGCTTCGAGGAAGAGCACAAGGTGCCCTACCCGAGCCTGTTCGACCCCACCGGCCGGCTCATGCTGCGCTTCCCCAAGGGCAGCCTCAACCCGCAGTCCATCCCCTCCACGATCGCCATCGACCGGCACGGCAAGATCGCCGCCCGCTCGATCGGGCCGCTCACCGAGGACGAACTGCGCAGCATGGTCAAGCCGCTGATCGCCGAGAAGTGATCCCGCCAGAGATGGAACTCACCCAGCTCGCCGTCGCCGCCGACCCCACCGTCTCCACCGGCACCCTCTTCGCCGCCGTCCCCATCGCGCTCCTCGCCGGACTCGTCTCCTTCTTCTCCCCCTGCGTCCTGCCGCTGGTCCCCGGCTACATGTCGTACGTGACCGGCGTCACCGGCACCGACCTCGGCGAGGCCCGCCGCGGCCGGATGCTCGCCGGCGCCGGCCTCTTCATCCTCGGCTTCACCGCGGTCTTCGTCTCCGGCGGCGCCCTCTTCGGCTTCTTCGGCAGGACCCTGCTGGACTACAAGGACGTCATCTCCCGCGTCCTCGGCGCCCTGCTGATCCTCTTCGGACTGGCCTTCGCCGGCGTCCTGCAACGCTTCGGACAGCGCGAATTCCGCTTCCACAAGAAGCCCGCCATGGGCCTCGCCGGCGCGCCGCTCCTCGGCGTCCTCTTCGGCATCGGCTGGACCCCCTGCCTCGGCCCCACCTTCGCCGCCGTCCAGACCCTCTCCTTCTACGACGCCAGCGCCGGCCGCGGCGCCCTCCTCACCGTCGCCTACTGCTTCGGCCTCGGCGTGCCGTTCATCGCCGTCGCCCTGGCCTTCCGCCGCGTCCTCGGCGCCTTCGGCTGGGTCAAGCGGCACTACCAGTGGGTGATGCGGATCGGCGGCGGCATGATGGTCGTCCTCGGCGTCCTCCTCGTCACCGGCATCTGGGACAGCCTGATGTCCGAGCTCCAGAGCTGGACACAAAGCTCCACCGTTGGGATCTGATCGATGTCCACCAAGACCGACACCCCCCGCGACCCCGGCACCGGCACCCCCGGCACCGACGACGCGGGCAGCGACCTCGGCGCGGCCGGCTCCCAGCTCTCCACCGCGCCCCAGGAAGACGTCACCCTGCCCTCGCTCGGCCCGG
Organism: Streptomyces bugieae; assembly: GCF_036352915.1. Lineage (NCBI taxonomy): Bacteria > Bacillati > Actinomycetota > Actinomycetes > Kitasatosporales > Streptomycetaceae > Streptomyces > Streptomyces bugieae. Next base: position 40,885 of record NZ_JAZBJP010000031.1, read on the forward strand.
TCGGCTGGGCCCGCTGGTTCTGGCGGCAGCTGACCTCCATGCGGGTCGCGCTGCTGCTGCTGTTCCTGCTGTCGATCGGCGCCATCCCCGGCTCGCTGATCCCGCAGACCAGCATCGACCCCGTCAAGGTCGACCAGTTCAAGGCCGACCACCCCACCCTCGGCGACGTCTACGACAAGCTGGGGATGTTCCACGTCTACAGCTCGGTGTGGTTCTCCGCCATCTACCTGCTGCTGTTCATCTCCCTGATCGGCTGCATCATCCCGCGCAGCTGGCAGTTCGTCGGCCAGCTCCGCGGCCGCCCGCCGGCCGCCCCCCGCCGGCTGACCCGGCTGCCCGCCTACACCACCTGGCGCACCGACGCCGCACCCGACGACGTGCTCGCCGCCGCCGAGCGGATGCTGAAGAAGCGCCGCTTCCGCGCCCACCGCGCCGGCACCGCGGTCGCCGCCGAGAAGGGCTACCTGCGCGAGGTCGGCAACCTCGTCTTCCACCTCGCGCTGATCGTGATGCTCGTCGCGTTCGCCGTCGGCAGCCTGTGGAAGTCCGAAGGCGGCAAGCTGATCACCGAGGGCGACGGCTTCGCCAACAGCCTCACCCAGTACGACGACTTCAAATCCGGCGCGTTCTTCGACACCGACACCATGGAGCCGTTCGGCTTCACCCTCGACAAGTTCGACGCGACCTACGAACGCTCCGGACCGCAGAAGGGCACCCCGCGGATCTTCCGCGCCCACATCCGGTACTTCTCCGGCGCCGACGGCAAGGAACACAAGACCACCATCGAGGTGAACACCCCCCTCGACATCGCCGGCTCCAAGGTCTACCTGCTCTCCCACGGCTACTCGCCCGACGTCACCGTCAAGGACGGCCGCGGCAAGACCGTCTACAACGGCGCCGTGCCCTTCCTCCCCCAGGACCCGAAGAACTTCACCTCCACCGGTGTCGTCAAGGTCCCCGGCGCCCGCACCAAGGACGACAAGCCCAACCAGCTCGGCTTCCAGGGCTTCTTCGTCCCCACCTTCGGCGGCAAGGGCTCCGGCTCGATGTTCTCCACCTTCCCGGCGCTCGACAACCCGCGCCTGGTGCTCACCGCCTACCACGGCGACCTGGGCGTCGCCTCCGGCCTGCCGCAGAACGTCTACCAGCTCGACAAGAAGAACCTGAAGCAGTACCAGGTCCACGGCCGCGCGGTCGCCCAGATGATGAAGCCCGGCGAGACCATGAAGCTCCCCGGCGGCGACGGCAGCATCACCTTCAACGGCGTCAAGACCTGGGCCAGCTTCAAGATCAGCCACCAGCCCGGCAACGGCCTCGCCCTCACCGGCGCGGTCGCCGCCCTCCTCGGCCTGGCCGGCTCCCTCTTCATCCAGCGGCGCCGCGTCTGGGTACGCGCCGAACACGGCGAGGAGGACGGCGTCACCGTCGTCGAGATGGCCGGACTCGGCCGCAGCGAATCCGCCCGCCTCCCCGAGGAACTCGGCGACCTCGCCGCGGCCCTGGAGCCCGACGCCCCGCTCGCCCCGCACCCCGACCCGGACGCCGGAACCACCCCCGCCACCCCCTTGGAAGACCCCGCGGAGCCCACCGACTCCGACGGTCCTGCTGACCCCTCCGAAGGAGCGCGCGCGTGAACCTCGCCGCCGCAGCCAACGAGACACTGGCGCACAACAGCAATGTCCTGGTCTATTCGGCCATGGCGATCTACACCCTCGCCTTCGTCGCGCACATGGCCGAGTGGGTGTTCGGCAGCCGCAGCAAGGTCGCCCGCACCGCCGCCGCCCTCACCCCGAACGCCACCGCGGCGGCGCCCGCCACCGCCACCGCCGAACGCCGGGGCGGCGGCACCGCCGTACTGGAACGGCCCAAGGTCATCACCAAGTCCGCGGCCGGCAGCCGCGACGTCCCCGACGGCCCCGGCGCCGCCGGCGGCACCGAGAAGGGCGACCTCTACGGCCGCATCGCCATCTCGCTGACCGTCCTCGCCTGGGCGCTCCACGTCGGCGGCGTCATCACCCGCGCCCTGTCCGTACAGCGTGCCCCCTGGGGCAACATGTACGAGTTCTCCACCACCTTCGCCGCCGTCGCCACCGGCATCTACCTGCTGCTGCTCGTCCTCAAGAAGAACGTCCGGTGGATCGGCCTCCCCCTGATCACCACCGTCCTGCTCGACCTCGGCCTCGCCGTGTCCGTGCTCTACACCGCCAGCGACCAGCTCGTCCCCGCGCTGCACTCCTACTGGCTGTGGATCCACGTCAGCTGCGCGATCCTCTCCGGCGCCGTCCTCTACCTCGGCGCCGTCGCCACCCTGCTGTTCCTCTTCCGCGACCGCCACGAGGCCAAGCTCGCCGACCCCGCCGGCAAGCAGCCCGGCGCCTTCGCCTCCTCCGTCCTGGAGCGGCTGCCCTCCGCCGCCTCCCTGGACAAGTTCGCCTACCGCGTCAACGCCACCGTCTTCCCCCTGTGGACTTTCACGATCATCGCGGGCGCCATCTGGGCCGAGGCCGCCTGGGGCCGCTACTGGGGCTGGGACCCCAAGGAGGTCTGGTCCTTCATCACCTGGGTCGCCTACGCCTGCTACCTGCACGCCCGCGCCACCGCCGGCTGGAAGGGCCGCAAGGCCGCCTGGCTCGGCCTGATCGCCTTCGCCTGCTACCTCTTCAACTACTACGGCGTGAACATCTTCGTCACCGGCCTGCACTCCTACGCCGGCGTCTGACCCGCCCGCACCACCGCGCGGTGCCGTACGGAACGCCCTCGGGCGAACCCGTACGGCACCGTCGTCCGTTCACGGCCACCCGCCCCGGCCCACGGCGCGCCGACGGCCGCGACTCACCGCCGCCGGCGCCGCCCCCGCTCCTGCCGCGGCGGCACCTGCCCCGCCCCCGGCAGCGTCGGCTTCGGCAGATGCGCCACCTCCCACTGCGCCTCCGCCAGCTGCTCCGCCGTGTCGTCCGGCAGCCGCGGCGGCCGGCGCGCCGCGTGCCGGAAGCCGAACGCCGACGTCAGATCGCCGAACGCCGCCCGCCGCCAGTCACTGATGTTCGGCTCCTCCACACCCGTCCAGCGCTCCAGGAACTGCAGCACCGACGTGTGATCGAACGGATCACCGGCCGCCCAGCCGCCCACCGTCCACGGCGACACGATCAGGCACGGCACCCGGAACCCACCGCCGATCGGCAGCCCCCGGACGAACTCGTCCTTCGTCCCCGGCGGCGGCACCGGCGGCGGCACATGATCGAAGAGCCCGTCGTTCTCGTCGTAGTTGAGGATGAAGACCGTCTTGGCCCACACCCGCGGGTTCGACGCGATCGCCTCCAGCTTCTGCGCCACGTAGTCCGCGCCGGCCGCCGGCAGATAGTCCGGGTGCTCCGACTGGTGACTCGTCGGGATCAGCCACGACACCGCCGGCAGCCGGTCGTTGCGCGCGTCGTCCTCGAACGTGCCGGCCGGCTGCGGCCGCACCCCCCGCTCGTACAGCGGATCGCCCGGCTGGGAGTCCCGGAACGTCTGGAACTGCTCCAGCAGGTTGCAGCCGTAGTCGTCCTCCTCCTGGTACACCTTCCAGCTGATCCCCGCCGCCTGGAGCCGCTCCGCGTACGTCGTCCAGCGGTACGGCTTCGGCGCGGTGTTGTTCAGCACCGGCCCGCCCAGCGTGCCGCCCGGGTCCAGCGTGCCGGTCATCCAGTACAGCCGGTTCGGCCAGGTCGGCCCGAAGACCGAACAGAAGTAGTTGTCGCACAGCGTGAACGCCTCGGCCAGCGCGAACTGGAACGGGATGTCCTCCCGCGTGTGATAGCCCATCACATACGGGCCGTTGACCCCGTCCGCCTTGCGGTGCGCCGGCAGCCAGCGGTCCATCTTGCCGCCGTTCCACGCCTCGTGCTGCACCGACCAGGCATGACTCGTGGAGGGGATGGCCTGGGCGCTGGACGTGTGGGTGTTGAGCCGGAACGGCAGCAGATAGCCGTCCGGATTCTCCGCGTCCGGCTGGTGGAAGACGTCACGGCCGTCCGGGAGCGTCAGCGCGTCCGGGTCGGCGAAGCCGCGGACGCCGCGCAGCGTGCCGAAGTAGTGGTCGAACGACCGGTTTTCCTGCATGAGCATGACGACGTGCTCGACGTCGTGCAGCGAACCGTGACGTGCGGGTCCGGCGGCGACGGCCTTTTGAACGCTGGGCGGCAACAGAGTCAGCGCGGCGGCGCCACCGACCGCGCCGGCCGCGGAGCCGAGGAGTCTGCGTCGGGTCATGTCGGGCATATGTGCCACTCTCCCTGAGTCGCGTGAGCCCTCAGTGGGCCGACATGACTGTGGCGGCGGGGGAGTTTCCCGGGCAGGGGGAGGAATCTGAACACTGCATCAATTGGCCATGAAATGCCGTGAGTTGGCCAAACCACGCTACGTCCCGTACGCCACGCGAAGCAGTCCCCCACGGACCGCGCGGTGGCCGGAATTACGCGTTTACCGACCTGCGTCAGGACACGCGGCCGAGCCCCGGAGTTCCCTCGGGTGCCGGGTACGGACGCTCCTCGGGCAGCAACCCGGCCGCCCCCGCCACGTCCCCCGCCGCCACCCGCGACCGCACCTCACGCGCCAGCCCGGTCACGTCCGTGATCCCCACCGTCCACTCGTCCGCGTACCGCCGCGACGCCTCCCCCGCCAGGCCCAGCTGCAGCGAACGGTACGGCAGCGCCCGCAACCACAGATCCCGCTCCGGATCCCACTGCACCCGCGCCGGCGACTCCCTCAACTGCCGCCGCCAGGCATCCCGGTCCGCGTGCTCACCCCGGTCGTAGTGCGACAGACACGCGTGCCGCAGCGCCCAGTCGAAACCCGCCCGGTCGATCTCCACCGCCAGCACCGTCTCCTGACCGGCCTTGGACGCCCAGCCGCAGCGGTACATCATCCACAGGAACGACGGCTTGATCCACGTCATCCGCTCCCGCTTCCACGCCACCGGGAACCGCCCGTCCCGCGCCGCCGGAAGCCCCAGCTCAGGCGCGTACGCCTGATAGACCGTGACGGTCCGTTCGGTGTAACGGGCGCGGATACGACGGAGAGGCTCGGTGCCGGTGGGGGAGGTGCTGCCGGCGAGGTCGGCGCTGACGGGCTCGCCGCTGACGGGCCCGGAGGCGTGCGGGACGGTGCTCATGAGCGGCCATCCTGGCGGACGGCGATCGGGCGGGCCACCGAATTGCGGACCGGCAGGACCACGTCATCGCAGGCCGCGAGAGGGGCCGACCACCCGCCGAGCGCCGGTGCCCGGCCGACCGCCGGCCGATCGCCGTGCCCGGCCGACCGCTAGTCCTTGGCCGACGGCGGCGTGTCCTCGTTGCCCTCCGACGCCTCACGGCTCCTGCGCCGCAGCTCCTCCTCACGGCGCCGCAGATCCGCCTCCCAGTCCTTCAGCAGCGCCTCGTCCTTCTTGTTCTCCTCCTTGAGGGAACGCAGGAACTCCGGATTGTCGTCCGGCGCCACCCACTTCGCCGTGCTGTGGTTGCGGTGCCACTCCGCGGGCGTACTGCCGCCCCCGCCCGCGACCGCATGCCGGTGCTTGCCCGCCACCAGCCACGCGATCGGACCGATCAGCACCTCGCCGAAGAGCAGGATGACGATCACCCAGACCACCTTCGGCAGCCCGCGCACCTGCGACTCAGGGGTGTTGAGGCAGTCGATGAACGCGTAGATCCACAGTGCCAGCACCAGAAGGAACGGCAGATACCTGAGCATTGCGGAACGGGCCCCCTGCAGACGACGGCGGGCCCTCGGCAGGGCCCGGTGACCCGCCCAGGGTAGTGCGTACCCGATACTGGAACGCATGGCTTACGACGATCTCCGCTCGTTCCTGCGCGCTCTTGAGCGGGAAGGTGACCTCAAGCGCATCAAGGCCGAGGTCGACCCGCATCTGGAAGTCGGCGAGATCGTGGACCGGGTGCAGAAGGCCGGCGGCCCCGCGCTGCTCTTCGAGAACGTCAAGGGCTCGGCGATGCCCCTCGCCATGAACGTCTACGGCACCGACCGCCGCCTTCTCAAGGCCCTCGGCCTCAGGGCGTACGAGGACATCAGCGCCAAGATCGGCGGCCTGCTCAAGCCCGAACTCCCGCACGGGTTCGTGGGGATCCGCGAGGCGTTCGGCAAGCTCGCCGGCATGACGCACGTCCCGCCCAAGAAGGTCAAGGGCGAGAGCGCCCCCGTCCAGGAGGTCGTGCTCACCGGCGACGACGTCGACCTGGACAAGCTCCCCGCCCTCTTCACCTGGCCCAAGGACGGCGGCTCGTTCTTCAACCTCGGCCTCACGCACACCAAGCACCCCGAAACCGGCGTCCGCAACCTCGGCCTCTACCGCCTCCAACGCCACGACAAGCGCACCATCGGGATGCACTGGCAGATCCACAAGGACAGCCGCAACCACTACCAGGTGGCCGCCAAGCGCGGCGAGAAGCTGCCGGTCGCCATCGCCTTCGGCTGCCCGCCGGCCGTCACCTACGCCTCCACCGCCCCGCTCCCCGGCGACATCGACGAATACCTCTTCGCCGGCTTCCTCCAGGGCAAGCGGATCGAGATGGTCGACTGCAAGACCGTCCCGCTCCAGGTCCCGGCGCACGCCGAGGTCGTCATCGAGGGCTGGCTGGAGCCCGGCGAGATGCTCCCGGAGGGCCCCTTCGGCGACCACACCGGCTTCTACACCCCGCAGGAGCCGTTCCCCGCGCTGACCATCGACTGCGTGACGATGCGCAAGCGCCCGCTGCTCCAGTCCATCGTCGTCGGCCGCCCGCCGACCGAGGACGGCCCCCTCGGCCGGGCGACGGAACGCTTCTTCCTGCCCCTCCTCAAGATCATCGTCCCGGACATCGTGGACTACCACCTCCCCGAGTCCGGCGGCTTCCACAACTGCGCGATCGTCTCGATCGACAAGAAGTACCCCAAGCACGCCCAGAAGGTGATGCACGCCATCTGGGGCGCGCACATGATGTCCCTCACCAAACTCATCGTCGTCGTCGACGCCGACTGCGACGTCCACAACCTCCACGAGGTCTCCTGGCGCGCCCTCGGCAACACCGACTACGCCCGCGACCTGACCGTCGTCGAAGGCCCCGTCGACCACCTCGACCACGCCTCCTACCAGCAGTTCTGGGGCGGCAAGGCGGGCATCGACGCAACGAAGAAGTGGCCCGAGGAGGGCTACACCCGCGACGGCGGCTGGCCCGACATGGTCGAGTCCGACCCCCGCACGGCGGCCCTCGTCGACCGCCGCTGGAAGGAGTACGGCCTCTGATGACCAGCGCCTCCGCCGCCCTCCCGCAGCCCGGCCGCACCAAGGCCTTCCTGCGCCTCGTCATGATCGAGCACTCCGTCTTCGCGCTCCCCTTCGCCTACATCGCCTCCCTGACCGCGATGTACCAGCGTGACAAGCGCATCGACTGGCTCCTGCTGCTCCTCGTCACCATCTGCATGGTCGGCCTGCGCACCTTCGCGATGGCCGCCAACCGGATCATCGACCGCGAGATCGACGCCCGTAACCCCCGCACCGCCCACCGCGAACTCGTCACCGGCGCGGTCTCCGTGAAGTCCGCCTGGACCGGCGCCCTGATCGCCCTCGCCGTCTTCCTCGGCGCGGCGGCCCTGCTCAACCCCCTCTGCCTGGCCCTCGCCCCGGTCGCCGTCGTGCCGATGGTGGTCTATCCGTACGGCAAGCGCTTCACCAACTTCCCCCAGGCCATCCTCGGCCTCGCCCAGGCCATGGGCCCGATCGGCGCCTGGATCGCCATCACCGGCACCTGGTCCTGGGACGCCGTGATCCTCGGCCTCGCGGTCGGCATCTGGATCGGCGGCTTCGACCTGATCTACGCCTGCCAGGACGTCGACACCGACCGCGAGATCGGCGTCCGGTCCGTCCCGGCCCGCTTCGGCATCCCCGCCGCGATCTGGGGCGCCCGCGGCTGCCACCTCGTCACCACGGCACTCTTCGCCTGGTACGCACTGGCCACCGGCGCCGGCCCGTTCTTCTGGCTCGGCCTGCTGATCGTGGCGGCGGCTTTCCTCTACGAGCACACCATCGTCCGGCCGCACGACCTCACCCGCCTGAACCGGGCCTTCTTCCAGGTCAACGGCTTCATCGGCATCGCGCTGTTCGTGTGTGCGCTGCTGGACCTGGTGGTGCGGGGCTTGTCGGTCTGAACCTGGTGGGGCGGGGCTGTCGGTCTGAACCTGGTGGTGCGGGGCTGTCGGTCTGAGGTCGCTCTGAGGTCGGTTTGAAGTCGGTCTGAGGGGCGCTGCTGCTTGGGCCGCGCTCCTGCGTCGTGTTCCTGCTCGGGGCGTGTGCTGCTGCTTGGGTCGTGCTCCTGCGCCGTGCTGCTGCTCGGGGCGTGTGCTCCTGTGCCTGCCGTGGGTGCCTGCTGTGTGTGCCCGCCAGGTGTGCCCTTGTGCCTTCCGGGGTGCCTCCTTGCCTCGTGCGCCTCCTTCTTTTCCGGCAACGATTACGGAGCGTAATTTGTTCCGGAGGGTGATGGGGTCTTCGCCGTGAGTGAGGGCTAGCTGTGTGGGCTGTGAGTGAGGGCTAGTTGAGTGGGGGGAGTGAGGGGCTCGACAGGGCGGGGTGGGGGCGGGTGCGGAGGGTGAAGGCCGCGGTGATGCCGCCCAGGAGGCCGAAGAGGTGGGCCTGCCAGCTGACCTGGCCGGCGGTCATCGGGAGGGCGCCCCAGAGGATCGAGCCGTAGACCGCGCCGACGGCGAGGCCGATGACGATGTCGAGGGGGGAGCGCTCGATGAAGCCGCGCACCAGGAGGTAGCCGAAGAGTCCGAAGATGACGCCGGAGGCGCCCGCGGTGTTGCTGCCGGGTGCGGCGGTGAGCCAGACGCCGAGGCCGCTGGCGAGGATGATCAGGAGGACGACGGCCAGGAAGCGGCGGATGCCGCTGCGCAGGGCGGCGAGGAAGCCGAGCACGAGCAACGGCAGGGTGTTGGCTGCCAGGTGGCCGAAGCCGAAGTGCAGGAAGGCGGCCGGTACGACGTCGACGAGCTCGGAGGGCTCGCGCGGCTGTATGCCGAAGGTGTCCAGGGCGCCGCCGGTGATGACGTCGACGCCTTCCAGCAGCCAGAGCAGCGCGACCCAGCCCAGCATCAGCACCAGGCACGTCGCCAGCTTGGCCCGTCCTTGTTGCATCCCGGTGCGCCCTGTCGCTGTCATCCCTGTCCGCCCGTCATCGCGTCCCGTCCCCGTCATCGCGTCCCGTCCCCGTCATCGCGTCCTGTCCCCGTCATCGCGTCCCGTTCCCGTCATCGAGTCCCGCCCCGTCATCCGGTCATTCGTCCGGTAGCCGTCGCGGTTGCCCGTTCTGCTCCCGCTCGGCCCCACCTCACAGCTAAGAACGGCCATGACCGGGTTCCTGGTTCCGCCGGATAGGCTCGATGCGTGGAGCCGCCGCACAACAACACCAGTCACGACACGAGTCGCCACGTCCGTCAGGACGCCCCTCATGACGCCTCCCAAGACGCCCGAGACGACACCGGCCGGGACGACCGGCGCGAAACCGGCCTGGACGACCGACCCGACACCGGCCGGCCGGGCGCCGAGCGTCGTCGGCCCTGGGTGGTCGGGATTTCCGGGGCATCCGGGACGCCGTATGCGGCGTCCGTGCTGCGCGGGCTGCTCGCTGCCGGGGAGGCGGTGGACCTGGTCGTGAGCCGGGCGTCGCGGCTGACGTTGCTGGATGAGACCGGGATCGCGTTCCGGGACGCGCATTGGCGTGCCGACCTGCGGGAATGGCTGGCGCGCGGGGCGGACGGGAAGCCGGGGACGTTTCCGGTGACCGACGCGGAGCTGGCGCGGGTGCGCTACTGGGCGGCCGGGGATCTGGCGGCGGGCCCGTCGTCGGGTTCGTACCCGGTGAAGGGGATGCTGATCGTCCCCGCCAGTACGGCGTGCGTGGCCGGGGTGGCGCTGGGGTTGTCGAAGGACCTGCTGCAGCGGGTGGCGAGCGTGACGCTCAAGGAGCGGCGCCGGCTGGTGGTCGCGGTGCGGGAGACTCCGCTGAACGGTCCGACGCTGAAGCATCTGGTGACGCTGGACGAGGCGGGCGCGATCGTGCTGCCCGCCTCGCCGGCGTTCTACGCGGGGGCGACGCACATCCAGGATCTGGTGGATTTCGTCGCGGGCCGGGTGCTCGATGCGGCGGAGGTGCCGCACGGGTTGTACCGGCGCTGGGAGGGGGAGCTTCGGGGTGGCTCCAAGGACCAGGAGGAGGCCCCGGACGCTCCTTAGCGCTTCTTCGCCGCGGCGGCGCGCCCGAAGAGGCGCCGGGCCCGCGGTTCGGCGAGCTTGTGGGCACGTGAACGATTGGCCTGGTCCTGCAGCTCGCGCATGCGGGCGTAGGCCATCTCGATCGAGTACACGGTGACAACTCCTGTGAGATCGTCTTTGATCGCTTGAAAATCGCAGGGACTAGGCCCTGTGTGCCTTAGATTCTACATGCAGAACTCGAAAATGCGTAAAGATTGGAAGGCTTGAGGGCATGGACGCGGTGGATAGGCAGCTCATCCAGGCGCTGCGCGAGAACGGCCGGGCCTCGTATGCGGAGCTCGGCCGGCTCGTCGGCCTCTCCGGGCCCAGCGTCACCGACCGGATCAACCGCCTCGAAGCGGCCGGAGTGATCACCGGTTACCGCGCGACGGTCGACGCCGCCTCGCTCGGCCTCGGCGTCACCGCCCTGGTCGGCATCTCGCTGTCGGACGCGGCCGACCACGAGGACGTGGCCCGCCGGCTGCGCGACCTCGAAGAGATCGAGGACTGCTGGTTCATCGCCGGCGACGACTCGTACATGCTCAAGGTCCGGGTGGGCGACGTGGACGGGCTGGAGCGCACCATCCGGCGGCTGTCCGGCACCAAGGGCGTCTCCCGTACGCGCACCACGATCGTGCTGTCCACCAAGTGGGAGAACCGCGTCGGGGAACTGCCCGAAGAGGCCGAGTAGGACGACGGGGGAGGCGGCGGGCGCGAGCGAGCCCCCGGGGCCGCCCTCGGCCCCGGCCCTACCCCGGCCGGCGGCCGCCCGCGGACACGCCGCCCGCGGGCGGGTGCGCCAAGGGCGCCCCGTCCGCGCCGATTACGGGGGAGTACGCTCGACGAAGCCCGTTTCCGGCACCGAGACCGTGCCGCGGGTCGGCACAGATACGGCAGAGACTGGGAGGCGACCGGATGGCTGCGTCGATGGATGTGGGCCTCAAGCGTGAGCTGGAGGCGAAGGTCCACGCCGGGGAGCGGCTGACCCGCGAGGACGGTATCGCCCTCTACGAGTGCGACGACCTGGCCTGGCTGGGCGGTCTCGCCCACGAGGTGCGCACCCGCAAGAACGGTGACGTCGTCCACTTCAACGTCAACCGTCACCTCAACATGACGAACGTGTGCACCGCCTCCTGCGCGTACTGCTCCTTCCAGCGCAAGCCGGGCGAGAAGGACGCGTACACGATGCGCATCGAGGAGGCCGTTCGCCTCGCCAAGGCGATGGAGAACGAGAACCTCACCGAGCTGCACATCGTCAACGGCCTGCACCCGACCCTGCCGTGGCGCTACTACCCGCGCTCGCTGCGCGAGTTGAAGAAGGCGCTGCCGAACGTCTCCCTGAAGGCGTTCACCGCGACGGAGATCCACCACTTCGAGACCATCTCGGGCCTGTCCGCCTCGGAGATCCTCGACGAGCTGATCGACGCGGGCCTGGAGTCGCTCACCGGCGGCGGTGCCGAGATCTTCGACTGGGAGGTCCGGCAGCACATCGTCGACCACCGCACCCACTGGGAGGACTGGTCGCGGATCCACCGCCTGGCGCACGAGAAGGGCCTCAAGACCCCCTCGACGATGCTCTACGGGCACATCGAGGAGCCCCGGCACCGCGTCGACCACGTGCTGCGGCTGCGTGAACTCCAGGACGAGACCGGCGGTTTCCAGGTCTTCATCCCGCTGCGCTACCAGCACGACTTCGTCGACATGCAGGACGGCAAGGTCCGCAACCGGCTCCAGGCGCGCACGACCATGGCCACCGGCGCCGAGGCGCTGAAGGTCTTCGCGGTCTCCCGCCTCCTCTTCGACAACGTCCCGCACGTCAAGTGCTTCTGGGTGATGCACGGTCTGCAGACCACCCAGCTCGCGCTGCAGCACGGTGCGGACGACATGGACGGCTCGGTCGTCGAGTACAAGATCACGCACGACGCGGACAACTACGGCACGCCGAACAAGCTGACCCGCGAGGACCTGCTGGAGCTGATCCGCGACGCCGGTTTCCGGCCCGTCGAGCGCAACACCCGCTACGAGGCGATCCGCGAGTACCCGGGCCCGGACCCGGACCGCCGCGAGTCGCCCCAGCCGATGCGCGTCTGAGGACGTCTCCCGGCCTCCGGGCCCCTCGGTGGGGGTCCGGAGGCCCAGAGCAAGGGTGCGAAAGCAGGTGCAAAGCCGTGCGGCAGGGGCCCGGAAGATCGCCCCTTCCGTTGTGCTTGACTGGAGGCGACCCTTTCGGTTGCCGTTGAGAAGAAGGTCCCGTCCGTGAGTAGCCACAAGTTCGCCACGCTCCGCTACACCGCCCTTCGCCTCGGCCTGTTCGTCGCCTGCTTCGCGGTGGTGTGGGTGCTGGCCTACTTCCGGATCATCCCGCTCGCGGTGGGCGCGGCGAACACCGTCTGGATGCTGCTGCTCTCCATCGTGATCTCCGCGCCGCTCAGCTTCGTGCTGCTGCGCAAGCAGCGGGACGCGATGTCCGAGCAGCTCGTCGCCAAGGTCGACCGCCAGCGTGAGCGCATCGCGGCCAACGCGGGCCAGGAGGACGACCTCGTCTGAGGCCGCCGCCCGGCGTCCCTCCAGTGGCGCCCGCGGCCGTGGACACCCGTGGCCGTGCGGCCCCCTGGCCGTGAGACACCTCACGCCCCCTCATCCGTCCGGCAGGCGCCGGTCCGTGGAGCTCCCTCCACGGACCGGCGCCTGCCGCGTTGTTGACGCCCGTTCCGCCGCCGGCTCCCCGGGGATCCCTCATGGAACTCAAAGATTTTCTTTGGGTTCCTCAAAGTTCGAGTGTTAACGTACTTGTCATGAAGACAGCAGCCGCGCCTCCGTCCCCCATGAGCGTTCCGCTCGTGGCGCGCCTGCACGTCGATCTTTGCCGCTGTATGTCCGCGGCCTGTCGTCGCCGCTGACCGACCTCATCCAGCGGCCGGAGATCCTGCCTCTTCCGTACGGACCTCCTGGCGCTCTTTCACGCCGTTTCCCGACGCCTTATCTGTCCCCGGAGTGTGTCCGTTGTCCACGTCGTCCGTGCCGTCCACGAAGACGCCGAAGTCCTCCCGCATACCCAAGGTCCCGTTCTGGGCCCAGATCCTGGCGGGTCTCGCCCTGGGTGTGCTGCTCGGCTGGACAGCCAAGAGCAATGACCTCGGCTGGCTCACCTCGACGCTCCAGCACATCGGCGACCTCTTCGTCCAGCTGCTGAAGCTGGCCGTCGCCCCGCTGGTGTTCTTCGCGATCCTGGTGTCGATCACCAACCTGCGGCAGGTCAACAACGCCGCCCGGCTCGCCACCCGCACCCTGCTGTGGTTCATGGCCACGTCGCTGATCGCGGTGGCGATCGGCCTGGCCATCGGCCTGCTCACCAACCCCGGCGCGGGCACCGGCCTCACCCCCAAGGACGGCAAGCTCCCCGAGCACGCCGGCTCCTGGATCGACTTCCTGACCGGCATCGTCCCGACGGACGTCATCACCCCGTTCACCGAGCTGAACGTCCTGCAGATCGTCTTCATGGCGGCCGTCGCCGGTATCGCGGCGCTCCAGCTCGGCGAGAAGGCCGAGCCGGTCCTGAAGCTCAGCCGCTCGGTCCTCGAACTGCTGCAGAAGGCCCTGTGGTGGGTCATCCGCCTCGCCCCGATCGGCACCGTCGGCCTCATCGGCAACGCCATCGCGACGTACGGCTGGAACCTGATCGGCAAGTACGCGACCTTCACCGTCGACATCTACGTCGGCTGCGCGATCGTCCTCTTCGGCGTCTACCCGCTGCTGCTGGCGACGGTCGCCAAGGCCAACCCGCTGCAGTTCTTCCGCGGCGCCTGGCCCGCCATCCAGCTGGCCTTCGTCTCCCGCTCCTCGGTCGGCACCATGCCGGTCACCCAGCAGGTCACCGAGCGCCTCGGCGTGCCGCGCGAGTACGCCTCCTTCGCGGTGCCGTTCGGCTCGACGACCAAGATGGACGGCTGCGCCTCGATCTACCCGGCGATCGCCGCGATCTTCATCGCCCAGATCTTCGACGTCCACCTCGCCGTCGGCGACTACGTCCTGATCGCGTTCGTCTCCGTCATCGGCTCGGCCGCCACCGCCGGCCTCACCGGCGCCACGGTCATGCTGACCCTGACCCTCTCCACCCTGGGCCTGCCCCTGGAGGGCGTCGGTCTGCTGATGGCCATCGACCCGATCCTGGACATGATGCGGACGGCCACGAACGTCGCCGGCCAGTCGGTCATCCCGATCCTGGTCTCCGCCAAGGAGAAGATCCTGGACCGCGAGGCGTACAACAGCGCCAAGAGCATCAGCCTGACCGCGGCCACTGCTCCTGACACGGAGGAGAAGGTCGCCGTGCCGGCTGCCGCATAGCCTGAGCCGGTTGCTTTTCCCCTGCGCCCCGACCTCCTTGAGGTCGGGGCGCAGGCGTGTCCGCCTCGTCTGCCGGCCGGGCTCTGTCGGCTCTAAGCTCTCCGGCTCCTCGCGTCGCGCGCGCCTAGCTGCGCTGGCGGACCCGGCGGGCGGTGGGGCCCGGGCCGGGGGTGGGGGTGCCCAGGGGGCCGGTGGCCAGGTGGGTCAGCAGGCGTAGGAACGTCTCCCGGTCCTCGTCCGGAAGGTCTGCGAGGGCGCGTTCGTGCACCGCGTCGACGATCTGCCGGCTGCGCTCGGCGGTGCGTGCGCCCTCCTCCGTGACGGCGATGATCCGGGCCCGGCGGTCGGTGCTGGAGGGGCGGCGCTCGGCGAGCCCGGCCTTCTCCAGGGCGTCGACGGTCACCACCATCGTGGTCTTGTCCATGTCGCCGATCTCGGCGAGCTGGATCTGGGTGCGTTCCTCCTCCAGCGCGTGCACCAGGACGCAGTGCATGCGGGCGGTGAGTCCGATCTCGGCGAGCGCCGCCGCCATCTGGGTGCGCAGCACATGGCCGGTGTGGTCCAGCAGGTAGGAGAGGTCCGGCTGGGTGCGGGCGGGGGGCGGCGACATGGCGGTCATGGCTCCAGCGTAAGCGACGATCGATCCGAGAAATATAGTCTGCAACGGAACTATCTGTTACGGTCCCTCTGTCGCGCCGCTCGGCGCGCCTCCCGTACGTACTGCGACAGGAGGGCCACCGTGCCCGCGTCCCGTTCCGCCGTGCCCATGTCCCGTTCCGTGCCCCCGTGTTCACCGCGCCGCGGCCTCGCCCTCGGCGTCATCGCCGCCGGCACGCTGATGATCGTGCTGGACGGCTCCATCGTCACCGTGGCCATGCCGGCCATCCAGCACGACCTCGGGTTCCGCCCCGAGGGCCTGAGCTGGGTCGTCAACGCCTATCTCGTCGCCTTCGGCAGCCTGCTGCTCCTCGCCGGGCGGCTCGGCGATCTCCTAGGCCGCAAGCGGATGTTCGTCGCCGGCACCGCCGTCTTCACCGGCTCCTCGCTCCTGGCGGGTCTCGCCTCCACCCCCGCCGTGCTGCTCGCCGCCCGCTTCCTGCAGGGCGTCGGCAGCGCCATGACGGCGGCCGTCGGCCTCGGCATCCTCGCCACCCTCTACGCCGAGGGACGCGAACGGGCCCGCGCCCTGGCGGTGTTCAGCTTCACCGGCGCCGCCGGCGCCTCCATCGGCCAGGTGCTCGGCGGCCTGCTGACCGACGCACTGGACTGGCACTGGGTCTTCCTGATCAACCTGCCCATCGGGGCCGCCGTCCTCGCCCTGGCCCGGCCCGCACTGCCCGCGGGCCGAGGGCCCGGTCTGCGGGCCGGGGCCGACGCCTGGGGCGCGCTCCTGATCACCGCGGGTCTCATGGCGGCGCTCTACGGCATCGTCAACACCGCGACGTACGGCTGGACTTCGGCGCGCGCGGCGGTCCCGGCGTCCGTCGGCGCGGCGCTGGTCGTCGGCTTCTTCCTGCGCCAGTCCCGGGCCCGCACCCCGCTGCTGCCGCCGCGCCTGCTGCGCTCGCGCGCCGTGGTCACGGCCAATCTCGTCCAAATGCTCATGATCGCCGCCCTGTTCGCCTTCCAGGTGCTGGTGGCGCTCTACCTGCAGGGCGTACGCGGCTACGACGCGGCCCGTACCGGGCTGGCGATGCTCCCCGCCGCCGTGGCCATCGGCGCCGTCTCGCTGGGCGTCTCGGCCCGGCTGATCGCCCGCTACGGGGAGCGCGCCGTGCTGCGTACCGCCCTCGTCCCGCTGATCGGCGCCCTCGCCCTGCTCGCCCGGCTGCCCGTGCACGCCTCCTATGTCACCGACCTGCTGCCCGTGATGCTGCTCGTGGCCGGCTTCGGCCTGGCTCTGCCCGCGCTCACCGGCCTCGGCATGTCCGGCATCGACGGCCAGGACGCCGGACTCGCCTCGGGCCTGTTCAACACCACCCAGCAGCTCGGCTCGGCGCTCGGCGTCGCGGTGCTGTCCACCCTGGCGGCCGGCCGCACCGACGCCCTCACCCGGCAGGGCAGCCCCCGCCCCGAAGCCCTCACCGCCGGCTACCACGTCGCCTTCGCCACCGGCGCCGGACTGCTCGTCCTGGCCCTGCTGGCCGCCACGGTCCTGCTGCGGCGGCCCACGGCGCCGGACATGACCGTGGTGCCGGACGTGGCGGCGGCGGCCTGAACCGGCACCACACGAACGACCACAAGCCCCCACCCACCGAAACGGAGCGCCCCATGCCCGGCCCCGCCCCGCGCGTCCTCACCGAGACCGAACTCGACGGCATCCTTCAGGAGCAGCAGTTCGGCGTGCTCGCCAGCGTCCGCAAGACCGGCCACCCGCACCTCGCCACCGTCCTGTACCGCTGGGACCCGGCGGAGCGGATCGTGCGGATCTCCAGCACGCAGGACCGCCTCAAGCCCCGCCACCTGCGCGCCGATCCGCACGCCGCCCTGCACGTCAGCCGTGATGTGTGGGCCTACGCGGTCGTCGAGGGCGAGGTCGAGGTGTCGCCCCCCACCACCGTCCCCGGCGACGCGGTCGGCCGCGAACTGCTCGCCATGGCGGCCGCGGGCGGGGCCCCGCCGGACGAGGAGGCGTTCCTCGCGGAGGCCGTCGCCGAACGGCGCGTCGTCCTCCGCCTCAAGGCGTCCCGCCTCTACGGCACGGCACTGGACATCGCCGAAGGCTCTTAGGGGGCAGCGGCTTCCCTTCCTGTCGCCGGTCAGACCCCGGCCCCGGCCCCCGCTCCCGTGCGCGCCGGTCAGGTCCCCGCCCCCGCCCTCGTGTGCGCCAGGATCGCGGCCGCCAGCGGTCCCTGGACGGCCGGCGGCAGCGCGTGCCCCATCCCCGGGATCTCGACGACGTGCGCGCCGCCGATGCACTGCGCGAGGTGCTGCGGATGCGGCGGCGGGAACACCGGCTCGGCGGGCGCCGCGATCACCAGCGTGGGCACCTCGTTCCGCGCCAGCTCCTCCGTACGCAGCATCCCGCTGTTGTCCGCCCGTCCGTGCGCGGTGCCCACCCGGTGGTGCCCGGTGTGCTCGATGACCCGCCGCTCCAGGGCGTCGTAGTGGTCGGCGTCGAACGGGAGTTGACCACCGGCGAGTACCCGCCAGTGTTCGAGCCGTCGCGCCACCTCCGCCTCCGGGCCGTGGTCCTCGACCGGGCGGGCCCACATCTCCAGGACCTCGGGCGCGATGCCGGGGAGTTCGCCGACCGGGACGACGGTGCCGTCCGGCGCGGTGTAGGGGGTGGTGCTGAGAGCCATGGTGCCGATGAGAGTGGCGCCGATCCATCGGTCGGGGTGGTCGGCGAGCACCATCTGGGCCAGCATGCCGCCCAATGACATGCCGACGAGATGCGCACGCTCGATGCCCAGCCCGTCCAGGACGGCGATCACGTCGTCCGCGAGATCGGCGATCCGGTACGGCCGGTCGTCGAATGACCACGTGGAGCGGCCGGTGTCGCGGTGGTCGTAGCGGATCACCCGGTGGTGCTCGGCCAGCGCGTCGACCAGCTCGTCCGGCCAGCCGACGCCGGTCGCCTGGGCCCCCATGACCAGCAGCAGCGGGGGCGCGTCGGCGGCGCCGCGCTGCTCGGTCCACAGGCGGATGCCGGGGGCGACGTCGAGGAACTGCTGCACGGTGATGCCCTCCAAAAGAGCGGGGCAAGGGGTGGCTCTTCATCCCTTGCCAGTGGAACGAGACGTATCGTCTCGCTGCGCACCCAGGGCTGTCAACTCACCGGTAGTCGTCAACTCGCCGGTAGCCGTCAACTCACCCACAGCGGCCAAGAAAACGAGCAGGAAGGAGTGCTTTCAGTGCTGCCCAGCGCATGGCGGGAAGCCGTCGGAGAAGCAGGCCCGGAAGGCGAAGATCGTAAACTTACTTTGCGGTAAAGGGGCGGGGCGGAGGGATATTCAGGGTGGGAGCTGTGAAGAGCAAGCGGGTGCCGAGGGCCGTCCGGGAACAGCAGATGCTCGATGCCGCGGTGCGGACCTTCGCCCGGCGTGGCTACCGAGCGGCGTCGATGGACGAGATCGCCGAGGTGGCCGGGGTCTCGAAACCGCTGGTCTACCTCTATCTGAACTCGAAGGAAGAGCTGTTCAGCGCGGTGATCCGGCGCGAGGCGGCGGCGCTGGTGACGGCCGTGACCGCGGCCGTGGAGCCCCGGGCGGCGGCCGACCGCCAGCTGTGGAGCGGCCTGCGCGGCTTCTTCGCGCACACCGCCGAGCACCCGGACGGCTGGGCCGTGCTCCACCAGCAGGCCCGGACGCACGGCGAGCCGTTCGCACGCGAGGTCGCCGCCATGCGCGCGGAGATCGTCTCCTTCGTCACGGATCTGATCGGCGTCGCCGCGAAGGAGGCGGGCTGCGCCGGTGAACTGGCCGAACGCGAGGTGGCCGGGCTCGCGCACGCCCTGGTCGGCGCGGCCGAGTCGCTCGCGGAATGGGCCAACGTCCGTACCGACGAAGGCCCTTCGGGGGAACACGTGCGTCCGACGGCGAAGGACGCCGCGGCCACGATGATGAACTTCGCCTGGGCCGGCCTGGGGCGGATGACGACGGGGGAGCGCTGGACGCCGGACGGACCCACGGGCCCGGCGGATCCACCCGGCGCCTACGGGTGAGCGCTCCTTGCTCCTGGCTCTACGGCTGCTCCGCCCGCCCCGCACGGGTCGAAGTCCCGGTCAACCGGGCATTGGCCGGCCGGATCTCCTCGCGTAAATTTACTTCACAGTAAGGTTACTGCCGGGTCAGGGGATGGAACACGGGGCCCAACTCCGCGATGACACACGGCAGTTGGACCGTGCGGGGCGCGCGACCAGGCGGCCGGCGCGGTCCCGACCGTGCTGCAGCACTCCACCGGAGAGTCCGCGCTCCACAGGAGAGATGCACTCCACAGGAGAAACGAGGAGCCGCTCGTGTCCAGCCAGGAAAGTGCACCCGCCCGTACAGCCCCCGGAACCACCCAGGAGCCCCCCACCCCCGTCGAGCCCCACAAGGCGACCCTGCCCGACGGCACCGTCCGCGAGGTCTTCGTCCCCCCGCTCGTCCCGCCCACGACCCACGGCTCGCTCGGCGACCTGCCCTTCGCCAACGCCGCCGAGGCCCCCGCCGACGTCGTCCTGGCCCGCAAACAGCCCAGCGGCGCCTGGCGCGACATCACCGTCGCCGAATTCGCCGCCGAGGTCCGCGCCGTCGCCAAGGGCCTGATCGCCCACGGCCTGAACCCCGGCGACCGGCTCGCCATCATGGCCCGCACCACCTACGAGTGGACCCTCCTCGACTTCGCCGCCTGGGCCGCCGGCCTGGTCACCGTCCCCCTCTACCCGACCTCCTCCGCCCACCAGGCGGAATGGATCCTGCACGACTCCGGCGCCCGCGCCTGCGTCGTCGAGGACGTCGACGAAACCCGCCTGATCAGCGGCGTCCGCGGCCGGCTGCCCGCCCTCGACCACCTCTGGCAGTTCAACACCGGCGCCGTCGCCCAACTCGTCTCCGCCGGCCGCGACCTCCCCGACGAGGCCGTCGACGCGCGCCGCGCCGCCACCGGCCCGCACGCCCTCGCCACCCTCATCTACACCTCCGGCACCACCGGCCGCCCCAAGGGCTGCGCCCTCACCCACGGCAACTTCTTCGCCGAGGTCGACAACGCCGTCGAACTCCTCCACCCCGTCTTCCGATCCGTCAGCCAGGAACCCGCCTCCACCCTCCTCTTCCTCCCCCTCTCCCACGTCTTCGGCCGGATGGTCGCGGTCGGCTGCCTCCGCGCCCGGGTCCGCCTCGGCCACGCCCCCAGCATCCAGACCGACGACCTCCTCGCCGACCTCGCCGGCTTCCGCCCCACCTTCCTCCTCGCCATCCCCTACGTCCTGGAGAAGGTCTTCAACACCGGCCGCGCCACCGCCGAGAAAATGGGCCGCGCCGCCTCCTTCGACCGCGCCGCCCGCATCGCCCGCGCCTACGGCGAGGCCGTCGAGGCGAAAGAACACGGGAAGGGCCCCGGCCCGGGCGTCGCCCTCAAAGCCGCCCGCAAGCTCTACGACCCCCTCGTCTACCGCCGCATCCGCGCCGCCCTCGGCGGCAGGGTCCGCCACGCGATCTGCGGCGGCTCCCCCCTCGGCCACCGCCTCGCCGCCTTCTACTCCGGCGCCGGCATCGAGATCTTCGAGGGCTACGGCCTGACGGAGACCACCGCCGCCGCCACCGTCACCCCGCCGCTGCGCCCCCGCATCGGCACCGTCGGCTGGCCGCTCCCCGGCACCGCCGTCCGGATCGCCGACGACGGCGAGATCCTCCTCCACGGCGGCCACGTCTTCGCCGGCTACTGGGACGCCGCCCTCGGCGCCGCCCGCCCCGCCACCGACGCCGACGGCTGGCTGCCCACCGGCGACCTGGGCGCCCTCGACGCGGACGGCTACCTCACCATCACCGGACGCAAGAAGGAGATCATCGTGACCACGGGCGGCAAGAACGTCGCCCCCGCCCCCCTGGAGGACCGCCTCCGCAGCCACCCCCTCGTAGGGCAGTGCATGGTCATCGGCGACAACCGCCCCTACGTCACCGCCCTGCTCACCCTCGAACCGGACGGCCTCGCCCACTGGCGCCAGATGCACAAGAAGGCGGACGTCCCGCTCGCGGACCTGATCCACGACGAACGGCTCCTCGCCGACCTCCAGCGCGCCGTCGACGACGCCAACGCGCTCGTCTCCCGCGCCGAGTCCATCCGCCGCTTCGCGGTGCTCCCGGCGGAATTCAGCGAACAGACCGGGCATCTCACCCCCTCCCTGAAGCTGCGGCGCTCCGCCGTGGCGCGAGATTTCGCCAAAGACATAGAAGCCCTTTACGAAAGGACGTGACCCCCCTCTGGAGCCAGGGCCGTCCGCGCGTCAAACTGGAACCCCGTGTCACCTCTGTGGGGGAGGTGGCACGGGGCTTTGCGCTGCCCGGGCCCGGCTAGGCGCCGAATCCGCCGACCTCGCACCAGACGGTCTTCCGGTCCGCCCCCTGCCGTACGCCCCACCGCACCGCGACCGCGTCCAGCAGCGCCATGCCCCGCCCCGCCTCCTCGTCCGCCGCCGCCCGCACCAGCACCGGCAGCGCCCGCGGATCGGGATCGGTCACCTCGACGCGGGTACGGCCCCCGGCCGCGCCCCTGATGTGCACGGTCACCGGCGTGCCCTCCCCGAGGTGCCGGATCACATTGCCGACTATCTCGCTCACGCACAGCTGCACGTCCGCACACGGCCCGCCCAGATGCGCACGCACCGCCCGCCGCAGCCCCGGCACCTCCTTCGGCACGGCGAGCAGGTCGAGGGTGAGCGGCCCGCCCGGCGCTCTCACCGCGCGGCCGCCTTCCGCAGCGCCTCGGCGAGCCGGCGGGCGGTCTCCGTGTTGCAGTTACCGAGCGCCACGAGCGGCAGCGCGTAACTGCCCGCGAGCCCCGGCAGATCGACGCCGAGCGACGGCAACGTGATGTCGTTGGCCCGCAGCGCGCTCCGCAGCAGCTCGGTGCAGTCATGGACCTCGTCGTGGAGGTGGCTGGGCATGGGGGTACGCCTTCCTGGTCAGGCCCTTGAGGCCGGGTGCGGATGGTGACGAACACCTCACAGAGTGCCGTCACGCGGCGTAGCGTTGAAGGGGTTCGGACCCCACTGCGCGAACCGTGGAACGGTGAACCATGCCCGCACGCAAAGACGTTGACGGATCGGCGAGCGTCCCCGCCTTCTACGGCGCCGAGCTGCGCTGGAAGCGCGAAGAGGCGGGCCGCACGCTCCAGGAAACGGTCGACGGCAGCTTCTACGCGGCGAGCTACCTGAGCGAGATCGAACGCGGGACGCGGCGCATGCCGCTGGATCTGGCCCGCCATGTGGATCGGGTGCTGGAGACGGATGGGTTCTTCGAGCGGCGGTGTGAGGACGTACGGAAGGCGCGGCGGGGTGGGCATGCGGAGTACTTCGAGAAGGTCCTGGAGGCCGAGAAGCACGCGGACCTCATCGAGGAGTGGTGCCCCAGCCTCATCCCGGGCCTGCTGCAGACGGGGGCATACGCGCGGGCGGTCGTCCGGGCCACTCATCCCGTAGAGCGGCCTGAGGACACGGACGCCAAGGTCACCGCGAGGCTGGCGCGAGCCGAGCTCTTCGACGACCCGGTCAGGCCCGAGTACTGGGTGATCCTGCACGAATCGCTGCTCCGGCTGCCGATCCTCCCGGCGGACGCGATGGCTGAACAGCTCGACCACATCGTTGGGTTGGCGCGTCGGAGCCGCATCACTCCACAGGTGCTGCCGTGGAATTGCGGGGCCCACCCGTTCATGCTCGGTACCGCCATGATCATGGCGTTCTCCGACGCCCCGCCGCTGGTCTACACCGAGTCGCTCCACACCGGTGACACCATCGACGATCCGGCTCTCGTGAAGGAGTACCGCAGGTCGTACGATCGGCTCAGGGCCGCCGCACTGCCGCCTGAGGCGTCCCTCGCCCTGATCGAGGATGCGGCAGAGGATCTCCGAAATGGCAATCAACGAGCCTGACTTGCGCAACGCCCGCTGGAGGAAGAGCAGCTACAGCAACGGTTCTGGGGGGAACTGCATCGAGGTAGCGGACGGCTTCGTCGGCGCTGCCCAGTGGCGTAAGTCCAGCCACAGCAACGGCGATGGCGGGCTCTGCCTCGAAGTCGCCGACAACATAAGCGGCGGCATCGTCCCCGTCCGCGACTCCAAGAACCCCCAAGGCCCCGACCTCGTCATCACCGCGAACGCGTGGGACGCGTTCGTGACCGCGGTCAAATCCGCAACGTTCTCGCCTCGCGGAGCGCGGTGACGCGGCGACGCGTCAGTTGGGGCACGTCGGTCAGCGCCTGGCGGAACGCCTCGTGGCCGGCCTCGCCCTCCAGCCAGTCGTCGAGGGTCTGCCAGGCCGCCGCGTAGCCCGTGGAGAGCCGCTGGACCCGCTTCGCGCTCAGTTGCGTCACCCCGTCCGTCGCGGCCGCCCTGAGCACCTGCTGGCCCTGCTGGCAGTTCGTGAAGGGCCGGCCGAGAAAACCGTTCGCGCGGGCGAGGCCCCGCCGCCCTTCCAGGTCGCGCTGGAGAGCGGTCAGCGTTTTCTCGATCCCATCGGAATCCGGGTGACCGTTCTGCCCGGCCTTCTCCTCCGGGACCAGCGGGGGCGGGAAACCCAGCGCGGACGTCGCCACCGGCTGGCAGTTCGCCTGTAGATAGCGGATGAAACTCACCCGGTCCTGCCATCTGCGCCGGCTGCCCGGATCGGCGATCTCCCATACCGACTTCCACATGCTGCGCTCGACCCGGAGCCATTCCGTCGCGCACTGGATATCGGCCTCACCCTGATCGCACCGCTGGTTCCAGACCTCCTGCATCACCTTGGCGATCTCCACCAGGAGCCGGTAGTCGTACTCCCGTAGCTGCTCGTCGGTCCGGGTGCTCGGCGGGCTCTGCTCGAAGGCCTCCGCGCTCGGGTAGACCGTCCGCACGAAGTTGTTGAAGTGCGTATTGGGCAGGGTGCCCTTGTGCCGCAGGAGCGCCAGGTCGGGGTCCTCCTCGACCAGCCAGGACCGTTCGACCGTGGCGGCCGTGCCCCGCGTGGCCAGTATCGCCTGGGCGAGGTGGGCGATGGCGCGCGCGGCGAGCTGCCGCTGGGTGCTCCGGTCCCAACGGTGCGCGTACATGGCCACGGCGTACACGCACGCGGCGTTGTAGTGCGTGTGCCAGTCGCGACGCGTCCAGAGGAGCGCGGCGAGGCGGAGCCGCCAACGGAGCGACCGGATCTCCAGCCCCTCCCAGGAGAGCCGGCTGACCGGGAGCCGCCAGGTGTACGGCCACCGCCACTTGTACGGGTGCGTCTCCTTGCGCGCCTTCCTGGTGGCGTCGTACGCGCTGGTCGCCCAGGTCAGGCGGAGCGGCGCCCACACCTTCCGGTTGATGTGGAACGCGCCGCGGGTGACCGGCGAGGGTGTCCCGCGCACGCTCTGGTAATAGGAGACCGGCCAGCAGAACCGGATCCAACTCCACAGCCGCGCGGGCCAGTACAGCCAGACGCGGGCCCAGGCGTCATCGGAGGCGAGGCGCGCCGTCTCCTGCACGGCGGCGCGCTGCATCACCAGACGGATTGCGGCGGAGTTCCCGCTGCGCAATGTCTGCCGCAGCGAATTCCGGCCCGCGTCCTTCCGCCGTTTCCGCTCTTTACGGCGCAGCGGGATGCGCCTGCCGTCGAGCCCGAGGGCCGCCGGCCAGTAGCGGTCCACGAGCAGCGGAACGAGGTTCTCGCAGGTTTGCCGGCCATTGGTGCCCGCTCCCGCGACCCATTGCCGGGCGGTCGTCTCGGCCGTGCCCAGAATGATCGAATTGCGGTACCGGAGCCCGATCAGTTCCCGGTATCGGCGCGGGTGCAGGAAATAGCGCAGCCGCCGCGGGTGCGGATTCCAGTGGCTGAGCCACAGCCGTTTGCGATATCCGCGCGCACTCTGCCCGTCGAGGGTGAGCGCCCGCTGACAGGTGTCCAGCGCATCGATGTGCAACCCCATCTTCTCCTGCGTCTCGGCCAGTTCGGCCCGCAGATAGGGATTGACCGGATCCAGGCGTACGGCGGTGAAGTACTGCTCCAGCGCCTCGTGGTGGCGTCCCTCGCGGCTCAGCGTGTTCGCCTCCTGGTACGCCTCGTACAGCTCGGGTTTGAGCTCCTGGCCCCACCAGCGGCGCCAGGGCGGCAGCCGGCCCGCACGGGTCACCGGCAGCAGGGTGCTGACCGTCCAGCTGCCCGCCTTGCGGATCACGTCGTCCCAGTCGCTGCCCCAGACGTCCTTGGCCCGCGAGCCGCCGAACAGGAACGCGGTGACGGTGACCGTCATGCCGTACGGGTCCGGCGCGCCGTCCCGGTACTGGAGGATGCCGCTGACCCGGTAGGCCAGCTTGGGGCGCAGCCGGCCGAGCAGCTTCGGCAGCGCGGTCCCCAGCTTGTCCGGGTCGATCTCGACGTCGCCGAGCAGCTCCAGGAAGGACTCGGCGGGGGCCTGCGCGGGGAGCGTGGCCGGTGGGTACATGCTGCTGTCGGAGAGGCGGCGGCGCAGCCTGGCGGTGAGGTCCACATTGCTCGGTTTCGGCGTGCCCAACGGGGTGGCGTCCTCCAGCTGCTGGACGTCCACCGCGCCGGGCTTGTACGCCAGCCACGCCCGCGTCGCCCGCCACAGGAAGTACAGCAGCACCAGCAGGATCAGCAGGAACGCCAGCCGCGAGCCGATCGAGGCGCCGCCGGGCTTGGTCGGTTTGAAGACCGCGCCGACGCCGCCGAAGACCTGGCCCACCGCGCCGACGAGGCCGTCGCCCTTCCACGCCGGCCGGCCGTCCCCGGCCTGCCACAGGGCGACCGTCAGCCCGGCGAAGCCGAGGCCGCTCCACCACCACCAGGCCATGTACCGCGGCGCGGGCAGCGGCGCGGTGAGGCTGCGTTCGGATTCTGCTCGGCTGTTGAACATGGCGGCGGCCAACGGCTCGTGTATGGGTGTCAGGCTCATGCCTCATGACCAACGCTACCCGCGGAGCGGGTGGTAGACAGGGCAACCAACGGGGTGCCCGGGGCGGGCCGGGCCGGTCACTGCGGAGGCAGTGCCACCGCCGTCTGCATCTCGCAGGAGTTGCACCAGAACGCCCAGCCGTTCGCGTCGACGGCCCGCGAACCGCACGCCAGACACGGATCACCCACGAAGCTCGCGGCGACCCAGCCCCCGGCCGTCGCCGCCCGCCGGCCGGCCGCGGCGCACTCGTCGGCGTAGCAGGGGATGCACACCCCGCCCTGGCGCCCGGGCAGCTTCATCGACCGTATGCCGCAGTGGCAGCACGGCAGCCTGCCGACGTACTCCGCCTCCAGCCCGACCGGCTTGCCGTTCCTACCGAAGGCCGCTGCTGCTGCCATGACGTCGCCTTCGCCTCCTCTACGCCAGGACGGTGCCGGTGCCGCCGCACCCGGAGCACTGCGTGGTGACCTTGTCGCCGGCCGGTGTTTCCCAATCCACGGTGCCTCTGCCGCAGCAGTCGGGGCAGGGCTTCTGCGGAGGCAACTGCTCGCTCATTCTGCCCACGGTAGGGCGCGTCATGTTGTGATGTGACCACTTTCCGTGATCACTTTGGCGCGCATTTATCGCACATTTGTTTGCCGGGTCCCTGTGGTCCTCGGAGCGGTGTGCAGGCGCCGGCGCCGGCACCCGCGTCACCCGGCACGCCAGGCGCGGCGGGCGCAATGCCCACCCCAGGTGAAATGCCCGCGCCGGGAAAAGTTCATCCACGCGTCACGGGGAGACGGTGGTAAAGGCGTCGCGTGCGGCCGCATTCCGAGGCGCGGCCGCATTCAGAGGTCGCACGCATGCCTGACATGCATGCGACACAAACGCGCCGCCCAAAACGTGCGGGAAAAGGCGGGACAAAAGGCAGGAGCCCTGCTCGCCACCGAAGTGGCGGAGCAGGGCTCCTTGGGTACTACTGAGATGCGACCAGGAAGAATTCCGGGCCGGGCAACTTAGCTCGGGGTCACGTTCTCCGCCTGCGGACCCTTCGGGCCCTGCGTGACGTCGAAGGTCACCTGCTGGTTCTCCTCGAGAGAACGGAAGCCAGAGGCGTTGATCGCGGAGTAGTGGACGAAGACATCCGGGCCGCCGCCGTCCTGGGCGATGAAGCCGAAGCCCTTTTCAGCGTTGAACCACTTGACGGTTCCGGTAGCCATAAGCCCTCCTTGGGCCAAAGGGTTGCCCTGCTCCAGAACCTGCAAACAAGTCTGAAAACTACAAAAGCCTGCGGGTCACATGCTCCGCAGGCTCTGTACTGCAAGGGAAACCAAACTGCAACTTGCGCTGAGCGTAGCATGGTGACCTCGTGAGGCGGAAGAGCCAAAGATCACGTTTAACCGTCAGCACTAACGTCCATACGGCGCCCCCGGCGCCCTGGTCCGAAGCCGCCGGGTCTAGCCTCCGCATGTGGACAATTCAACCTTCGAAGACGCACCCGCAGGAGCCGACGCCGACCACCGTCGCAGCCGGCCGCGGGTGGGCCACATCCAGTTCCTGAACTGCCTGCCCCTCTACTGGGGCCTCGCCCGCACCGGCACCCTCCTCGATCTGGACCTCAGCAAGGACACGCCGGAGAAGCTCAGCGAGCAGCTGATCCGCGGCGAACTCGACATCGCACCCGTCACCCTCGTCGAATTCCTCCGCGCCGCCGACGACCTCGTCGCCTTCCCCGACCTCGCGGTCGGCTGCGACGGCCCGGTGATGTCCTGCGTGATCGTCTCGCAGAAGCCGCTGGAGCAGCTCGACGGCGGCCGCGTCGCCCTCGGCTCCACCTCGCGGACGTCCGTACGCCTCGCGCAGCTGCTGCTCGCCGAGAAGATCGGCGTACGGCCCGACTACTACACCTGCCCGCCGGACCTCGGCCTGATGATGCAGGAGGCGGACGCCGCCGTGCTGATCGGCGACGCCGCACTGCGCGCCAACCTGCACGACGGCCCGCGGCTCGGCCTGGAGGTCCATGACCTCGGCCAGATGTGGAAGGACTGGACGGGCCTGCCGTTCGTCTTCGCCGTATGGGCGACGCGGCGCGCCTACCTGGAGCGCGAACCGGACGTGGTGCAGGAGGTCCACGAGGCCTTCCTCGCCTCCCGCGACCTGTCCCTGGAGGAGGTCGGCAAGGTCGCCGAGCAGGCCGCCCGCTGGGAGACCTTCGACGAGCCCGTACTGGAGCGCTACTTCACCACCCTGGATTTCCGCTTCGGCCCCGACCAGCTGCGCGGCGTCACGGAATTCGCCCGGCGGGTCGGCCCGACGACCGGGTTCCCGGCGGACGTGAAGGTGGAACTGCTGGGGGCGGCGGGCAACCACTGAGCGGGTAGCCGCTGCTCGGGTATCCGCCGCATCGGGTATCCGCCGCATCGGGTCTCCGCTGCGCCGGGTGGTCACCGAAGGTGTCGCGGAAGGCGGGCGGGGCCGGGACCGTCCCCCTCCTCGCCGCCTCACGGCCCAGCAGGTGCCCGGGCCGGGACCCCAGGGGGCGGCGCCCCTAAGCTGGGGCCGCCGTATCGAGGGGGAGGCGGGGCCATGGAGCCGCTGTCAGGGGACGATCCGCGGGTCCTGGGCGGGTACCGGCTGCTCGGCCGGCTCGGCGCGGGCGGCATGGGCCGCGTGTACCTGGGGCGCAGCGCCGGCGGGCGCACCGTCGCCGTGAAGGCCGTGCACGCCCACTTCGCGGTCGACGACCAGTTCCGGGCCCGCTTCCGGCGGGAGATCGAGTCGGCGCGGCGGGTCGGCGGCGCCTGGACCGCGCCCGTACTGGACGCCGACCCGGACGCCGCCGTCCCCTGGGTCGCCACCGGCTACGTCGCCGGGCCGTCGCTCACCCAGGCCGTCGCCGAGTACGGGCCGCTGGCCGAACGCTCCGTACGGGTGCTGGGCGCCGGACTCGCCGAGGCGCTGGCCGCCGTCCATGCGCTCGGCCTCGTCCACCGCGACGTCAAACCCTCCAACGTGCTGCTGACCCTGGACGGCCCGGTACTGATCGACTTCGGCATCGCGCGCGCCACGGAGGGCACCGCCTCCCTCACCACCACCGGGGTCTCGGTGGGATCACCCGGCTACATGGCGCCGGAACAGATCCTGGGCAAGGACGCGGCGGGCGCCGCCGACGTCTTCTCACTGGGCGCGGTGCTCGCGTACGCGGCGACCGGCGCCAGCCCGTTCCCGGGCGACTCCTCGGCCTCCCTGCTCTACAAGGTCGTCCACGAGGAGCCCGAACTCGGCCCCCAACTCGACGGGGAGCTACGGGAGTTGGTGGCCCGCTGCCTCGCCAAGAACCCGGCGGACCGCCCCGCCCCGGCCGACCTCGCGGCACGCCTCGTGGCATGCCGTGCGGGCGAGGGCGGCGGCGCGGCGGACCTCGTACGGGCCGGCTGGCTGCCCGGCCCCCTGATCGAACGCGTCAGCCGCCAGGCCGTGGAACTGCTGAACCTCGACCTGAACCCCGCTGCGGGGGAGGGCGGGGCGGGGGCGAGCGGAGCCGGGGCGGCTGTGTCGGGGGTGGCAGGGTCTGGGGTGCCCGCGTCCGGGGCGGCGGCGTCGGGAGTGCCCGCGTCCGGGGCGGCTGCGTCGGGGGTGCCCGCGTCCGGGGTGCCCGGGGCGGGGGTTCCCGCGTCCGGGCTGGTGCCGTTCGACGCGCCGGCGCAGGTTCCGGGGGCCGGCTACCCCGGTGGGACTCACCTCCCGACCGCCCCCGACCTCGCGGGCCTGCCGACCGACACGGGCGGCGGCGCGGGCTCCGGCATGGGCCCCGGCACGGGCGGCGGCATGGGCCCCGGCACGGGCGGGCTCGTCCCGGAGGGGCGGCACGCGCCCGGGAAGGAGCGGCGGGTCGCGCTCACCGGGGCGGTCAGCGGCAAGGACCCGGACCGTCCGCGCCGGGTGAGCTGCACGCTCGTCCTCTCGGTGGCCGGTGCGGTGGCCGCCGCGACCACCGCGGGCTTCGTCTTCACCCTGCTGCCCAAGACGGGCGGTGACGCCGCCGGCGCCAAGCCACCGGCGACGGGCCAGACACCGTCCAACCGCCCCACCGACCCCGGTGGCCACGACGGCCCGCTCGCCGTCGCCAAACCGTTCCTCGGCACCTGGACGGGCAGCATCACCACCTCGCACGGCATCCCCAACGGCACCATGACCAGCACCATCACCGCCGGCGGCAAGGGCGACTACGTCATCCACACCACCTACGACGCGATCCTGGTGCGCTGCGAGGCCAAGGCGAAACTGGAATCCGCGACCGACCGGCGCCTGGTCCTCATGGAGCGCCCCGACGGCAAGCAGGGGCCCGGCTGCACCGGCAACAAGTCCCGGGTGACGTACACGCTGGCCAAGGACGGCACCACGATCGCGTTCACCTCGGACGACCCGGCGGGCGGCACACCGAAGGCGACGCTGACGAAGAAGTGAGGGGCTCGCCGCCGCCGCGGTCGGGCCGGTGGTCGGTTCAGTGGTCGGGTCGGCGGTCGGTTCGGCGGTCGGGTCAGTGGTCGGTTCAGTGGTCGGGTCGGCGGTCGGTTCGGTGGTCGGTTCGGCGGTCGGGTCAGTGGTCAGGGGCTGCCAAGGGGCTGTCGGTGGGCTGACGTACGCTGGGTCCGTTGTGATGCCCGCCTGCGAAAGGGACGCCCCGGTGACCGAGAACGCCGACCTCCAGTCCGTACTCGACCGCGCCGCGCAGGGCGGCCGCATCACGCCGGAGGAAGCGCTCGACCTGTACCGCTCCGCGCCGCTGCACGCGCTGGGCCGGGCCGCCGACGCCGTACGCCGCCGCCGTTACGCCGGCACCGAGCACATCGCGACGTACATCATCGAACGCAACATCAACTACACCAACGTGTGCGTGACGGCCTGCAAGTTCTGTGCCTTCTACGCCGCGCCCAAGGACACCGCCAAGGGGTGGACGCGGGACCTGGACGACATCCTGCGGCGCTGCGCGGAGACCGTGGAGCTGGGTGGCACCCAGATCATGTTCCAGGGCGGCCACCACCCCGACTACGGCGTCGAGTACTACGAGAAGCACTTCTCGGCCATCAAGAAGGAATTCCCCGAGCTGGTCATCCACTCCCTCGGCGCCTCCGAGGTCGAGCACATGGCCCGCATCTCCGGAGTGTCGATCGAAGAGGCGATCCAGCGGATCCACGCCGCCGGTCTCGACTCCTTCGCCGGCGCCGGTGCCGAACTGCTCCCCGCCCGTCCCCGTAAGGCGATCGCGCCGCTGAAGGAGTCCGGCGAGCGCTGGCTGGAAATCATGGAGGCGGCCCACAATCTGGGCGTCGAATCGACCTCCACGATGCTCATGGGCACCGGCGAGACCAACGCCGAGCGGATCGAGCACCTCCGGATGATCCGCGACGTCCAGGACCGTACGGGCGGCTTCCGCGCCTTCATCCCGTACACCTACCAGCCCGAGAACAACCACCTGAAGGGCCAGACGCAGGCCACGATCTTCGAGTACCTGCGGATGATCGCGCTCGCCCGGGTCTTCCTCGACAACGTCGCCCACATCCAGGGCTCGTGGCTGACCACCGGCAAGGAGATCGGCCAGCTCTCGCTGCACTACGGCGCGGACGACCTGGGCTC
Organism: Streptomyces bugieae; assembly: GCF_036352915.1. Taxonomy (NCBI): domain Bacteria; kingdom Bacillati; phylum Actinomycetota; class Actinomycetes; order Kitasatosporales; family Streptomycetaceae; genus Streptomyces; species Streptomyces bugieae. The sequence goes on from NZ_JAZBJP010000031.1 coordinate 72,694, forward strand.
CATCATGCTGGAGGAGAACGTCGTCTCCTCGGCCGGCGCCAAGCACCGCTCCAACCGCATGGAGATCATCGACCTGATCCGCAAGGCGGGCCGGGTCCCGGCGCAGCGCGCGACGACCTACGAGCACCTGGTCGTCCACGACGACCCCGCCAACGACCCGGTCGACGAACGCGTCGTCTCCCACCTCTCCTCGACGGCCATCGAGGGCGGCACCGCCCACCCCGAACTGAAGCTCATCGAAGCCAAGTAGGCCTCCCGTGCTGACACTTCACCGAGCCCGGCGAGGTGTCCACCTCACCGACACCAGCGGCGCGATCGTCGATGCGAGCGGCCTGGTCACCGGTCAGGGTGATGCGCTCATCGGTGACAGCGGTGTGGTCGTCGACGGATCCCGCATCGCCGCCATCGGCCCGTACGACGAACTCGCCACGGCCTACGGCGACCGCGCCCGCCTCCGCGAGTGGGACGGCATCCTCACCCCCGGCCGCCACGAACCCCACGGCGCCGCACTGCTGGAGGCGGCCTACCACCCGGACCCGCGCGAGGCCGACGAACTCGGCACCGAACCCCTCACGGGCGAGGCCCTCGCGGCCCTCGACATGACCGAGACCCGCTGGGGCGCCAGCGCCCGCCGCGGCCTGCAACGCCTCCTCGCCACCGGCACCACGGCCCTGACCGGCCCCTTCACCCGCCCCGCGGTCCGCACCGCCGTCCACCGCTCCGGCCTCGAAGAACTCCCGGCCCCCCGCCCCCGGACCCTCCAGGTGGGCGGCCCCGCGAACTTCGCCGTCTTCGCCCCTGACGGCACCCCCCTGGCCACCGTCCTCGCCGGCCGCCTACTCCACCGCCGCCACTAGCCAACCCTCCTCACTCTATGTAACGATACGGGGAACAAATAACTCTCCGTAATCGTTGCCTGAACAAGGAAGGAAGCAGGCGGCAAGGCCCCCAGGCTCCCGGCCCCCACCGGGGCGTGCCCCGGGCGGGGCGCGGGCGGGGGACGGTGGAGAATGATCGGGTGACCCGAGCATCCCTGGACAAGCAGCCGCACGAAGTCGCCGCGATGTTCGACGACGTGGCGGCGCGGTACGACCTCACCAACGACGTGCTCTCCCTGGGGCAGGCGCGGCTGTGGCGCAAGGAAGTGGAACGCGCGGTGGCCGCGCGGCCGGCCGAGCGGGTGCTCGACCTCGCGGCCGGGACCGGCACCTCCTCGCTGCCGTTCGCCCGGACCGGTGCGTTCGTCGTGCCGTGCGACTTCTCCGTGGGCATGCTGACCGAGGGCAAGAAGCGGCACCCGTGGTTGCCGTTCACCGCGGGGGACGGCACCCGGCTGCCGTTCGCGGACGGGGTGTTCGACGCCGTCACCATCTCCTTCGGGCTGCGCAACATCCAGGACACCGACGCGGCGCTGGCGGAGCTGTACCGGGTCACCAAGCCCGGCGGACGGGTCGTCATCTGTGAGTTCAGCGAGCCGACCTGGGCGCCGTTCCGGACCGTGTACACCGAGTACCTGATGCGGGCGCTGCCGCCGGTGGCGCGGGCGGTCAGCAGCAACCCGGACGCGTACGTCTACCTGGCCGAGTCCATCCGTACCTGGCCCAACCAGCCCGAGCTCGCGGCGCGGCTGCAGGGTGCCGGGTGGTCGAAGGTGGCGTGGCGGAACCTGACCGGCGGGATCGTGGCGCTGCACCGGGGGACCAAGCCGGCGTAGGCGTCGGGGGCCGGCCCGGGCACATTGGCGCTTATTGGCGCTCGCCGAGGGGTGAGGGTTGGTGCTGAGACGCGATGGCGGGCACTGAGGCGCGATGGCGGGCACGGGGCGGTGCTCGCTTCGGCATGAGGTGGGCTTCGGCCTGAGGTGGGCGTTGGCCTGAGGTGGCGTTGGCCTGGGGGTGGCGTTGGCCTGGGGCGGGAGTGGTTCGGGGGGACCGGGGGAACCGGGGGTGGCGGGGTGGTGTCTGTAGGTTACGGTCGCTCGCGGTAGGCGCGGGCGATGTTCCTTGACCTTCCCGGAGTCCGTCTTGTCGTCGTTCTGTCCGGATTGTGGTTCCGCCTCGCCGCCGGAGGCCCGTTTTTGTATGGGTTGTGGGCGGGAGCGGCAGGGGGCCGCATCGTCGTCACCATCATCTGGGTCTCCGTCTCCGTCGCCGTCTCCGTCGCCGTCTCCGTCGCCGTCTCCGTCTTCGTTGCCGTCGGTGTCGCCGTCTCGGTCGCCGTTGCCATCGCCCGGGGCGTTGTCTGAAGGGGCTGCCCCGGCTGTGCCTTCTGCACCACCTGCGCCTCCCGGCGCGCCGCCCGTTCCTGCTGCGCCGCCCGTTCCGGGGGCGCCGCCTGCTCCCGGGGCGCCGCCTGTGCCCGGGGCGCTGCCCGTGGCGGGTGGGGTTCCTTCCGCCTCGGGGCTTGGGGGGCTGCTGGTTCGGGTGGGCAAGGGGGACTGGTTGGCGGCGGTGAAGGTCGCCGTGTGGCCGACGGTGTTGTTGCTGGTGCTCGCCGGTGTGGCGGCGATGTTCTTCGCGGACGATGCGCACTCGGGTGGGCTCGGGTGGGGCGTACGGATGCGGATCGCGCTGGCGTTGCTGCTGCAGAGTGTGGGCGGTGGCGTTGCGATATCGGGCAACATGTCTGAATCGTTCGGACCGTTCGGCGGGCGGCTCGCGGGTGAGGCGACGCTGTCGCTGGTGCCGCTGGTGGTGACGGCGGCCTGGGCGGGGGTGTTGGTGTTCGCCGCTCGGAGGGTTTTGCGGCCGGCTGCCCTCCCCTCCGGCACTATCCCCATGTCCTCCGGTACTGGCCCCATGTCCTCCGGTACTGGCCCGATGTCGTCCGGTGCTGCCCCGATGTCGCTGGGGGCTTCCGGGGCGCCGGGTGCTGGAATGGCCGGCATCGCTGGTGTCGCTGGTGGGGCCGGCATGGCCAGTGGGACCGGTGGGGTCAGTAGGACCGGTGGGACCGGTGTGGTGGAAGCGGTGCTGCGGGTTGCGGTGCTGTGTGGGGCGGGGAGTTTCGTGCTGGGGTTGCTGGCGCAGCCTTCGTACGACGGCGTGGAGTTGTCGTCGGCGCCGTTCCTCTCGTTGCTGTGGTCGTTCCTGCTGGCGGCGTTGGTTGGCGGGGTGGCGACGGCCCGCGCCGAGGCGGGGGCGTGGCTCGCCGCCCGGCCCGCGTGGCAACTCGCCGTCGGCGCGCTGCGTACCGCGCTGTTCGCGCTGCTGACCGTGGTCACCCTGGCCGGGATCGTCACGGTCGTGACGATGCTCGCCACGGCGAAGCAGGACATCAGCGGCGGCGCTGTAGTGGCGATGCTGGTGCTGCTGCCCAACATCGGTGCGCTGGCCCTCGCGATGGCCTGGGGTGCGCCGCTGAATGCGGAGTGGACCCTTCCGGACATCCCGTTCCTCGACCCCTCCGGCCGTCAGTCGATCGGCTACGGCGAGCTGGGGGACCAGGGCGGCGGCTGGACGCTGTTCGGGGTCATCGTCGGCGGGCTGGTCTGTGCGCTGCTCGTCGGTTTCCTGGTCGTACGGCGCAGTGCCGACCGCCGTGAACAACTGCTGTCCGCGGGCCTCTTCGTGGTTTCTCTGATGGCGCTGGTGCTGGTCGCGGGGGCGAGCGCGAGCGCGGCGTTCCGGGCGGGCGGTGGCTACGGCGATGGCTACGGCGGTGGCTATGGCGAGGGCTACGGCGGTTACGGCAGTGGGTACGGAGGCGGCGAGTCCCTGGGCGCTCATGGCGAGATCGCCGTGGGCGGTGCGGAGACGCTGCTGTTCGCGCTGTTGTGGGTGTTCGGGGCGGTGCTGGTCGTTTCGTATCTGCGGCGGATGACGGGGGCCGCGGGGGCGCCGCCGCTGATGCCGCTGATGCCTCCGACGTCTCCGCTGGCGCCTGGGCCGGGTGTGGCGCCCGGGGCTGCGGCGTTCGTTCCGGCCCCGGTGGCGGGGGGTGCTCCGGCGGCGGGCGGTGCGCCCGTCCAGCCGCCCGCGGCGGGCGATGATCCCGTCCCGTCCCCGGAGGGCGGCGCCCCGGCTCGGCCCTCCGTTCCGGTTCCCTCCGTTCCGGTTCCCTCCGCTCCGGTTCCGCCCGGCGCCCCGGTGGCCGTGCCGGATGTGCCTCCGGTGCCTCCGGCCTCGTCCGGGGCTCTTGAGGCCGCCCCGTCCGACGCCCCGGTGGCCGACGCCCCTGTGGCCGACGCCCCGGCCGAGGCGCGGTCGCGGCCCCGGGTCGTGACGTGGGTGGCGCTGGCGTTGGCCGCGTTCCTGGTCGGTGGGGGTGCGACCGCGGGCGGGCTGTATTTCCTGGCCCATCGGGACTCCGGCAGCCATGACGCCGGCAACCAGAAGGAAGCCGGAAACCGCAACAACACCGGCAATCGCAAGGACGCCGGCGACCCCAAGTCGGACACCGCCGACAAGGCCGGTGGGGCGTCGGCCTCGGCGTCCCCGTCGCCGTCCCCCGCCCCCACGACGACCGGTGACCCCGCGGGAGGCCCCACCCCGGGCCCGACCGCCGGCCTCCCCGACGGTTTCGTCCAGAAGTACGACCCTTACGGGTTCTCGCTCGCCGTGAAGAGCGACTGGACGCGTTCGGTGAAGGGCACCCAGGTCGACTACACGGCCCCGGTCGGCAAGCAGTACCTGCGTATCGGGGTCATCGCACACGCCCCGACGTCCTCGTACGGGAACTTCGAGAATATGGAGAAGGGCGCCGAGAAGCGGACGAACTACCAGCGGGTGGAGCTGAAGAAGAACACCTTCGCCCATCGCCCGGGCGCCCGCTGGGAGTTCACGTACGTCAACGACACCGGGAACACCGTGCACGCCATCGACCAGGCGTACGTGGCCGAGGACGGGACCGAGTACAGCGTCTACTACGAGTGCCTGGAAGCGCTGTACGACCCGGAGAACGACAAGGTCTTCAGCACGGCGCTCAGCACCTGGTCCGTCAGCGACGTGGACGTGGACTGATGTGGACGTGGACCGACGTGGACGTGGACCAGCCGATAACCAGGCGCTGACCAGGCACTGACCAGGCGATGACCAGGCGATGAGCCGAGGGAGGGGGCAGGGCCGGCACACCCACCCTGCCCCCTCGCACGGTCCCCTCACACCTCCAACCGGTAGCAGTGCGCCGTCCGTCCGTTCACCGGGTTCAGCAGCGTTTCGGCGTGGTGCATGCCCAGGCGGCGGGTGACCGCGATCGAGCGGGCGTTGCGGGCGTCGACCATGGCGACGACGTCCGGTACGCCCGCTGCTCGTACGGCTTCCAGGGCCGCGATGGCCGCGGCGGTGGCGTAGCCCTTGCCCCAGTACGCGCGGCCGAGGCGCCAGCCGATCTCGATCTCGCCCGCCGGGCCCCAGTCCCTGGGCCAGGGCTGGGCGCCGGTGAAGCCCATGACGGCGCCGTCGGCCGGGTCGAGCAGGGTGTAGAGGCAGAAGCCGAGTTCGGCGTGGTGGCGGCGCTGGCGGGCGGTGAATTCTTCGTAGACGGAGAGTTCGGCGGGGGCGCCGCCGTGGAATTCCATGACCTCCGGATCGTTGAAGACCCGGTGCCAGTGCAGCGCGTCCTCGTCGGTGGGCACGCGGAGTTCGACGGCGGGCAGCGGCCGGTCCGGGCGCGGACCGGGCACGGCCGACGGGGTCCGGGAGGTGGTCGGCGGGTGCTGGGGCGCGGTCGGCGGGGTCTGGGACGTCACGGCACAACCCTTCGGCTTCATGGGACAACCCTTCAGGTGCTGATCACCGGGGCCCCCATAGACTGCACATGCCCGGTGCCGGTCGGCACCCAGATATCCAGATATCGACTTCCGGGAGACACCGCCGTGACCGAGTCCGCGTCCGAGCCCGCGCCCGAGTCCGAGTCCGCGACCGAGCCCGCGACCGATTCCGTGAACACCGTCCTCTCGGAGACCGCCGCCCTTTCGGAGAGCACCGCCCTCTCGGAGAACACCGCGGATGTGATCGTCGTCGGTGCCGGGCCGGCCGGTTCGGCCACCGCGTACCACCTCGCCAAGTCCGGTCTGGACGTGCTGCTGCTGGAGAAGACCGCGTTCCCGCGGGAGAAGGTCTGCGGTGACGGGCTGACGCCGCGCGCGACCAAGCAGCTGGTGGCGATGGGCATCGACATCTCGGAGGAAGCGGGCTGGCTGCGCAACAAGGGTCTGCGGATCATCGGCGGCGGCTCCCGGCTCCAGCTGGACTGGCCGGAACTCGCCTCCTTCCCGGACTACGGGCTCGTCCGCAAGCGCGACGACTTCGACGAGCAGCTGGCGCGGCAGGCGCAGAAGGCCGGCGCGCGGCTGTACGAGCGCTGCAACGTGGGCGCGCCGATCGTGAACGAGCTGACCGGCCACATCACCGGTGTGCACGCCAAGCTCGGTGAGGAGAAGACCCCGGTCACCTTCCACGCCCCGCTCGTGGTGGCCGCCGACGGCAACTCCACCCGGCTCTCGCTGGCGATGGGCCTGCACCGCCGCGAGGACCGTCCGATGGGTGTCGCGGTCCGTACGTACTTCACGTCGCCGCGGCACGACGACGACTACCTGGAGTCCTGGCTGGAGCTGTGGGACCGGCGCGGTGCGCAGGACCGGTTGCTGCCGGGCTACGGCTGGATCTTCGGGATGGGCGACGGGACGAGCAACGTCGGGCTGGGCGTGCTGAACACCTCCGCGGCGTTCCGGGAGCTGGACTGGCGGGAGATCCTCAAGGCGTGGTGCGCGTCGATGCCGGAGGAGTGGGGGTACACGCCGGAGAACATGACCGGCCCGATCCGCGGCGCGGCGCTGCCGATGGCCTTCAACCGGCAGCCGCACTACACCAAGGGGCTGCTGCTCGTCGGTGACGCGGGCGGCCTGGTCAACCCGTTCAACGGTGAGGGCATCGCGTACGCCATGGAGTCGGGGGCGATCGCGGCGGAGGTGATCGTGCAGGCGCAGGCGCGTGCCACGTACGCGCAGCGGGAGCTGGCGCTGCAGCGGTACCCGAAGGTCCTCAAGGACACCTATGGCGGCTACTACTCGCTCGGCCGGGCCTTCGTGAAGCTGATCGGCAACCCGAAGGTCATGCAGATCGCGACCCAGCGCGGGCTGACCCATCCGCTGCTGATGCGCTTCACGCTGAAGATGCTGGCCAACCTCACCGACCCGACGGGCGGCGACGCGATGGACCGGATCATCAACGGGCTGAGCAAGGTCGCGCCGAAGGCGTAGCGGGAAGGCGCGGAGCGCCCACGACCTGTGACAGGGCGGCCGGAATCCTTCCGGCCGCCCTGTCACCTTCTCCCGGCAGCCGGCCGGAGCGGGCCGGCGACCACCGGGCCTCGACCCTGACCTCATGGCCACTGACCCCATGGCCACTGACCCCACGGACACTGCCCCCAGGGCCACATGACCTCATGGGTAATTGAGCCGCCGGGGTCCTGCCGCGAAGCTTGTGTGCGTCAAGGACACCGGGCGGCAGGAGCCGCTCGCAGCGGGGAGGAAGCGGCATGTTCTTCGAGACGCACGACGGTACGCAGCTGTGGTACGAGGAGTACGGGACGGGCGAGACGCTGGTGTTCGTGGCGAGCTCGATGCTGAACACCGAGATGTGGGAGTACCAGCTCCCGTTCTTCGCGGAGATGGGCTTCCGCTGTGTGGCGTTCGACCGGCGTGGTCACGGCCGCTCGGACCGGCCCGCCGGCGGGTACGACATCGACTCCACCGCTGACGACCTGGCCGCCCTGCTCGACCACCTCGACCTGCGGAACGTCACCCTCATCGGGCACTCCCTGGGCGGTGCGGAGATCGCGCGCTATCTGACGCGGCACGGCTCGGAGCGGGTCACCCGGGCGGTGCTGATCGCGGCGATGCTGCCGTTCCTGGCAGCTACCGACGACAACCCGGACGGTGTGCCGGAGGAGGCGGTGGCGGCGACGATGGCGCAGCTGCGGAAGGACCGGCCCAAGTGGCTGACCCGTCAGGCGCAGGCGTTCTTCGCCACCCACCTGGGCAACGACGTCTCCCCGGCCCTGGTGGACCACACCCTGGCGCAGTGCCTGTCGGCCTCGCCGTGGGCGACGCTGCAGGCGCAGCGGGAGTCGCTGTTCAACGATCAGCGGGCCACGCTGCCGGACATCGACGTCCCGGTGCTGGTCATCCATGGTGCGGCCGACATGTCCGCCCCGGTGGAGCTCACCGGCCGGCGGACCGCCCGGCTGATCCCCGGTGCGGTGTACGAGGAGTACCCGACGGCCGGGCACGGCATCTACGCCAGCCACCACGAGCAGCTCAACGCGGATGTGCTGGCCTTCGTGAAGGGGTGAGGGCCGCGCAGGGGTGACGCGGAGGCGGGCGTGCGCGAGCCGGCCGGGGCACGGGCCCCGGCCGGCTCGTTCCGTCAGCGAACTGTGTCCCGTTCGGTCCCGAGCGGGCGGGATTTAATGCGAGTTCACCGGATCCAGGCTCGGGTTCGGGTTCGGCTTCGTGTCCCGGCTCGGTTCAGGGTTCCGGCCCGGCTCGGGGTTCCGGTCCGGCTCGGGGTTCCGGCCCGGCTCGGGGTTCCGGTCCGGGTTCGGCAGGCGGCGGGCCGGGTCGGGGGAGAGACGGCGGGACGGGGCGGTCAGCCGTTCCGCGCCCGGCGGGACCGGTACCGCCGCGAAGATCGCGTTCTGCTTCTCCTGGAGCTCGTGGACCCGCTCGGGCGGGGTGTTGGGCAGGCGCTGCTCCTCGTACAGCTTGTGCGTCTCCAGCTGGGCGGCCTTGCTCCGCGGGGTGTGGAACTGGACCTCGAAGAGCTGGTGGGAGCGGGGCGCGCGCCAGGCGGAGTTGATCGCCTTGTAGCCGTCGGTGCGGTCCCAGGTGTTGGACCAGCGGGTGGAGTCGTTGCCCCAGGCGGACAGCAGCGCGGAGGCGGTGGTGACGCCCTGGCCGTACTTCGCGTCCGGCCACTGGAGCGTGAACCGGACCGCGTCGTTGATCTTGCCGAGCGACTCGTCGACGGTCCGTCCCGGGGTCTGTCGCATCGCGGTGGCGACCTTCCGCTTCAGCGAGTCCGGTGACTTCAGCCGGTGGTCGAAGCCGACGAGTTCGGCGTGGCTGATCTTGGCGGCGGCGCGGACCTCGGGGCTGATGGAGCGCTCGGCGCGGCGGGCGCGGGCCACGAAGGCGTCCACCTTCCTGTTCTCGGCGGCGTTCAGCGACAGGCCGTCCTGGTGCCAGCCGCCGCCGTGGTCCGTACCGGCGGCGGTCGCGGCGGGGACGGCGCCCAGGCCGAGGGCGCCGGCGAGCGCGGCGGCGGTGGCGGCCCGGCCGGCGAGGCGGTGGCCGGGGTGGCGGGCGGTCCGCGGGATGGTCGTACGGAGGGTCGGGCGGGTGGTCGTACGGGTGGTCAGGCGCGTGGTCATCGGTGCGCGGGATCCCTCTCTCGTGCCCCGGTGCGGGGTACGGACATGGCGAGAGATGCAACGGCGCACACCGCCCCGCGGTGACGGCGCGATACGGACGACGGGCCCGAATTCCGGACAACCGGCCCCCATTGCAGGGCAAAAGACCGCCCCTCCCGAAGGAGAGGCGGTCCTCGTGCGTGCCGGCCCCTGCGGGGGCCGATGATCCGGCGGGGGTCCTACAGGACGCGCACCGCGCCGGTCGGCATGTCGTAGCTGAGCGGGCGCTCGACGATGCCGGTGCTGGGGTTCTGGGCGCCGATGAACTTGCCACCGCCGACGTAGACGGCGACGTGGTAGGCGCTGCCGGCGCTGCCCCAGTAGAGGATGTCGCCGACCTGGAGGTTGTCGAGGCCGACCTGGGTGCCCTGCGTCGACTGGTCCTGCGACACGCGCGGCAGGTCGATGCCGATCTGGCTGAAGGCGGCCTGGGTGAGGCCGGAGCAGTCGTACGAGGAGGGGCCGCTGGCTCCCATGACGTACGCCTTGCCCAGCTGGGCCTTGAGGAAGGAGACGAGGGTGGCGGTGGAGCCGGTGCCGGCGGACGGCGCCGACAGGGTGGTCCGCTCGGCGGAGCGCGAGGCCCGGGCCTGGGCGGCCTCCTTGGCCTTGCGGGCTTCCTCGGCCTTCTTCTTCGCCTCGGCCTTGGCCTTCTTCACGGCCTCGGCCTTGTGCTTCTCCGCTGCCTTGGCGGCCTTGGAGAAGGCACTGTCCTGGAGCGCCTGGCGCTCGTAGTTGAACGCGACCTGCTCGGCGGTGTCGGCGCTCTGGGCGGCGCTGGTTGCCAGCGCCGTCGTGATCGTCGGCATCTCCTGGGTCTCGGAGACGGGCTTTTCCGCGGCGTTGGCCGGCACGGTCGCGCCGGTCACCGCGAGGGTGAGGAAGCCACCGGTCACACCCGCGCGCAGCGCCCGGGAGGACGCGGAAGGGCGGCGGGGCTTCCGGTGGCTGGGTATGAGTGCGTTCGGGGACATGGCCCAACGGCTATCAGGAGCCGCTGGTTGCTGCCAACAAGAGTGCAGTGCGCCACACTTGACGCGTACGCGATGAATAAAAGGGACTTATCGCCGCCCGAGGCTCCGCCGGCGCGATGTCCGAATTTCGCGATCATGTTCCTACGCACGGCATTTGAGGGTCCGTAGGGGTCCGGAGGCGGCTTACCACTTCCCTACGCGCCACGCCAAGGCTTCCCAGGCGTCAAGGACTTAGTGCACGAAATAGCGTGGGATAGGTCACTGCTGAGTGTCCGTTATGTTCCCGTGATCCGGCCCGTTATGTCCTCGTGACCCGACGGGGGTCCGACTTCGTGAACGCGGGCACGCGCCGACGATCACGGCGGGGTCACGAACGGGTCGCGGCCACGAAGCGGCGCGCTTATATCAGTTGAGGCGGGTCGGTGCCAATTTGCCTTGGGCGGCCACCACTTGATATTGGCCAACCCGTGCTGACCAGCGGTAACCCGTGTGAATGTCACCTCTCGTGATCACTCGCGCGCTTCACGTATGAAGATCACCGCTCATCCGGCTTCATGATCCTTCGCCGGGTGGTGAAGATCACAAAGGCGTTGTTCACCCCCGTGTCGCAGATCACAGACCAGCAGGCATAAGATGCAGGCGGTTCGGGCTTGTGAACTGCCTCACATGTGCACGATCTCCGAGGGGCGGCGAAGGGGCCCGGGCGGACCGCCATCCAGTCATCGTCGACTGAAGGGAGCGGGGACGGTGAACGCTTACGCGCCCATCCTCGTACTAGGAGCCCTCGGGGCAGGCTTTGCGATCTTCTCCGTCGTCATGGCCGCGCTCATCGGGCCCAGGCGCTACAACCGGGCCAAGCTCGAGGCGTACGAATGCGGGATCGAGCCGACGCCACAACCGTCCGGTGGCGGTCGCTTCCCGATCAAGTACTACCTGACGGCGATGCTCTTCATCGTCTTCGACATCGAGATCGTCTTCCTCTATCCCTGGGCCGTCACCTTCGACGCCCTGGGACTGTTCGGGCTCGTCGAGATGCTCCTCTTCGCGCTCACCGTCTTCGTCGCCTACGCCTATGTATGGCGTCGTGGCGGCCTGGAATGGGACTAGGGGCCACCCATGGGACTTGAAGAGAAGCTGCCCAGCGGCTTTCTGCTGACCACCGTCGAACAGGCCGCGGGCTGGGTGCGCAAGTCATCGGTCTTCCCGGCGACCTTCGGGCTGGCCTGCTGCGCCATCGAGATGATGACGACCGGCGCCGGCCGCTACGACCTGGCCCGCTTCGGCATGGAGGTCTTCCGCGGCTCCCCGCGGCAGGCGGACCTGATGATCGTGGCCGGCCGGGTCAGCCAGAAGATGGCCCCCGTGCTGCGGCAGGTCTACGACCAGATGCCGAACCCGAAGTGGGTGATCTCCATGGGGGTTTGCGCCTCCTCGGGCGGCATGTTCAACAACTACGCGATCGTGCAGGGCGTCGACCACATCGTGCCCGTCGACATCTATCTCCCGGGCTGCCCACCGCGCCCCGAAATGCTGATGGACGCCATCCTCAAGCTCCACGACAAGATCCAGCACACCAAGCTCGGGGTCAATCAGCAGCAGGCCGCCCGCGAGGCCGAGGAAGCGGCGCTCAAGGCGCTCCCGCTGATCGAGATGAAGGGGCTGCTGCGGTGAGTGAGCAGAAGAACCCCGAGCGTCCGGACGACGAGCCGCGCGGCGACAACGCCAACGGCGAGGCCGTCCCGACGCAGCGCGACGACACCGGCGAGGTGATCGCCACCCGCCGCGGGATGTTCGGCGCCGACAACGGCGGCGACACCAGCGGCTACGGCGGCCTGGTCCGGACCGTCCGACTGCCCGGTGCGACCTCCCGGCCGTACGGCGGGCCCGGCGCCCGGGAAGCGTACGGGGACTTCGACGAGATCGCCGACGAACTGGAGGGCGCCCTCGACGAACAGGGGCTGGTCCCCGAGAACGTCATCCCGAAGACCGTCGTCGACCGCGGCGAGCTGACCTTCCACATCGAGCGGGAGTACCTCCCGGCGGTCGCCCGGATCCTGCGCGACGACCCGGCGCTCCGCTTCGAGCTGTGTACCGGCGTCAGCGGCGTCCACTTCCCCGGCGACAAGGGCCGCGAGCTGCACGCCGTCTACCACCTGCGCTCGATCACCCACAACCGGCTGATCCGGCTGGAGGTCTCCGCGCCGGACGCGGACCCGCACATCCCCTCGCTCGTCGCGGTCTACCCGACCAACGACTGGCACGAGCGCGAGACCTACGACTTCTTCGGCCTGGTCTTCGACGGCCATCCCGCGCTGACCCGGATCATGATGCCGGACGACTGGCAGGGCTTCCCGCAGCGCAAGGACTACCCGCTCGGCGGCATTCCCGTCGAGTACAAGGGCGCCCAGATCCCGGCTCCCGACCAGCGGAGGTCGTACAGCTGATGACTACTGCACCGCACTCCCACTCCCCGAACGGCCACCGCACGTCCAGCGACTTCGACACGACCGAGTCGCTCGCCCGGGAGACCACCGAGGGCACCGTCTACAACGTCACCGGCGGCGACTGGGACGAGATCGCGGCGTCCGCGGCGAAGTCCGACGACGAGCGGATCATCGTCAACATGGGGCCGCAGCACCCGTCCACGCACGGCGTGCTCCGGCTGATCCTGGAGATCGACGGGGAGACCGTCACCGAGGCCCGCTGCGGCATCGGCTACCTCCACACCGGCATCGAGAAGAACCTCGAATACCGGACCTGGACGCAGGGCACCACCTTCGTGACGAGGATGGATTACCTCACCCCCTTCTTCAACGAGACGGCCTACTGCCTGGCCGTGGAGAAGCTGCTCGGCATCACCGACGACATCCCCGACCGGGCCTCGGTCGTCCGCGTGATGCTGATGGAACTCAACCGGCTCTCCTCCCACCTGGTGTGCATCGCCACCGGCGGCATGGAGCTGGGCGCCACCACGATCATGATCTACGGCTTCCGGGACCGCGAGCTGATCCTCGACATCTACGAGCTGATCACCGGCCTGCGGATGAACCACGCCTACATCCGGCCCGGCGGCCTGGCCCAGGACCTGCCCCCGGGCGCCGTCGACCAGGTGCGCGCCTTCGTCAAGAAGATGCGCAAGAACCTCCCCGAGTACGACAAGCTCGCCACCGGCAACCCGGTCTTCAAGGGCCGCATGGAGGGCATCGGCTACCTCGACCTGGCCGGCTGCATGGCCACCGGCGCCACCGGGCCCATCGTCCGCTCCGCCGGCCTGCCGCACGACCTGCGCAAGACACAGCCGTACTGCGGTTACGAGGACTACGAGTTCGACATCCCGACCGCCGACACCTGCGACGCCTACGGGCGGTTCCTGATCCGGCTGGAGGAGATGCGGCAGTCGCTGCGGATCATCGAGCAGTGCCTGGACCGGCTCGAACCCGGGCCGGTGATGGTCGCGGACAAGAAGATCGCCTGGCCCGCCCAGCTGGCGCTCGGCCCGGACGGCCTGGGCAACTCCCTCGACCACATCAAGAAGATCATGGGCACCTCGATGGAGGCCCTGATCCACCACTTCAAGCTCGTGACCGAGGGCTTCCGGGTCCCGCCCGGGCAGGCCTACGCGGCCGTCGAGTCACCCAAGGGCGAGCTGGGCGTGCACGCGGTCAGCGACGGCGGCACCCGCCCCTACCGGGTGCACTTCCGCGACCCGTCCTTCACCAACCTGCAGGCCATGGCGGCGATGTGCGAAGGCGGCCAGGTCGCCGACGTCATCGTCGCCGTCGCGTCCATCGACCCCGTGATGGGAGGCGTCGACCGGTGACCACTGCGTCTTCTCCGCAGGGAGCCCCCGCAAGCCCCACCAGTCTGGGGATGCCCGCGCTCCCCGCCCCCGACTACCCGGCCGACGTCCGGGCCCGGCTGGAGGCGGACGCCAAGGAGGTGATCGCCCGCTACCCCGGCCCGCGCTCGGCGCTGCTGCCGCTGCTGCACCTCGTCCAGGCCGAGGACGGGCACGTCACCCGCACCGGCATCCGCTTCTGCGCCGAGCTGCTGGACCTCACCACCGCCGAGGTCACCGCCGTGGCGACCTTCTACTCCATGTACCGGCGCAAGGCCGGCGGTGACTACCAGGTCGGGGTCTGCACCAACACGCTCTGCGCGGTGATGGGCGGCGACGCCATCTTCGAGGAGCTCCAGGAGCACCTCGGCGTCGGCAACGGCGAGACCACCGAGGACGGCGCCGTCACCCTCGAACACATCGAGTGCAACGCCGCCTGCGACTTCGCGCCCGTCGTGATGGTCAACTGGGAGTTCTTCGACAACCAGACGCCGGAGTCCGCCCGGCAGCTCGTCGACGACCTGCGGGCCGGCCGGACCGTCGAACCCACCCGCGGCGCACCGCTGTGCACCTTCAAGGAGACCGCCCGCATCCTCGCCGGGTTTCCCGACGAGCGGCCGGGTGCCACCGCCGCCACCGGGAGCGCCGGACCCGCCTCGCTGATCGGGCTCCGCCTGGCCAAGGGCGAGGCCGCGCCCGGCCGCGGCGCCGGCGCCGATCACGTCGTGTCGCCCCGCGCCGGCGAGGGCGGGCGCCCCGAGGAGGGCACCGCCGGCGAACCCCCCGGCGGCCACACCGGCGAGCAGGCGCCCGCGGGACACCCCAGCTCCCACGACGCCCCGCAGGAAACCTCGGCCTCCGATACCGCCCACCCGTCTCCCGCCACCGCCCCGGACGAAGGGGCTCCGCCCCGCGGCAACGATGCGGCCGGGCCCACCGCTAAGGAGGGGGAGTGATGACCGTGGCAGCCGAACACGGGGGCTCCTCCCGGCCACCGGCCGGGGGAGAGGCCAGCCCCGAGAAGCTCCTCGTGCCCGTCCTGTCCGCCTTCTGGGACCAGCCCGAGTCCTGGACGCTGGAGACCTACCGCCGGCACGAGGGCTACGAGGGCCTGCGCAAGGCGCTCGCGATGTCCCCCGACGACGTCATCGCCTACGTCAAGGACTCCGGTCTGCGCGGCCGCGGCGGCGCGGGCTTCCCCACCGGAATGAAATGGCAGTTCATTCCGCAGGGCGACGGCAAACCGCACTATCTCGTTGTCAACGCTGACGAATCGGAGCCGGGGACCTGCAAGGACATCCCCCTCCTCTTCGCCAACCCGCATGCCCTCATCGAAGGGATCGTGATCGCCTGTCACGCGATCCGTGCGCACCACGCCTTCATCTATCTGCGCGGTGAGGTCGTACCCGTGCTGCGCCGGCTGCACGAAGCCGTGCGCGAGGCCTACGCGGCGGGCTTCCTCGGAAAGAACATCCTGGGGTCGGGGCTCGACCTGGACGTGATCGTGCACGCGGGCGCCGGCGCGTACATCTGCGGTGAGGAAACCGCGCTGCTGGATTCCCTGGAGGGCCGTCGCGGACAGCCCCGGCTGCGTCCTCCCTTCCCCGCGGTGGCCGGCCTCTACGCCTGCCCCACTGTCGTCAACAACGTCGAATCCATCGCATCCGTTCCCGCGATCCTCACCAGAGGAAAAGACTGGTTCAGGTCGATGGGCAGCGAGAAGTCCCCGGGCTTCACGCTCTACTCGCTCAGCGGCCACGTCGCCAACCCGGGCCAGTACGAAGCCCCGTTGGGCATCACGCTGCGCCAGCTGCTCGACATGAGCGGCGGGATGCGCCGCGGCCACCGGCTGAAGTTCTGGACGCCCGGCGGTTCCTCCACGCCGATGTTCACCGACGAGCACCTCGACGTGCCCCTCGACTACGAGGGCGTCGGCGCGGCCGGCTCGATGCTCGGCACCAAGGCGCTGCAGTGCTTCGACGAGACCACCTGCGTCGTGCGGGCGGTCACCCGCTGGACCGAGTTCTACGCGCACGAGTCCTGCGGCAAGTGCACGCCCTGCCGTGAAGGGACGTACTGGCTGGTGCAGTTGCTGCGCGACATCGAGGCGGGCCGTGCCCGGATGGCCGACCTCGACAAGATCGCCGACATCGCCGACAACATCAACGGCAAGTCGTTCTGCGCGCTCGGCGACGGCGCCGCCTCGCCGATCTTCTCCTCGCTCCAGTACTTCCGCGAGGAGTACGAGCAGCACATCACCGGCAAGGGCTGCCCGTTCGACCCCGCCAAGTCGACCCTGTGGGCCGACAACGACGCTCACCTGGGGGTGAATGCATGACCGTCACCACTACGGGGTCGAGCAGCGGCTCCGCCGCGGTCCCCCCGGAGGACCTCGTCACCCTGACGATCGACGGCATCGAGATCTCCGTCCCCAAGGGGACGCTGGTCATCCGCGCCGCCGAACTCCTCGGCATCGAGATCCCGCGCTTCTGCGACCACCCGCTGCTGGACCCCGCGGGCGCCTGCCGGCAGTGCATCGTGGAGGTCGAGGGCCAGCGCAAGCCGATGGCGTCCTGCACGATCACCTGCACCGACGGCATGGTCGTCAAGTCGCAGCTGACGTCGCCGGTGGCCGAGAAGGCGCAGCGCGGCGTGATGGAGCTGCTGCTGATCAACCACCCGCTGGACTGCCCGGTCTGCGACAAGGGCGGCGAGTGCCCGCTGCAGAACCAGGCGATGCAGGTCGGTGACCCGGACTCGCGCTTCGAGGGGAAGAAGCGCACGTTCGCCAAGCCGGTGCCGATCTCCACCCAGGTGCTGCTGGACCGTGAGCGGTGCGTGCTGTGCGCGCGCTGCACCCGCTTCAGCAACCAGATCGCCGGCGACCCGATGATCGAGCTGGTCGAGCGCGGCGCGCTCCAGCAGGTCGGCACGGGGGAGGGCGACCCCTTCCAGTCGTACTTCTCCGGCAACACCATCCAGATCTGCCCGGTCGGCGCGCTCACCTCGGCCGCCTACCGCTTCCGCTCCCGCCCCTTCGACCTGGTGTCGTCGCCGTCGGTGTGCGAGCACTGCGCGGGCGGCTGCGCGACGCGCACCGACCACCGGCGCGGCAAGGTCATGCGGCGGCTGGCGGCGAACGACCCGGAGGTCAACGAGGAGTGGATCTGCGACAAGGGGCGCTTCGCCTTCCGGTACGCGCAGCAGCGTGACCGGCTGGAGCACCCGTTGGTGCGCAACGCGGAGTCCGGGGAACTGGAGCCGGCGAGCTGGCCGACGGCCCTCGCGGCGGCGGCCCGCGGGCTGGCCGCGGCCAAGGGCCGTACCGGTGTGCTGACCGGCGGCCGGCTCACCGTCGAGGACGCCTACGCGTACGCCAAGTTCGCCCGGATCGCGCTGCACACCAACGACATCGACTTCCGGGCCCGGGCGCACAGCGCCGAGGAGGCGGACTTCCTGGCGGCCCGGGTCGCCGGCCGTGGCCGTGACCTCGGGGGCGACGGGGTCACGTACGCCGCCCTGGAGAAGGCGCCGGCCGTGCTGCTGGCGGGCATCGAGGCGGAGGAGGAGGCGCCCGGCGTCTTCCTGCGGCTGCGCAAGGCCCACCGCAAGTACGGGCAGCGCACCTTCGGGCTCGCCGCCTACGCCTCCCGCGGGCTGATCAAGGCCGGCGGGACGCTGCTGCCGGCCGCGCCCGGCACCGAAACGGAATGGCTGGACGCGCTGGCCGGCAACGAGGCAGCGGGCGCGGAGAGCCTTCCCGCGGAGGGCGGTGGCGGACGACGGGCGGGCCTGGACGGCGAGGGGCACGCGGCGGCCGAGGCGCTGCGCGCGGACGGCGCGGTGATCGTCGTCGGTGAGCGGCTGGCGGCGGTGCCGGGTGCGCTGACCGCCGCGGTGCGCGCCGCCACCGCGACCGGCGCGCGGCTGGTGTGGATCCCGCGGCGGGCGGGCGAACGCGGTGCGGTGGAGGCGGGCGCGCTGCCCGGTCTGCTGCCCGGCGGCCGGCCGGCCACCGACCCGCGGGCCCGCGACGAGGTCGCCGCCGCCTGGGGCGTGGCCGCGCTGCCGCACCGGCACGGCCGGGACACCGGCCAGATCATCGAGGCCGCGGCGACCGGTGAGCTGAGCGCGCTGCTGGTGGCCGGCGTCGAGGTCGCCGACCTGCCGGACCCGGCCCGGGCGCGGACCGCCCTGGACGAGGTCGGGTTCCTGGTCAGCCTGGAGCTGCGGCCCTCCGAGGTCACCGAGCGGGCCGATGTGGTCCTCCCGGTGGCGGCCGTGGTGGAGAAGGCAGGAACGTTCCTCAACTGGGAGGGCCGGGCCCGGCTGTTCGAGGCCGCGCTCAAGCCCGACCAGATGACCCGCCGCCATCTGCTGCCGGACTCCCGGGTGCTGCACATGCTCGCCGACGCCCTCGACGTCCACCTGGCACTGCCGGACGTCGCCTCCGTACGCCGCGAGCTGACCCGGCTCGGCAACTGGGACGGCCCGTACGCGGGCGACCCGCTGGAGACCGGGCGGCCGCTGCCGCGGCCCGGCACCGGCGAGGCGGTGCTCGCCGGGCACCGGCTGCTGCTGGACCAGGGCGTCCTCCAGGAAGGCGACGAGGCGCTGGCCGGCACCCGGCACGCCGCCGTCGCCCGGCTGTCGGAGACCACCGCCGCCGAGACCGGCGTCAAGGACGGCGACGTGCTGGCGGTCAGCGGGCCGGCCGGCTCGGTGCGGCTGCCGCTGCGGGTCACGCCGATGCCCGACCGGGTGGTGTGGCTGCCGCTCAACTCCACGGGCGGGGGCGTCGCCGCCGACACCGGTGCGCGCCCCGGCGAACTGGTGAGGATCTCCGCCGCCCCGGGCACGCCGGAGCCGGCCAAGGAGGTGGACGCATGATGCAGCTCGGTCAACTGGCCGCCGCGCAGACCGCGCTGGCCCAGGAGGACCTGTCGATGTTCGGCCGCGACCCGTGGTGGCTGGTCGTCATCAAGGCGGTCTTCTGCTTCGCGTTCCTGATGCTGACGGTGCTGTTCTCCATCGTGTGGGAGCGCAAGGTCGTCGCCTGGATGCAGTTGCGCATCGGCCCCAACCGGCACGGGCCCTGGGGCATGCTCCAGTCGCTCGCCGACGGCATCAAACTGATGCTGAAGGAGGACCTGGTCGTCCGGCGGGCCGACAAACTGGTCTACGTCCTCGCGCCGATCGTGGCGGCCATCCCGGCGTTCATGGCGATCGCGGTGGTCCCGTTCGGCCCGGCCGACAACGAGATCTCGATCTTCGGCCACCGCACCCCGATGCAGCTGACCGACCTGCCGATCGGCATCCTCTACATCCTGGCCACCGCCTCGGTGGGCATCTACGGCATCGTGCTGGCGGGCTGGTCCTCCGGCTCGACGTACCCGCTGCTGGGCGGTCTCCGCTCGTGCGCGCAGATGATCTCGTACGAGATCGCCATGGGCGCCGCCTTCGCCTCGGTCTTCCTGTACTCCGGGTCGATGTCGACGTCGACCATCGTGGAGTCGCAGCAGAACAGGTGGTACATCCTGCTGCTGCCGGTGTCGTTCCTCATCTACATCGCGACGATGGTGGGGGAGACCAACCGGGCGCCGTTCGACATGCCGGAGTCCGAGGGCGACCTCGTGGGCGGCTTCAACACCGAGTACTCGTCCATCAAGTTCGCGATGTTCATGCTCGCCGAGTACGTGAACATGGTGACGGTCTCGGCGGTCGCGACCACCCTCTTCCTCGGCGGCTGGCGGGCCCCGTACCCGATCTCGACGTTCTGGGAGGGCGCCAACCACGGCTGGTGGCCGATGCTGTGGTTCACGATCAAGGTGCAGCTGCTGCTGTTCTTCTTCATCTGGCTGCGCGGCACGCTCCCCCGGGTGCGCTACGACCAGCTGATGAAGCTGGGCTGGAAGGTCCTCATCCCGGTCTCGCTGGTCTGGCTGATGCTCGTCGCCAGCGTCCGGGCGCTGAAGAACGAGGGCTACAACTTCTCCCAGATCGTGCTCTACGTCGCCGGCGGCGCGGTCGCGCTGCTGCTGATCTCGCTGCTCGTGGACTTCTTCCGGCGCGGCGAGAACGAGGAGGAGCCGGACGGCGAGGGGGCGTTCGACCCGATGGCCGGCGGGTTCCCGGTGCCGCCGCTGCCCGGGCAGAGCCTGCCGCCGGTGCCGCGCCGACGCCCGCGCCATCAGCGTGAGTTGATTGTCAGTGGTCGGGTGGACACTGTCAGTGACGGAAACGAAACCGACGGAAAGGGGGGCGACGGTGCCTGAGTTCCAGAACCCCGTGGCCGGCTTCGGCGTGACCTTCAAGGCCATGTTCAAGAAGCGGCTGACCGAGCAGTACCCGGAGGAGAAGAAGCCGACGGCGCCGCGCTTCCACGGCCGCCATCAGCTCAACCGGCACCCGGACGGGCTGGAGAAGTGCATCGGCTGCGAGCTGTGCGCCTGGGCCTGCCCGGCCGACGCGATCTACGTCGAGGGCGCGGACAACACCGACGAGGAGCGCTACTCCCCGGGCGAGCGCTACGGCCGCGTCTACCAGATCAACTACCTGCGCTGCATCCTGTGCGGCCTGTGCGTGGAGGCCTGTCCCACCCGCGCACTGACCATGACCAATGAGTACGAACTCGCCGACCGGTCCCGCACCTCGCTCATCTACACCAAGGAGGAGCTGCTCGCCGGCCTGGAGGACACGATGGTCGACACGCCGCATGCCATCCACCCCGGCATGACGGAGAAGGACTACTACAACGGCCTGGTGACCGAGGCCGCCCCGGGGACGGTCCGTCAGGTCGCGGTGTCCAAGGGCGAGCAGCCCCAGGAGGCCGCCGCCACGACCGGCCCGCAGGAGCCCGCCGCGCGGGAGGTGACCGAGCGATGACCTCCCTCGCCGCCGCGGCCTCCACCGGCGAGGCCGTGCAGTTCTGGCTCCTGGGCACCGTCGCCGTCGTCGGCGCCCTCTGCACGATCCTGATGAAGCGGGCCGTGCACAGCGCCCTGTCGCTCGCCGGCACCATGATCGTCCTGGCGGTCTTCTACCTCGCCAACGGCGCGTACTTCCTCGGCGTCGTGCAGATCGTCGTCTACACCGGCGCGATCATGATGCTGTTCCTGTTCGTCGTCATGCTGGTCGGCGTCACCGCCGCGGACTCCCTCAAGGAGACGCTCAAGGGCCAGCGCTGGCTCGCCGCCGGACTGGGCCTCGGCTTCGGCATCCTGCTGATCGCCGGCATCGGCAACGCCTCCCTCAAGGAGTTCAACGGCCTCGGCGAGGCCAACGCCGGAGGCAACGTCCAGGGCCTGGCCGCGCTCATCTTCACCAAGTACGTCTTCGCCTTCGAGATCACCGGCGCCCTGCTGATCACGGCGGCCGTCGGCGCGATGGTGCTCACCCACCGGGAGCGCACCGAGCGCGTCAGGACCCAGCGCGAGCAGTCCGAGGCCCGGGTCCGCGAGGGCAAGCAGGTGCCGCCGCTGCCCGCCCCCGGCGTCTACGCCCGGCACAACGCCGTGGACATCCCCGGCCTGCTGCCCGACGGCACCCCGTCCGAGCTGACCGTCAATCCGACGCTGCGCGCCCGCGGCCAGATCCGGGACGTCTCCCGCGAGTCGCTCGCCGAGCTGAAGGCGCTGGAGCGGCGCTCCGAGGACTGGCTGGGCCGCGGCTCCGGCGAGGAGCCCGAAGCCCCGCCGTCCGGTGGCGCATCGCCGAAGGAGCACAAGGAGGGCGCCAAGAAATGAACCCGGTCTACTACCTCTATCTCGCCGCCCTGCTGTTCACCATCGGCGCGGCCGGGGTGCTGATCAGGCGGAACGCCATCGTGGTGTTCATGTGCATCGAGCTGATGCTCAACGCCTGCAACCTCGCCTTCGTCACCTTCTCCCGCCTGCACGGGAATCTGGACGGCCAGATCATCGCCTTCTTCACGATGGTCGTCGCCGCGGCCGAGGTCGTGGTCGGCCTGGCGATCATCGTGACGATCTTCCGCACCCGTCATACGGCCTCGGTCGACGACGCCAGCCTGATGAAGCTGTAAGGGGTCGCCCAAAGTGGAGAACTTGATCGCGCTGCTCGTCGCGGCACCGCTGGTCGGTGCGGCCCTGCTGCTGTGCGGCGGAAAACGGCTCGACCGCACCGGCCACTGGATCGGCACCCTCTTCGCGGCGGCGTCGTTCGCCGTCGGGGTGGCGCTCTTCGCCGACATGCTCGGCAGGAGCGCCGACCACCGGGCGCTGCACCAGCACCTGTTCAGCTGGATCCCGGTCGGCGGCTTCCGCGCCGACGTCGCCTTCCAGCTCGACCAGCTGTCCATGACCTTCGTCCTGCTGATCACCGGCGTCGGCTCACTGATCCACGTCTACTCGATCGGCTACATGGAGCACGACGAACGGCGCCGCCGCTTCTTCGGCTACCTCAACCTCTTCCTCGCGGCGATGCTGCTGCTCGTCCTCGCCGACAACTACCTCCTGCTGTACGTCGGTTGGGAGGGCGTCGGCCTCGCCTCGTACCTCCTCATCGGGTTCTGGCAGCACAAGCCGAGTGCCGCCACCGCCGCCAAGAAGGCGTTCCTGGTCAACCGCGTCGGCGACATGGGCCTGTCCATCGCGATCATGCTGATGTTCACGACGTTCGGGACGTTCGCGTTCGGCCCGGTGCTCGCGTCCACCGGCGCCACCTCCGAGGGCAAGCTCACCGCCATCGGGCTGATGCTGCTGCTGGCCGCCTGCGGCAAGTCGGCCCAGGTACCACTGCAGTCCTGGCTCGGGGACGCCATGGAGGGCCCCACCCCGGTCTCCGCCCTGATCCACGCCGCCACGATGGTCACCGCCGGCGTGTATCTGATCACCCGCTCCGGGGCGATCTTCAACGCCGCACCGGACGCCCAGACCGCCGTCGTCGCGGTCGGCGCGGTCACCCTCCTCTTCGGTGCGATCGTCGGTTGCGCCAAGGACGACATCAAGAAGGCCCTGGCCGGCTCGACGATGTCGCAGATCGGCTACATGATCCTCGCCGCCGGCCTGGGCCCGATCGGCTACGCCTTCGCGATCATGCACCTGGTCACCCACGGCTTCTTCAAGGCGGGCCTCTTCCTCGGCGCCGGCTCGGTGATGCACGGCATGAACGACGAGGTCGACATGCGCCGTTACGGCGGCCTGCGGAAGTACATGCCGATCACCTTCATCACCTTCGGCCTCGGCTATCTCGCGATCATCGGCTTCCCCGGCCTGTCCGGCTTCTTCTCCAAGGACAAGATCATCGAGGCGGCGTTCGCCAAGGGCGGCACCGAAGGCTGGATCCTCGGCGGCGCGGCCCTCCTGGGCGCCGCGATCACCGCGTTCTACATGACCCGGGTGATGCTGATGACGTTCTTCGGCGAGGAGCGCTGGCGCAACGCCCCCACCCCCTCACCGGACCGGCCCTCCGCCGAACCCGCCGCCGGAACCGGCGGCGAGTACACCCCGCCGCATCCGCACGAGTCGCCGAAGGTCATGACCCTCCCCATGGTCGTGCTGGCCATCGGATCGGTCTTCGCCGGCGGCCTGTTCAGCCTCAACGAGGCCTTCGTCAAGTGGCTGGAGCCCGTCACGTCCTTCGCGCACGGCCACTCCCCGGTCAGCGCCACGACCGTCACCGCCGCCACCACCGTCGTCCTCTTCCTCGGCGTCGGCGTCGCCTGGCTGATGTACGGCCGCCGGCCGGTCCCGTCGCTCGCCCCCCGCGGCTCGCTGCTCACCCGCGCCGCCCGCCGCGACCTCCTCCAGGACGACTTCAACCACATCGTCTTCGTCCGCGGCGGCGGCCACCTGACCACCACCCTCGTCCAGCTCGACCACACCCTGGTGGACGGCGCGGTCAACGGCACGGCCGCCTCCATGGGCGGACTCTCCGGCCTGCTCCGCCAGTTGCAGAGCGGCTTCGTCCGCTCCTACGCGGTCCAGATGCTGGGCGGGGCCGCCGTACTCGTCGCCGCGACCCTGCTGATGAGGGGTGTCTGAGCCATGTCGTTTCCCCTGCTGACGGCGACGGCCGTGGTACCGGCGATCGGCGCGATCGCCACTGCCGCGCTGCCCGCCGCCAAGCGCACCGTGGCCAAATGGCTCGCGCTGCTCTTCTCCCTGCTCACCTTCGCGCTGGCCCTCGTCGTCGCGTTCCGCTTCGACCCCACCGCCAAGGGTCCCTTCCAGCTCACCGAATCGCACGCCTGGATCAGCGACTTCGGCGTCCGCTACGAACTCGGCGTGGACGGCATCGCGGTCGCCCTGATCGCGCTCACCGCCCTGCTCATCCCGTTCGTCATCCTGGCCGGCTGGCACGACGCCGACCCCCTGGAGGAAGCCACGCCCAACCGGCGCTGGCGGCCCACCCAGGGCTTCTTCGCCCTGATCCTCGCCGTCGAGGCGATGGTGGTGATCTCCTTCGAGGCCACCGACGTCTTCCTCTTCTACATCTTCTTCGAAGCCATGCTGATCCCGATGTACTTCCTCATCGGAGGCTTCGGGGACCGCGCCGGCGCCGACGGCGAGGAGCGCTCCGCGGACCGCAGGTCGCAGGCCGCGGTGAAGTTCCTGCTCTACAACCTCGCCGGCGGCCTGATCATGCTGGCCGCGGTCATCGGGCTGTACGCCGTCACCGCCGACCAGCTCGGCACCGGCACCTTCTCCCTGACGCAGATCGTCGAGGCCCGCGCGGCCGGGCAGCTGGACATCGGCACCACCACCGAACGCCTGCTGTTCCTCGGCTTCTTCTTCGCCTTCGCCGTCAAGGCCCCGCTCTGGCCGCTGCACACCTGGCTGCCCGGCGCCATGGGCGAATCGACCGCCCCCGTCGCCGTCCTGATCACCGCCGTGGTCGACAAGGTCGGCACCTTCGCCATGCTCCGCTTCTGCCTTCAGCTCTTCCCGGAGGCCAGCAGCTGGGCGACCCCGGTCATCCTGGTCCTCGCCCTGATCAGCATCGTCTACGGCGCCCTGCTCGCGGTCGCCCAGCGGGACATCAAGCGGCTGATCGCCTACGCCTCGATCTCCCACTTCGGCTTCATCATCCTGGGCATCTTCGCCATGACGTCCCAGGGCCAGGGCGGCGCCACCCTGTACATGGTCAACCACGGCATCTCGACCGCCGCCCTGATGCTGGTCGCCGGCTTCCTCATCAGCCGCCGCGGCTCCCGGCTCATCGCGGACTACGGCGGCGTCCAGAAGGTCGCCCCCGTGCTCGCCGGCACCTTCCTGATCGGCGGCCTGGCCACCCTCTCCCTGCCCGGCCTGGCCCCGTTCGTCAGCGAATTCCTCGTCCTGGTCGGCACGTTCAGCCGCTACCCGGTCATCGGCGTCATCGCCACCCTCGGCATCGTCCTCGCCGCGCTCTACGTCCTCGTCCTCTACCAGCGGACGATGACCGGGCCGGTGAAGAGCGAGGTCAGCGCCATGCCCGACCTGCGGGCCCGGGAACTGGTGGTGGTCGCGCCGCTGATCGCGCTGCTGCTCTTCCTCGGCGTGTACCCCAAACCGCTCACCGACCTGGTCAACCCGGCGGTCGAGCACACCCTGTCCGTCGTGGACAAGAAGGACCCCAAGCCCACTGTGCAGGTGAACGCCGTGCCCGGCAGCGGCCGGGCCGGTCACGCCGCGAGTGATCAAGATGTGGAGGCCGCGAAATGAGTTCCGTGGCAAGTGTCCACAGCCTGTGGACAGCGGCGGCCGGAGCACCGGGCAAGATCCCGGGGCCGCACATCGAGTACGCCCAGCTCTCGCCCACCCTGATCGTCCTCGGCGCCGCGGTGCTCGGCATCATGATCGAGGCCTTCGTCCCGCGCCGCAGCCGCTACTACTCCCAGCTGCTGCTGTCCCTGGTGGCGCTGGCCGCCGCGTTCGCCGCGGTGATCGGCCTGGCGGCCGCCGGATTCGGCTCGTCCAAGGCCCATGTCGCCGCGATGGGCGCCGTCGCCGTCGACGGCCCCGCGCTGTTCCTCCAGGGCACGATCCTGCTGGTCTCCCTGATCGCCGTCTTCACCTTCGCCGAGCGCCGGCTCGACCCGGCGGCACACGGCAAACACGTGGACTCCTTCGCCGCCCAGCCCGCGGCCGTCCCCGGCGGCGCCGCCGAACAGGCCGCCGTCAAGGCCGGGTTCACCACCACCGAGGTCTTCCCGATCCTGCTCTTCGCGGTCGGCGGCATGCTGATCTTCCCGGCGGCCAACGACCTGCTGACGCTCTTCGTCGCGCTGGAGGTCTTCTCCCTCCCGCTGTACATCCTGTGCGCACTGGCCCGCCGCCAGCGGCTGCTGTCGCAGGAGTCCGCGCTCAAGTACTTCCTCCTCGGCGCGTTTTCCTCCGCCTTCCTCCTGTTCGGCGTCGCCCTGCTCTACGGCTACGCGGGCACGGTGACGTACGCCGGGATCGCCGAGGTCGTCTCGGACGGCGCCAAGCAGATCGACCCGGCCCTGGCCGGCACGATGAGCAACGACGCACTGCTGCTGATCGGCGGCGCGCTGGTGCTGATGGGCCTGCTGTTCAAGGTCGGCGCGGTCCCGTTCCACATGTGGACCCCGGACGTCTACCAGGGCGCCCCGACACCGGTCACCGGCTTCATGGCGGCCGCCACCAAGGTCGCCGCGTTCGGTGCGCTGCTGCGGGTGCTGTACGTCGTCCTGCCCGGCATGCGCTGGGACTGGCGGCCGGTGATGTGGGGCGTCGCGATCATCACGATGCTGGGCGGCGCGATCGTCGCCATCACCCAGACCGACATCAAGCGGCTGCTGGCGTACTCCTCCATCGCGCACGCCGGGTTCATCCTCGCCGGTGTCATCGCCACCAGTAAGGACGGCGTCTCCTCGGTGCTGTTCTACCTGGGCGCCTACTCCTTCGTGACGCTCGGCGCGTTCGCCGTCGTCACCCTGGTGCGGGACGCGGGCGGCGAGGCCACCCAGCTGTCCAAGTGGGCCGGCCTCGGCCGGCGTTCGCCGCTGGTCGCCGCGGTCTTCGCGGTGTTCCTGCTGGCCTTCGCCGGCATCCCGCTGACCTCCGGTTTCGCCGGGAAGTTCGCGGTCTTCAAGGCGGCCGCGCAGAGCGGCGCGGGCTGGCTGGTGGTCGTCGGTGTGATCTCCTCCGCCATCGCCGCGTTCTTCTACATCCGCGTCATCGTCCTGATGTTCTTCAACGAGCCCAAGGCCGAAGGCCCGACCGTGGCGGTGCCCAGCCCGCTGACCTCCACGGCCATCGCCATCGGCGTCACCGCCACCCTGGTCCTGGGCCTGGCGCCGCAGTACTTCCTGGACCTCGCAGGGCATGCGGGAGTCTTCGTGCGCTGAACGGCGGGAGGCCGGCCTCGGCTTGGCCGACCGCCGGACCCGTACCGGTACCGCGGATACGTGCCCGGTGCGTCGCAGCACCGCGTGCGGCAACGGCCGCCGTCCGGAGCCCTCGGGGGGTTCCGGACGGCGGCCGTTCGCCGTGCAGGGCCCCGCCGACCGTCCAGTGGTCGGTCCGGCGGGCCCGGCGGTCAGCTCTTGGGCATCCCGCTCGGCAGCTCGGGCATGTCGGGGATCTTCACGCTGCCGTCGCTGGTCTTGGTGTACTTCTCGGTGGGGCCGTTCTTCCAGTCGACGGTCAGAGTCTTGCCGTCCGATCCGGCCTTGAGCGTGCCCATGGTGCGGGTGGTGTCCCCGTCGGTGCACTTGAGGGCGGCCATGGTCATCCCGGCCATCTCCTGGACCTTGCCCAGACACGCGGACTTGTGGCCGTTGCTGAACGCGACCGTGCCCTTGGTGATCACCAGGATCAGCGGGCTGCTGTCCGTACCGGCCTTCCAGGCACCCTCGACCGCCTTGGGGCTCGCGGGCTTGTCCGCGCTTCCCGGAGCCGACGTCGGAGCCTCCGGCGTCTTGCTCGGCTTGCTGTCGCTGCCGTTGTCGCCGCTGCTTCCGCAACCGCTGAGCAGCATCGCGGCGATGGCTGCCGCCCCGGCGATCTGTGCTGCCTTGCGCACGTACGTCTCCTCCGTTGTGGGTCAGGGACCGTGAGGCTAACAGCGCCCCCGCCCCACCGTCCGCCCCGTCATCGCTCTTGCATCAACGCCGGTACGCAGTTGGTGTGGGGCTGTGACGTAGGGCGGGGCGGGGCGGCTTCCCTCTTCCTCGGGGGGGGCTCCCCCTCCCCCCGCCCCGCCCCGCCCTACGT
>NZ_JAZBJP010000032.1:0-100124 GCF_036352915.1 Streptomyces bugieae
TGTGTGGACGTAAAGCGTCAGCAGTCCACACAACCGGCCCCGGAGGCCCGTCACCGCACCCACAAACCACCCAGCCCGCCGCAGGCGCAACGGCGAGACGACCCGCGGCGCCGCAGACAGGTACGTGCGGGGCGCCGCAAAGCGCACAACGGCGAGCAACCCCCACGGCCGGAAAGTCAAAAACGTGGGCGGCTAGGCTAACGCCGTGACCTCGCTACCCCTCTTTCCGCTCAACTCGGTCCTGTTCCCGGGGCTCGTGCTGCCCCTGAACGTGTTCGAGGCGCGGTACCGGGCGATGATGCGCGATCTGTCCGCGCTGCCCGAGGACGAGCGCCGGTTCGCGGTGATCGCGATCCGGGACGGACGCGAGGTCGCACCCACCGCGCAGGGCCTGCCGGACGCCACGCTGCCCGAGGAGAAGGGGCCCGCGGCGGGCTTCGGGGACGAGCCGATGCGGGCGTTCCACGCGGTGGGGTGCGTGGCGGACGCCGCGACCATCCGCGAGAAGTCGTCCGCCGCCGACACCGGCTACGAGGTCCTGGCGACCGGCACCACCCGCTTCCGGCTGCTGTCCGTGGACGCCTCCGGGCCGTATCTGACCGGCGAGGTGGAGGAGCTGGAGGAGAGCCAGGGCGACGGCGCGGGCGCGCTCGCCTCGGGTGTCGTGCGGGCCTTCCGTACGTATCAGAAGCGGCTGGCCTGGGCGAACGAGCGGACCCTGTCCAGCGGACAGGACCTGCCGGCGGACCCGGCGGTGCTGTCGTACCTCGTCGCGGCGGCGGCCGTGCTGGACGTGCCGGCCAAGCAGCGGCTGCTGGAGGCGCCGGACACCGCGGCCCGGCTCGGGCAGGAGCTGAAACTCCTTCGTCAGGAGTCGGCGCTGCTCGGTAAGCTCCCGTCGCTGCCGGCGGTGGAGCTGACCCGGCAGCCGACCAGCCCCAACTGACGACCGGTCGCGGCGGGACCGCAGCGGACGGGTCCGACGCGGGGCACCCAGCGGCCCCAGAGGCCCCCAGCCGCACGAAGAGGCACGAAGACGTTGGCGAAGAAGTCCAGGAAATCCGTCGGCACCCCGGCGACGGTCGCGCTCACCGCGGCCGGTGTCACCTTCACCACCCACTCCTACGACCACGACCCGGCCACCGCCTCGTACGGCGAGGAGGCCGCCGAGGCGCTCGGCGTCGCGCCCGAGCAGGTCTTCAAGACACTGCTGGCGGACGTCGACGGGACGCTCACGGTCGCCGTGGTGCCGGTGTCGGGGTCGCTGGACCTCAAGGCGCTGGCGGCCGCGGTGGGCGGCAAGCGGGCCGCGATGGCGGATCCGGCGGTGGCCGAGCGCACCACCGGGTACGTCGTGGGCGGGATCTCGCCGCTGGGCCAGCGCAAGCGGCTGCCCACGGTCGTGGACGCCTCGGCCGAGGACCGGCCGACGGTGTGCGTGTCGGCGGGGCGGCGCGGGCTGGAGGTCGAGCTGTCGCCGCAGGACCTGGTGGCGCTCACGGGGGCGCGGCTGGCGCCGATCGCCCGGGGCTGAGGAGGGGCGTGCGAGGGGGCGGCCGTGGTTGCCGCCCCCGTCGTCAGCCGTCGGCGGGCGGCCGGTGGCCGTGGTGGTCACCGGGCGCGGGCGCCATGGACCAGTCCGGGGCCGGCGGTTCCGGGTCGCGGGGGCCGAGGAATCCGGTCAGTACGAGCTGGGTCACCATCGCGGCGAGGGGCCAGGCCAGCAGGGCGCCCTTGGCCTGGAGGCGGAGCGGGCCGTAGAAGGTGACGCCGGGACCGACCTGCTTGGCGTGCGCGACGACGTCGGGGGTGGGGCCCAGCCACATGCCGGTGAACCAGCCGACGGCCGCGCCGAGGAGTCCGCCCACGGTGAGCGCCACGACCAGCGGGATGCCGCCGCGGCGGCGGACGAGGAACGTCACGGCGGCGCTGACCAGGCCGAAGCCGAGGGACAGCAGCAGGAAGGTGCCGTCCGTGCCGATCGCCTCCTCGCCCTCGGTGTCCTTGAGGTAGACGTTGCGGGTGTCCGCGATCAGTGGGATGTGCGGGGCGAGCCAGTTCCACAGGACGCCGAGCAGTACGCCGCTGACCGCGACCACCAGCGCGATCAGCGCGGCCTCGCGCAGCTCGCGGCCGAGCGGGGGGTCGTCGGTGCCGGCGGGGGCACCCGGGCCGGCGGCGGGCGCGGCGTCGGGGTGCTGCGGCTCTTCGGGCGGCTGGTTGTCGGAGGGCGTCAGCGGTGCGGTCACCCCGTCATCGTGCCAGGTGGGGCCGGTGGGAC
Organism: Streptomyces bugieae; assembly: GCF_036352915.1. Taxonomy (NCBI): domain Bacteria; kingdom Bacillati; phylum Actinomycetota; class Actinomycetes; order Kitasatosporales; family Streptomycetaceae; genus Streptomyces; species Streptomyces bugieae. The sequence goes on from NZ_JAZBJP010000032.1 coordinate 2,282, forward strand.
CGGAAGCAGGACGCCCGTTGGGCGCCGGGGCGCCGGTCATCGGGTCGCCGCGCGGCGGTAGGCCCAGGTGGCGACGGCCAGCGAGAGCACGCCGACGGCGGCGCAGACGCCGAGGTCGGCGCCGACCGCCGACCAGTCGGGGTGCGGGCCGAAGCTGCGGGCCAGCGCCTCCACGCCGTAGGTGGAGGGCAGCAGATCGCGCGCCCAGCCGACCAGCTCGGGCATCCGGGCGGCCGGCAGCACGCCCAGCAGCAGCGCCGCCGACATGCCCAACTGGCCGCAGAGCGTGGCGAGTTCGGGGCGCGGGGCGAGCAGCCCGAGGGCCGCGCCGAGCCCGGCCAGCGCGGCGCCGGCGAGCGGCAGCACGGCGGCCAGCACCCACAGGTGGGCCATCGGCAGCTGGAAGAGCAGACAGCCGGTGACGGCGGTGACCAGAGTGCCGGGCACGGTGAAGGACGCGTAGGCGGCGGCCGCGCCGAGCACCACGGCGGCCGGCGGCACCGGCAGCGTCGCGTAGTGGTCGAGTCCGCCGCCGGCCCGCAGCTGGCCGAAGTACTGGGCGAGGAGGTTCAGCGCCACGAAGGCGACGACCAGCACGCTGGAGCCGGCGACCACGTCCCGGGCCGGGTCGCCGCCGTCGACGACCCCGCGCAGCAGGACCATGATCCCGATGGACTGGAAGGTGGCGACGAACAGCAGCGGTATCCGGGCGACCCGGGCGCGGGAGAGCTGGGCGCGGTAGACGGCGCCGAGCGCGGGCCCGAAGCGGGCGCGCGGCGCCAGCGGGGCGGCCTCGGCGGACGGGTCCGCGGCGCCCGGGGACGTCGTCCCGGCCACCGCCTGCGCGGGAACCACACTCACCGTGTCATCCAGCCTTCCTCGTGGTGTCCCCCCTGCGTCGTCGGTCCCCCGGTCGTTCCCCGGTGTGCGGTACGTCCGCCGGACCCCGCGGCGTTCATGCCTTCACCAGTCCCTCGGCGCGTCCGCCGAGCGCCAGGTAGACGTCCTCCAGGCTCGGCGTGGCGAGCGTGAAGTCGTCGAGGGCGGCGAACGCGGGGCCGGCGGTGACCGTGGTGACCGCGGCGCGGGCCTGGTCGGCGGGGAGGCGGAGGGTCCAGCGGCGGCCGGAGGTGCGCGCGGCGGCTTCGAGGGCGGCGACCTCGGGCACGTCCAGCGGCGGGCGGTCGCGCCAGACCAGCTCCAGCCGGACCTCGTCGCTGACCAGGTCCTTCAGCCCGCCGGGTGTGTCGCAGGCGATGACCCGGCCGCGGTCGATCACCGCGACCCGGTCCAGCACGCTCTCGGCCTCCAGCACGTTGTGGGTGACGAGCACGACCGTGGCGCCGCGCTCGGCCCGGCGGCGGTCCACCGCGGCCCATACGGCGCGCCGGGCGACCGGGTCCATGCCGGTGGTCGGCTCGTCCAGGACCAGCAGCGGGCGCTCGCCGGTCAGCGCGGTGGCGAAGCAGGCCAGCCGCCGCTGGCCGCCGGAGAGCTTCTTCAGGGGGCGGGCCGCGAGGTCGGTGAGGCCCAGCTCGGCGAGGACCGCGTCCCGCTCGGCGCGCGCCTCGCGGGCGCCGAGGCCGCGCAGCCGGCCGGTGGTCTCCACGGCCAGCGAGACGGTCAGCTCGTCCAGGGCGGTGGACTCCTGGCCCAGGTAGCCGAGCAGCCGGGCGGCGCGTTCGGGGTGGCGCACCAGGTCGTGGCCGAGGACGTGGATGCTGCCGGCGTCCGGGCGGAGCAGGCCGGTCAGCTGGCGGACCAGGGTGGACTTGCCGGCGCCGTTGGGTCCGAGCAGCCCGAAGATCTCCCCGCGGCGTACGTCCAGGCTGATGCCGTCGCTGGCCCGTACGGCGGGGGCTGCTGCCGCCCCGCGGCGCCCGCGCGGTGCGGGGTAGGTCTTGACCAGCTCCCGCACGGCGATCACCGGCCCGCCGTGCTCCGGCCCTTCTGCGCCCGTCCTCACGAGCTATGAGGGTACGCGTCCCGGGCCCGCCGCCGGTCCGCGGGGCACCGTGGCGGGGGTGCCGGGTGGCGGTGGTCAGTCCCCGACAGGGGCGTGTTCCGCGGCGGTGCGCAGGTCGACCTCGCGCCAGAAGCCGGCCCGGATCGCGTAGCGGTCGTGCTCGTCGATCTGGTCGTCCTTGTGGGCGAGCAGCCCGAACCGGGCGGCGTAGCGCAGCAGTTCGCCGTCGATCCGGTGCGGGATGCGCGGGTACTCGGTCGACAGCTGCTGGAGGTGGACCGGGTCGGAGAGCCGCTCGGTCCAGCGGCGGGCGAAGACCTGGCCGACCTCGAAGGGGTCGCCGCTGACCGCGGTGATGTCCTCCTCACGGTCGGCCCAGCGCTGTTCGGCGCTGGTGAGCTGGGCGAGGGTGGGCAGGGCGGCGGTCGCGTCCGGTTCGCCGAGCGGGCCGCCGCGCTCGACCCAGCCCTTGTCGGAGGACCAGCGCAGGGTGGCGCCGGCGGCCTGTGCGGCGCTCTGGCCGGCCGCCCGGTCGCGGCCGAGGCCGGCCAGGTCCTTGGGGGTGGGCACACCCCGGCCGCCGCCGGTGCCGGGCTCGCCGGCCGAGGGCTGGTCGCCGCCCGCGCCGGCGGCCGGGCGGGCCACACCGTTGGCCGGGGTGCCCTGGTGGGTGCGGTCGGCGGTGTCCGGGCCGGCGGGCGAGGCGGCCGCCGCGGCGGCGGCGACCGCGGACTCGGGCAGCGGCGCGGAGAGGATCGCGGCGATCTCGGGGCGCGGGACGGGCGGGGGCGCGCAGGGGCCGCCGAGTTCCTTGGCGCGCACCGCGCGGGTGATCCAGGTGCGGTCGAGGACGCGGCGCTCGTCGGCCTCGGCGACCAGGTCCTCGGACTGGTTGTAGTCGCCGTCGGCGGCCTGGACGGCCCAGAGGTGGACGGCGACGCCGTGTTCCTTGGCGGACATCAGGCCGGGCAGCAGATCGCCGTCGCCGGTGACCAGGACGATGTCGGAGCAGGCGCGGTTACGGGCGAGTTCGGTCAGCTCGGCGTGCATGGCGGCGTCCACGCCCTTCTGCGCCCAGCGGCCGTCGCTGCGGGTCAGGGCGCCCAGCCGGACGGTGACCCGGGGCATCACGCGCAGCCGGCGGTGCTCGGGCTGCGGGACGCGGTCGGGGGCGCCGTCGAACCAGTAGATGCGCAGCAGGGGGCGTTCGGTGTCCGCCTCGGCGCGCTGGCGCAGGCCCTGGATGAGGGCGGCGTGATCGACGGTGATCCGGGAACGGGCGGGCTCTCCGGCGAGCAGGCTCGCGGCGGCGCCGAGCAAGTATCCGGCGTCCACCAGGACGACGCAGCGATCCACGTTCCACCCTCTTCCCTGAGGTGCTGAAAGTCCGGTCGCCCCCCGGCTCGGCCCGTGGCACGAGTTTTCCTTCGACTTTCCTTCGAGTCTGCCCGACCGTACGGGCGTTATCTGCCGGAACTGGATCATCGGCGTGGCGGATTCGGCGGGGATCTCGGGTACAGCGCGTGATCGTCCGCATTACGGAGGGTAATTGCCCGAAATGCAGGGTTCTGTCCCGCGTGTAAGTCTGGTCCCGGCCCCGATCCCAGATTCCCCCTCAGGAGGCAACGGTCATGGCCAAGGACAAGAAGCAGAACCGCAGTCAGAAGGCCGCCAGCCCGGCGGAGCGCGGCCAGCAGGCGGCCCAGAAGTCGTCCATGGAGGCCCAGACGAAGTCGGTCACCGCCACCCCGGGGGATCTCGCCCGCAAGAACCGCGAGCGCCGGTTCGGCCACAACTGACCTGTGGGGCAGACGAATTGAGGGGCGCGTCCACGGCGGGACGCGCCCCTCGGGTGCACCGGCGTACGGTCAGCCGGCCAGGCAGGACGGGCCGAGCAGCACCTTGAGGTCGCCGAAGAGCGACGGGTCGGGGGTGACCCGGTGCCGGTCCAGTCGGAGCACCGTGGTCTTGCGGGCGCCCTGGAGCTTGATCCGCACCTCGGTGGAGCCGCGGTGGCTGCTGAGCACCTCACCGAGCTTCTCGACCATCGGGGGGGTGACCTTGACCGTCGGGATGGTGATCGTCACGGGGGCGTTGGTGCCGGCCTCGGAGAGGTCGGGGACCATCATCTCCATGGCGACCAGCCGCGGGATGTCCTCCCGCTTGTCGAGGCGGCCCTTGACGAAGACCACGGTGTCCTCGACGAGTTGGGTGGACACCAGCTGGTAGGTGGCCGGGAAGAACATGCAGTCGATGGAGCCGGCCAGGTCCTCGACGGTGGCGATCGCCCAGGCGTTGCCCTGCTTGGTCATCTTGCGCTGGAGGCCGGAGATGATGCCGCCGATGGTGACGATCGAGCCGTCGGAGTAGTCGCCGCCGGTGAGCTGGGAGATGGCGGCGTCGGCCTTGTCGGACAGCACGTGCTCCAGGCCGAAGAGCGGGTGGTCGGAGACGTACAGACCGAGCATCTCGCGCTCCTGGGCGAGCAGATAGGTCTTGTCCCACTCGTCCTCGGAGAACTCCACGTCCAGGCCGAATCCGGGGCCGTCGTCGGCGGAGTCGTCGCCCATGCCGCCGAAGAGGTCGAACTGGCCCTCGGCCTCCTTGCGCTTGACCTGGACGACGTTGTCGATCATCGATTCGTAGTGCGCCGTCAGGCCCTTGCGGGTGTGGCCCAGCTCGTCGAAGGCACCGGCCTTGATCAGCGATTCGGTGGTGCGCTTGTTGCACACCACCGCGTCGACCTTGTCGAGGTAGTCCGGGAACGAGGCGTACTTCCCCTTGGCCTTGCGGCAGCGGATGATCGAATCGACGACGTTCTGGCCGACGTTGCGGACCGCGGTGAGGCCGAAGAGGATCACGTCGTCGCCCTGGGCCGCGAAGTTGGCCTCGGACTCGTTGACGTTGGGCGGCAGCACCTTGATGCCCATGCGGCGGCACTCGTTCAGATAGACCGCCGACTTGTCCTTGTCGTCGCGCACGGACGTCAGCAGCGCGGACATGTACTCGGCCGGGTAGTTCGCCTTGAGGTACGCGGTCCAGTACGTGACCAGGCCGTACGCGGAGGAGTGCGCCTTGTTGAAGGCGTAGCCGGCGAACGGGACCAGGACGTCCCACAGCGCCTGGATGGCCTGGTCGGAGAAGCCGTTCTTCCGCGCGCCCTCCTGGAAGAGCACGAAGTTCTTCGCCAGCTCCTCGGGCTTCTTCTTGCCCATGACGCGGCGCAGGATGTCGGCCTCGCCGAGGGAGTACCCGGCGATGATCTGGGCGGCCTTCTGCACCTGCTCCTGGTAGACGATCAGGCCGTAGGTGAGGCCGAGGACCTCCTTGAGCGGCTCCTCCAGCTCCGGGTGGATCGGGGTGATCTCCTGGAGGCCGTTCTTGCGCAGCGCGTAGTTGGTGTGCGAGTCCATGCCCATCGGGCCCGGGCGGTACAGGGCCGAGACGGCGGAAATGTCCTCGAAGTTGTCGGGCTTCATCAGCCGCAGCAGCGAACGCATCGGGCCGCCGTCGAACTGGAAGACGCCGAGGGTGTCACCGCGGCAGAGCATCTCGTACGTCTTGGGGTCGTCCAGCGGGACGGAGAGCAGCTCCAGCTCGACGCCCTTGTTCTTCTTCACCATCTTGACGGCGTCGTCCATGATGGTGAGGTTGCGCAGGCCCAGGAAGTCCATCTTCAGCAGGCCGAGCGATTCGCACTGGGGGTAGTCCCACTGCGTGATCGTCACGCCGTCGGTGTGCCGCACCCAGATCGGGGCGTGGTCGACGATCGGCTCGCTGGACATGATCACGCCGGCCGCGTGCACACCCATCTGCCGGACCAGGCCCTCGACGCCCTTGGCGGTGTCGATGACCTTCTTCACGTCCGGTTCGTTCTCGTACATCCCGCGGATCTCGCCGGCCTCGTTGTACCGGGGGTGCGAGGGGTTGGTGATGCCGTCGAGGTCGATGCCCTTGCCGAGGACGTCGGCCGGCATGGCCTTGGTGAGGCGGTCGCCCATCGCGTACGGGTAGCCGAGGACGCGGGCGGAGTCCTTGATCGCGTTCTTGGCCTTGATCTTGCCGTAGGTGCCGATCATGGCGACCTTGTCGGCGCCGTACTTCTCCGTGACGTACCGGATCACCTCGACGCGCCTGCGCTCGTCGAAGTCGATGTCGACATCGGGCATGGAGACGCGCTCGGGGTTGAGGAACCGCTCGAAGATCAGCCCGTGCTCGATCGGGTCGAGGTCGGTGATGCCCATCGCGTAGGCGACGATCGAACCGGCCGCGGAGCCTCGGCCCGGGCCGACCGCGATGCCGTTGTTCTTGGCCCACATGATGAAGTCGGCGACCACGAGGAAGTAGCCGGGGAACCCCATCTGGATGATGACGTCCATCTCGTACTCGGCCTGCTTCTGGCGGTCCTCGGGGACGCCGCCCGGGAAGCGGCGCTTCATGCCGCGCCGGACCTCTTCCTGGAACCAGGTGACCTCGGTGAAGCCCTCCGGGATGTCGAACTTCGGCATCAGGTCGCGCTTCTCGAACATCCCGGTGGTGTCGATCTGCTCGGCGACCAGCCGGGTGTTGTCACACCCCTGCTGCCAGGCGTCCGAGGAGTCGATGGCGTACATCTCCTCGGTGGACTTGAGGTAGTAGCCCGTGCCGTCGAAGCGGAAGCGGTCCGGGTCGGAGAGGTTCTTGCCGGTCTGGATGCACAGCAGCGCGTCGTGCGCCGTGGACTCGTGGGCGTAGGTGTAGTGCGAGTCGTTGGTCACCAGCGGCGGGATGCCGAGTTCCTTGCCGATCTTCAGCAGGTCCTCGCGGACCCGGCGCTCGATCTCGATGCCGTGGTCCATCAGCTCCAGGAAATACCGGTCCTTGCCGAAGATGTCCTGGTAGTCCGAGGCCGCCTGGCGCGCCTCGTCGTACTGGCCCAGGCGCAGCCGGGTCTGCAGCTCGCCCGACGGGCAGCCGGTGGACGCGATCAGGCCCTCGGACCACTGCGCGATGGTCTCCTTGTCCATTCGCGGCCACTTCTGCAGCCAGCCCTCGGCGTAGGCGTCCGAGGACAGCCGGAAGAGGTTGTGCAGACCGGTCTTGTTCGCCGCCCAGATGGTCTTGTGGGTGTAACCACCGGAACCGGAGACGTCGTCGCGCTTCTGGTGCGGCTGGCCCCACTGGATCTTGCGCTTGTTGCGCCGCGACTCGGGGGCGACGTACGCCTCGATGCCGATGATCGGCGTGACCCCGGCCTTCTGCGCCGAGTGGAAGAAGTCGTAGGCGCCGTGGAGGTTGCCGTGGTCGGACATGGCGATGTGCGACATGCCCATCTCGTTCGCCGCCTTGAACATGTCCGACAACCGCGCCGCACCGTCCAGCAGGGAGTACTGGGTGTGCACGTGCAGGTGCGTGAACGGCGGCTTGGCCACGGCGCGGGACCTCCGGAAGACAAGTGGGCGACTGGTGGACGGAACGGTCTCGAAGTCTACGACTCCCCACTGACACGCGCGGGGCACTCGTGGGTAGCCTCGGCCGTTGTCCCGGCAGATGTCCCGGCAGACCCGCCCCCGGCCCCGCCCGAGGGTGTCCCCCACACGGTCAGTTCCGGCTCTCCGCCCTTGTTTTCCGCACCCCAGGAGGCACCCAGCGATGCCGTCCCAGTACGCCCCGGCGCAGGACGCCGCGCAGCGCGGCGAGGAGATCCTCGCCGTCTTCGACACCGCCTTCGGAGAGCTGCTCGCCGCCGACCCCGCGGCATTCCGGGTGAAATTCCGGAAGATGGCCGCCTCCGCGTTCGCCTTCTACCGGGGCACGGCCTGCCTGTTCTACCGGGACCTGGCGGACGGCGCGGACCGCGGCCCGTACCTGGACGAGCGCACCGGCCGGGTGTGGATCCACGGCGATCTGCACGCCGAGAACTTCGGCACGTACATGGACGCCACCGGCCGGCTGATCTTCAACGTCAACGACTTCGACGAGGCGTACGTCGGCCCGTTCACCTGGGACCTGAAGCGGTTCGCCGCCTCGGTCGCGCTGATCGGCTACGCCAAGGCGCTCGGCGACGAGCAGATCACCCGGCTGGTGCGGATATACGCCGGTGCCTACCGGGAGCGGATCCACGCGCTGGCCTCCGGCGCGAAGACGGACGAGGTGCCGCCCTTCACCCTGGACACCGCCGAGGGCCCGCTGCTGGACGCGCTGCGCGACGCCCGGTCGCTGACCCGCTTCGCGCTGCTGGACTCGATGACCGAGATCCGCGACTTCGAGCGGCGCTTCGCCGCGGGCGGCGGCAGCGTCGAGCTGGACGCGGCGACCCGCTACAAGGTGCTCGCCGCGTTCGACGGCTATCTGGAGACGCTGCCGGAGTCGAGCCTGGGCCGCCCCGACTCCTACCGGGTCAAGGACGTGGTGGGCCGGCGCGGCATCGGCATCGGCTCGGCCGGCCTGCCGTCGTACAACATCCTCCTGGAGGGCAACAGCGACGCCCTGGAGAACGACGTCGTGATCTACATGAAGCAGGCGCAGACCCCGGCCGTCTCCCGGCACATCACCGATGCCGCGGTCCGCGGCTATTTCGAGCACGAGGGCCACCGCACGGTCATCTCGCAGCGCGCCCTCCAGGACCACGCCGACCCGTGGCTGGGCTGGACGCAGATCGAGGAGGACGGACGCCGACCGGCCAGCTGGTCGCCGAGATCTCGCCGTACGCGGTCGACCTGGACTGGTCGGACATCGACGACCCGCAGGAGATCGCCGCGGTCGTCGCCGACCTGGGCCGCGCCACGGCCACGATGCACGCCGCGGCGGACGACGAGAGCGGCCACTCCCTGGTCCCGTTCTCGACCGAGCGGGCCATCGACGCGGCGATCGCCGCCGACGAGGACGGCTTCGCCCCGCTGCTGGTGGACTTCGCGCACTCCTACGGCGCCCGGGCCCGTGCCGACCACCAGATCTTCGTCGACCTCTTCCGCAACGGCCGGATCCCGGGCCTTACGGAGGCCTAGCCGGCTCGGGGCGGGGGTCCATGATCATGCCTGGTCGGGGCCCCCGTCCCCTTAGGCGCCGCTTATCCCGGCGCATGGCACACTCGGCAGCGATGGACATCTCGGCGGCACACCTGCGGGCACTGCGCGCGGCGCTCTTCACGGCGCTGTGCGTGACGCTGTCCGCGGGCTCCCACGTGCTGCTCTCCCGGATGCCGCTCCCGCTCAGCACCGTCGCCGCGCTCTGCGCCGCCGTCTTCGCGCTCGCCTACGCGCTGGCCGGCCGGGAGCGCGGCTACTGGCGGATCGCGGCGCTGCTGCTCCCCCTGGAGCTCGCCGCCGACCTGGTCTTCAGCCTGGGTCAGCACACCTGCTACGGCGCTGCGGGCGGCCCGGTGGCCGGCCCGCTGCGCTCGCTCGGGGTGGATCTGCTCTGCGGCGGCGGCAGCGTCGGCGCCCCCTTCCTGCGGCTCACCGACGAGGCCCCGGCGCCCGCCTCGGCCTGGCTGCTGCTGCTCGCGGCCCACCTGGCCGTCGGGCTGCTGGCGGCCGGCTGGCTGCGCCGCGGCGAGGCCGCGCTGGCCCAGCTGCTCGACGCGGTCTGCGCGGTCGCGTTCCGCCCGCTGCTGATCGCGGTCGCGGTCGTCGGCGCCACGGCCGCCCCGCGCCGCCCGGTCCCCGCCTCCGTACGGACCGGGCCGCGGGCCCGCGCCGTCCCCCTGCTCGTGCACTGCGTCGTGCGCCGCGGACCGCCCTGCGCGCTCGCCGCCTGAGGCCGGTTTCCCCCCGGCCCGCGCGGCCCGGCAGCGCCGTACGCGTACGCTCACCCGCGCCGCGTACGCCTCCCGCAGCACGCACACCCGTCCCACGGACCCACGGAGCAGGAAGTCATGAGCAACCGCAACAGCCAGGCCAACAAGCAGGCAGCCCGCGAGCGGCTGCGCGCCGAGCGCGAGCGGCAGGCGAAGAAGGACCGGATGCGCCGGCAGCTGATCGTCGGCGGCGCGATCGTCGGCGTGCTGGCGATCGCCGGCGGCATCGGGGTCGCGGTCGCCACCTCGGGGGGCGGCAGCTCCTCCGGCGGCGACGCCGCGGCCAGCGCGGGCGACAGCACGGCATGGGCGAAGGCCGCCAAGGCCAAGCTGGTCAAGCCCGCGAACACCACCGGCGCCAACGGCACGACCGTCGTCGTCGGCAAGCCGGACGCCAAGAACACCCTCAGCCTCTTCGAGGACCCGCGCTGCCCGGGCTGCTCGGCCTTCGAGCAGAACGTCGGCGCGACCGTCGAGAAGGACATCAAGGACGGCCGGTACAAGGCGCAGTACCACCTCGGCACGTTCCTCGACGCCAACCTCAAGGGCACCGGTTCCAAGAACGCGCTGTCCGCGCTGGGCGCCGCGCTCAACGTCAGCCCGGACGCCTTCCTGAAGTACAAGTACGCGCTGTACTCGAAGGAGTTCCACCCGGAGGAGACCGGCCCGGACAAGTTCGCCGACGACAGCTACCTGATCAAGGTCGCCGACACCGTCCCGGCGCTGAAGGGCAACGCGGCGTTCCAGAAGGCCGTCAAGGCCGGGACGTACGACCGGTGGGCGCTGGAGATGTCCGCCGAGTTCAACTCCCACAAGGACGTGAGCAGCACCCCGACCCTGAAGGTCAACGACACCGTCATCGGCACGGACAGCCCGCAGGGCAAGGTGGCGCCGTCCACCGTCGCGGCCTTCAACTCGATGGTCGACAAGGAGCTCAAGCACTGACCTGACGGTCGTGGTGTTCCCCGGCCGGCGTGCGGTCCGCGCGCCGGCCGATGCCAAATCTTGACCCGGCCGGATGCCGTGCACATGGCAGACTCCCGACCGTGCAGGCGACGGGAGTGCGCCCGGGCGCCCGTCCCGCGGGCGCACCGGCGGTTCAGCTCAGGGTGGTGCGGGCGGCGCTGTTCACCGCGCTGTGCACCACCCTGTCCGCGGCCTCCCATGTGCTGCTCTCGCACGCCCCGTTGCCGCCCGCCGCGGTCGCCGCGATCTGTGCCGGGGTCTTCGCCGCGGCCTATCCGCTGACCGGCCGGGAGCGCGGCTACCGTGCCGTGGCCGGGCTGCTGGTGCCGCTGGAGCTGGCCGCCGACACCGTCTTCACCGCCGGGCAGCACACCTGTTACGCCCCGCCCGGCGGTCCGCTCGCCGGCCCGCTCCACTCGGTGGGTGTCGATCTGCTGTGCCGGAACGGCGAGTTGGGCACCCCGCTGGCCCGGCTGGCGGCCCACCCCGGCGGTCCGCTGCCGCCGGCCGTACCGGCCGCCGCGCCCTGGCTGCTGCTGGCCGCCCACCTCACGGTCGGCCTGCTCGCCGCCGGCTGGCTGCACCGCGGGGACACCGCCCTGGACGCGCTGCTGCGCGCCGCGGCGGCCGCCACCTTCCGCCCGTTGCTGACCGCGGCCGCGGTGGCCGCGGCGGCACTGCTCCCGCCCCGCCGCCGGGTCCGTCCGCTGCACCCGCTGCCGCCGGCCCGTCCGCTCCCCCTCCTCGTGCACTGCGTCCGGCGCCGCGGCCCGCCCCGCCCGGCCGCCGTCTGACCTTCCGTACGCACCACCACACCACCGCGAGGGACCCCCACATGAGCAACCGCAACAGCCAGGGCAACAAGCAGGCGGCCCGCGAGCGCATCCGCGCCGAGCGCGAGCGGCAGAAGAAGAAGGAGCGGCTGCGCCGGCAGCTCGTCGTGGCCGGCGCCGTGGTCGGCGTGCTCGCCGTGGCCGGCGGGATCGGCTTCGCCGTCCTCAAGGCCAACGAGCCGACCGGCTGGGAGGCCGCCAAGGAGGCCCGGCAGGTCGCCCCGGCGCACACCCAGGGCAAGGACCACACGGAGATCCTGATAGGCGACCCGAAGGCCAAGGAGACCATGGAGGTCTTCGAGGACGTCCGCTGCCCGGCGTGCGCGGCCTTCGAGCAGAGCAGCGGCTCGGCCCTCCTCAAGGACATCCACGACGGCCGCTACCGGGTCCGCTTCACGATGTACACCTTCATCGACGGCATGCAGGGCGGCGAGGGCTCCAAGAACGCGCTGAGCGCGCTCGGCGCGGCGCTGAACGTCAGCCCGGAGGCGTTCCTGAAGTACAAGTCCGCGCTGTACTCGGAGAAGTACCACCCCGACGAGCGCGAGGACCTCTACGCCAAGGACTCCGAGCTGCTCAAGGTCGCGGCCGACGTGCCGGAGCTGAAGAACAACAAGGCGTTCGAGACCGCGGTCAAGAAGGGCACCTACGACCGCTGGGCGATGGACATGACGGCGCTGTTCGGCCGCAAGGGCGTCAAGGGCACGCCGACGTTCATGCACGGCGGCAAGAAGCTGGTGATGGACCAGATCCCGCAGGACCCGCGGATGACGCAGGCGCAGTACAACCAGCTGGCGAAGGCCAACTTCGAGAAGATGATCGACAAGGAGTTCGGCCCGGCGAAGGGCAAGAACTCCGGCGGCGATTCCGGCAAGAGCGGCGGAAAGGGTATCCGCGAGGGCGAAAAGGACCCCACGGGCGCCCACTGAGCGGACGTCCGGCAACGGGAGGGCGAATTCCGGTAATTCCCCTGCGCTGCCCTCCCGTTGGCGGTCTACCGGCCAGTAAGGTGAGCGCCCGTGACCGATCACGACCAGATCTCGCGCCGCACCGCCGTCACGGCCGTCGCCGCCACCGCCGCCCTCCTGCCGCTCGCCGGTGCCACCGCCGCCCACGCCCAACAGGGCCCGGGCCAGGGCTCGTTCTTCCAGCACGGGGTCGCTTCGGGGGACCCGCTGCCGGACGGCGTACTGCTGTGGACCCGGGTCACCCCGGCCCCGTCGGCCACGCCGGGCTCCGGCCGCGGCCCGGCCACCGAAGTGTCCTGGGAGGTGTCCGCCGACAAGGGCTTCGGCACGGTCCTCGCCCGGGGGAAGGTGACCGCGTCGGCGGCCCACGACCACACCGTCAAGGCGGACGTCCGCGGCCTGCGGCCGGCCACCACCTACTACTACCGCTTCACCGCGGGCGGGCAGCACTCCCCCGTCGGCCGCACCCGCACCGCCCCCGCGCACGACGCCGCGCCGGGCAACGTCCGCTTCGGCGTGGTCTCCTGCGCCAACTGGGAGTCCGGGTACTTCTCGCCGTACCGGCACCTGGCCGCCCGCACCGAGCTGGACGCGGTGCTGCACCTCGGCGACTACCTCTACGAGTACAAGTCCGGCGAGTACCCGGACTTCAAGTACGTGGTGCGCCCGCACTCCCCCGCCCACGAGCTGCTCACGCTCGCCGACTACCGCGTCCGGCACGGCGTCCACAAGACCGACCCGGACGCGCTGGCGATGCACGCCACCCACCCGGTCATCGCCATCTGGGACGACCACGAGTTCGCCGACAACGCCTGGAAGGGCGGTGCGGTCAACCACCAGCCGGACACCGAGGGTTCCTGGTCCGCCCGGATGGCCGCGGCGAAGCAGGCGTACTTCGAGTGGATGCCGGTGCGGCCGTCCGTCGCCGGGACCACCTACCGACGGCTGCGCTTCGGCAACCTCGCCGATCTGCACCTGCTGGACCTGCGGTCGTTCCGTGACCAGCAGGCCGCACCGGGCAGCGGCGCGGTCGACGACCCGAGCCGGACGATCACCGGGCGGGCCCAGCTGGACTGGCTCAAGGCCGGCCTCGAACGCTCGGACACCGCCTGGCGGCTGGTCGGCACCTCGGTGATGATCTCCCAGGTCGCCTTCGGCTCCATACCGGCGCGTCTGCTCGGCCCGCTCGCCGAGATCCTCGGGATACCCAAGGAGGGGCTGGCGATCAACACCGACCAGTGGGACGGCTACACCGACGACCGGCGGGAACTGCTCGGCCACCTCAGCGACCGCGGGATCGACAACACCGTCTTCCTGACCGGCGACATCCACATGGCCTGGGCCAACGACGTCCCGCTGCAGGCGGCGACCTACCCCGCCACCCGGCCGGTGGCGACGGAGTTCGTGGTCACCTCCGTCACCTCCGACAACGTCGACGACTTCCTGCACGTCGCCCCGCACACCGTCTCGCTGGCCGGGGTCGCCGCCATCCGGGCCGCCAACCGGCACGTGAAGTGGCTGGACATGGACTCGCACGGCTACGGCGTCCTGGACGTCAGCGGCGAGCGCACGCAGATGGACTACTACGGCATCTCCGACAAGACCGACCCGAACGCGACCAGCACCCTGCTGCGCTCCTACCGCACCCGCAGCGGCACCCAGCAGGTCGAGCGGGCGGACCGGCCGGCGGGCTAGGACGGCCGGGGCCAGGGGGCGACTCCCCCTGGCCCCCCGCCCTCAGAGCTCCGCCAGGAACCCCAGCGCCACCTTCCAGGCGCTCTCCGCCGCCTCCGCGTCGTAGTCCGGCAGGTCGGGGTCGGTGAAGAGGTGGCCGGCGCCGGCGTAGCGGAAGACCTCCACGTCCGCGCCGGCCCGGCGCATCTGCAGGTACCAGGCGGTCAGCCAGTCGTGCGGCTCGAACGGATCGGGGTCGGCGACGTGCAGCTGCACCGGCAGCTCGTCGACGGCCGTGCCCTCGGCGATGTCCGAGGTGCCGTGCATCAGCAGCAGCCCGCGGGCCTTCTCGTCGCCCAGCGCGAGGTTCTGCGCGACCGCGCCGCCGAAGGAGAACCCGGCGTAGACCAGGCCGCGGTCGGAGTACGGGGCGACGGCCGTGATGGCGCGCTTGAGCAGCTCCTCCTTGCCGATCTCGTCCTTGATCAGGATGCCGTCCGGCACCGAGTCGGCGGTCCGCCCGTCGAAGAGGTCGGGGACGATCACCTCGTGTCCCGCGGCGCGCAGCCGGTCCGCGGCCGCGTGCACCGCGGGGCGCAGCCCACACACCGAGTGGAACAGCACAATCGTCGGAACCCCGCTGGTCGCGGGCTCGCTGGAGGCCGGCACTGCATCACTTCCCTTGATCGGATCGTTCTCCTTCCATCCTGCCAGTTACGGTCGGCAGGACCGGGTACCCGCACAGACAGCGCATCCCACCCGAGGAGGAATCTGTGTCCGTGGAGGACGTGCTGCGCCCGATCGCCGTCCTGGGCGGCTCCGTCGTCATCACGCTCGTCCTGGTCTGGCTCGCCGACCGGGCGCTGCGCCGGATGGACGCCGCGCACCCCGAGACCCCGCTGTGGGGACTGCTGCGGCGCTGCCGGATACCGCTGCAGGTGGTGCTGTGCGCGGCCCTGCTGCGCGGCGCGTACGACGAGACCGGGCTGAAGACCGTCGAGGAGCACGAGGCGGGGATCGGCCAGACGCTCAGCCTGGTGCTGATCGCGGCCACCGCCTGGCTGACCATGCGGGCCGCCGCGGCGATAGTGGAGTCGTCGTACTCCCGCTACGCGGCGAGCGCCCGGGACGCGGCGCGGGTGCGGCGGGTGCGCACCCAGGTGACGCTGATCCAGCGGGTGGTGACGGCGGTGGTGACCGTCGTCGCGGCCGCCTCGATGCTGCTGACGTTCCCGGAGATGCGGACGGTCGGTACGTCCATGCTGGCGTCGGCCGGGCTGGTGGGCATCGTCGCCGGTATCGCCGCCCAGTCCACCCTGGGCAACCTCTTCGCCGGGCTGCAGATCGCCTTCGGCGACATGGTGCGGATCGGCGACACGGTCGTGGTGGACGGCGAGTGGGGCACCGTCGAGGAGATCACCCTGACCTTCCTGACCGTGCGGACCTGGGACGAGCGGCGGATCACCATGCCGGTGTCGTACTTCACCGGCAAGCCGTTCGAGAACTGGTCGCGCGGCGGCGCCCAGATGACCGGCACGGTCTTCTTCCACCTCGACCACAGCGCGCCGGTGGAGAAGATGCGGCAGCGGCTGCTGGAGGTCCTCCAGGAGTGCCCGGACTGGGACGGCCGGGCCTGGAGCCTGGTGGTCACCGACACCACGCCGTCCACGATCATGGTGCGGGCGCTGGTCACCGCGCGGGACGCGGACGCGATCTGGGCGGTGCGCTGCGAGGTCCGCGAGCGGATGCTCGAATGGCTGCGGACCGAGCACGCCTACGCGCTGCCGCGGATCAGCACGGCACCGGCGGAGCTCGACCGGCCGGGCGCGCGGCCTGCGCGCAACTGACCGCGGCGCCCGGGAGCGTCAGGGGGCGCCGCGCAGACTGCGCATGTCCAGGTGGCGCAGCACCCGGTCGACGATCTCCGGGTCGGCGCCCGGTTCGCTGCGCGCGGCCAGCACCTCGTGGCGGGCCGCCGAGAGCATCTCGCCCTGGATGCGCTGCACCTTCTTCAGCCGGCCGATCCGCTTCTCGAAGAGGTCGCGCCGCTCGTCGTCGACGATGTCCGGCGCGATCCGGGCGCCGATGTCGAAGGCCCGGCGGGAGAGCTGGTCGCTGACCTCGTCGGGCAGCTCCTCGACCTCCATGATCTCCTTCAGCCGCCGCTTGGACGCCTTGATCACCCGGATCGCCAGCTCCCGCTCCAGGGCGTCCACGGCGTCGGTGTCGGCCCGCACCCGCAGCTTGCGCACGAGCCAGGGCAGCGTCAGGCCCTGGACGAGGAGGGTGGAGAGCACCACCGCGAAGGCGATGAAGAGGATGTCGTCCCGGGCCGGGAACGCCCCGCCGTCGACGCCGAACGGGATGGCCAGCGCCAGCGCCACCGACGCCACCCCGCGCATCCCCGACCACCACATGATGAGCGTCTCGCGCCAGCTCATCGGGATGTCCTCGTCGTAGTCGCGGCGCTTGTGCATCCGCTTGGCCAGCCAGGCGGCGGGCAGCAGCCACAGCAGCCGGACGGCGACGACCACCGCCACGACCGCGGCGCCGGCAGCGAGCAGCTGGCCCCAGCGGTGTGCGGCGGCCCCGAAGATGTTGTGCAGCTCCAGGCCGATCAGCCCGAAGGCCACTCCGGTGACGAGGGTGTCGACGACCTCCCAGAAGGTGTATCCGGCGAGCCGGCCCATCACGTCGTCCGGGTCGACCGCGTACTCGGCGAGGAAGAGCGCGCAGGTCAGCACCGCCAGCACCCCGGAGCCGCGGAACTCCTCGGCGAGCACGTACGCCACGAACGGCACCAGCAGCGTCAGCCCGATCTGCAGCGTGGGGTCGCCGAGCAGGCCCATCAGCTTGTTGGTCACCCAGCCGAGCGCCAGACCGACCGCTATGGCCACCACGGCGGACAGGACGAGGGAGCCGAGCGCGCCGGGCACCGAGAAGCTGCCGCTGACCACCGCGGCGAGCGCGACGTGGTAGAGCACGATCGCGGTGACGTCGTTGAAGAGGCCCTCGCCCTCCAGGATGGAGACCAGCCGGCGGGGCAGCCCGAGTTTGCCGGCGACCGCGGTCGCGGCCACCGGGTCGGGCGGGGCGACCAGCGCGCCGAGCACCACCGCGGCGGCCACCGGCATCCCGGGCACCACCGCCTGGGCGACCGCGGCCACCGCGGCCGTGGTGGCGAAGACCAGGGCCACGGCGAGCAGGAGGATCGGCCGGAGGTTGGCGGTGAACTGCCGCCAGGACGTGCGCTGCACGGCCGCGTAGAGCAGCGGCGGCAGCACCACCGGCAGGATGAACTCGGGCGGTACCTCGACGTTGGGGACGAACGGCAGCAGCGCCAGGACGGCCCCGGCGAGGGTCATCAGCACCGGTGACGGCAGCCGCAGCCGGTCGCCGACCGGAACCATCACCACGGCTCCGAGCAGAAGGACGAACAGCAGAGCCATCTGATCCACGGTGGCTACGCTCCGGAGCGGTCGGTTTCGATCACTTTCCGCCCAAGGGTGCCACGACCGCCGTGGTTGACCGCCGTGCCGGCCCGCGCGGCGCCGCGTTCCACCGACCGCGCACCGGCACCGAGCTCCGTCAGCTGCTCTCGTCCCGCACGGTGTCCAGGGCGTGCTGGAGGTCGTCCGGATAGGCCGACGCGAACTCGACCCAGCCGCCGTCGGAGGGGTGCTCGAAGCCCAGCCGGACCGCGTGCAGCCACTGCCGGCCGACGCCCAGCCGCTTGGCGAGGGTGGGGTCCGCGCCGTAGGTGAGGTCGCCGACGCAGGGGTGGCGGTGAGCGGCCATGTGCACCCGGATCTGGTGGGTGCGGCCGGTCTCCAGCTTGATGTCGAGCAGGCTGGCCGCGCGGAACGCCTCGATCAGGTCGTAGTGCGTGACCGACGGCTTGCCCTCGGCGGTGACCGCCCACTTGTAGTCGTGCTGCGGGTGCCGGCCGATGGGGGCGTCGATGGTGCCGCTCATCGGGTCGGGGTGGCCCTGCACGAGCGCGTGGTACCGCTTGTCGGGGACGCGCTCCTTGAACTGCCGCTTCAACGACGTGTAGGCCCGCTCCGACTTGGCCACGACCATCAGGCCGGAGGTGCCGACGTCGAGGCGGTGCACGATGCCCTGGCGCTCGGCGGCACCGGAGGTGGAGATGCGGTAGCCGGCCGCGGCCAGTCCGCCGATGACGGTGGTGCCGGTCCAGCCGGGGCTGGGGTGCGCGGCCACGCCGACCGGCTTGACGATCACGACGATGTCGTCGTCGTCATGCACGATCTCCATGCCCTCGACGGGCTCGGGCACGATCTCCACGGGCGCCGCGGCCTGCGGCATCTCGACTTCCAGCCAGGCACCGCCGCGCACCCGCTCGGACTTCATCACCTCGGACCCGTCGACCCGGACCTTTCCGGAGGCGGCGAGTTCGGCCGCCTTCGTACGGGAGAAGCCGAACATCCGGGCCAGCGCGGCGTCGACGCGCTCGCCCTCCAGGCCGTCCGGTACGGGCAGGGTGCGGATCTCGGGAAGCGTGCTCACCCCACGAGTATGGCAGTTGTCCTATGGTGTCCTGCCCGGCGGCCGGGGGCCCGGCACCGGACCGCCGCGCGGTCAGTCCTTGTGGAGCGTCCCGTCGGGGTCCAGCCCCCGGAACGAGAGGATCACGATCAGGATGCCGCCGCAGACGATCGCGGAGTCGGCGAGGTTGAAGACGGCGAAGTGCGCGGGGGCGATGAAGTCGACCACGGCGCCCTCGAAGACGCCCGGCGAGCGGAAGATCCGGTCGGTGAGGTTGCCGAAGGCGCCGCCGAGCAGCAGCCCGAGGGCGATGGCCCAGGGCAGGCTGTAGAGCTTGCGGGCGACCCGGGCGATGACCAGGATCACGGCCGCCGCGATGATCGTCAGGAAGATCGTCAGCGCCTCGCCGATGCTGAAGGCGGCGCCGCGGTTGCGGATCACGTTGAACTGCAGCAGCGTGCCGATGACCTGGATCGGCTCGTGGTTCTCCAGCTTGGCGACGACCAGCAGCTTGCTGCCCAGGTCGAGCAGGTAGACGACGCACGCGACCAGCAGCAGCGCGGCGATCCGCCGCTTGCCGCGGCCGGCGCCCTGCTCCGCCGGTGCTTCCGCTGCGGCCCCCGGTGTGGGATCCGCTCCGGTACCCGGCTCGGGTTCCGGCGTGCCGGTGATGCGTTCCGCCTCTGCCACGTGTGAGTCCCTCAGCCCGTCGTGTCCGCGGCCAGGCCGTGCCTGGCTGAACCACGAGAGTACGGCACACACGTGCGGGCGCGGGCGGTCCGGGGGCCGCCCGCGACGACCGGTCGGGAGGCGCCGGCTCAGCGGCGCTCCTGCTTCTGCTTGCACTCCACGCACAGCGTCGCCCGGGGGAATGCCTGCATCCGCGCCTTGCCGATGGGGTTGCCGCAGTTCTCGCACAGTCCGTAGGTGCCCGCGTCCAGCCGGCCGAGGGCGCGCTCGGTCTGGTGGAGCATCTCGCGGGCGTTGGAGGCGAGCGCGAGCTCGTGTTCGCGGGTGATGTTCTTGCTGCCGGTGTCCGCCTCGTCGTCGCCGGCGCCGTCGCCGGAGTCGCGCATCAGCCCGGCGATGGCGTCCTCGGCGGAGGTGATCTCCAGCCGCAGCCGCTCCGTCTCCTCCCGCAGCGCCGACCGCGCCTCGTCGACCTCGGCGGTCGTCCAGGGGTCCTCACCGGGCCGTACGGCGAGCTCGCCGGGCGCCACGGCCGTGCGGACCCCGGGCACCGCGGAGTCGTTGCCGTGCTCCCCGGCCGCCGCGGCCGCCGTCTTCTTCGCCACCACCGTCTTGGCTCCCGTCTTCTTCGCGGGCACCGCGGCCTTCGTGGCCGGAGCCCGCTTCGCGGTCTTCGCGGCCGCCGTCTTCTTGGCCGTGGTCTTCTCGGCCGCCGTCTTCCGGGCGGCCGCCTTCTTCGGAGCGGCCTTCTTCGGAGTGCTGTTCTTCGGTGCGGGCTGCTTCGCGACGGCCTCGCCGGCAGGCGTCGTGCTCTTCTCCGCGGCGGTCTTCTTCGCCACCATGGCCGCGACCCCTTCACATATGTGACTTTTATTCGCGAATCGTGACGGGAACGATAAATCGCCACAGAGCACGCGGCAACGGGACGCACCGCCCCATCGGGTCCTGCCACCCGGCCCGGAAGTCCGGTCTGCCTCGGTTGTGCCCCGCTGCCCGCCCGGTAATCCGCTTGGCCGTCCGGCACCCGGCCGCTGGCCATTCGGGTCACGGCCCCGGCCGAGCGCCCCGGTCCCGCGCCGCCGCCCCGGCAGCCCCTACGGCACCCCGCGCCCGGGGCCCGTGCGAGGGCCGTCGGAATTCGGTCGGCCGCTGTCGGTGGCGCCCCGTACACTGGGCCCAGCGAGAGGCAGTGATGGGACGAGTAGCGCCGTACGCAGCCAGCAGCGACCCGGGGACGGTGGAAGCCCGGGGGCGTGCGCGGCGTGAAGATCACCCCGGAGCCGCCGGAAGAAAGCTCTGGACAGTGGGCTGCGCCCCACGGGCCGCCGGCCGTCCAGGGCGAGTAGAACCGGCAGCGCGACCCCAATGAGGGGGCGGTGCGACACGCACCGCCAAGGAGGGTGGTACCGCGGGAGCCAGGGCTCTCGTCCCTCCGGACGGAGAAGCAGCAGATGTCCGCCGGAGGAAGCCCCCGATGAGTGAGCAGCCCTTGTACCGCCAGGTACCCGCCCAGGTCGACCTGCCCGCCCTCGAGCACGCCGTGCTCGATTTCTGGCAGGAGCAGAAGATCTTCGCCCGCACCCTCCAGCAGTCCGAGGGCCGGCCCGAGTGGGTCTTCTTCGAGGGCCCGCCGACGGCCAACGGCATGCCCGGCGCGCACCACATCGAGGCCCGCGTCTTCAAGGACGTCTTCCCCCGGTTCCGCACGATGCAGGGCTACCACGTCGACCGCAAGGCCGGCTGGGACTGCCACGGCCTGCCGGTCGAGCTGACCGTCGAGAAGGAGCTCGGCTTCAGCGGCAAGAAGGACATCGAGGCGTACGGCATCGCCGAGTTCAACGCCAAGTGCCGCGAGTCGGTGACCCGGCACACCGACGCCTTCGCCGAGCTCACCACGCGGATGGGCTACTGGACCGACCTCGACAGCCCCTACCGCACCATGGACCCCGACTACATCGAGTCGGTCTGGTGGTCGCTGAAGCAGATCTTCACCAAGGGCCTGCTGGTCCAGGACCACCGCGTCGCCCCGTGGTGCCCGCGCTGCGGTACCGGCCTGTCGGACCACGAGCTGGCGCAGGGCTACGAAACCGTCGTCGACCCCTCGGTCTACGTCCGCCTCCCGCTGACCTCCGGCCCGCTGGCCGGCGAGGCCGCGCTCCTGATCTGGACGACGACCCCCTGGACCCTGGTCTCCAACGTCGCCGCCGCCGCACACCCGGACGTCACGTACGTCGTCGCCACCGACGGCACGGAGAAGCTGGTCGTCGCCGAACCGCTGCTGGAGAAGGCGCTGGGCGAGGGCTGGGAGGCCACCGGCCAGTCCTTCACCGGCCGCGAGATGGAGCGCTGGTCCTACGAGCGCCCGTTCTCCCTGGTCGAGCTGGAGGGCGCCAACTTCGTCGTCAACGCCGAGTACGTCACGACCGACGACGGCACGGGCCTGGTCCACCAGGCCCCGGCCTTCGGTGAGGACGACCTCAAGACCTGCAAGGCGTACGGCCTCCCGGTGGTCAACCCGGTCCGCCC
The DNA here is from genome assembly GCF_036352915.1 of Streptomyces bugieae. NCBI lineage: Bacteria > Bacillati > Actinomycetota > Actinomycetes > Kitasatosporales > Streptomycetaceae > Streptomyces > Streptomyces bugieae. The sequence continues at coordinate 24,191 of NZ_JAZBJP010000032.1, forward strand.
CGACGGCACCTTCGAGGAGGAACTCCCGCTGGTCGGCGGCCAGTTCTTCAAGAAGGCCGACGGCACGCTGGTGGCCGACCTGGACGCCCGCGGCCTGCTCTTCAAGCACATCGCCTACGAGCACAGCTACCCGCACTGCTGGCGCTGCCACACCGCGCTGCTCTACTACGCCCAGCCGTCGTGGTACATCCGCACCACCGCGATCAAGGACGCCCTCCTCCGGGAGAACGAGAACACCAACTGGTTCCCCGAGTCGGTCAAGCACGGCCGCTTCGGCGACTGGCTGAGCAACAACATCGACTGGGCACTGTCCCGCAACCGCTACTGGGGCACCCCGCTGCCCATCTGGCGCTGCGAGGACGACCACCTCACCTGCGTCGGCTCGCTCACCGAGCTGACCGAGCTGACCGGCACCGACCAGTCGGGCCTGGACCCGCACCGCCCGTTCATCGACGCGATCACCTTCGGCTGCCCGCAGGAGGGCTGCGCCCACACCGCCGTGCGCGTCCCGGAGGTCATCGACGCCTGGTACGACTCCGGCTCGATGCCGTTCGCGCAGTGGGGCTACCCGTACCGCAACAAGGAGCTGTTCGAGAAGCGCTACCCGGCGCAGTTCATCTCGGAGGCCATCGACCAGACCCGCGGCTGGTTCTACACGCTGATGGCCGTCGGCACCCTGGTCTTCGACAAGTCCTCGTACGAGAACGTGGTCTGCCTCGGCCACATCCTCGCCGAGGACGGCCGGAAGATGTCCAAGCACCTGGGCAACACCCTTCAGCCGATCCCGCTCATGGACCAGCACGGCGCGGACGCGGTCCGCTGGTTCATGGCGGCCGGCGGTTCGCCGTGGGCCGCCCGCCGGGTGGGCCACAACACCATCCAGGAAGTCGTCCGCAAGACCCTGCTGACGTACTGGAACACCGTCGCCTTCCAGGCGCTGTACGCCCGGACGTCCCAGTGGGCGCCGTCCGCGTCCGACCCGGCCCCGGCCGAGCGGCCGCTGCTGGACCGCTGGCTGCTCGGTGAGCTGAACACCCTCGTCGAGCAGGTCACCGAGTCGCTGGAGACCTTCGACACCCAGCGCGCCGGCAAGCTGCTGTCCACCTTCGTCGACGACCTGTCCAACTGGTACGTCCGCCGCTCGCGCCGCCGCTTCTGGCAGGGCGACGCGGCCGCGCTGCGCACCCTCCACGAGGTCATCGAGACGGTCACCCGCCTGATGGCGCCGCTCACCCCGTTCATCACCGAGCGGGTCTGGCAGGACCTGGTCGCCCCGGTGACCCCGGACGCGCCGGACTCCGTCCACCTCTCCACCTGGCCGGTCGCCGAGCAGTCGCTGATCGACCCGGCGCTCTCCGCCCAGATGGCGCTGGTCCGCCGGCTGGTCGAGCTGGGCCGGGCGACCCGCGCCGAGTCCGGTGTGAAGACCCGCCAGCCGCTGTCCCGCGCGCTGGTCGCGGCCCACGGCTTCGCCGGGCTGCCCGAGGACCTGCGCGCCCAGATCGCCGAGGAGCTGAACGTCAGCTCGCTGGCCTCACTGTCGGAGGTGGGCGGCTCGCTCGTCGACACCACCGCGAAGGCCAACTTCCGTGCGCTGGGCAAGCGGTTCGGCAAGGGCGTCCAGGCGGTCGCCAAGGCCATCGCCGGCGCGGACGCCGCGGCGCTCTCGCTCGCGCTCCGGGAGGGCACGGCGAGCGTCGAGGTCGACGGCGAGACCCTCTCCCTCGCCCCGGACGAGGTGATCATCACCGAAACCCCGCGCGAGGGCTGGTCGGTGGCCTCCGACGCGGGCGCCACGGTCGCCCTGGACCTGGAGATCACCCCCGAGCTGCGCCGGGCCGGTCTGGCCCGGGACGCGATCCGGCTGATCCAGGAGGCGCGGAAGAACAGCGGCCTGGACGTCGCCGACCGGATCGCGCTGCGCTGGGCGTCGTCCGACGAGGAGGTCCGTACGGCCCTCGCCGAGCACGCCGGTCTGATCGCCGAGGAGGTCCTCGCCACGGACTTCGCCCCCGGCGAGCCGGACGGTGGCTACGGCCCGGCCTTCGCCGACGAGGCACTGGCACTGACGTTCCACCTCCGTAAGGCGTAATCCCCGGGGCCCGACCCCGTCCCGAATGCCCCGGTGTGCACCACACCGGGGCATTCGTCATTTCCGTACAGGGAAAGGCAGTTCGGCCCGTTTTGTCGAGAGAGGCACGGCCGCCACCGGCCGGCCCGGGGCGCACCCCGGCAGGTCCGGCACGACGCGCAAAAGGGCCGGGCCCCGAGGGAAGTCCCTCGGGGCCCGGCCCTGATTGCCGACGGTACGCCTCAGGCGGGCGTCAGTTGTCGTCCTCGTCGATGAGGAAGCCCCTCATCGGCGACGGGGTCTGCTGCATCGGCGACGGGCCCTGCGGCCGCACCGGAGCCATCGGCTGGGTCATCGCCGGCGACATCTGCTGCTGACCGCCGTAGGACGGACCGCTGCTGGAGCCGTTGCCCATCGAGTGGTTGCCGCCCATGGTCTGGCCGCCACCCATGGTGTGGTTGCCGCCCATCGTGCCGGCACCGGCCGACGCCATCGACGGGGACGGCGGCAGCGAGGCGGCCGCCGGGGTCCGCGGCGGGGCGAGCGAGTCGTCCGCCTGGTTCTCCAGCTGACGCAGCTGGCTCTCCAGGTAGGACTTCAGCCGGGTGCGGTACTCGCGCTCGAAGCCGCGCAGGTCCTCGACCTTGCGCTCCAGCGTCGCGCGGGCCGACTCCAGCGAGCCCATCGCCACGCGGTGCTTCTCCTGCGCGTCCCGCTCCAGCGCGTCGGCCTTGGCGCGGGCGTCCCGCTCCAGGCCCTCGGCGCGGCTGCGCGCCTCGCCGACGATCTTGTTGGCCTCGGAACGGGCCTCCGCGATCGCCTGGTCGGCGGTCTGCTGCGCCAGCGACAACACGCGCGCGGCGCTGTCACCGCCGGGACCACCCTGCTGCCCGCCGGGCAGCTGCTGCGGGCCGCCGGGGCCGCCCATCGGGCCACCCATCGGACCGCCGGGGCCCATCGGACCGGGACCGTGCGGGCCCTGCGGGCCGTGGCCACCGGGACCAGGAGGCAGCTGCGGTGCACCACCGGGCAGTTGGGGCGGGCCACCCATCCCCTGCTGCTGCGGCGGGACCGGCTGCGGACCGGATATGGCGGCGGGCACGGGAGCCCCCGGACGCTGCTGCTGCTCCTGCTGCTGGTCCGGTCCCTTGCGCAGACCCTGCTGCTGCTGGTTCTGCGCGGCGGCGCGAGTGGCGGCGGCCAGCTTCGCGCGAAGGTCCTCGTTCTCCCGCAGGAGCCGGGTCAGTTCGGCTTCGACCTCATCGAGGAAGGCATCGACCTCGTCCTCGTCATAGCCTTCTCGGAGGCGGACGGTCGTGAACTGCTTGTTCCGCACGTCCTCGGGGGTCAACGGCATCTCTACTTCACCTCAACGTAGTCGTCGGCAATCGGCAAGACCGTATCGTTCACACCAACAACACCGACCTCACGACGGTGATCAGGATGTAGACGATGATCATCAATACGAAGAAGGACAGGTCGAGCGCCACGCCCCCGAGACGCAGCGGCGGGATTACCCGCCGCAGAAGCTTGAGTGGCGGATCAGTGACAGTGTAGGCGGCCTCCAGAATGACCACCATCGCCTTGCCGGGTTGCCATGAACGGGCGAACTGGAAGACATAGTCCATCACCAGCCGGAAGATCAACACGATCAGGAAGCAGTACAGCGCGATATAGATCACCTGACCAGCGACACTCATCTCGCGCGTCCCTCTCCCCTTGCCTCTGTGTCGGCCCTACGGCCTCGGTGTGCCCGGTGTTGCGTCTCAGCTCTGGTTGAAGAACCCGCCCTCTGCGATACGGGCCTTGTCCTCCGCCGTGACATCGACGTTAGCAGGCGACAACAGGAACACCTTCTGCGTCACCCGCTCGATGCTGCCGTGAAGACCAAACACCAAACCGGCCGCAAAGTCGACAAGTCGCTTCGCATCGGTGTCATCCATCTCTGTGAGATTCATGATCACCGGAGTGCCCTCACGGAAGTGTTCCCCGATGGTACGGGCTTCGTTGTAGGTCCGGGGGTGCAGCGTGGTGATGCGGTAGGGCTCCCGCTCGGACACAACCTTGGGCATGATCACCGGTGCGTTCTTCTCCAGATTCGGACGGTCGGGTGTGATGGATGACACGGGGGCGATTCGCGCGGGTCGTCCGTTTTCCGGGGCGAGCGGGGCGGGTTCGCGTTGCGCCGGGGGCGTCACGGCACGGACGGGTTCGTCCCGTTCCGGGCGTGTTTCGGCCTGCACTTGGTGCTGTTGCCGCCGTCCCCGGTCGGGTTCCGGGTCGAGCTCGGGCTCGAACTCGTCGTCGGGGTCGAACCCCCGGCCGTCGTACCCATCGTCCTCCACGAGGCCGAGGTAGACCGCCATCTTGCGCATCGCGCCGGCCATTCTCTGCGTCCTCCGCTCTGTGGTGGATCGGCTCCGTCACCAGGGCCTTGGATCCACGCGGCCTCCCCGCTTTCTGCGGAAATGACCATATATTGTGCTGTGGTCCGACTTGCTTGGCGACGTTACCCGAGCCGTGGTCGGACTCCGAGTACCGCGGTACCGACGCGCACATGTGTCGCTCCGGCCGCCACGGCGTCCTCGAGGTCCGCGCTCATGCCTGCTGACACCATGTTGGCAGCAGGATGGGTGGCGCGCAGGTCGGTTGAGATTTCCATGAGCCGTTCGAATGCGGCGAGTTGGCGGCCCGCGTACGGCCCGGCCAGCGGCGCGACCGTCATCACGCCGTCCAGGCGCAGCCCTTCGGCCCCGGCGATCGCCTCCGCCAGCGCCGGAACGCGGTCCGGCGCCACACCGCCCCGGTCGCCCTGCTGGCCCGACTCGGCGTCAAGTGCCACCTGGACGAGGCATCCGAGCTCACGGCCCGCGCGAACGGCTTCCCTGGAGAGCGCGGTGACCAGTCGCGCCCGGTCGACCGACTGCACAATTCCGGCATAACTCGCCACGGACCGCACCTTGTTGGTCTGCAACTGACCGACGAAGTGCCAAGTAAGCGGCAAATCAGTGCATTCGGCGGCCTTGGGTGCCGCCTCCTGGTCGCGGTTCTCGGCGACCTGGCGCACCCCCAGTTCCGCCAGCAGCCGGACGTCGCTCGCGGGGTAGGTCTTGGTGACGACGATGAGCGTCACCTCGTCCCGCGGCCGGCCGGCCTTGGCGCAGGCGGCGGAGATACGTTCCTCCACCCGCGCCAGGTTGGTCGCCAGTTCCGTTCTACGGTCGTCCGTCACAGCTCGCCGTCCAGCCACACGTAACTCGCGAGCCGCCCGGTCGTGCGGTCCCGCCGATAGGAGAAGTGATCCGCGGATTCCCGTGTGCAGACCGGCGGGATGTGGGGATCGTCACGCACCGGCACGCCCGCCGCGGCGAGTTGGGCCCGTACGCCTGCGGTGACGTCCACCGCCGGGGTGCCCCAGCTGGTCGTCGCGTGCGCCTCGGGCACCACCGCCGCGACGTCGGACCGCATCCGGTCGGGCACCTCGTAGCAGCGCCCGCAGATCGCCGGTCCGGTGTACGCGAGGATCCGGGCCGGCTCCGCGCCCAGTTCGGTCATCGCCTCGACTGCCGCCGGTACGACGCCGGCGACCAGGCCGGGCCGGCCGGCGTGTGCCGCTCCGGTGATGCCCGCGACCGGGTCGGCGAGCAGCACCGGGGTGCAGTCGGCGGTCAGAACGGCGAGCACGAGACCCCGGCGGGCCGTCACCACCGCGTCCACGCAGGGGACGTCGGCGTCGCGCCAGGGGCCGTCGACCACCGCCACGTCCCGGCCGTGGACCTGGTTCATCCAGATCACCGCGGCCGGGTCGAGACCGAGCGCGCCGGCCGCGCGGGCGCGGTTGGTGCGGACGGCCTGCGGGTCGTCGCCGACCGCGCCCCCCAGGTTGAGCTGCTCATACGGAGCGGCGCTCACCCCGCCCCACCTGTCGGTGAAGGCGAAGTGCGCGCCGCTCTCGTGGTGCTGTTGCCCTATCACTTCGGTGCTTTACGTCACTTCAGGAAGTCGGGAACGTCGAGTTCCTCGGCCGCGCTGTCGGAGTACGACGGACGGGCCGGGGGAACCTGCGGCCCGCTCGACGGGGTGGAGGCGACCTCGCCCAGCGTGGACGACGGCTCGGCGGCCGGCTCACCACGCTCCGCGGAGGCCCCGGCGTCCCGTACGGGGACGGAGCCCAGGCCGCCGAAGGACGACGGGGTGCGGGGCTCGGGCGGGGCGGCCGGACGGCTGGCGGCCGGGGCCGGCTCCTCGCGCTTCGGGGACGACAGGGCGGCCTGCGCATCGCGGCGGGCCGGCGGCTGGCCGCCGTCGAAGCCCGCGGCGATGACGGTGACCCGGACCTCGTCGCCCAGCGCGTCGTCGATGACCGCGCCGAAGATGATGTTGGCCTCCGGGTGCGCGGCCTCGCTGACCAGCTGGGCGGCCTCGTTGATCTCGAAGAGACCGAGGTCGGAGCCGCCGGAGATGGACAGCAGCACACCGCGGGCGCCGTCGATGGACGCCTCCAGGAGCGGCGAGGAGATCGCCATCTCCGCGGCGGCCACCGCGCGGTCGTCGCCGCGCGCCGAGCCGATGCCCATGAGGGCCGAGCCGGCCTCCGACATCACGGACTTGACGTCGGCGAAGTCGAGGTTGATCAGGCCCGGCGTGGTGATCAGGTCGGTGATGCCCTGGACACCCGACAGCAGCACCTGGTCCGCGGACTTGAACGCGTCGAGCACGCTCACCTGGCGGTCCGAGATGGACAGCAGCCGGTCGTTGGGGATCACGATGAGGGTGTCGACCTCTTCGCGCAGCTGGGCGATGCCGTCCTCGGCCTGGTTGGCGCGACGGCGGCCCTCGAAGGTGAACGGCCGGGTGACCACACCGATCGTCAGGGCGCCCAGCGAGCGGGCGATGTTGGCGACGACGGGTGCGCCGCCGGTGCCGGTGCCGCCGCCCTCGCCCGCGGTCACGAAGACCATGTCGGCCCCCTTGAGGACCTCCTCGATCTCCTCGCGGTGGTCCTCGGCCGCCTTGCGCCCCACGTCCGGGTTGGCGCCGGCGCCGAGGCCGCGGGTCATTTCGCGGCCGACGTCGAGCTTGACGTCGGCGTCGCTCATCAGCAGCGCCTGCGCATCGGTATTGATCGCGATGAACTCGACGCCCTTGAGCCCGACCTCGATCATCCGGTTGATGGCGTTCACGCCACCGCCGCCGATGCCGACGACCTTGATGACTGCGAGGTAGTTCTGCGGTGCTGCCACGTCGAAGGCCTCTCGCCTCGAGTTACGTGTCGTCGCCGCACTTGCGCGTGGACGCCGACTGATGCCGATTGGGACGGTCCGTATCGCCGACCCGAACCCTAACGTTGAAGTTTAGGGTTACCTGTGCCTGTGTTCCTTGGTTCCATAGTCCCTTTGGAACGAGACACTAAGTCGACAAGGCGCGCCCGTTCAACGAACACGCCGAACCTCCCGTTTTTCTTTTCACCCTATGTGATCACCCATAGTCGTAGCCATCCAGGGTGCTGGCCTGCGACTTGGTACGTCAACTCCCCGACACCGCAGGGGCGCTGGGGACCGAGACGTCGAAGTGCCGGGCGGTTCGGGCCGCTTTCAGCAGCGCGACCAGCACCTTCGCCTTTTCGGCGCCCTGTTCGCGACTGCCCCAGGCGACCGTGCGCCCGCCGGCCAGTTCGACGCTGATGGCGTCATATGACCGCACTCGGACCTTGCGTACGTCTTTGCGTACGACTGGGGGCAGGTCCTGAGCGACCTCGACCGCCGCGCGCCGCAACCGGTCGGGACCGAACTGGCGCAGACTCGGGGAGTCGGAAACGGACATTTCCAGAAGCGGAATGCCCTTGGGAGCGGTGGCGACGGTGGCGAACCGGACGCCCTCGGCGTCCACTTCGGCAAACTTTCCGCCCGTTTGCATCAGCAGTTCCGGGGTTCTTTCCGTCACTTTGAGACTGATGGTGTGCGGCCAGGACCGTTCCACGTCAACGGTCTTGATGCGCGGCAGCCGGGCGCGCAGCCGGTGTTCGAGGGCGTCGGTGTCCACCGAGACCAGCGGGGCGTCCATCGGGGCGTGCGCCGCCGCGACGACCTCACGCGGGGTCAGGACATCGGTGCCGGTGGCCCGGACGCGCTCCAGCCGCAGCCAGTCGGACGCGTAGAGCGCCCAGACGCCGAACGCGCCGAGCACCACCGCGAGGACCAGGATGATGATCAGACCGCGGCGGCCCGGCGCGCGACGGGGCAGGCGCACCCAGCGGAGTCTTCGCCCGCGCACCTCCGCGGAGGAGGGCGGGCCGGACGGTGACTTCTTCTCGCCGCGCCGGGCGGTTGTCGGTCCGGCCACGCTCCCTGCCTTCTCTCGTGCGCTACTTGCGGTGCTGCTCGATCGCCTCGTACACCATGCCGACCAGCAGTTCATCGGCGTCCCGGCGGCCGAACTCGGAGGCCGCGCGGGACATCTCGTACAGCCGGTGCGGATCGGCCAGGACCGGGAGCACGTTGCCCTGCACCCAGTCCGGGGTCAGCTGGGCGTCGTCGACCAGCAGGCCCCCGCCGGCGTTGACCAGCGGCTGGGCGTTCAGCCGCTGCTCGCCGTTGCCGATGGGCAGCGGGACGAACGCGGCCGGCAGCCCGACGGCGGACAACTCGGCGACGGTCATCGCGCCCGCGCGGCAGAGCATCATGTCCGCCGCGGCGTACGCGAGATCCATCCGGTCCACGTACGGTACCGGGACATAGGGTGGCATCCCGGGCATGTTGTCCACATGCGGCAATTCGTTCTTCGGACCGACCGCATGGAGCACCTGGATGCCGGCCCGCTGGAGGGCCGGCACGGCGGCCTGGATGACCTCGTTCAGCCGGCGGGCACCCTGGGAGCCACCGGACACCAGCAGGGTCGGCAGGTTGGGGTCGAGGCCGAAGGCGGCGCGCGCCTCGGGGCGGACCGCGGCCCGGTCGAGGGTGGCGATGGTGCGACGCAGTGGGATGCCGACGTAGCGGGCGCCGCGCAGCTTGCTGTCGGGGGTGCTGACGGCGACGAATTTCGCGTACCGCGAACCGATCTTGTTGGCCAGGCCGGGGCGGGCGTTGGCCTCGTGGACGATGATCGGCACGCCGAGCCGCTTGGCGGCCAGATAGCCGGGCAGCGCCACGTAGCCGCCGAAGCCGACCACGCAGTCCGCCTTGGTGCGCTCCAGGATCTGCTCGGCGGCCTTGATCGTGCCGCGCAGCCGCCCGGGGACGGTGATCAGTTCGGGGGTGGGCTTGCGCGGCAGCGGGACGGCCGGGATGAGGCCCAGCTCATAGCCGCGCTCCGGGACGAGCCGGGTCTCCAGCCCCTTCTCCGTGCCGAGTGCCGTGATCCCCACGGTGGGGTCCTGCCTCCGCAGTGCGTCCGCGAGGGCGAGCGCGGGCTCGATGTGGCCGGCGGTCCCCCCACCGGCGAGTACGACATGCACCGAAATTCACCGCTCTCCGGACGGCCGCTTCTTGACGCGCCGTCTCATCGTCTTCCATCTCACCCCAGCCGGTTTCCTGCCGAAAACCGGCTTCCGCGTAGCCAGCGCGGCCAGTGCCGCCCGTGCGGCGGGCTCGTCACGCGCGAAGGCGATCAGCAGCCCGACGGCGAACATCGTCGGCAGCAGGGCGGAGCCTCCGTAGGAGAACAGCGGGAGCGGGACACCGGCGATCGGCAGCAGACCGAGCACCGCACCGATGTTGACCACGGCCTGGGCCGTGATCCAGGTGGTCACGCCTCCCGCGGCGTACCGTACGAAGGGGTCCTCCGTGCGTCCGGCCACGCGGATACCCGCATAGCCTAGAGCCGCGAAGAGGGCGAGGACCGACAGCGTCCCCGCCAGACCCAGTTCCTCCCCGGTGATGGCGAAGATGAAGTCGGTGTGCGGTTCAGGGAGTTCACCCCATTTTTCCATACTTGCGCCCAGGCCGGAACCGAAGAATCCGCCGGAGGCCAGGGCGTAGATCCCGTGCACGGCCTGCCAGCACTGGTCACCGGGGCCCGGATCGGTCGCGCCGATGCAGGCCAGCCGGGACATCCGGTTGGCGCTGGTCTTGATCAGCAGTGCGCCGATCACCGTCGCGGTGCCCAGCACGCCGACGAACAGCCGGGTCGGCGCACCGGCCAGCCACAGCAGCCCGAAGAGGATCGCCGTGAGAATGATCGCGGTGCCCATGTCGCCGCCGAGCATGATCAGGCCGAGCAGCAGGAACGCCACCGGGATCAGCGGTACCAGTAGGTGCTTCCACTGCACCAGCAGCTTCTTGTCATGCTTGCGGGCCAGCAGGTCGGCGCCCCACAGGACCAGCGCGAGCTTGGCGAACTCGCTCGGTTGCATCTGGAAAGGGCCGCCGAGGTTGATCCAGTTCTGGTTGCCGTTGACCGCGACCCCTATGCCCGGAATCTGCACCAGGCACATCAGGAAGACCGAGATCGTGAGCAGTGGATAGGCCAGCGTACGGTGCATCCGGACCGGCATCCGGGTGGCGATCAGCAGCAGCCCGCCGCCGAGCACGGCCGCGAGCAACTGTTTGCGGAAGAAGAACGACGGGGCGAGGCCGGACTGCAGCGCCTTGATCTGGGACGCCGAGTAGACCATCACCAGGCCCAGGACCGTGATCAGCAGACTGCCGCCGAGGATCAGGTAGTACGCGGTCAGCGGACGGTCCCAGGCGCGCTTCAGCCGGTCCAGCAGCCGCCGCGGACCACCGGCCGACGGACGGCCGCCACGCGCCGGGCGCGCCGTCGCGGGCCGGCGGGGCGGACGGGCGGGGGCGGACGGGCGCCCGCCCGCTCGCGCCGACGATTTCGCGCCCGGTCGGGCGGACGATCCCCCGCCCGCTCTGCCTGCGTCCGCCGATCGGGCCGTCATCCTCGTCCCCTCCAGGTGCGCTCGCCGCCGGCAGCCGGCGGCCACGGGGAGAAACGGTCTACTGGTCCCTCGCGGTCAGCTCGCGGACCGCGTCGGCGAAGGCGTCGCCCCGCTTGTTGTAATTGACGAACATGTCCATCGAGGCACAGGCCGGAGCCAGCAGGACGGTGTCGCCGGGCTGGGCCAGACGGGTCGCTTCCCGGACGGCCTCGGGCATCGCCCCAGTGTCGGTCCGGTCGAGGTCGACGACCGGGACCTCGGGGGCGTGTCGCGCCAGGGCTTCGCGAATCAGCGCCCGATCGGCGCCGATCAGCACCACCCCGCGCAGCCGGGCCACCGCCGTCTTCACCAGCTCGTCGAAGGTCGCGCCCTTGGCGAGCCCGCCGGCGATCCACACGATGTGCTCGTACGCCGCCAGCGACGCCTCGGCGGCGTGCGTGTTGGTGGCCTTGGAGTCGTCGATGTAGCGGACGCCGTCGATCTCCGCGATGTGCTGGATGCGGTGGGCCTCCGGGTGGAAGGCGCGCAGTCCGTCGCGCACCGCGGCCGGGCTGACGCCGTAGGCCCGGGCCAGCGCGGCGGCCGCGAGGGCGTTGGCGACGTTGTGCGGGGCGGCGGGCCCGGAGCCGGGGGCGATGTCGGAGACCTCGGCGAGCTCCTGGGCCTGCTTCTGCCGGTTCTCGACGAAGGCGCGGTCGACGAGGATGCCGTCGACGACACCGAGTTCGGAGGGGCCCGGGGTGCCGAGGGTGAAGCCGATGGCGCGGCAGCCCTCCTCGACGTCGGCCTCGCGCACCAGGTCCTCGGTGGCCCGGTCGGCCACGTTGTAGACGCAGGCGACGCGGTTGCCCTCGTAGATCCGGCCCTTGTCGGCGGCGTACGCCGCCATGGAGCCGTGCCAGTCGAGGTGGTCGGGGGCGAGGTTGAGGACCGCGGCGGAGTGCGCGCGCAGCGACGGGGCCCAGTGCAGCTGGTAGCTGGAGAGCTCGACGGCGAGCACGTCGTAGGGGCGGGCGCCGTCCTTGCCCTGGTTCAGCACGACGTCGACGATCGGGGTGCCGATGTTGCCGACGGCCGTGGTGTGCAGGCCCTCGGCCTCCAGGATGGCGGCGAGCATCCGGACGGTGGTGGTCTTGCCGTTCGTGCCGGTGACCGCGAGCCAGTCGGCCGCGTCCGGACCGCGCAGCCGCCAGGCGATCTCCACGTCGCCGACGACGTCCACACCGGCCGCCGCGGCCGCCGCGAACAGCGGGCTGTCCGGCTTCCAGCCGGGCGAGGTGACGACCAGGTCGGTGCCCTCGGGCAGGGTCTCGCCGTCGCCGAGGCGGACGGCGATCCCGGCCGCCTCCAGCTCGCGCGCGGATTCCTGCTGCTTCTCGCCCGCGCCGCCGTCCACGACCGTGACGCGGGCGCCGAGGCCGGCCAGGGCGCGGGCGGCACTGATGCCGCTCACGCCGAGGCCGGCGACGGTGACGTTCATGCCGGCGAACCCCTCGGGGATCCGGTCCGGGTCGTGCGTGGTCACTTCGCTGCCTGCCAGCCGCCGTAGAAGATGCCGAGTCCCACGATGACGCACATGCCCTGGATGATCCAGAACCTGACCACCACAAGGACTTCGGACCACCCCTTGAGTTCGAAGTGGTGCTGTAGTGGCGCCATCCGGAAGACCCGCTTGCCGGTCATCTTGAAGGAGCCGACCTGGATGACCACGGACATGGTGATCAGGACGAACAGGCCGCCCAGGAGGGCGAGCAGCAGCTCCGTGCGGGAGCAGATGGCCAGGCCGGCGAGCGCGCCGCCCAGGGCCAGCGAGCCGGTGTCCCCCATGAAGATCTTGGCGGGCGAGGTGTTCCACCACAGGAAGCCGAAGCAGGCGCCCATCAAGGCGGAGGCCACGACCGCCAGGTCGAGGGGGTCGCGGACCTCGTAACAGCCCGGTCCGGCGGTGATCTGGTTGGCGCAGGACTCCTGGTGCTGCCAGATGCCGATGAAGGTGTACGCGCCGAAGACCATCACCGAGGCGCCGGTGGCCAGGCCGTCGAGGCCGTCGGTGAGGTTCACGCCGTTGGACATCGCCAGGATCATGAACAGCGCCCAGATGACGAAGAGCACCGGGCCGATCTGCCAGCCGAAGTCCTGGGTGAAGGACAGCCGGTCCGAGGCCGGGGTCTGTCCGCGCAGGTCCGCGAACTGCAGCGAGAGCACCGCGAAGGCGATACCGACGATCAGCTGGCCGGCCATCTTCGCCTTGGCCCGCAGACCCAGCGAACGCTGCTTGACGATCTTGATGTAGTCGTCGAGGAAGCCGACCAGGCCCATCCCCGCGAAGAGGAAGAGCACCAGCACGCCCGAGAACGTCGGGTCGCTGGAGGTGATCACCTTCGTGATGACGTAGGCGATGATCGTCGCCAGGATGAAGGAGATGCCACCCATGGTGGGCGTCCCCTTCTTGCTGCCGTGGGTGCGCGGGCCGTCATCGCGGATGAACTGCCCGTACCCCTTCTTGGCCAGCAGTTTGATCAGCAGCGGGGTGCCGATCAGGGTCAGGAAGAGCCCGATCATTCCGGAGAAGAGGATCTGCTTCATCGAGTTCATCGGGCTGCGGCTCCACCCTCGGCGCCCGCGGCGCCCGACAGCCCTGCGTCATCCAGCAGTGCTGCGGCGACCCGCTCCAGCCCCACCGACCTGGACGCCTTCACCAGCACGACGTCTCCCGGCCGCAGCTCGCTGCGCAACAGGTCGACCGCCGCCCGCGTGTCGGACACGTGCACCGACTCCTCACCCCACGAACCCTCGTTCTTGGCGCCCATGTCGAGCCAGGCCGCTTCCCTGCCGCCGACCGCCACGAGCTTGCTGACGTTGAGCCGGACGACCAGGCGCCCGACCGCGTCGTGTTCGGCGAGTGACTCCTCGCCCAGCTCGGCCATCTCACCGAGCACCGCCCACGTACGACCGCCCTTGGCCTGTCTGGCTGCGCCCATGGCGACCAGCGCACGCAGCGCCGCTCGCATGGACTCGGGGTTCGCGTTGTAGGCGTCGTTGACGACCGTCACGCCGTCCGCGCGCTCGGTGACCTCCATACGCCAGCGGGAGAGCGTGCCGGCTTCGGAGAGCGCGGTGGCGATCTCGTCTACGGGCATGCCCAACTCATGGGCGACGGCGGCCGCGGCGAGCGCGTTCGACACGTGGTGCTCACCGTACAGCCGCATGGTCACATCGCTGCACCCGGAGGGTGTGTGAAGCGTGAAAGCGGGCTGTCCGAGCTCCGTGAGCCGGACATTCACGGCGCGTACGGCGGCGTCCTCGGCCTCGCCGAACAGCACCGTGCGGGCCTTGGTGCGGGCCGTCATGGCGCGGACGTACGGGTCGTCGGCGTTGAGCACCGCGATCCCGCCGTCCTCGGCCGCGGGCAGCGCCTCGACGAGTTCGCCCTTTGCCTCCGCGATCTGCGCGCGGCCGCCGAACTCGCCGATGTGCGCGGAGCCGACGTTGAGCACCACGCCGATCCGGGGCGGGGTCAGCGCGGCGAGGTAGCGGATGTGGCCGACGCCGCGGGCGCCCATCTCCAGCACGAGGTGACGGGTCGTCTCATCGGCGCGCAGCGCGGTCAGCGGCAGCCCGATCTCGTTGTTGAGGTTGCCCTCGGGCCAGACGGTCGGGCCGTGCCGCTGCAGCAGTTGGGCGATCAGGTCCTTGGTGCTGGTCTTGCCGGCCGAGCCGGTCAGGCCCACGACGGTGGTGCCCAGCCGCTCGACGACGGCGCGGGCGAGTGCGCCGAGCGCGGCGGTGACGTCGTGCACGACGATCGCCGGGACGCCGAGGGGGCGGGCGGCCAGTACGGCCACCGCGCCGGCCTCGACGGCGCCGCGGGCGAAGTCATGGCCGTCGACGCGTTCCCCGGCGAAGGCCACGAACAGGCCGCCGGGGCGGACCGCCCGGGAGTCGGCGACGACCGGTCCGGTGACCTGGCGGTCGGCGTCCGGTATGTCGTACTGCTGCCCGCCGACGATGCTCGCGATCTCGGCGAGGGACAGGGAGATCACAGGTCACCCCCGGCGAGCGGCGAGCGGTGACGGGGAATCGGTTGTGCGCGCATGGCGGAGTGTCATCCCTGGTGTTTCGGGTGCGGTGACGTCTGGGAAGCCTCGATGGCCTCGCGCAGCACCTGGCGGTCGTCGAAGGGGCGCACCACTCCGGCGATGTCCTGGCCCTGCTCGTGGCCCTTGCCCGCGACGATCACGGTGTCGCCGGGCTCGGCGCGGGCGACGGCGGCGGCGATGGCGGCGGCCCGCTCTTCTTCCACCAGGACCGTGCCGCGTTCGTGGATCGGGACCTCCGCGGCGCCCGCCAGCATGGTGGCGAGGATCGCGAGCGGGTCCTCGCCCCGCGGATTGTCGGAGGTCAGGATGGCCGTGTCGGCGAGGCGGGCGACCGCGGCACCCATGGGGGCGCGCTTGTGCGGGTCGCGGTCGCCGCCGCAGCCGAGGACGGCGTGCAGCTTGCCGTCGGTGACCTTGCGCAGCGCGCGCAGGACCGATTCGACGGCGTCGGTCTTGTGGGCGTAGTCGACCACCGCCAGGTACGGCTGGCCGGCGTCGACGCGCTCCAGGCGGCCGGGGACGCCGGGCACCGCGGCGACGCCGTCGGCCGCGGTCTGCGGGTCGATGCCGGCGACGACCAGTGCGGTGATCGCGGCGAGCGCGTTGGCGACGTTGAACGGGCCGGCGATCGGGGAGGCGGCGCGCAGCGTCTGCCCGTCGGGGCCGTGCACGGTGAAGGTGGAGCCGAGCGCGCCGACCTCGACGTCGGAGGCGCGCCAGTCGGCGTCCGGGTGGCCCTCGGCGGAGAAGGTGGTGACCGGGACCTCGGACTCGCCCTCGGCCAGCCGCCGGCCGTATTCGTCGTCGAGGTTGACCACGCCGGCCCGGCTGCGGGCCTTGGTGAACAGCTGGGCCTTGGCCTGGAAGTAGTCCTCCATCCCGGAGTGGAACTCCATGTGCTCCGGGCTGAGGTTGTTGAAGATCGCGACGTCGAAGACGCAGCCGTCGACCCGGCCGAGGACCAGGGCGTGGCTGGAGACCTCCATGGCGAGGGCGCGGACGCCGCGCTCGCGCATCACGGCGAACAGGGCCTGCAGGTCGGTGGCCTCGGGGGTGGTGCGCTCGGACTTGATCCGCTCGTCACCGATCCGGGTCTCCACGGTGCCGATCAGGCCGGTCAGCCCGCCGTCGGGGCGCTTGGCCGCGGCGGCCCGCAGCCCGCCCTCGATGAGGTAGGCGGTGGTGGTCTTGCCGGAGGTGCCGGTGATGCCGATCTGGAGCAGGTCCTCGCCCGGCGCGCCGTAGATGGAGACGGCCAGGGCGCCCATCCGTCCGCGCGGGTTGTCGACGACGAGGACCGGCAGGCCGGTGGCGGCCGCGCGGTCGGCGCCGGACGGGTCCGTCAGGATCGCCGCGGCACCGAGGTCGGCGGCCTGGGCGACGAAGTCGGCGCCGTGCAGCCGGGCGCCGGGCAGCGCCGCGTAGACGTCGCCGGGGCGGACCGCCCGGGAGTCGTGCGTGATGCCGGTGACGTGGGCCTCTGCATGCTCGGGTGCGAGCGCGGGGGTGCCCAGCTGCTCGGCGAGGTCCGCCAGGGGGGTGGGGCGGACGTGGTCAGGGCGCGGCGCTCCCGGGTAGGTGCCGGGGCCACCCTTCTGAGCGTGCGGGGCGTTCGGGGACTGATCAGCGTGTGACACGGCGGTGAGCGTACCGGGCCGATCGGGCCCGGGGCGAAGTGAGGGCCGTGTGGGGGCGCGGTCGGCGGGCTCGGGGAGGCCGTCGGGGGTGATGGTCGTCACGGCGGGATTGCCTCGATTTCATTGGCCTGGCCTGAAGGTGACCGGCAGGCGCGGGGGCTTGGCGCCGGTCGGCGGTACCTGGAGGGTCTTCAGCGCGAAGGCCATGACCTGCTGGTAGATCGGGCCGCAGACCTGGCCGCCGAAGTAGCTGCCCTTGGTGGGATTCTGCACGGCGCAATAGACCGTGATGCGCGGTTTGTCCGCGGGGGCGAACCCGGCGAAGGACGCGGTGTAGCCGTGGTAGCGGCCGGTTTTGGGGTCCACCCGGTTGGAGGTGCCGGTCTTGCCGCCGACCCGGTAGCCGTCGATCTTCGCCTTCGCGCCGGTGCCCTCCTCGTCGTCGACCACCGACTCCAGCATGGTGGCGAGGGTCCGGGCCGTCTTCTGGCTGACCACCCGGGTCCTCGCGGGCTTGGGCGCCGGAGCGAAGCGGCCGTCGGGCCCGGTGCTGCCGCGGACGAGTGTGGGGGCGATCCGCTCGCCGCCGTTGGCGATGGTGGAGTAGACCGAGGCGGCCTGTACGGCGTTGAGGGACAGCCCCTGGCCGAAGGGGATCGTGTACTGCTGCGAGGTGTTCCAGGCCTGCGGCTGGGCCAGGATGCCGTCGGTCTCGCCCGGGAAGTCCAGCCCGGTCGGCCGGCCGATGCCGAATTTGCGCAGGTAGGAGTAGAGGACCCGGTTGGCCTCGGGCTGGGTCCGGCCGAGCTGGCCGGCCGCGAGGATGGTGCCGATGTTGCTGGACTTGGCGAGGACGCCGTTGAGCGTGAGGTGCCAGGTCTCGTGGTCGACGTCGTCGGCGAAGAGCCGGTCGCCGCGGTGCAGCCGGTTGGGGACGGTGACCCGGGTGGACGGGGTGGCGACCCCCTCCTCCAGTACGGCGGCCATCGACATCAGCTTGCTGGTGGAACCCGGCTCGAAGGCGTCGGACAGCGCGGCGTTGCCGAGCGCCTCCGGCTCGGCCCCGGCGATGTCGTTGGGGTCGAAGGCAGGGGCGTTGGCCAGGGCCAGGATCTCGCCGGTGCGGGTGTCCTGGACGACGACGTAGCCGCGGTCGGCCCCGGACTTCGCCACCTGTTCGGTGATGGCCTGCTGGGCCGCCCACTGGATGTCGCGGTCGAGGGTGAGCTCCATGTCGGCGCCCGGGACGGCGGGGTGTTCCTGGGTGGCGGCGGTGGGCACCCGGCGGCCGCCGGACTGGGCGTAGACCAGCTTGCCGTCCTTGCCGGCGAGCTGCTTGTCGAGGCGGGCCTCCAGGCCGCCGCCGCCCTTGCCGAGGCTGTTGACGAAGCCCAGGACGCCGGAGGCGAGGTCCTTGTTGGGGTAGACGCGCTTGCTGTGTTTGTCGGCGAAGATCCCGACCAGGACGTCGGGGCGGGGCGCGCTCTTGGGGGCGGCGGCCGCCCGGGCGTCGAGGGTCTTGCGGAGGTCCTTGATCCGCTTCCACACCTGGGGGGCCTGCTGCCGGGCGAGCAGCTCGTACCGGGAGCCGGGCCGGTCGAGCTTCTCGGTGAGCGCGGCCTTGTCGACGTGCAGGATCGGCGCGAGCAGCGCGGCGGCCCGCTGCGGGGCGTCGGGGATCTTGGTCTTGGCGGGCGCCAGCAGGCTGGGGTCGGCGGTGATGTCGTACGCGTCCACGGAGGTGGCCAGCGCGACGCCGTTCCGGTCCGTGAGGTCGCCGCGCTCGGCGGCCAGCTTGACCGGGACGTAGCGGTTCTCGTTGGCCCGGGCGGCGAACGCCCCGGCGTCCACGGCCTGCACCTGGAAGAGCCGTACGACGAAGACCAGCATGATCAGCGTCAGTCCGAGGGAGACCAGGCGGAGCCGGGGGCGCGGGCTGCCGAGGCGGAGCGCCTGGGGGCCGGAGCCGGGCCGGGCCGGGCCGGGGCGGCGGGCGGCCGGGCGGGGTGCGCCGGGCCGCTGCGCGGGGCGCCGGGCGGCGGGTGGGCGGCCGGTGCGGTTCTGGGGCTGACCGCCGCGCCGGGCGGGGCGCGGAACCCGGCGGGGGTCCCTGGGCTCGGTCATACCGCGGTCACCTGCCGGGGGTCGTCGGTGCGGGGGCGGGCGCGGAGCCGGAGGAGCGGGCGGTGGAGGCGGGGACGCGCGCGGGGGCGGATACCGGGGACGCGGCGGGTGCCGGGGCCGGGTGGCCCGGGGCGGCGCCCGCGGCCGGGGTGCTCTGCGGGCCGAGCGTCCCGGAGCCGGCCGGGACCGGTGGCGCGACGGACGGCGCGACGACCGGTGGGGTCGCAGGGACGCGCGGGGCGGCCGGCCCGCCCGCCGTGGTGGCGCGCAGGAGGGCGGCGGCGGACGGCTCGGCCGAGCTGCTCAGCGGCGCGCCGTCGGCACCGGCCACGCCGGGCTTGCCGCGGACCGTGCCGTCCGGGAGCAGGAAGGCCGGGGCGCCGCCGGGCACCATCCCGAGCCGCCGGGCGCGCCGCTCCAGGGCGCCCGGCGCGGAGTAGCCGTCCACCTCCTGCTGCAGCGCCTGCTGCTCGTCGGTCAGCTCGTCGGTCTTCTTCTCCAGCCTGCTCAGCTCGAACGACCCTTGATTGAGCGCGGAGTTGAGCAGCAGCAGGGTGATCAGCCCGGAGCCGAGGAGGACCACGATGAGCAGGACGAACGGGGTGCGGGCTGCGGTGCCGGGGGCGGCCGGGGTGGCCGGGAACAGCGCGGAGAGCCGTTTCGGCGCACCGCGCGGCCGCCCCTGGCCTCTCACGGGGTGCCCACAGAATGCCGGGCGTTCCTGCCGTCCTCGACGTTCTCGCGGATGCGCTCCGCGCCGCGCAGCCGGGCGGGGGCGGCCCGGCGGTTCTCGGCGATCTCCTCCTCCGTGGGGAGTTCGGCGCCGCGGGTGAGCAGCTTCAGCCGGGGCTGGTACTGCTCCGGCACGACCGGCAGGCCGGGCGGTGCGGTGCTGGCGGCGCCGGCCGCGAAGACCTGCTTGACCAGCCGGTCCTCCAGGGAGTGGTACGAGAGCACGGCGATCCGGCCGCCGACCGCGAGCGCGTCCACGGCGGCCGGGACGGCCCGCTCCACACAGGCGAGTTCGCCGTTGACCTCGATGCGCAGGGCCTGGAACGTGCGCTTGGCGGGGTTGCCGCCGGTGCGCTTGGCGGCCTGCGGGAGCGCGTCCCGGATCAGTTCGACCAGCCGCGCGCTGTTCGTGAAGGGCTCCTTGGCGCGCTCGCGGACGATGGCCGAGACGATGCGCTTGGCCTGCTTCTCCTCGCCGTAGGAGCGCAGGATCCGCACCAGCTCCCCGGGCGGGTAGGTGTTGAGGACCTCCGCCGCGCTGATGCCGGTCGTCTGGTCCATCCGCATGTCCAGCGGGGCGTCCTGGGCGTACGCGAAGCCGCGGCCGGCCTCGTCGAGCTGCATGGAGGAGACGCCGAGGTCGAAGAGCACGCCCTGGACCCGGGGGACGCCGAGCCGGTCGAGCACCTCGGGGAGCTCGTCGTAGACGGCGTGCACCAGGGTGGCGCGGTCGCCGTAGGGGGCGAGCCGTTCCCCGGCGAGCTTCAGGGCGGCCGGGTCGCGGTCGAGGGCGATCAGCCGGACCGCCGGGAAGGCCGTGAGCAGCGCCTCGCTGTGCCCTCCGAGGCCGAGGGTGCAGTCGACGACGACCGCACCGGGCTCGGCGAGCGCAGGGGCGAGCATGTCCAGACACCGCTGGAGCATGACGGGTACGTGGCGGGTATTACTCATGCGCCTTCCGATGGGGTGGGCGGCAGGTGGGTCCCCGGCCGCTGGCTGGGGGATGCCGCACGTACCGCTTGGTCCCCGCCCGCTCTGAAGGGGAAGTGGCCCTCCGGCGACGGGGAAGTGACGTCGGAAGCCCATGGGAGCGGGAGGAGGCCGAGCCGTACGTACGATGCGCGCACGCGAGGAATTCGGTATCCAAGGAGAGCGTCACGCCTCCCACTTCGCGCCACTTTAGTCCACCGGCTGCCCCGGTCAATCAACTGGTTCCGCGCGTCCCGCGACGGGTTCGCCGGGGCCGCCCCGGCGGGCTTTTCACCCGTGTGGCGGCTGCCCGACCGGAGCTGTGGATTACCTCACAAGGGGTGACGTTGCCCCCTATGCCCGGCCTCCCACGGGGCCGGAACGGTCGGTGACTATTACGGTGAACGCATGCCCATACCTGCATCGCAGCCGTCGTCCCCCTCCTCCGACAGTGCCGCCGTGCGCTCCGGCGGCACGGTCACCGACCGTCTGATCGAGGCCAACCAGCGCTATGCCGCCGCCTTCACCGATCCCGGCATGGACGCCCGGCCCGTCCTCAAGGTCGCCGTGGTGTCCTGCATGGACGCCCGGATCGACCTGCACGCCGCGCTCGGGCTGGAGCTCGGCGACTGCCACACCATCCGCAACGCCGGCGGTGTGGTCACCGACGACATCATCCGCTCCCTGACCATCAGCCAGCGGGCGCTCGGCACCCGCTCCGTCGTGCTCATCCACCACACCGGATGCGGTCTGCTCAATCTGACCGAGGACTTCCGCCACGACCTCGCGGCCGAGGTCGGCCAGCGCCCGACGTGGGCCGTCGAGGCGTTCAAGGACCTCGACGAGGACGTCCGGCAGTCCATGCAGCGGGTGCGCACCTCGCCCTTCCTGCTGCACACCGATGACGTGCGCGGCTTCGTCTTCGACGTCAAGACGGGTCTGCTGCGGGAGATCGACCCCCAGGACTGACCGTCCGGAGTGCGGGCCGGCCCGGTTTTCCGGGCCGGCCCGCGCCGGAAACGCCGGGTTCGCCCGGAACGCCGGGGCGCGGAGTTGTGAGTTATCCACAGGCCATGACGCCAGAGCGCGCGGGCGGCAAGAATGCGTAGGTGACGTCGTGCCGGCGGTGGCCGGACCCGGCGCGCATTTTCGGGGTGGGCCGGTTCCGTACAAGGGGGTGTCGGCCCGTGGCACAGGGCCGAGGAGGGCCGAGTGACGACGTATGACGAACGAGCGAGCCTCACCGATCTGACCACCACCGCGGAGCGGGTTCACCGGTCGGTGGAAGGCGTGATCGAGGGCAAGCCGGAGGTCGTACGGCTCGCGCTGACGGTGCTCCTGGCCGAGGGCCATCTGCTCATCGAGGACGTGCCCGGCGTCGGCAAGACCATGCTGGCCAAGGCGCTCGCCCGCTCCATCGACTGCTCGGTGCGGCGCATCCAGTTCACGCCCGATCTGCTGCCCTCGGACATCACCGGCGTCAGCATCTTCGACCAGCAGCAGCGCGACTTCGAGTTCAAGCCCGGCGCGATCTTCTCCCAGATCGTCATCGGCGACGAGATCAACCGCGCCTCCCCCAAGACCCAGTCCGCGCTCCTGGAGTCCATGGAGGAGCGCCAGGTCACGATGGACGGGCAGACCTATGAACTCCCCAGCCCGTTCATGGTCGTCGCCACCCAGAACCCGGTCGAGATGGAGGGCACCTACCCGCTGCCCGAGGCCCAGCGCGACCGCTTCATGGCCCGGGTGTCGATCGGCTACCCCAGCCCGGCCGCCGAGCTGCAGATGCTCGACGTGCACGGCGGCGCCTCCCCGCTCGACGACCTCCAGCCGGTGGCGCACGCCCACGAGATCATCAAGCTGATCGACGCGGTCCGCGAGGTCCATGTCGCCGAGGCCGTCCGGCGGTACGCCGTCGACCTGGTGTCCGCCACCCGCCATCACCCCGAGCTGCGGCTCGGCGCCTCGCCGCGGGCGACGCTGCATCTGGTGCGCGCCGCCAAGGCCACCGCGGCCCTCGCGGGGCGGGAGTACGCCCTGCCGGACGACGTCCAGTCACTGGCGGTCGCGGTGCTGGCGCACCGTCTGCTGCCCACCGCCCAGGCGCAGTTGAGCCGCAGATCGGCCGAACAGATCGTGCTGGAGATCCTCCAGCGCGTCCCGGTTCCCGAGCCGTCCGCGCAGCCGTGGCGGACGCACGGCCGGCAGCCGCCCGGGGTCCGGGGGTTGTGATGAGCGGAGGGGGGAGCGAGGGGACGCCCGAGCCGGGCGGGCTGCGGACGGCCCTCGGGGGGATGACGACGCGCGGCCGGTCGTTCCTGGCCGCCGGGGTGGCCGCCGCGGTGTGCTCGTACCTGCTGGGGCAGCCGGACCTGCTGCGGGTCGGGCTGCTGCTCGCCGCCCTGCCGCTGGTGTGCGTCCTGGTCCTGCACCGCACCCGCTACCGCGTCGCGGGCAGCCGTGCGCTCTCGCCCGCCCGGGTGCCGGCCGGCTCCGAGTCCCGGGTCCGGCTGCTGATGGAGAACGTCTCCCGGCTGCCGACCGGCGTGCTGATGCTGCAGGACCGGGTGCCGTACGTGCTGGGGCCCCGGCCGCGGTTCGTCCTGGACCGGGTCGAGGCCGGCGGCCGCCGGGAGGTCACCTACCGCGTCCGCTCGGACCTGCGCGGCCGCTATCCGCTCGGGCCGCTGCAGCTGCGGCTGTCCGACCCGTTCGGGATGTGCGAGCTCACCCGCTCCTTCCAGACCTTCGACACCCTGACGGTGGTGCCGCGGGTCGAGCCGCTGCCGGCCGTCCGGCTGGCCGGCGAGGCCGCGGGGTACGGCGACGGACGGCACCGCTCGCTGGCCCTGGCCGGCGAGGACGACGTCATCCCGCGCGGCTACCGCCACGGCGACGACCTGCGCCGCATCCACTGGCGGTCCACGGCGCGCCACGGCGAGCTGATGGTCCGCAGGGAGGAGCAGCCGCAGAAGGCGCGCTGCACGGTCCTGCTGGACACCCGCGACCTCGCCCACCCGGGAGGCGGACCGGACTCGGCCTTCGAATGGGCGGTGTCGGCCGCCGCCTCGACGGCGGTGCATCTGCTGGAGCGCGGTTTCGCGGTCCGGCTGCTGACCGACACCGGCAGCTCGGTACCGGGCCCGGACGGCACCGGCGGCTTCCCGGGGAGCGCCGGGTCCGCCGACACCGCCGGCCTGATGCTGGACACCCTCGCCGTGGTCGAGCACTCCGAGGAGGAGGGGCTGTCGGCGGCGTACGAGGTGCTGCGCGGCGGCAGCGAGGGGCTGCTGATCGCCTTCCTCGGCGACCTGGACACCGAACAGGCCGCGATCGCCGGGCAGATGCGCCGGCGCTGCGGGACGGCGATCGCGTTCGTGCTGGACGGCGACGCCTGGAGCCGTGGGCCCGGCGGCATACGGTTCGCCACCGGCCAGGTGCCGCTCGCCGAACGGCTGCGGCTGCTGCGGCGGGCGGGCTGGACGGCCCTTCCGGTGACGCCCGGGGACGCGCTCGCCGATCTGTGGCGGGCCGCCGCCGACCAGGCCGGGACGGCGGCGGACCAACTGGAGCCGGGGCCGGACGGGGCCGCGGAGACGGTGACGGGGGGACGGCCATGAACGGGAGCGTGCGGCCGGTGCGGGAGCACGACGCGTACGGGAACGGCTTCGCGACGCGAGGGGAGGCGGACGGATGAGCGGCCGGGCACGACTCGCGCTGTGTGCCGCGGTGGCCACCCTGTGCGCCGCCTGCGCACTGCTGCCGCTGGTGGATCCGATCAGCTGGATCTTCCAGGCGGCGATCCTGCTGGCGATCATGACCGGGGTGGGCGCGCTGGCCCGCCGGGCCCCGCTCGCCGGACCGCTGACGATCGCCGCCCAACTGCTGGTCCTGGTCCTGCTGCTGACCGTGCTCTTCGTGCCGGCCGACGCAGTGCTCGGTGTGCTGCCGGGCCCGGACGCGGTCGCGGAGTTCGGCCGGCTGCTGCGGAGCGGCGTGCAGGACGTCGGCCGGTACGCCATCCCCGCCCCGGTCACCCCCGGCATCCGGCTGCTGCTGGTCGCCGGGGTGCTGCTGATCGGCCTGGTCGTGGACGCCCTGGCGGTGACGTACCGCAGTGCCGCGCCCGCGGGCCTGCCGCTGCTCGCGCTCTACTCGGTCGCGGCGGGGCTGGCCCAGGGCGGTGCGGGCTGGTTGTGGTTCCTGATCGCGGCGGCGGGCTATCTGCTGCTCCTGCTGGCCGAGGGCCGCGACCGGCTCTCCCAGTGGGGCCGGGTCTTCGGTGCGGCGGGCCCGGGGCGGCCGGGCGACGGACCGGGTTCCGCGACCGGCGGCCCGGCCACCGCGCCGGTCCGGACGGGCCGGCGGATCGGCGCCCTGGTCCTCGGCATCGCCCTCGTGGTGCCCGCCGCGCTGCCCTCCCTCGGCGACGGGCTGCTCGGCCCCACCGGAAGCGGCCCGGGCCGCGGCGGCGGGGGCGGCACGATCTCCGCGGTCAATCCGCTGGTCTCGCTGCAGGACAGCCTCAACCAGCCCGAGGACCGGGAGGTCCTCAACTACCGCACCACCGCCGCCGATACCCGCGATCTGTATCTGCGGATCGTCGCCCTCGACCAGTTCGACGGCACCACCTGGAAGCCCTCCGAGCGCACCGTCACGGACGTGCCCGAACGGCTGCCGGAGCCGCCCGGCCTCAGTTCCGCGGTCGGCCGCGAGCGGATCAACACCTCCATCTCGACCGCCGGGTGGTATGCGCAGAACTGGCTGCCGCTCCCCTACCCCGCGTCCCGGGTGGACATCTCGGGCCGCTGGCGCTTCGAACCGCAGGGCCGCACGCTGGTCGGCGACCGCGGCCAGAACACCCGCGATCTGCAGTACCAGGTCGAGAGCCTCCAGCTGCGGCCCACCTCCCAGCAGCTGGCCGCCGCCCCCGCACCGCCCGGCGAGCTGCTGCGCGAGTACACCAAGGTGCCCGCCTCGCTGCCCCCGGTCGTCCGGTCCACCGCCCGCCAGATCACCCGGGGCGCCCCGACCGCCTACGCCAAGGCCGTCAAGCTCCAGGACTGGTTCGCGCTCTACGGCGGCTTCACGTACAACACCGAGGTCCGGGCCGGCAGCGGCGCCGAGGCGATAGCCCGGTTCCTGCGGCAGAAGGAGGGCTTCTGCGTCCACTTCTCGTTCTCGATGGCGGCGATGGCCCGCACGCTGGGTATCCCGGCCCGGGTCGCGGTCGGCTTCACCCCGGGGACGAAGCAGCCCGACGGCACGACCTCGGTCAGCCTCAAGGACGCGCACGCCTGGCCAGAGCTGTATTTCCAGGGCATCGGCTGGACCCGTTTCGAGCCCACGCCGAGCCGCGGCAGCATCCCGGACTACGCCTATCCCGACACCTCGGACACCACCGAGCCGGGCCGCCCGGACCCCGCGCCGGCCCGGCCCGCGCCGCCCACCGAGGGCCCCTCGGCGACCCCGTCGTGCGCCCCGGGTGAGCACCCGGCCGGCAGCGGAACGGCCTGTCTGACGCTGCCCGCGCAGTCCGGCGCCCGCCCGTCGGACGGCGGCCCGTCCCCCTGGGCGGTGGCCGCCCTCGGGCTGGTCGGGCTGCTCGTCCTGCTGCTGCCGCTGGTCCCGCTGCTGTGGCGGCTGCGGCTGCGCTCCCGGCGACTGGCGCCCACCGCCCCGGGCGGGAGCGGCACGACGGGCGCGGGCGGCACGACGGACCCCGGCGGGGCGGCGGCCGCGCTGGCGGCCTGGCAGGAGCTGCTGGACACCGCCTGGGACTTCGGGATCGTGCCGGACGAGTCGCTGACCCCGCGCAGGGCGGCCGCCCGGATCATTCGCGTCGGGGAATTGCAACCGGAGCCCGCCGACGCCGCACGCCGGGTCGCCGAGGCGGTCGAGCAGATCCTCTACGCCCCGCACCCGCGGCCGGTGGCCGGGCTGGGCGGCGACGTCCAGCGGGTGCTGGCCGGATTGCGGGCCGGGGCGCCCCGTGGGCTGCGGCTGCGGGCACTGTTCGCCCCGCGCTCCGCCGCCCGCCTCCACCGCGCCGCCGCGGCCCGCTGGGCCGCCCTGCGCCTCCGCTGCCGCACGAGCCGCCCAGTGACCGCGATACGGCGAGCGACGACCGCTCTCCGGCGGCGGCAGCGGGCGTAGGGCGCTGGGGGCGCAGGGGCGTCTGGGGCGGCTGGGGCGCAGGGCGCGTCCGGAGCGTGGGGTGCGTCCAGGAGGCCAGGGCATGAGGCGCGCGCCTGTCGAGTGGGGTCGGTGGCGTCGAATGGGCACGGCGGCGTCGAGTGGGCCCGGGCGGCGTCGTGCGGCGGGCCGCGACGTCTGGAAGAGCCAAGGGGCTCGGCGGGGCTACGACGTCCGGCGAGGCCGCGGCGCCCGGCTGGGCCGCAGCGCCCGGCGGGACCCCGACGCTCGGCAGGGCCCCGACGCCCGGCATGGCGGCGACGCCCGGCATGGCGGCGACGCCCGGCGCGGCCGCGTCCCCGCCTGGCTCGACTCGGCCCGCAGCACAACGTGCCGGCGGTAGCAAAACGTGCTCACGGCAGCAGAACGTGCTGTGGCCGCCCGAAGGAATCGGGCGGCCACAGCACGGAGGACCGGGGACGCGGCGACGGCGCGTCAGGGGGAGGACGTTCGGAGCGGGATCAGTGGCCCTGCTGCTCGTCGCGGCGGCGCTGCCAGCGGTCCTCGATGCGGTTCATCATGGAGCGTCGCGGCCGGGCCTGACGCCGCGCCGGGCCCTCGGCGCCGGCGCGCTGTTCACCGGGCTTGGGCGCCTTGCGCCACCCGGTGACCGCCAACACGGCACAGCCGAGCATGACGAGGAATCCGACCACGCTGATCCAGATCTGCTGCGCGACCATGCCGGCCATGAGCAGGGCGATACCCACCAGGAAGCCCGCGACCGCTTGGTAGACCCGTCGCCGGGTGTACGTACGCAGCCCGCTTCCCTCAAGCGCTGTCGCGAACTTGGGATCTTCGGCGTACAGCGCTCGCTCCATTTGCTCGAGCATGCGCTGCTCGTGCTCCGAGAGCGGCACGGAGTCCTCCTACTCGTCGGTCGCGGGGGGCGACCGGGGTGCGACCCTTTCAGGATAGGCAGGGAATCGCCCCCGTGAAACCCGCCCCTCGACGCCAGTTCACTGTCCGGGCCGCCGTGGCGGCCGGTGGTGATGCTGCCTGCATTCCCCACCCGCCTGTCCGTCATGCCGGAACGTCGTACACCGATCATACGGGGCGAAGGGGCTGATCGGGTGGCCTGTGGCCGACTGCACGCGGCCGGCCGGGCCCGCTCCCCGGGTCAGTCGCGCTCGGCGAGGACGTGCAGCTGGGTCGCGACCGCGTGGAAGGCGGGCTGCTCGGCGGCGGCCGCCTCCAGCTTCAGCAGGGCGTCCATGGCCCCCGGCTCGGTGTCGACGAGTACGCCCGGGACCAGGTCGGCGAAGACCCGGACGCCGTGCACCGCGCCGACCTGCAGACCGGTGGCGGAGACCAGGCCGGTGAGCTGTTCGGCGGTGAACCGGCGGGGCATCGGGTCGCCCTCGCCCCAGCGGCCGGCCGGGTCGGTGAGGGCCTGGTGGGCCTCGGTGAAGTGGCCGGCCAGGGCGCGGGCGAGCACGGCGCCGCCGAGGCCGGCCGCGAGCAGGCTGAGGGTGCCGGCCGGGCGCAGCGCGTCGACGGCGTTGCGGATGCCCTCGGCCGGGTCGTCGACGTACTCCAGCACGCCATGGCAGAGCACGGTGTCGTAGCCGCCGCGCTCGACGACGTCGAACAGGCCGTGGGCGTCGCCCTGGACGGCCCGGATCCGGTCGGCGACGCCGGCCTCCGCGGCCCGGCGCTCCAGGGCGAAGAGGGCGTTGGGGCTGGGGTCGACGACCGTGACGCGGTGGCCGAGACGGGCGACCGGCACGGCGAAGTTGCCGGTGCCGCCGCCGGTGTCGAGGACGTCCAGGGCGTCGCGCCCGGCCGCCTTGACCCGGCGCTCCAGGGCGTCCTTCAGGACGTCCCAGACCACGGCGGTACGAAGGGATGCGCGCGGGCGCAGCGGGTCAGACACGGCGGGTGGCTCCTCGGCGGGGGCATGAACATCCAGTCGTCCACCACCCTATTCCGTCCCGCGCCGTCCGCCGCCCACGGAGCCCCACGGCGCCCCAGGGAGCGGGTGCCGACCTGCTCGTCCCGCCCCGCCGGGGCCCCGCGGCCGTTCCGTGACGGCCCCACCGCGGAGCCCGCCGCCCCGGAGCCCCGGGCCCGCCGGCGGGCGTCCGCTCGCTC
This sequence comes from Streptomyces bugieae, assembly GCF_036352915.1. Taxonomy (NCBI): domain Bacteria; kingdom Bacillati; phylum Actinomycetota; class Actinomycetes; order Kitasatosporales; family Streptomycetaceae; genus Streptomyces; species Streptomyces bugieae. Next base: position 52,997 of record NZ_JAZBJP010000032.1, read on the forward strand.
CGCCGGCGAAGTCCGGCGCTTCCCCCTCGGCTACCCCCTCACCCCGCCCGCTGGGGCGGCAGCGGTGGCTGGAGGAGCAGCATCCGTTCGACCAGGCGCAGGAACATGGCGACGTCCCGCAGGAGGTCGTCGGCGTCCCGGGTGCTGGCCGCGCCGGCTATCCCGGCCTCGGCCCGGGCCCGGCGGGCGGCGCCGGAGGCGAACAGGGCGCTCCACTCGGCGAGTTCGGGCGCGACCTCGGGGAGGAGGTCCCAGGCGCTGCGGATGCTTTCGCGGCGGCTGCGCCGCGGGGCGGCCCCTGGTTTGCGGCGTAGGGTGGGCTCCGGACGGGCGCGCACGGCGAGGACCGCGGCGGCGGTGCGCAGCGCGGCCAGATGGGCGGTGGCGAACCGCTCGTTGGGGGCTTCCAGGGTCCGCGCTTCTTCGAGGCCCTGCTGGGCCTGGGCGAGCAGGGCCAGGGCGGCGGGTGGCGCGGCCGCCCGGCGCAGGACGGGGTGGACATCGCTCGGGGGACCGTACGCAGCGGAACTGGCCCCGTGGGGACGAGCTGCCATGACGAACCTCCTGTCGTCACATGCCGGTTCGGGACCGAACGCTGATTCGGCCCGTCTGACCCCATCGTGCGGCACACCACTGACAATCGACCCTGACCTGCGCTTTCACCGGATAGTCGGCGAATTTCGCGCGGCGGGGCAGGTCGGGCGGTGCCCGGCTCCCGACGCGGCGCGACGCACGGCGCCCGAGCCGATTCACCGGACCCCCTTGCGGAACACGGGGTGGGATGCGGCATACTTTTTGCACTGACCAGTCAGTACAAGGGAGGGGATCGTGGACAGCACCCCGCACGGGGCGGCGGTCACGGCCGAGCGGTTCGGGGTCAAGGGCCCCCGCGGCTGGGCGTTCCGGAACGTCGACATCACGGCCGGACCCGGCTCGCTGATCGCCGTACAGGGCCCGTCGGGCTCGGGCCGTACGTGCCTGCTGCTCGCGCTCACCGGCCGGATGAAGTCCGCCGAGGGCACCGCCGGGATCGGCGGGCTGGCGCTGCCCAAGAAGAAGGCCGCCGTCCGGTCGGTCACCGCACTCGCGCATGTGCCCGGGATCGCCGATCTCGAACCTGCCCTGACCGTAGGTGAGCACCTGCGCGAACGCGCCCTGTTGCAGGGCCGGTTCGGCGGTTCGCCGCGCGCCCTGCTGCGGCCGCGCCGGGAGCGCCGGGCCGAGGCCCGCGCCCTGGTGGACGACGCCCTGGCGGCGGCCGGCCACGACCTCGCGACGCTGCCCAAGGGGATCCGCACGTCGGTGCGCGACCTGGAGCGGCTGGAGGCGCTGCGGCTCTCCGTGGCGCTCGCGATGATCGGCCGGCCACGACTGCTGGCCGTCGACGACACCGACCTGAAGCTGTCCGACGAGGAGCGCACCGCCGCCTGGGCGATGCTGCGCGGTATCGCCGCGGCCGGCACGACCGTCCTCGCGGTGTGCAGCGAGCCGCCCGGGGACGGCGAGGACGTGGTGCTCGTCCGGACCGGCAACCGCCCGGAACAGACCGGCGGGCAGGGCTCCGCGGACGGGCCGGAGGAGCCGCCTGCCGGGGACGGCACGGCCCCCGCGGACGGCGGCGACGACGACACCAAGGACGACGAGGAGGGGGCGGCCGATGCGCTCGCCGAAGCTGGCCGCGCTTGAGCTGAAGCGGTTCGGGAGGGGGAAGCTGCCGCGCGCCGCACTGGCCGCGCTGCTGCTCCTGCCGCTGTTGTACGGCGCGCTCTACCTGTGGTCCTTCTGGGACCCGTACGGGCGGCTGGACAAGATACCGGTCGCGCTGGTCAACGAGGACAGGGGCGCCGAGGCCGGCGGGAAGCACATCTCGGCGGGCGACAGCATCGTCGACGGCCTCGCGGACAGCCACACCTTCGACTGGCACCCGGTGGGCGCCGCGGAGGCCGCCCGGGGCGTCGAGGACGGCACGTACTACCTGTCGCTGTCCATCCCGAAGGACTTCAGCCGGCGGATCGCCTCCAGTTCGGGTGACCACCCGGAGACCGGCGCCCTGAAGGTGCGCACGAACGACGCGAACAACTACATCGTCGGGCAGATCTCCCGGACGGTGTTCTCCGAGGTGCGCGCGGCGGCCTCGGCGAAGTCGTCGCGCACCTTCCTCGACAAGATCTTCGTCTCGTTCTCGACGCTGCACGGCAAGACCGAGCAGGCCGCGGACGGTGCCGACCGGCTCAAGGACGGCATCGGGCAGGCCGAGGACGGCGCCGGCAAGCTGGCCGACGGTCTGGGCAGCGCCAAGAACGGCAGCGGCAGGCTCGTCACCGGGCTCGGTGACCTGAACGCGGGCGCCGGGCGGCTCTCCCAGGGGAGCGGCGACCTCGCCCGCGGCGCCGGTACGGCCGCCGACGGCTCGCGCCAACTGGCCGACGGCGCCGGGCAGGTGGCCGACGGGACCCAGCAACTGGCCGACACCGTCAACGGCGTCGTCGGCAAGGTGGGGCCCTTCATCCGGGCGCACGGCAAGGAGATCGGCGAGGCCGCCCAGCTCGTCGCGGACGGCTCGCAGGCGGTCCACGACAACTTGGACAGGCTGCCCGCGGCGGCCTCCATGGGGGCCAAGCTCTCCCGGGGCATCTCCGACCACCTCGCCACCTACTACCGGCTGCGCTGCGAGAGCGGGGTCACCCTCGACACCTCCTGCGCCGAGCTGAAGCGGATCAAGGACCAGGCGGCGACCGCGGCGGACAAGGCCGAGGAGGTCAGCGGCTACGTCCACGACCAGAAGAACCTCGACCGGCTGGGCCGGGACCTGGACACCCTGCACTCCCTGGCGAGCGAGCTGGCGAAGCGCGGCCCCACCCTGGGCGCCGACATGGACGCCGCGGTCAAGAAGATCAACGACCTCAACGACGGCGCGCACAAGGTGTCCACGGGCGCCCGCAAGCTGGCCGCGGGCAATGCGAAGCTGGCCGCCGGCGCCGACCGGCTGAACGACGGCGCGCACCAACTGCACGACGGCACGGGCCGGGCCGCGGACGGGATGCACGACCTCGACTCCGGGGTGGGCAAGCTCAAGGACGGCGCGCAAACCCTGGACGGCGGCATGTTCAAGCTCTCCGACGGCTCGCAGAAGCTGGCCGGCGGGCTGCACGACGGGGCGAAGCGGATCCCCGACTACGGCAAGAAGGAGCGCGACGCCCGCACCCTGGTGATGTCCGACCCGGTGCAGCTGGCCTCCGACGCCGCCCACAAGGCGCCCAACTACGGCACCGGTTTCGCGCCGTACTTCATCCCGCTGTCGCTGTGGGTCGGCGCCATGGTGGCGTACATGCTGATCCAGCCGCTCAACAGGCGGGCGCTGGCGATGGGCGCCTCCTCCTGGCGGGTGGCGGTCTCCGGCTGGCTGCCGGTGGTCGGCGTGGGTGTGCTGCAGACCGCGGCCCTGATGGCCGTACTGCACTTCGGGCTCGGCCTGCAGATGGCCAGGGCGGCCGGCACGCTCGGCTTCCTGGTGCTGGTCACGGCCTGTTTCTCGGCGATCGTGCAGTGGCTGAACGCCCAGTTCGGACCGGCCGGCCGGATCCTGGTGCTGGCGCTGCTGATGCTCCAGCTGACCTCGGCGGGCGGCACGTACCCGGTGCAGACCAGCCCGGGCTTCTTCGGCGCCATCCACCCGTATCTGCCGATGAGTTACATCGTGGAGGGGCTGCGCCGGCTCATCACCGGCGGCGACCTCGCGCCCGTATGGCAGGGCGGTGCGGTGCTGGCGGCCTTCACCGTCGGCGCGCTGCTACTGACCTCGCTGACCGCCCGTGGCCGCCAGGTGATACGGATGAAGGACCTCCACCCGGAGCTGAGCCTGTGAACACACACACCCCGGAGCGCGGCACAATCGCCCCCATGGACAGCTCCAACACTCGCCGCGACGCCACCCGGCGCAAGCTCTTCGAAGCCGCGGTCACACTCATCGCCGAACAGGGCTTCTCCTCCACCACGGTGGACGAGATCGCCGAGCGGGCGGGAGTCGCGAAGGGCACGGTCTACTACAACTTCGCGAGCAAGAACGTTCTCTTCGAGGAGCTGCTGCGGCACGGCATAGAGCTGCTGGCGACCTCCTTGCAGGCGGCGGCCGACGAGGTCGCCGACCGGGGCGGCAGCCGGATCGACGCGCTGGACGCGATGATCCGGGCCGGCCTGGACTTCATCTCCCGTTACCCGGCGCTCACCCAGCTCTACGTCGCCGAACTGTGGCGCACCAACCGCGCCTGGCAGTCGACGCTGATGGTGGTGCGCGAGCGGGCCATCACGGTCGTGGAGAACGTGCTGCGCGAGGCGGTCGCCCAGGAGGAGTTGAGCGAGGAGATCGACATCCCGCTGACCGCCTCGGCACTGTTCGGGATGGTCCTGGTGGCGGCCCTGGACTGGCAGTCGTACCAGCCGGACCGGTCGCTCGACGAGGTGCACGCGGCGCTGTCGCGGCTGCTCCAGGGCCGGGTCACCGGCCGTCCCGCGTAAGGCCGGTGGGCGCAGAGGCGGCGTGACCGCGGACCGGCCGCGGAAAGAGACGAGTGCGCGCCGTATTGGTCAGGTACGGCGCGCACCCCTTTGTGTTCCCCCGCGGGCCCGCACCGGAGAGTGCGCCGCCCTGGCGCGGATCGTTCCCCCGCCGATCCGACCAGGGTGGCGTTTCCCCCGTGCTCCCCCGTGGAGCCCCCGTACTCCCCCGTCGTTCCCCCGTCGTTCCCCCGTCACGTCCGGGAGCCGCGCCGCTCCGCCGCCCCGTGTCGGCGGTGCGGCGCCGCTTCCCTTCCGTGGCCCCCACTCTTCCGTCCGGGCGGCCGCCGGCCCATCCGCGTACCTACTCATCTGGCCGTCTGAGTACGGATACTCAAAACTGAGCACCGGGCCCCACGGGCGGCCTACGATCTGCGGCGTGTCCGTACTTCCCTTGGTTTTCACCAGTGGCTGGGCGAGCGGGATCAACGCCTACGCCGTCGTCCTGCTCCTCGGTCTGCTCGGCACGGCCGGCGTCACCGACGACGTGCCCGCCGCGCTGCAGCGCCCCGACGTGCTGATCGTGGCCGGGGTGCTCTTCCTGGCCGAGGCGATTGCCGACAAGGTCCCGTACGTCGACTCGGTCTGGGACGCGGTGCACACGGTCATCCGGCCGGTCGCCGGCGGGGTGGTGGCGGCGCTGCTGGCCGGGCACGACGGGTCGCTGCCCGAGCTGGCGGCGGCCGCGGTGGGCGGTTCCACGGCGCTGCTGAGCCACCTGGTCAAGGCGGGCGCCCGGATCGCGGTGAACACCTCGCCGGAGCCGGCCAGCAACATCGTGCTGAGCCTGCTGGAGGACCTGGGCGTGGCCGGGATCGTGGTCTTCGCGGTGTTCCATCCGGTGATCGCGGCGTCCCTCGCGGCCCTGCTGCTGATCACGGGCATCGTGCTGATCGTCGTGCTGTGGTCGCGGATCCGCCGCTATCTGCGCCGCCGGCGGGCCCGGCGCGAGGAGAAGCGGCTGGCCGCGGCGGGCGCCGGGGTGCCGCCGGCGGGCTGAGCGGCCGCCGGCCGCGGCCGCGCCCGCCCGTTCCGGCGTTGTCAGTGGCGGCGGATAAAGTCGCAGGCATGGCACGGATTGCGGTGATCGGCGCCGGGATGGGCGCGATGGCGGCCGCTGCCCGGCTGGCCGTCGCGGGCCACCGGGTGGCGGTGTTCGAGCGTGCCGCGACGCACGGCGGCGCGGTGCGGCAGCTGGCACGGGACGGTTTCACCTTCGACACGGGACCGGGCCTGCTGCATCTGCCCGCGGTCTACCGCGACCTGTTCCTCAAGACCGGCCGCGAGCCGCTGGAGAGCTGCCTGGAGCTGTCCCAGGTCGATCCCGCGAGCCGCCATGTCTTCGCCGACGGTACGGCGGTGTCGCTGCCCAACGCCTCGCGGGCCGGGGTCCTCGCGGCGCTGGACGAGGCGCTCGGCGCGGGGGCCGGTGAGCGCTGGAGCGAGCTGGTGGGCCGCGCCCGGGACGCCTGGGACGCCGCCCGCCGGCCGCTCCTGGAGGAGCCGCTGTGGCAGGACTGGCGGGTGCTGGGGCGCGATCCGTATCCGGCGGTGCGCCGGCGCGGGCTGTTCGGCCGGCGCGACAAGGGACCGACGACGGCCACCCTCGCCGAGATCGCCCGCCGCGAGCTGGCCGACCCGCGGCTGGCCGCCCTGCTGGAGAGCCATGCGCTGGCGTACGGCCTGGATCCGCGCGGCGCCCCGGCGAGCGCCGCGGTGCTGCCGTACATGGAGCAGACCTTCGGCAGCTGGTACCCCCGCGGCGGTGTGCGGGCGCTGGCCGACGCGCTGTACGAGCGCTGTCTGGCCCGCAAGGTTGCGTTCACCTTCGGTGCGGAGGTGACCGGGATCGCCGAGAAGGACGGCCGGGTGGCGGGCGTCGAGCTGGCCGACGGCCGGCTGGAGGAGGCCGCGTTCGTGGTCGCGGGCCTCGATCCGGCCCGGCTGTCCGGGCTGCTCGGCGGCCGCGATCCCTACGGCGTGGACGAGGTGCGGCCGCGGACCGGCCCGGCGGACCGCGCCCCGGGGCGGCTGACGGTCTGTCTGGCGCTGCGCGGCCCCCGCGAGGCGGCCGCGGTACACCGCACGGTGGTGCATGCCGCGGACCGCGCCACGGAGCTGGCGGGCGTGTTCGGGGACGGCAGCGGGGGCCCGCGGACGCCCTGCGCGCGGCCGACGGTGACGGTGCTGCGCCCGGACGACCCCACGACGCGGCCCGACGGGGAGCACGAGGCGGTGACGCTGTCCGCGACGGTCGCGCCGCCCGGTCCGGTGGACCGGCTCCCTGGTGCGGCCGTGGAGGAGGCGGCCGACCGGCTGATGGCGGTGGCCGAGGCCGCGGTGCCGGGGCTGCGCGAGCGGGTGCTGTGGCGTGAGGTGCTGCCGCCGGCGGACGAGGAGCTGATACCGGCCCCCGCGCTGCCGGGCCGGGAGGGCCGTTTCCTGCGGCCCGGCAACCGCACCCGGATACCGGGGCTGTACGCGGTCGGCGGCTGGTCCCATCCGGGCGGCGGGCTGGCGCACGCGGGGATGTCCGGGGCGCTCGTCGCGGGCCTGATCGTGCACGGCGACGACTGGCACGGCTCCACGTAGGGCCGGGCCGGGGGAGGTCGTTCGGCTCAGTAGCGGTACGGCTGACCGTCGTAGTCCTGCTGCTGGTACGGCGGGTACGGCGGCTGCTCGGGCGGGAGTTCGTCGCCGCGCTGCTGCGGGACCCAGACTCCGCCGGGCGGGGTCTCGCCGTAGCCCTGGCCGGGGTTCTGGCCCGCCGGCTGGTCCTGGGCGCCGTACTGCTGCCCGCCGTAGGACGCCTGGCCGTAGGGGTCGGGCTGGGCGTAGGGGTCGTAGGGCGCGGCGTACTGCTGGCCGCCGTAGGGGTCGGCGTAGCCGGTCTGGCCGGACCCGTCGCCGTATGCCGCGTACGGGTCGCCGTAGGCGTCCTGGCCGGCCGCGGGCGCGCCGTAACCGCCGCCGTAGTCATAGCCGTTGGCGTCCGCGGTGCCGCTGCCCGCGGTGGCGCCGTAGGCGTCGTAGCCGGTGTAGTCGCCGCTCTGCGGGGTGCGGGCGTCCGGGCTGTAGATGCCGTACTGGCCGGTCTCCTCGGGCATCGGCTGCGGCGCGTAGACGGGGGTGGCGTCGAAGGACTGGGTGGCGAACACGTTCCGGTCCTGCGGGTCCTGGTACGGGTCCTGACCGCCGTAGCCGCCCGGGCCGTACCCGTCGGTCGCGTAGTCGTAGGAGTCCTGACCGGCGTAGGCACCCTGGCCGGCGTAGGTGTCCTGACCTGCGTAGGTGTCCTGACCGGCGTAGGTGTCCTGACCGGCGTAGGTGTCCTGGCTGCCGTAGCCGTCCTGGCCGGGGAAGCCGGGGCTCTGGAAGCCGCCGGTGCTCTCGAAGGTGTCCGGGCCGCCGTCCGCGCCCCGGGCGGGGCCGGTCTGCGGAGCGTCGGCTGGGCCGGCGCCGGGACCGTCGGCGGGCGGCACCGCCTCGACGTCGGAGACCTGCAGGGACGGTTCGGCGGCGGGCGGGCCGGAGCGGCGACCGCGGCGCCGCCGGCTCTCACCGGGTTTGCCGCCCAGCGCCCAGCCTTCGGTGAAGCCGCGCTTGAAGGAGAGCGTCACATTGGTCTGGCCGATGGCGAACGCGATCAGACCGACCCCGATCACGATCACCGACGGGATGACGACGCCGATGACGACACCGAGGAAGCCCACGAAGGCGAGCAGCCGCCAGCGCAGCCGGGCCTTGTACTGGAGCAGCACCTCACCCAGCAGCCACAGGGCGACCAGACCGAACGCGATGTAGAGGATCGTCCAGCCCATATACGCCCCTCTTCCGCCGCTCGCCGGCCACCGTGATTCAGGGCCGCTGGTGCAGCCCCAGATTCTCGTAGATTTCCAGAGTCGCCGTGGAGTGGTTGAGGGTAATGAAGTGCAACCCGGGCACGTCCTCGGCCATCAAGCGCGAACACAGCTCGGTCGCGTACTCGATGCCAATGGAGCGTACCGCCGCCGGGTCGTCCTTGACGGCCAGGATGCGGTCGGCCAGTTCGGGCGGGAACGCGGCATTGCTGAGCTGCGCGAACCGCTCGATCTGACGGACGTTCGTGACCGGCATGATCTCCGGGATGATGGGCGTCTGGCAACCCGCCGCCGCGACCCGGTCGCGCAGCCGGAAGTAGTCCTCCGGGTAGAAGAACATCTGGGTGATGGCGAAGTCCGCACCGGCCCGGCACTTGGCGACGAAGTGGGTCACGTCGGTGTCCCAGTCCGTCGAGCGCGGGTGCATCTCGGGGAAGGCGGCGACGCCGACGCAGAAGTCGCCGGACTCCTTGATCAGCCGGACCAGGTCGGCGGCGTAGGAGACGCCGTCCGGGTGCTTGACCCACTCGCCCATGGGGTCGCCGGGCGGGTCGCCGCGCAGCGCGAGCATGTTGCGGATCCCGGCGTCGGCGTACTGGCCGATGATGTTGCGCAGGTCCGCGGTGGAGTGGTTGACCGCGGTCAGATGGGCCACCGGGGTGAGGGTGGTGTCCGTGGCGATGCGCTCCGTGGCGCGCACCGTGCCGTCACGGGAGGTGCCACCGGCGCCGTACGTCACGGAGACGAAGGTCGGGGCGACGGCCTCGATCCGACGAATGGCGTTCCACAGGGTCCGCTCACCCTTCTCGGTCTTCGGCGCGGCGAACTCGAAAGAGTAGGACTGCTTGCCGGAAGCGAGCAGCTCGCGCACGGTCCGTGCGCGATCAGTCCTGGTGGAAGCTGTACCTAGGGCCATACGGGCAGGTTAACCAGCAGCCGGTCACACACCAACCGTCATCGGCGTTATGCCTGGTTGGTCCGGTTCATGTCCAGTGGGTGGACATTTTGCGGCCCGCCGGGCCCGTCAGGCGTCCCAGGTCCGGATGCGCTTGGCCAGTGCCGCGGCCGCCGCGCCCGGATCGTCCGCCTCCGTGATCGCGCGGACCACCACGACCCGGCGGGCGCCGGCCGCCAGCACCTCGTCGAGGTTGCCGGCGTCGATCCCGCCGATGGCGAACCAGGGGCGCTCGGGGGCCCGCGCCGCGGCGTACCGGACCAGGTCCAGGCCGGGGGCGTGCCGGCCCGGCTTGGTGGGCGTCGGCCAGCAGGGGCCGGTGCAGAAGTAGTCCACGCCCGCTTCGGCGAGTGCGGCGTCCACCTCGGCCTCGGCGTGCGTGGAGCGGCCTATCAGGACGTCCGGGCCGAGCAGGGCGCGGGCGGCCGGGACGGGCAGGTCGCCCTGTCCGAGGTGCAGCACGTCGCTGCCGGCGGCGTGCGCCACGTCCGCCCGGTCGTTCACGGCCAGCAGCTTGCCGTGCCGCCGGCAGGCGTCCGCGAAGACCTCCAGGTGGCGCAGCTCCTCGCCGGCCTCCATGCCCTTGTCGCGCAGCTGGACGATGTCGACCCCCGAGGCGAGCACGGCGTCGAGGAACTGCGGGAGGTCGCCCTGCTGCCTGCGGGCGTCCGTGCAGAGATAGAGCCGGGCGTCGGACAGGGCCTGTCGTGCGGTGCTCATGGGCGGCTTCCCCCCAGGTCAGGGGCGTACGGACCGGGTCTTCCGGTCCGCACGCCCCGAAAGGTGGTTACGGATCGAGGTGGCTGCGGAGGCCGCCGCGACTGCCGGGGGCGGCCGCGGCGGCGGGGGCGTCAGACGGCGAGGGCCTGGGCCCGGCGCTTGACTTCCGTGCCGCGATTCTCGCGCAGCGCCTGGGCCGGGGTGCCGGGCAGGCTCTCATCCTCGGTGAACAGCCACTCCAGCATCTCCTCGTCGGTGAAGCCGTCGTCCTTGAGGAGGGTGAGGGTGCCGACGAGGCCCTTGACCACCTTGTCTTCCTTGATGAAATCGGCGGGCACCTGGAGCACCCGGTTCTCGCCGCGGCGCACCGCGATCAGCTGGCCCTCCTTGACCAGCTGCCGGACACGGGTCACCTCGACGCCGAGCTGTTCGGCGATGTCGGGGAGGGTGAGCCAGGCGGGAACGAGTCCATCGATCTTTGCGTCAATCTCGGTCACAGGACAAGCCTGCCACCTCGCACTGACAGCCGGTAGCCGGGCATCCCCATGAGCGGCTTCCGGCACACCGGAGAGTGACGACGTGCCCCCGGCGCGCCCGCCGGTGCGCCCGCGGTGCCCCGGCGCCCCCGATCCCCGAGCCAGCTGCCGGTTACTGCGCCGCGGCCTTCAGCGGGACCGCCGCGTTCGCCGCCCGCTCCCGGTCCAGGGCCACCCCGCGCTCGATGAGCTTGCGCCCCTGGGCGAGGTCCCGCGGCCGGCCCACGGCGAGCAGCGCGACCAGCCGGCCCGCCGGGCTCCCGCCGGCCGGAATCTCGCCCGGCCCGTCGGCGCCGCGCAGCCAGAGCACCGACCAGGCCGCGCCGGACGGGTCACCGCGCCACACCAGCTCGTCGGAGTCCACGTGGTGGCCCACGTACTGCACGAACCGGCCGAACTGCTCGGACCAGAAGTACGGGACCGGGTCGTACACCAGCCCCTCCGAGCCGGCGCGGGCGATGTTCTCGGCGACCGTGCGGGGGCCCTGGAGGGCGTTGTCCCAGTGGTGGACCAGCAGGCGGGTGCCGTAGCGGGTGGACGGGAAGGAGGCGCAGTCGCCCACCGCGTAGACATCGGGGGCGGAGGTGCGCAGCTGTTCGTCGGCGAGCACGGAGCCGTCCTCGGCGGAGACCTCGACGCCCGAGCCGGCGAGCCAGGCGGTGGCGGGTCGGGCGCCGATCCCGACGACCACCGCGTCGGCGGGCAGCACCGTGCCGTCGGCGAGGGTGACCGCCCCGGAGGTGACGGACCCGACCCGGGCACCGAGCCGCAGCTCGGCGCCGGCGTCCGCGTACCAGCCGGTCATGTGGGCGGCGACCTCGGCGGGCAGCGCGCCCGCCAGCGGGCGGTCGGCGGCCTCGACGACGGTGACCGCGCAGCCCGCCTCCCGGGCCGCGGTCGCGAACTCGGCGCCGATCCAGCCGGCCCCGACGACCACGATCTCGTGCTGGGCGGCGAGCACCGGCCGCAGCCGTTCGGCGTCGTCGAGGGTGCGCAGCAGGTGGACGCCGGGCAGCCCCTCGCTGCCGGGCAGCGTGATCGGGTCGGCGCCGGTGGCGATCACCGCGTGGTCGTACGGCACCCGGCCCTCGGCCGTCTCGACCACGCGCTCCTCCGGGACCAGGGCGGTGACCCGGCGGCCGAGGTGGAGGTCGATGCCCAGTCCGGCGAAGTCGACGTCGAAGGCGGAGCCGTCGGCCTTGCCCAGCAGGACCGCCTTGGACAGCGGCGGGCGGTCGTACGGCTGGTGCGGCTCGTCGCCGATCAGCGTGATCGTGCCGGGCCAGCCCTGTTCCCGCAGGGCGACCGCGGTCTGCACGCCCGCGATTCCGGCGCCGACGATCACCACGCGCGGCGTGCGGTCAGGGGCCTGGGAGGACTTGCTCTGCTCGCTCACCCGATCAACTCTAGGACGGGCGGCGACGCGGCTCGCAGCAGCGCGCAAGGAGATCTCTGACACACCGTCACGGACCGCCGTCCGGGTCCCCGGGGCCGCCGGACCGGGCCCCCGTTCCCTTACGGCCCGTCGCGGCCGGGTATTAGGGTGACGGGTACACGCACTCGCGGGAGCCCGGACGCACCGGGCTGAGAGGGAGGCTGGCCGGCCTCCGACCGTACGAACCTGATCCGGGTCATGCCGGCGAAGGGAGGGGCTGGACGCCCATGCATCCACCTGCCACACGAACCACCGGCCACCCCGATGTGCTCGTCATCGGAGGCGGCATCATCGGGCTGGTCACCGCCTGGCGGGCGGCCGGCCGCGGGCTGACCGTGGCCGTGGCCGATCCGGCACCGGGCGGCGGCGCGGCGTACGTCGCGGCCGGAATGCTGGCCGCGGTCACCGAGCTCCACTACGGCGAGCAGACCCTGCTGGGGCTCAATCTCGCCTCGGCCCGCCGCTATCCGCGGTTCATCGAGGAGCTGGAGGAGGCCGGCGGGCAGCCGACCGGCTACCGGCGGTGCGGCACCCTGGCCGTCGCCCTGGACGCCGACGACCGGGCCCACCTGCGCGAACTGCACGCCCTGCAGACCCGTTCGGGGCTGGACTCCCAGTGGCTCACGGGCCGGGAGTGCCGCCGTCTGGAACCGATGCTGGCCCCCGGCGTACGCGGCGGGCTGCGGGTCGACGGCGACCACCAGGTCGATCCGCGCCGGCTGGCCCACGCGCTGCTGGTGGCCTGCGAGCGCGCCGGGGTGGTCTTCCACCGCACCCGCGCGGAACGGCTGACGGTCGACGCCGGGCGGGCCACCGGGGCCCAACTCGCCGACGGCACACGGCTGTCGGCCGGCCAGACCGTACTGGCGGCGGGCAGCTTCAGCGGCCGGCTGGCCGGGGTGCCCGAGGAGGTGCGGCCGCCGGTGCGGCCGGTCAAGGGCCAGGTGCTGCGGCTGCGCCTGCCGGACCTGCCGGCCGGCTCCCCCGCCTTCCTGTCGCGCACCGTACGGGCCGTCGTCCGCGGCGGTCCGCTCTATCTGGTGCCGCGGGAGAGCGGCGAACTGGTCGTCGGCGCCACCAGCGAGGAGCTGGGCTGGGACACCACGGTCACCGCGGGCGGCGTCTACGAGCTGCTGCGGGACGCGCACGAGCTGGTGCCCGGCATCACCGAACTGCCGCTCGTGGAGAGCTGCGCCGGGCTGCGCCCCGGCTCCCCCGACAACGCCCCGCTGCTCGGCCCGACCGAGCTGCCCGGCCTCCATCTGGCCACCGGCCACTTCCGCAACGGTGTCCTGCTGACGCCGGTCACCGGTGACGTGATGGCCGAACTGCTGGCCACCGGGAGCCTCCCCGACGAGGCCCGCCCCTTCAGCCCCGCGCGCTTCGCCGCCACCTCTGAGGCCGCGCGCCCCCGCCTCCTCCAGGAGCAGCCCGTATGAGCGCCCCCGCCCCCACCGTCTCGGTGTCCGTCAACGGCGAACCCCGCGAGATCCCCGGCGGACTCACCCTCGACCGGCTCGTCGCGACCCTGTCCTCGGCGCCGTCCGGAGTGGCCGCCGCGGTCAACGAGGTCGTGGTGCCGCGCACCCAGTGGCCCGCCACCCCGCTCGGCGACGGCGACCGCGTCGAGGTCCTCACCGCGGTCCAGGGAGGCTGACCCGCCATGAGCGAAACCGGCCTCTCCCCCGAGACGCGCCCCGACGTCTCCCCCGACCTCTCCGACCCCCTGACCATCGCCGACACCACGTTCGCTTCCCGTCTGATCATGGGCACCGGCGGCGCGCCCAGCCTCGACGTCCTGGAGCGGGCGCTGCTCGCCTCCGGTACGGAGCTGACCACGGTCGCCATGCGGCGGCTGGACCCGACCGTGCAGGGCTCGGTGCTGTCCGTCCTGAACCGGCACGGGATCCGGGTGCTGCCCAATACGGCGGGCTGCTTCACCGCGGGCGAGGCGGTGCTCACCGCCCGGCTCGCCCGGGAGGCGCTCGGCACGGACTGGGTCAAGCTGGAGGTCGTCGCGGACGAGCGCACCCTGCTGCCCGACCCGATCGAGCTGCTGGACGCCGCGGAGACCCTGGTGGACGACGGCTTCACGGTGCTGCCCTACACGAACGACGATCCGGTACTGGCCCGCAAGCTGGAGGACGTGGGCTGCGCCGCGATCATGCCGCTGGGCTCGCCGATCGGCTCCGGCCTGGGCATCCGCAACCCGCACAACTTCCAGCTGATCACCGAGCGGGCCGGCGTCCCGGTCATCCTGGACGCCGGCGCCGGCACGGCCTCCGACGCGGCCCTCGCGATGGAGCTGGGCTGCGCGGCGGTCATGCTGGCCTCCGCGGTGACGCGCGCGCAGGAGCCGGTCCGCATGGCGCACGCGATGCGCCATGCGGTGGCGGCGGGCCGCCTGGCGTATGGCGCCGGGCGGATCCCCCGGCGCCATTTCGCGGTGGCGTCCTCCCCGGTGGACGGGGTGGCCGCGCTCGACCCGGAGCGGCCCGCTTTTTAATCCCCACGTACCTGGCTGTCCCGCCGCGGGTCGTCTCGCCGTTGCGCTTTGCGGCGCCTCCCACGTAGCCGTCTGTCCCGCCGCGGGTGTTGTTCGCCGTTGCGCCTGCGGCGGGCTGGGTTGTTGTTGGGTGCGGTGACGGGCCTCCGGGGCCGGTTGTGTGGACTGCTGACGCTTTACGTCCACACAACCGGCCCCTCCGGCCCGCCCCCTCCCGTGAGAGGGAAGGAACGGCGGTGGGGGTGTACGTAATGCCACGTGCGTGCAGCCAACAGGCCAGGCTCGCCCCCAACCAGCTCAGTAACTCCCACTCACGGGAGGGGCTGGACCGGAGGACGAAGTCTGGAGGGCCGGCACCGCACCCGACAACACCACGCCCGCCGCCAGGCGCAACGGCGAGACGACCCGCGGCGGGAAAGCCAGGTACGTACGGGGCGCCGCACGGCGCTGCAGCCGACCACGTGGGGCGAATACACTCGCTTGCCGTGGATACGACGCTCCAAGACCCCCTCGTGGGTCAGCTGCTCGACGGCCGCTACCGCGTCCAGGCGCGCATCGCCGCAGGGGGGATGGCCACGGTCTACCGGGCCGTGGACACCCGCCTCGACCGGGTGCTCGCGCTGAAGGTGATGCACCCGGGCCTCGCCGAGGACGGTGCGTTCGTCGAGCGCTTCATCCGGGAGGCGAAGTCCGTCGCGCGGCTGTCGCACCCGAACGTGGTGGGCGTCTTCGACCAGGGCACCGACGGTACGTACGTCTATCTGGCGATGGAGTACGTCGCCGGCTGCACCCTGCGCGACGTGCTGCGCGAGCGCGGCGCCCTGCAGCCGCGGGCCGCGCTGGACATCCTGGAGCCGATCCTGGCCGCCCTGGGGGCCGCGCACCGCGCCGGGCTGGTGCACCGCGACATGAAGCCGGAGAACGTCCTCATCGGCGACGACGGGCGGGTCAAGGTCGCCGACTTCGGGCTGGTGCGGGCGGTGGACACGAACACCACCGCCTCGACCGGCTCGGTGCTGGGGACGGTCTCCTACCTGGCGCCCGAGCAGCTGGAGCACGGCACCGCGGACGCCCGGGTCGACGTCTACGCGTGCGGCGTGGTGCTCTACGAGATGCTCACCGGCACCAAGCCGCACACCGGCGGCTCCGTGGCGCAGGTGCTCTACCAGCACCTGCACGAGGACGTGCTGCCGCCGTCCGAGCGGGTGCCGGGGCTGGCCGGGCAGCTGGACGAGCTGGTCGCGCTGGCCACCGCCCGCGATCCGCAGGCGCGCCCGCAGGACGCGGTGGCGCTGCTGTCGCGGACCCGGGAGGCCCGGGCGGCGCTGACCGACGAGGAGCTGGACGTCGTCCCGCCGGGCGCCAAGGAGGTGCCGGCGGACTCCGACGCGGAGGCCACGGACGTGATACCCCGGCCCGGTGGCGTACAGCCGCCGCTGCCGGGTGCGGACGAGGCGGCGCTGAACCGCACCAGCCGCCTGGAAGTGCCCCCGGTGCCGGAGGAGCGGACGACCCGGCTGCGTCCGGCCCCGGCCGCGGCGCCCGCCGCGGCCGGCGGGCTGCTGCAGCGGCGCCGGCTCGCCACGATCATCGCGGCCGTGCTGCTGGTCCTCGGCCTCGGCACGGGCGTCTGGTACATCACCTCCGGCCAGTTCACCACCGTCCCCGCGGTGCTGGACATGACGCAGGCCAAG
Source organism: Streptomyces bugieae (assembly GCF_036352915.1). Classification (NCBI taxonomy): domain Bacteria; kingdom Bacillati; phylum Actinomycetota; class Actinomycetes; order Kitasatosporales; family Streptomycetaceae; genus Streptomyces; species Streptomyces bugieae. The sequence continues at coordinate 69,257 of NZ_JAZBJP010000032.1, forward strand.
GCCACCAAGACGCTGCGGGACGCGGGGCTGGGGATCAAGGTCGTGCGCGGCTTCAGCTCCAACGTGGAGCGCGGGCACGTCATGAAGACCGCCCCGGCGACCGGCGGGCGGATCCGCGGTACGGGGACGGTCACGATCACCATCTCCCGCGGCCCGAACCACGTCGCCGTACCGGACCTGTCCGGCACCCCGGTCGCGGACGCCAAGCGCAAGCTGCGCGACCTCGGGCTGAGGCCGGGGGCCGAGACCAAGGCGTTCGACGACAACGTCGCCAAGGGCTCGGTGATCCGTACCGACCCCGCCGCGGGCAGCCAGCGGCAGCCCGACACGGCGGTGGCGCTGGTCGTCAGCCGGGGCGCCAAGGTCGACGTGCCCGGCGTGATCGGCAGCGAGCGGGCGGACGCCGTGGCCACGCTGCAGGCCAAGGGGCTGCATGTGAAGTTCGCCGCGGAGCCGGTGAACTCGCCGCAGGACAAGGGCACGGTGGCCCGGCAGGACCCGGCGGCGGGCGAGGAGGCCGGTACCGGCGACACGGTCACCCTCACGCTCTCCAAGGGCCCGGAGATGGTCCCGGTGCCCGATGTCACCGGCAAGAACGTCGAGGACGCCAAGAAGCAGCTGACCGCTCTCGGTTTCCAGGTCGAGGTGAAGAAGCCGTTCCTGTTCCCGCAGGACGAGGTGGACACCCAGTCCGTCGACCCGGGCGAGAAGGCGCCGAAGGGCAGCACGATCACGATCAAGCTGAAGGGCGCCCTGTAGCGCGGGGCCCCTCGGATCGGGGGGCCGTCCGGCGCCTGGCACCCTTGGAGGGTGAGTGAAACCCCCTCCCCCCAGGACGCCGGACGGTCCGCCCGGGCCCGCAATCCGGTCGGCGGCCATGTGCCGGTGGCCGGCGGGCTGGCCAAGACCGGTATCGCCTACGCCCGCGAGATGGGCGCCGAGGCCGTGCAGGTCTTCGTGGCCAATCCGCGCGGCTGGGCGACGCCGCCCGGCAGCCCCGAGCAGGACGAGGCGTTCCGGGCGGCCTGTGCGCTGCAGGATCTGCCGGCGTACGTCCACGCGCCGTACCTGATCAACTTCGGTTCGCACACTCCGGAGACGGTCGAGCGGTCGGTGGCCTCACTGCGCCATTCGCTGCGCCGCGGCCGGGACATCGGCGCGCTCGGGGTGGTCGTGCACACCGGTTCGGCGACCGGCGGGCGGCCGCGCGCGGAGGCGCTGGCGCAGGTCAGGGCGCGGTTGCTGCCGCTGCTCGACGAGCTGACGCACCCCGACGACCCATATCTGCTGCTGGAGTCGACCGCGGGCCAGGGCGCGTCGCTGTGTTCCCGGACCTGGGACTTCGGGCCGTACTTCGAAGCGCTGGACGCCCATCCGAAGCTGGGCGTCTGCCTGGACACCTGCCACATCTTCGCGGCGGGGCACGACCTGACCGGGCCGAACGGGATGCACCAGACGCTCGACCTGCTGGTCGGGACGGTCGGCGCGGGGCGGCTGAAGCTGATCCACGCCAATGACTCCAAGGACGTGGTGGGTGCCCACAAGGACCGGCACGCGAACATCGGCGCCGGGCACATCGGCGAGGACGCGTTCCGGGCGCTGATGGCCCACCCGGCCACCGACGGCGTCCCGCTGATCATCGAGACGCCGGGCGGCAAGGAGGGGCACGCGGGCGACGTCGAGCGGCTGAAGAAGCTCCGGGACGGCTGACACCACCGACCGGGGCCGGCCGGGGTCAGAGCTCGGGGCCGTCCCCGGGCTCCTCCTGGTAGGAGTAGCGCTGCTCCTGCCAGGGGTCGCCCAGGTTGTGGTAGCCGCGCTCCTCCCAGAAGCCGCGGCGGTCGGCCCGCATGTATTCGATGCCGCGGACCCATTTCGGGCCCTTCCAGGCGTAGAGGTGCGGCACGATCAGCCGGACCGGGAAACCGTGCTCGGCGGTGAGCAGTTCCCCCGAGCGGTGCGTGGCGAAGAGGCAGTTCCCGGCGGCGAAATCCGCCAGCCGGAGATTCGAGCTGAAGCCGTATTCGGCCCACACCATCACATGGGTGACATCCGGCGCGGGCGGCGCGAGATCCAGAATGGTCCTGGTGAGTACCCCGCCCCATTCGGCGCCCAGCATGCTGAATTTCGTCACGCAGTGCATGTCGGCGACGACCGTGGCATACGGCAGTGCCGTGAATTCCTCGTGCGACCAGCAGTGTTTCGCATCGTCCGCGGTGGCGCCGAACGCGCGGAACTCCCAGCGTTCGGGGCGGAACTTCGGGACCGGGCCGTAATGCGTCACCGGCCAGCCCCGCTGGAGCCGCTGCCCCGGAGGAAGCTGAGGATGCTCCTCTTCGCGGCTTTCCGGCTGACCCATGCCCTCCATGTTGTCAGACCGGAAGGGGTGCCGATGACCAGGGAGGGAGAGATTCGGGCAACTCGTACTAAGCGTGTACTTACTGGACGGTCCGCCGAGGGCGGTGCGAGGATGCGCGGCACCTGCCCAGTTCTCGCGTGGAAGGAGCCCGCAGCCATGCAGGGCGACCCCGAGGTCATCGAATTCCTCAACGAGCAGCTGACCGCCGAGCTGACCGCCATCAACCAGTACTTCCTGCACGCGAAGATGCAGGAGAACTACGGCTGGACCAAGCTCGCGAAGTACACCCGCGCCGAATCGTTCGACGAGATGAAGCACGCGGAGGTGCTGACCGACCGGATTCTCTTCCTCGAAGGGCTGCCGAATTACCAGCGGCTGTTCCACGTACGGGTCGGCCAGACCGTCACCGAGATGTTCCAGGCGGACCGGCAGATCGAGGTCGAGGCGATCGACCGGCTCAAGCGCGGTATCGAGCTGATGCGCAACAAGGGCGACATCACCTCGGCGAACATCTTCGAGGACATCCTCGCGGACGAGGAGCACCACATCGATTACCTCGACACCCAGCTGGAGCTGGTGGAGAAGCTCGGAGAGGCGCTCTACATCGCCCAGGTGATCGAGCAGCCGAGCTGACGGCTACGCGGCCTCCGGGAGCGCCGCGGGCCCCGCGGCGTCCTCCTCCGCGTCCGCCGGCGGCAGCTCGGACGACGTCCGCCCGGATGCCAGCGGGTCGGCGCCGTTCTCGATGAGCTCCCGGCGCGGGCAGGCGCCCCGGCCGAGCAGCGCCTGGATGCGGCGCACGCAGTTGCCGCAGTCGGTGCCCGCCTTGCAGGCGGAGGCGATCTGGCGGGGCGTGCAGGCGCCCGTCGCCGCGTGCTGGCGGACCTGCTGCTCGGTGACCCCGAAGCAAGAGCAGACGTACAACGCGGTGTCTCCTCCGTGAGGGGCGGCTTCGGACGGTTCCGGCGACTGGTCGGCGGAAGAACCTCGTCGACCGGTCCAGTCGATCTTGAGTGAGGTTACCCTTACCTTACCTGGCGCGTCCTGGCTCCACAACGCCCGGCGGACCCGGACAACGTGAGTGGGGCGCGGATCACAGATCCGCCCCCCACTCACGTTCACTCGCGATCACTGATCGCGGTACATCTCCGCCACCAGGAAGGCCAGGTCCAGCGACTGGCTGCGGTTGAGCCGCGGGTCGCAGGCGGTCTCGTAGCGCTGGTGCAGGTCGTCGACGAAGATCTCGTCGCCGCCGCCCACGCACTCGGTGACGTCGTCGCCGGTCAGCTCGACGTGGATGCCGCCCGGGTGCGTGCCGAGGCCCTTGTGGACCTCGAAGAAGCCCTTGACCTCGTCCAGCACGTCGTCGAAGCGCCGGGTCTTGTGCCCGGAGGCCGCCTCGAAGGTGTTGCCGTGCATCGGGTCGCAGATCCAGGCGACCTGCGCACCGGCGGCGGTGACCTTGTCCACCAGCTCGGGGAGCTTGTCGCGGATCTTGTCCGCCCCCATGCGCGTGATGAAGGTCAGCCGGCCCGGCTCACGCTCCGGGTCGAGGCGCTCGATGAGGGTGAGCGCGTCCTCCGCGGTGGTCGTCGGGCCCAGCTTGACGCCGATCGGGTTGCGGATGCGCGAGGCGAACTCGATGTGCGCGTGGTCCAGCTGACGGGTGCGCTCGCCGATCCAGAGCATGTGCCCGGAGACGTCGTAGAGGTTGCCGGTGCGCGAGTCCACCCGGGTCAGCGCCGACTCGTAGTCGAGCACCAGCGCCTCGTGGGAGGAGTAGAACTCCACGGTCCGGAACTCCTCCGGGTCCACCCCGCAGGCGTTCATGAAGTTCATCGCCCGGTCGATCTCGCGGGCCAGCGCCTCGTAGCGCTGCCCCGAGGGCGAGGACTTCACGAAGTCCTGGTTCCAGGCGTGCACCTGCCGCAGGTCGGCGTAGCCGCCGGTGGTGAAGGCGCGCACGAGGTTCAGGGTCGCCGCGGAGGCGTGGTACATCCGCTTGAGCCGCTGCGGGTCCGGGATGCGGGCCGCCTCGGTGAACTCGAAGCCGTTGACGGAGTCGCCGCGGTAGGTCGGCAGGGTCACGCCGTCACGGGTCTCGGTGGGCTTGGAGCGCGGCTTGCTGTACTGGCCGGCGATCCGGCCGACCTTGACCACCGGCACCGAGCCGGCGTAGGTCAGGACGGCGCCCATCTGCAGGAGGGTCTTGAGCTTGTTGCGGATGTGCTCGGCGGAGACGGCGTCGAAGGCCTCCGCGCAGTCGCCGCCCTGGAGCAGGAACGCCTCACCACGGGCGACGGCTCCCAGGCGCTCACGCAGCTGGTCGCACTCGCCCGCGAAGACGAGCGGCGGATAGGACTCGAGCTCCGCGATCACATCGCGCAGAGCCTCTTGGTCCGGCCAGTCAGGCTGCTGCGCCGCGGGAAGGTGTCGCCAGGTGTTGCCACCGGCGTGGGTTTCAGCGTTCACGGTCACATGCCCCACATTACGGGGTCCGGTGGGGGTGTCCGTCCGGCATCCGGACTGTGAGACGCAGAGCACCCGGACGGTCCGGTAGGGTGCGGCCCATGTGCACGCGACCGATGCCGACCATGAACTGGTGGTGGACCGCTCCTCCGGCGGCCCACTGATTCGCGCGCACATCCCACACTCCGCGAAGGCCGCCCGAGGGCGGCCTTCGGCGTTTCCGGCGGTCGTTCCCCTCTGTCCCGGCCCTCCGGCCCACCCGGAAGGAACCGCCATGCACCGCGTACGCCCCGACGTCCGTCCCGATGCCGCCGCGCTCGTCCGGCGGCTGCTCGACCCCGCCGGCCCCCCGTTCGCGCTGCTGCGCCGCCGCTCCCCCGGCCGGGAGGCGGGCGACACCGTCGAGGTGCTCATCGGCGAGGTCACCGAGGTCGAGCGGCTGGCGGACATCCCACTGGGTGAGACGGCACCCGGTGCGCCGGTGATCGACGCGCTCGCGCTGGTCCCGTTCCGGCAGATCCGCGAGCGCGGCTTCCGGGCCCACGACGACGGCACCCCGCTGGCCGTGCTGCGCCCCAGCGAGACCTGCGAGCTGCCGCTGGACGAGGTGCTGGCGGCGCTGCCGGCGCACGACGTACGGGTGGCGGACGGGGCGTTCGACGTGTCGGACGGGCGGTACGCGGAGATCGTCGAGCGGGTGGTGCGGGAGGAGATCGGCACCGGCGAGGGCGCCAACTTCGTCATCCGCCGGACCTTCGAGGGCTCGATCGCGGACTTCTCGGCGGCCGACGCGCTGGCACTGTTCCGGCGGCTGCTGGTCGGTGAGCGCGGCGCGTACTGGACGTACGTCGTGCACCGCCCCGGTGTGCGCACGCTGGTCGGCGCCAGCCCGGAGGTGCACGTCCGGATGACCGGAGGAACGGTCGTGATGAATCCGATCAGCGGCACCTACCGCTACCCGGCCGGCGGGCCCACCCCGGAGAGCCTGCTGGCGTTCCTCGGCGACCGCAAGGAGGTCGAGGAGCTGTCCATGGTGGTGGACGAGGAACTCAAGATGATGTGCACGGTCGGCGACCGGGGCGGGGTGGTGATCGGGCCCCGGCTCAAGGAGATGGCGCATCTCGCGCACACCGAGTACGAGCTGCGCGGCCGGTCCACCCTCGATGTGCGCGAGGTGCTGAAGGAGACCATGTTCGCGGCGACGGTCACCGGGTCGCCGGTGCAGAACGCCTGCCGGGTCATCGAACGGCACGAGCCGGTCGGCCCGGACGGGCGGGGGCGCGGCTACTACGCGGGCGCGCTGGCGCTGATCGGCCGGGACGCGGGCGGCGCGCAGACGCTGGACTCGCCGATCCTGATCCGGACCGCGGACATCGCCGCGGAAGGCCGGCTGCGGGTGCCGGTCGGCGCCACGCTGGTGCGCGCCTCCGACCCGCACGGCGAGGTCGCCGAGACGCATGCGAAGGCGGCGGGCGTGCTGACCGCGCTGGGCGTACGGGAGGCACCGGCGCGCCCGGCGGACGGCGGGCGGCCGCCGCGGCTGGCCGACGACCCGCGGGTGCGGGCCGCCCTGGACGCCCGCCGGGCGGACCTGGCACCGTTCTGGCTGCGGATGCAGACCACCGCGCCGACCGCCGAGCTGAGCGGGCACGCGCTGGTGATCGACGCGGAGGACACCTTCACGGCGATGCTGGCGCATCTGCTGCGGACGTCCGGGCTGGCGGTGACGGTGCGCCGGTTCGACGAGCCGGGGCTGCGCGCGGCCGCTCTGGCGCACGAGGGCCCGGTGGTGCTGGGCCCGGGGCCGGGCGACCCGTCCGACACGGCCGACCCCAAGATGCGCTTCCTGCGGTCGCTGACCGCGGACCTGGTCGCCCACCACAAGCACGGCCTGCTGGGAGTGTGCTTGGGTCACGAACTGCTCGCCGCGGAGCTGGGGTTGGAGATCGTCCGCAAGGAGGTGCCCTTCCAGGGGGCGCAGGAGCGGATCGACTTCTTCGGGCGCCCCGAGACGGTCGGCTTCTACAACACCTTCACGGCCCGCTGCGACGACCGTACGGAGGCCGAACTGGCCATGCACCGCGTGGAGTTGAGCCGGGACGCGGAGTCCGGTGAGGTGCATGCGCTGCGCGGTCCGGGCTTCGCGGGGGTGCAGTTCCACCCGGAGTCGGTACTGACCCTGGACGGGGCCGCGGTCACCGCGCAACTGCTGGCAGCTGTCCTCGTGTGACCAGCATGTTCTCGTTGGTGCGGTGGGCGAGGTAGTCCTCGACGTTGGTCACGGTGGCCTGGGTGATCTGGCCCACCGCATCGTCGGTGAAGTACGCCTGGTGCGAGGTGACCAGCACGTTCGCGAAGGTCATCAGGCGGGCGAGGGTGTCGTCGTCGATGACGTCCAGGGACCGGTCGTGGTAGAAGAGCCCGGACTCCTCCTCGTAGACGTCCAGCGCGACGCCGCTGAGCCGGCCGGCCTTGAGCGCGCGGACCAGCGCCGCGGTGTCGACCAGACCGCCGCGGCTGGTGTTGACCAGGATGGCGTCGTCCTTCATGGCGGCCAGCGCGGCGGCGTCGACGAGGTGCCGGGTGTCGTCCGTCAGCGGGAGGTGCAGGGTGACCAGGTCGGCCTCGGCGAACAGCCGCTCGCGGGGGACGTACTTCATGCCCAGTGCGGCACAGCGGGGGTTCTCGACGAGGTCCCAGCCCAGCAGGTCCATGCCGAAGCCGTGGGCGATCCGGGTGAACGCCTCGCCGATCCGGCCGGTGCCGAGCACACCGGCGGTGCGGCCGCGCAGATCGCGGCCCATCAGGCCGTCCAGCCGGAAGTCGAAGTTGCGGGTGCGCCGGGCGGCCCGCACGATCTTGCGGTCGACGGCCAGCGCGAGCGCCCAGGCGAATTCCGCCACCGCGTACGGGGAGTAGTGGGAGACCCGGCCGATGCTCATCCCGAGATCGGCCGCGGCCTCCAGATCGATGTTGTTGAAGCCGGTGGAGCGCTGGGCGACCATCTTCGTGCCGCCGGCCGCGAGGGTCTGCAGCACGTCCGCGCCGAGGTCGGCGTTGACGTCGGAGCTGACGACCTCGTAGCCGTGGGCGATCGGGGCGGTGTCGCGGTTGAGGACGACGGACAGGCTGCGCACCTGGTGGCGGCCGGCGAAGGCGCGCTCCAGGAACGGCCGCTCGTCCGTCTGCACTCCGAAGGCGACGATCTCCACGTTCCCTCCCGCCGGTACGTGCTCACCAGGAGCAATGGGCCGGATATGTCGTGTATGGCGAATATACGGCCCCTCGCCCGGCGGTGCCGCCCGGAGGGGGCGGCACCCCTGGTCAGCCGAAGAACACCCCGGCCTCGGCGTAGAGCGCCGGGTCGACGGTCTTGAGCTTGGCGGTCGCCTCGGAGATCGGCACCCGGACGATGTCGGTGCCGCGCAGCGCGACCATCGTGCCGAAGTCGCCGTCGTGCACCGCCTCGATGGCGTGCAGCCCGAAGCGGGTGGCCAGCCAGCGGTCGAAGGCGCTGGGCGTACCGCCGCGCTGGGTGTGGCCGAGGACGGTGGTCCGGGCCTCCTTGCCGGTGCGCGACTCGATCTCCTTGGCCAGCCACTCCCCCACGCCGGAGAGCCGGACGTGGCCGAAGGAGTCCTTGGAGTCGTCCTTGAGCACCATCTGGCCGTCCTTGGGCATCGCACCCTCGGCGACCACCACGATCGGGGCGTAGCGGACCTTGAAGCGGGACTGGATCCACCCGCAGACCTGGTCGACGTCGAAGCGCTGCTCGGGGATGAGGATGACGTTGGCGCCGCCGGCGAGGCCGGAGTGCAGCGCGATCCAGCCGGCGTGCCGGCCCATGACCTCGACGACCAGGACCCGCATGTGCGATTCGGCGGTGGTGTGCAGCCGGTCGATGGCCTCGGTGGCGACGCCCACGGCGGTGTCGAAGCCGAAGGTGTAGTCCGTGGCCGAGAGGTCGTTGTCGATGGTCTTGGGGACGCCGACGCAGGGGACGCCGAACTCGCCGGACAGCCGGGTCGCCACGCCCAGGGTGTCCTCGCCGCCGATCGCGATCAGCGCCTCGACCTCCTGCTTGGCGAGGGTCTCCTTGATCCGGCGGACGCCGTCCTCCGCCTTCAAGGGGTTGGTTCGCGAGGAGCCGAGGATCGTGCCGCCGCGGGGCAGGGTGCCGCGCACCGCCGGGATGTCCAGCGGCACCGTGTCGTTCTCCAGCGGCCCGCGCCAGCCGTCCCGGAAGCCGAGGAAGTCGTAGCCGTATTCCTGGGTGCCCTTGCGGACGATTGCCCTGATCACCGCGTTCAGTCCGGGGCAGTCGCCGCCGCCGGTCAGTACTCCGACCCGCATCGCTGCAATCACCTACATCCCGTCAGTGGCCGCGCACGGCCGTGGTTGAGCTGACGCCGGTCACGCTAATGGTGATCTGGGTCACTCCGGGATGTCGGAAGCGGCGATTCCGGTGATTTTTGGGGGAGTTGACACCCCGTCTTCACCCGTACGAGCGGATCGATCATGCCCGGCCGCGGTCGCCCCCTCCGGGGAGCCGGCCCGGGCACGGCTCAGCCCTCGTCGAGGCCGCGCTCTATCGCGTACCGCACCAGCTCGACGCGGTTGTGCAACTGCAGCTTGCCGAGGGTGTTCTGGACGTGGTTCTGCACCGTGCGGTGCGAGATGACCAGCCGCTCGGCGATCTGCTTGTACGAGAGGCCCTTGGCGACCAGGCGCAGCACCTCGGTCTCCCGCTCCGTCAGCCGCGGGGCGCCCGGCTCGTCCGCGGTCGCCGGGGCCGGCTCCGTGGCCAGCCGGCGGTACTCGCCGAGGACCAGGCCCGCGAGGCCCGGGGTGAAGACCGCGTCCCCGGCGGCCGTGCGCCGCACCGCGTCCAGCAGCTCCTCGGTGCTCGCCGACTTCAGCAGATAGCCGGTCGCACCGGACTTGACCGCCTCCAGCACATCGGCGTGCTCACCGCTCGCCGACAGCACCAGCACCCGCAGCGCCGGATTGGCGCCGACCAGCTCCTTGCAGACCCGTACGCCGGGCAGGCCCGGCAGATTGAGGTCCAGCACCAGTACGTCGGGCGAGGCGGCCTGCGCGCGGCGGACCGCCTGGAGGCCGTCACCGGCCGTCGCCACGACCTCGAACCCGGCCTCGGCCAGGTCCCGCGCGACCGCGTCGCGCCACATCGGGTGGTCGTCGACCACCATCACCTTCAGGCCCGTCTGCTCCGTCATGCCCGGGTCTTCCCCCGCCTTCCGCCCTCGGGCGCCGCGCCCTTGGGGACCGTCAACTCCACTTCCGTGCCCTGGCCGGGGACCGAGACCCATTCCGCGGTGCCGCCGAGGTCCCGCAGCCGGCCGCGGATCGACAGGGCCACCCCCAGGCGGCCCTCGCGCTCGGCGTCCGCGAGGCGGCCCTCGGGGATGCCCGGGCCGTCGTCGCGGACCGTCACGATCACCGCGTGCGGTTCGTCCTCCACCAGGATCCATGCCTGGGCGCCGTCCCCCGCATGGACCCGCACATTGTCCAACGCGGCACTGACAGCGGCCGCGAGCTCCGCCGCCGCGGCGGCCGGCAGCTCGACCGGGGCGCCCGGCTCGGAGAAGGTCACCCCGGCCCCCGCGTACGGCGCGAGCAGCGCCCGGACGTCACAGGGCCCGCCGGCGGCCGGCGGCGGGGGCGGCACGGGCACCGCGGCCGGCGTCGGCGCCGGGGCCGGGGCGGCGGGCCGCGACACCGGGCCGCCGGAGACCAGGGTGCGCAGCGCGACCTCCTGCTCGCCGGCCATCCGGCCCAGCTCCGCCGCCTCGCCGCCGATCGCGGCACCGCGCCGCTGCACCATCGCCAGGACCTGCAGCACGCTGTCGTGGATGTCGCGGGCCAGCCGCTCCCGTTCGCGGGTGGCGGCCTCGACCTGCAGGGCCCGGGCGAGGGTGCGCTCACTGGCCCGGGCGACCTCGACGACGTAACCGATGCCGACGCTGGCCACCCACACCAGGATCACGTTGTGGATGGTGTCGCGGGCCAGCACCTCGCGTTCGACGAGGTTGGCGGCCGCCACCACGCTGGAGGCCACCGCGGCCCAGCGCCAGCCGCCCTTGATCGCGAAGCCGAGGACGGCGCCGGCCGCCCAGATGGAGGGCAGCGTGGGCGAGCCGCCCATGATGCGCGCGTGGCTGTCGACCAGCGTCGTGAGCAGGATGCCGCCCACCGCGAAGCTCAGGTCGCCGACGAGGAACCGGCGGGTGCAGCGCTCCGGCGAGGTCGTCCGCCGCCAGGTCAGCGCCATCCAGAGGGTGAGCGCGCCCATGTAGGCGGCGGCGCCCAGCGGGTGTTCGTACTTGCGGTACGACATCGCCACCAGGACCAGGACGTAGAGGAGGGTGAGGATCCGGTAGCCGGTGAGCGCACGCCACAGCGGCAGCTCGACGGACATCCGCAGCACCCTCGGGGGGCGCTTGCCGTGGCGCCGGGCGGCGGCCATGCCGCCGGTCACCGTCCGTATGTCCGCATCCGTCATTGCCGGCCCCCACCCCTCACCGGACGCACCCGCGACCGGCCTCGGCCCTGCCCGTCTTTGTCGGCCTATTCGGCGGCGGCCTTCTTGGCCTGCTCCGCCTCGGCCTTCTTCTTCGCCTCCGCGGCCTTCGCCGCGTCCGCGATCTGCCGCTTGGCGGCGGTCGCGTAGATGTCCACGTACTCCTGGCCGGAGAGCTTCATGATCTCGTACATGACCTGGTCGGTGACCGACCGCAGGATGAAGCGGTCGCCCTCCATGCCCTGGTAGCGGGTGAAGTCCAGCGGCTTGCCGATGCGGATCCCCGGCCGGATCATCTTCGGCACGACCTTGCCCGGAGGCTGCACCTTCTCGGTGTCGATCATCGCCACGGGGATGACCGGCGCGCCGGTGGCCAGCGCCACCCGGGCCAGGCCACCCGGCTTGCCGCGGTAGAGCCGGCCGTCCGGGGAGCGGGTGCCCTCCGGGTAGATGCCGAACAGCTCACCGCGCTTGAGGACCTCTATGCCGCTCTTGATCGCCGCCTCGCCCGCGCCGCGGGCGCCCGAGCGGTCCACCGGCAGCTGGCCCACGCCCTTGAAGAACGCGGCGGTCAGCTTGCCCTTGACGCCCGGGGAGGTGAAGTACTCCGACTTCGCGATGAAGGTGACCTTGCGGTCGAGCACCGCGGGCAGGAAGAACGAGTCCGAGAAGGACAGGTGGTTGCTCGCGAGGATCGCCGGACCCTCGGCGGGAACGTTCTCGATGCCTTCCACCCAGGGCCTGAAGGCAAGCTTCAGCGACCCGCCGAGGGAAAACTTCATTGCGCCGTAGATCAACCGACTGCCTCCTGTGTGTGACGCAAAGACCTTAACCTGCCCGGGTGGCACGCTCGTCCCGGCCGGGCGTTCAAGGGCTCCGGCAGCTGGTGCACGCCCGCTTGCGGGACGCCTGTGGGGCCCGCGGGCGCCGTCGGGCGGAGATGAGGGAGTACCGGCGGACCGGCCGGGCCGCACGCGCCGTCGGACCTATCCGCCCGCCGTCACTTTGCGTACCCTGAGGTAACTCGCCAGGTCCCCTCATCGAACGGAGTCCCCCGGTGCCGCTCCTTCCCGGAGCCGAGCCGTTCCGCCGCGACGGCGGAGAGGTCGGCGTCCTTGTGTGCCACGGCTTCACCGGCTCCCCCCAGTCCCTGCGCCCCTGGGCCGAACATCTGGCCGACCGGGGGCTGACCGTCTCCCTTCCGCTGCTGCCCGGTCACGGCACCCGCTGGCAGGACCTGCAGATCACGACCTGGCAGGACTGGTACGCCGAGGTCGACCGCGAACTGCGGGCGCTGACCGAGCGCTGCTCCCAGGTCTTCGTCTGCGGCCTGTCGATGGGCGGCGCGCTGGCACTCCGGCTGGCCGCCAAACACGGCGCCGCGGTCAGCGGGGTGGTCGTGGTCAACCCGGCCAACAAGGTCCATGATGCCGCGGCGCCGCTGCTTCCGGTGCTGCGCCATCTCGTCCGCACGACCAAGGGCGTGTCCAACGACATCGCCAAGCCCGGCGCCGAGGAGCTGGCCTACACCCGGGTGCCGCTGCACGCCGCGTACTCCCTGCGCCGGTTCTTCCAGCAGGTGGACTCCGAACTCCCGGCCGTCACCCAGCCGTTGCTGGTGATGACCAGCCCGCAGGACCACATCGTCCCGCCGGTGGATTCCGAGCGGATCCTCGCCCGGGTCTCCTCGACGGACGTCCGGCAGACCCTGCTGGAGCGCAGCTACCACGTCGCCCCGCTCGACCACGACGCGGAGAAGATCTTCGAGGACACCTTCGCCTTCATCTCCCGGCTGGCCCCGCAAGCGGGGGCGGACGCCGTGGACGCGGCCCCGGAGGGGACGGCGGCCAGTGGCGGAGCGTAGCCCCCGCGACCCCCGGGACCCGCTCGACGAGGAAGCCGCCTGGGCGGAGATCGTCGCGGGCTACGGCGAGCAGCCGTCGTTCCCGGCGGACGACGACGCGCCCGCCAAGGGGCCCGACGAGGGCGGCGGGGCCAAGGACCACAAGGGCGGGCCCGGGGACCCGGGGAAGGCCGGCACCGACCGCCCGGGCAGCTTCGTGGTCTACGCACCGGGCGTCGGCCCGCGGGACTGGGCCGCCGCCGAACCGTCCGACGACGACTTCGACGAGACCGACGAGGGCCACTTCACCCCACCCGAGCCGCCGCCGCTGCCGAAGGCCGACGTCACCAGCAAGTTCGCCTGGATCGCGGTGCTCGGCGGCCCGCTGCTGCTGATCGCCCTGGTGATCTTCCAGCAGCCGGTGACGTGGTGGAGCACGGTCCTGGGCATCGGCGGCTTCCTCGGCGGCTTCGCCACGCTCGTGGCCCGGATGAAGCACGACGACGAGGACGACGACCAGCTGCCGGGCGGCGGCGCGGTGGTCTGAGTCAGTCCCCGGCCGGCACCCGCAGCGCGGCCAGCACCGGCAGGTGATCCGAGGCCGCCAGCAGGTCGGCCTCGCGTACGCCGGGGAGCCCGTGCGGCACCCCGCAACCCAGCACCTCGACGCCGTCCGTGGTGAGGACGGCGTCGATGCGCTGCACCGGCTCGTGGGGCGTGGAGGTGAACTCCCCGCCCCACGGCTCGGCCGCCCAGGCGTCCGTGAGCCGGTCCGCCAGCCGCCGGAAGCTGCGGCCCTCCGGCCGGTCGTTGAGATCCCCGCCGACGACCGCGTGCCGTGTGCCGAGGGCGGCCAGCCGCTCCAGCAGCAGCCCGGCCTGCTCGTACCGCTCCCGGTCGGCGAGGCTGAGGTGAGCGCTGACGACGCCGAGCCGGGCCCCGCCGATCCGCACCACGGCGGTGGCGAGACCGCGCTGGTGCAGGCCGGGGGTGCGGGGCAGCAGGACGTCCTCGGTGCGTTCCACGTGGGCGCGGAGCGTGGAGAGGATCATCGGGCCCGCGGTCGTCCCGCCGCCGGTGACATAGACCAGGCCGGCCGAGCGGGCCAGCCGCTCGGCGGCCTTGCGCCAGCGGAAGAACCGCGGCGCCTCCTGGATCAGCACGAGATCGGGGGCGCAGGCCCGGATGACCCTGGCCAGCGCCGCCCGGTCGTCGCGCATCGAGCGGATGTTGTAGCTGAGCACGCGGACCCGTACGGCGTCCTCCTCGGTGCCGGACGCCGGGAGTCCGGGGTGCTCGGCCACCACCGCGGGTCAGCCCTGGCGCGCCAGGTCGGCCGCGCCGACCAGTCCGGCCTTGCCGCCGAGCTGGGCGGCGAGGACCTGGGCGTGCGGCCGGTACTGGTTGCCGACCAGCCAGCGGCGGAACGACTTGCGGATCGGTTCGAGGACCAGTTCGCCCTCGTCCGAGACCCCGCCGCCGACGATGAAGGCCGACGGGTCGAACAGCGAGGCCAGGTCGGCGAGGCCGGCACCGGCCCAGCGGGCCAGTTCGCGGAACGAGTCGATGGCGACCTTGTCACCCTGACGGGCGGCGGCGCTGATGTGCTTGCCCTGGATGCCGTCGGGGGTGCCGTCGCCGAGCGAGAGCAGCACCGTGGCGTTCTCGGGGGTGGCGAAGGCGCGCTGCTTGGCATAGCGCAGCAGGGCGCGGCCGGAGGCGTACTGCTCCCAGCAGCCCTGGCTGCCGCAGCCGCACAGCAGGCCGTCCGGCACGACCCGGATGTGGCCGAACTCCGCGGCGACGCCGAAGCGGCCGCGGCGCAGCTTGTTGCCGATGATGATGCCGCCGCCGAGGCCCGTGCCGAGCGTGATGCAGATGACGTCGCTGTGGCCCTGGCCGGCACCGAAGCGGTACTCGCCCCAGGCGGCGGCGTTGGCGTCGTTCTCGACGACGACGGGGAGGCCGACGCGCTGTTCGACCTTGTCCTTGAGCGGTTCGTGGCGCCAGTCGATGTTCGGTGCGAACAGGACCGTGGCGCGCTTCTCGTCGACGTAGCCCGCGGCCCCGATCCCCACCGCCTCGATGTGGTGCCCGGCACCTACCGTGCGGACCGCGTCCGCGATGGCCTCGGTCAGGGCATCGGTGGCCTGCGGGGTCGGTACCTTGCACGTCTCAAGGATCGAACCCTCTTCGTCGACCACGCCGGCCGCGATCTTCGTGCCGCCGATGTCGACGCCGATGGTGAGTCCCATGTGTCCCTCAGTTTTTCGCTCGAACCCCGCCGGGACCCACCGTACCGGAGCCCGGGTCAGTCGAGATCGATTCGCTCGGTGCCGGTGGGACCGTCGTCGTCCCGCGGGTCGTCGGCGCGGCCGGTGGCGGGCCGGTCGGTGACGTCGTCGCGGGTCCAGCGGCGCTCGCTGCGCTCGACGGCGGAGCGGTAGGCGGCGACGATTTCGGAGCCGGCCGCGGCGAGGTGGTCGAAGACGTCGGGGTTGCGCTCGATGACCGGTTCGACGGCGGCCCGGGCCTGCTTGAAGAGCTGGCTCACGGCGCTCTGCGCGGCCAGCCCGCCGAGCGCGCCGGGCAGCTGGATGCCGGCGAGCTTGTCGGTGACCGCCTCGGCGAGCTTGCGCAGTTCCTCGGCGGCGCTGCCCGGCTGGGGGCCGTACTCGGTCCGGCGGCGGGCCTTCTCCGCGGCGAGGTCCTCGGCGCAGGCGGCCTCCCAGGCGTCGGCGTCGGGCCCGGCCGCGCGGTCGGCTGGGCGCTCGGTGGCATCGCTCATGATGAACTCCGTGGACTGCTGCGGCGGGGCGGTACGGCGAGTCGGGACGGGCGCACGCGGGGGCGGGCTCCTGGCCCACCCCCGACGTTACCCGAACGGTGGTACCGCGTTCAGTCGCTCTTGGGCCACAGGTCGGGATCCGGGGTGAAGCGGATCTCCAGTACGCCGTCGCGGAGGCCGGCGCCCGAGACGGAGCAGCGGCGCAGCGCGGAGGGCAGGGTGCGGATCCGGCGGAAGCGGCCGACCGTCACCACGATTTCGTCGCCGCGCCGCACCAGGCCGAGGCCCCGGCGCTCGGCACCGGGCAGCGGCACCCGCCAGACCAGGATGCCGTCGGTGGCGAGCCGGTCCTCGACGGTCCAGGGGTCGCGGCGGTCCGCCGCCGCGGGGGCCGGGATGCCGATCCCGCCGTCCGGTCCGCCGATCAACTCGTCGAGCTCCGCGACGCCCTGGGGGTCGCGGCCGAGGTGCGGCACCTCGTGGACGGGGACGTCGGGGAACTCCTCGCGGAGCGCCTTGAGGGCGGTCTGCTGGCTGCCGGAGAGCGCGGCGAGGAAGGGGTCGGCGGAGCCGGTGGGCAGCAGCCGGTTGACGACCACGCCGTCGGTGCGGCGGCCGTGCAGGGCCAGGCCGGCGCGGATGGAGCGCAGGTTGGCGGCGGCGACCGGGCCGGCCTCGGTGACCAGGCGGACGGAGGTGCCGGGGTCGTCGATCGCCTGCTGGACGGCGGCGAGTTCGGTCTCCCAGCGGCCGGCGGCGTCGTACAGCTTCTGCGCCGGCATCGGGACGCCGGCGAGCTGGGCGAGGACCGGGCGCAGCGCGCGGGCGGCCTGGCGCTCGGGCGGCAGCAGCCGGCGGAGGTAGCGGCGGACCTGGGCGGGGAGCGCCAGCAGCCGGATCGTTTCGGCCGCCGAGGGCATGTCGACGACGACCAGGTCCCAGTCGTCCGAGGCGTGTTCGGTGCGCAGCGCCTGGAGCAGGGCGAAGTCCTCGGCGCCGGGGAGTTCGGTCAGTTCGTCCTCGTCGAGGGGCGCGGCGCCCAGCAGGTCGAGGGCGGCACCGGCGCGCTCCTGGAAGGCGAGGAATTCCCGGCGGAAGCGGTCGCCGGGGTCGATGCGCCGGGCGTGCAGACCGGGCGCTATCGCGGTGGGCCGCTCGGCGCCGAGGGGGGTGCCCAGCACCGTTTCGCAGGCGCCGCTCTCGGTGGTGAGCAGCAGGGCCCGGGCGCCTTGCCGGGCGCCGGCCAGGGCGGTCGCGGCGGCGAGCGTGGTGCGGCCCGCGCCGCCGGGGCCGGTGACGAGGACGGTGCGCACGCTCAGAGCTTCTTGGCCTCGTCGGTGGGCGCGGCCTCGTCGGCGGGCGCCGGGTCGGCGTCGGGGCGGCTCTCGACCCGCCGCTTCAGCCCTTCCAGGGCGCGCTCGATGATGACCTTCTCGGCCTTGCGCTTGATCATGCCGAGCATCGGGATCTTGACGTCGACGGTGAGCTGGTACGTGACCTCGGTGGCGGCGCCGCCCTTCAGCGCGGCGAGGCGGTAGGAACCGTCCAGGGCGCGCAGCATCTGGGACTTGACCAGGGACCAGCCGACCTCGTCGGCGCCGGTCCAGGTGTAGGCGAGGGTGTGGTCGTCCTTGATCGCGCCGGCGTCGAGCAGCAGGCGGACCTCCACCGCGCGGCCCTGGTCGTCCGTGGCGAGCACCTCCGCCTCCTTGACCTCTCCGGTCCACTCCGGGTAGCGGTCAAAGTCGGCGATCACTCCCATCACTTCGGCGGGCGCCGCCTCGATCGTGATGCTAGAGCTGGTGTGTTCGGCCATCGCCGTGACTCCTCCATGCCGATTCATGCCGGTCCGCCGACGCTCACGCGGTGTCCGCAAGGTGCTGTCTCTGCTGCTGAAGGCTACCGCGCGGGGAAACGGGAGCGGACGCAGCCGGCCGCCGCCGGGCTCACCAGGTCAGGACATAGGGCGTACCGGTCGCATTGAAATGGCCGACATTGACGCATTCGGTGCGGCCGATGCGCATCCGGCGGGCCAGCGGCTGGTGGACGTGGCCGAAGAGGGAGTAGCGGGGGCGGGTGGTGCGGATGGCGTCCAGCAGCGCGCCGCTGCCGCGCTCGAAGCGGCGGGCGACGGTGTCGTAGCAGAGCTCGGGGACGTCCGGCGGGATGTGGGTGCACAGCACGTCGACCTCGCCCACCGCCTCGATCTTGGCGGCGAACTCCTCGTCGCTGATCTCGAACGGCGTCCGCATGGGGGTGGTCAGTCCACCGCCGACGAAGCCGAAGACCCGGCCGCCGATCTCCACCCGCTGTCCGTCAAGGACGGTGGTGCCGGGTCCGGCGTATTCGGGCCACAGTCGCGGCATGTCGACGTTGCCGTAGGTGGCGTACGTGGGGGTCGGGAAGGCCGCGAAGAGTTCGGCGTACTGCTTGCGGACCGCGCCCTCGATGACCGCCTCGCGGCTGCGGCCCGACGCGTCGAGTTCGGCCCAGAGCCGGCGGCCCAGCTCGCGGGCCTCCTCGAAGCGGCGGGCGGTGCGCAGTTCGACGAGGGCGTCGGCGTGCGCGACGCCGAAGAGGTCGGGGAAGATGCCGCGCGAATGGTCGGCGTAATCCAGGAAGAGCACCAGGTCGCCGAGGCAGACCAGGGCATCGGCACCGTCCCCGGCCACCGCCAGGTCCCGGCTGTTGCCGTGTACGTCACTGACCACATGCACGCGCATGGCGTCACCCTAGATCGCCCGCGGAGCGAGGGGGAGGGACCCCCACCGGTTCACCGGGCGGCGGTTACTTTCGGGTCACCGACCCGCTGGTCTAGTCTGCGCGGAACAGTCCCCATGGCGTGTCCGCAAGCGTGTGACGCATCAAACATCTGGTCGCGACCCCCTATCCCAAAAGCAATACCGGTGGGTAACGTCCGGGCAGTCCAATCCCCCAGCATGATCATGGACCGCCGCCGGTGTGCACACAGCGTCGTGGCGCCGGCGCTTTTGAGGAGCAGCAGTCTTGCGCGAGTTCAGCCTTCCGGCCCTGTACGAGGTCCCCGCGGACGGCAATCTGACGGATCTCATCCGCCGAAATGCCGCGCAGCACCCGGATGTTGCCGTCATGGGGCGCAAGGTGAACGGTGTGTGGCAGGACGTCACCGCCGCCACCTTCCTCGCCGAGGTCCGTGCCGCCGCCAAGGGCCTGATGGCTTCCGGCATCCGGCCCGGCGACCGGGTGGGGCTGATGTCGCGCACCCGTTACGAGTGGACGCTGCTGGACTTCGCCATCTGGAGCGCCGGCGCGATCACCGTGCCCGTGTACGAGACCAGTTCCGCCGAGCAGATCCAGTGGATCCTCGGCGACTCGGGTGCGGTGGCCTGTCTGGTGGAGACGCCCGGCCACGAGGCGACCGTCGAATCGGTCCGCGACCGGCTGCCCGAGCTGGAGAACATCTGGCAGATCGAGCGGGACGCGATCGCCCGCCTGCGGGCCGCCGGCGCCGGGCTCACCGACGACGAGGTGGACGCCCGCAGCGCCCTCGCCGACGCGGACGCGCCCGCCACCATCGTCTACACCTCCGGGACCACCGGCCGCCCCAAGGGCTGTGTGCTCAGCCACCGCAGCTTCTTCGCCGAGTGCGGCAACGTCGTCGAGCGGCTGCGCCCGCTCTTCCGCACCGGTGACTCCTCGGTCCTGCTCTTCCTGCCCATCGCCCACGTCTTCGGGCGCCTGGTGCAGGTCGCCTCCGTGATGGCCCCGATCAAGCTGGGCCACGCCCCCGACATCAAGAACCTCACCGAGGACCTCGCGTCCTTCCGGCCGACGCTGGTCCTGGGCGTGCCCCGGGTCTTCGAGAAGGTCTACAACTCGGCGCGGGCCAAGGCGCAGGCCGACGGCAAGGGCAAGATCTTCGACAAGGCGGCGGACACCGCGATCGCGTACAGCCGGGCGCTGGACACCCCCGACGGCCCGCCGCTCGGCCTGAAGCTCAAGTACAAGGTCTTCGACCGGCTGGTCTACGGCAAGCTGCGCGCCGTGCTCGGCGGCCGGGCCACCCACGCGATCTCCGGCGGCGCGCCGCTCGGCGACCGGCTGGGCCACTTCTACCGCGGCATCGGCTTCACCGCCCTGGAGGGCTACGGCCTGACGGAGTCGTGCGCGGCCACCGCGTTCAACCCCTGGGACCGCCAGAAGATCGGCACCGTCGGCCAGCCGCTGCCCGGCTCGGTGGTCCGGATCGCCGACGACGGCGAGGTCCTGCTGCACGGTGAGCACCTCTTCACCGAGTACTGGAACAACCCCACGGCCACCGAAGAGGCGCTGTCCGACGGCTGGTTCCACACCGGCGACCTCGGCACCCTCGACGAGGACGGCTATCTGGCCATCACCGGCCGCAAGAAGGAAATCCTGGTCACCGCGGGCGGCAAGAACGTCGCGCCGGCCGTCATCGAGGACCGCATCCGGGCGCACGCCCTGATCGCCGAGTGCATGGTCGTCGGCGACGGCCGCCCGTTCATCGGCGCGCTGGTCACCCTCGACGAGGAGTTCCTGCCGCGCTGGGCCGAGGAGCACGGCCACCCGGCCGGCAGCACCCCGGCCGAGCTGGCCGGCGACCCGGAGCTGCTCGCCGCGGTCCAGCGGGCCGTCGACGACGGGAACGCGGCCGTCTCGCAGGCCGAGTCGGTGCGCAAGTTCCGCATCCTGCCGACCCAGTTCACCGAGGAGTCGGGCCACGTCACGCCGTCGCTGAAGCTGAAGCGGAACGTGGTCGCCAAGGACTTCGCGGAGGAGATCGAGGCGATCTACCGGGGATGACGAGATCCCTGAGGATCATGGCCGGAATCCGCCGCCGGGGCTGTGTGCCCCGGCGGCGGTTCGCGTAGCGGCGCCCCTGCGGCCCCGGCTACAGCAGTTCCTTGAGCCGTTCCGCGAGCAGGTCCCAGCGCCACTTCTCCTCCACCCAGGCGCGCCCGCGCTCGCCCATGGTGCGGCGCAGGGCGGGGTGCGTCAGGAGGGTGACCAGGCGTTCGGCGGTGGGGGTCGGGGAGCCGCCGGGGACCACCCAGCCGGTCTCGCCGTCCAGCACCGCGTCCGGCGCACCGCCGGAGTCGCCCGCCACCACGGGCAGCCCGGTGGCCGAGGCCTCCAGGTAGACGATGCCCAGCCCCTCGACGTCGAGGCCGCCGCGGCGGGTGCGGCAGGGCATCGCGAAGACGTCACCGGCGCCGAAGTGGGCCGGCAGCTCCTCCCACGGCACCGCACCGGTGAAGCGCACGGATTCCGCCACGCCCTTGTCCCGTGCCAGCGCGCGCAGGTCCTTCTCGTACGGGCCGCCGCCGACGATCAGCAGGACGGCGTCCGGGACGGCGGCGAGGACCGCCGGCATCGCCTCGATGAGCGTGTCCTGGCCCTTGCGGGGCACCAGACGGGAGACGCAGACCACGACCGGGCGGTCGGCCAGGCCGAGCCGGGCGCGCACCGCGTCGCCGCCCGAGCCGGGGTGGAAGGTCTTCTCGTCGACGCCGGGCGGGAGTTGGACCATCCGGGAGGCGGCCGCCGGGGTCAGCGCGGCGGCGATCCGGGAGCGGGTGTACTCGCCGAGGTAGGTGAGGGTGTCGGTGCCCTCACCGATCCGCCGCAGCAGCTGCCGGGCGGCCGGCAGCTGCGCCCAGCCCGCCTCGTGGCCGTGTGTGGTCGCCACGATCCGCCGCGCGCCGGCCTCGCGGAGCGCGGGCGCCATCAGGCCGAGCGGTGCCGCGGCACCGAACCAGACGGAGGAACAGCCGTGTTCGCGCAGCAGGCCGACGGCCCGCCGGGTCACCCTCGGGGTGGGCAGCAGCATCGTCGTACGGTCCCGGACCACCGGGAACGGCTGGTCGGCGTCGAACGCGGCGGTGGCCGCGATCCCCTCCGCGCTCCGCTTCCAGGTCGAGGCGTAGACGACCACCTGGGTGGGGTCCAGCCGCAGCGCCATGCTGTGCAGGAAGGCCTGGATGCCGCCGGGCCGGGGCGGGAAGTCGTTCGTGACGATCAGGGTCTTGTGCACGAGGCCCGAGGCTACCCGCCGACCGGCGCACGGTGGCCGGGAGGCCCGCCACGCCCGTACCGCGGCGCCGCCCCGTGACCGGCCGCCGACGGCATGATGCAGAGGACGGCGGACAGGCGGAGGTGGCGATGGACGGCGCCGGCGGGGCGCTCGGGAGATGGCTCGCGGTCGCGGCCTGGGCGGTGACCCGGGCCGTGCTGCTGCTCTGCGTGCTGAAGGTGCTGGTGCTGCCGGGGCCGGACGTCACCACCGACGTCTCGGTGATCTACCACGGCTGGGCCGAGGTGCTGAGGACCGGCGCCTTCCCGCTGGACGACGTGACCTGGCAGTACCCGCCGGCCGCCGCGCTGGCGGTGCTCTCCCCCGGCCTGCTGCCGTTCCTCGGCTACGCCCCGGCGTTCTTCGTGCTGGTCCTGCTCGCGGACGCGGCGACGCTGGCGCTGTTCCTGCGGGCCGGGCGACGGCCCGGCCACCGGGCGGCCGGGGCCTGGGTGTGGATCGCGGGCGTCGCCCTGCTCGGCCCGACCGGGTACGCCCGCTACGACCTGATGGTCACCGCGGTCGCGGTCGCGGCGCTGCTCACGGCCGCCCGCCGGCCCCGGGTGGCGGGCGCGCTGATCGCGTTCGGGACGCTGCTGAAGGTGTGGCCGGCGCTGCTGCTGACCGGGGAGGCGCTGCGCGGCCGCCGGGCGCGGGTCCTGTGGCGCAGCACGGCCGGCACCGTGGCGGGACTCACCCTGCTCTCCGTGACCGCCGCACCGGGCGCCCTGGCGTTCCTGACCTTCCAGCGCGACCGCGGTACGGAGGTCGAGTCGCTCGGCGGGCTGGTCTTCCACCTCGCCCGCCATTACGGCTGGGACGGCCAGGTGCTGCTGCACTACGGCTCGGTGGAGTTCCTCGGGCCCGGCGTCCCGCTCGTCAGCACCCTCGCCGTCATGCTGAGCGGGGCGGCGCTGGGCTGGCTGGTGCTGTGGCGGACGCGGGCCCGCCGGTTCACCCGGGCGACGCCCGCCGACGCGGCCTTCACCGCCACCCTGCTGTTCACCACCACCAGCCGGGTGATCAGCCCGCAGTACCTGCTGTGGCTGGTGGGACTGGCCGCGGTGTGCCTGGCCGTACGCGGCACCCGGCAGACACCGGCGGCGGTGCTGGTGCTGCTCGCCACCGGCGTCACACTGCTGGAGTTCCCGGTCCACTTCGCCGACGTCGTGGCGAGCGCCCCGTGGGGCGTCGCGCTGCTGGCGGTGCGCAACGGGCTGCTGGTCGCCGCGTCGCTGCTGGCCTGCCGCCGGCTGTGGACCGCCACCGGCGCCGGCCGGCGGGGCACCGGACGCGGCGGCTCCGGCCTGCGCCGGGCACCCGCGCCGCGCACCGTCACCGCCCCAGCAGCCGCTTCACATAAGCCCGCCACTGCCGGGTGAACTCCCCCAGCCCGACGCCCAGTTGGGTCCGCAGGGCCCGGTCGGTGAGCTCGGTGCGGCCGGCCGCCGGGCGGTGGCCGGCACCGGCGGCCGGGGGCCCCGGACGGGCCGAGGCGGGGCCGGCGGTGGCCACCTCGATCGGCGCGTCCCCGGTCGCCGCGGAGGTGCGCGGCGCGCTCCGGCCCGCCGCCTTGTAGAACGCCAGCAGCTTGGCCTCGCCCCACTTCTCGGCGATCATCCGGCAGGCCAGCCAGCTGCCCTCGTACGCCGTCGCCAGCCGGTCGGCGCCGGCCCGGAAGCCGAAGTCGGCGTCGGTCGGGAGCCGGCCGGGCGGTGTGCCGGCCCGCACCGCGCGGGTCAGCTCGGGCGCGGCGGTGGCGGGCTTGCGGTGCACCCCGCGGTAGGCGACCCAGTCGGCGAAGCCCTCGGACAACCACAGCGGGGTGCTCGCCGTGGTGACCGTACGGGTGGCGACATGGGTGGTCTCGTGGGTGAGGACGACCTTGCGCCCCAGGTCGTTGAGCTCCTCGTAGGCGTCGGGGTTGACGATCACCCGGTCCGCCGGCGCGTTGGTGGTGACGCCCGCCTCGCCGGTGGTGACCGCCGCGATACCGGTGTAGCCGGACGGGTCGTCGCTGCCCATCAGCTGCGCCATCCGCTCGACCGAGTCCGGCGCCTCCACCACGACCTTCTCGGACCACGTGCCCTTCCAGGCGTCGGAGACCGCGGGCACCGCCCGGTCCACCCGGCGCGCCAGGTCCCGCAGCCGCGCCGAATGGGAGGCGCCGCCCAGCACCAGGCTGTGCCGGCCGCGGACCACCCGTACCGGCCCCTGGTCCCACAGCTGGCGGTTGCCGCTGCGGCCGGCCGGTGCGCCGTCGCGGTCCGAGGAGATCAGCCAGCGGCCGTCCCGCTCGGTAAGGGTGAGGTACTGGACGGCGTTGACCGGCGCGGTGTCGTAGCCCTTGAGCCGGTAGCGCAGCCGGACCTTGGCGGCCAGCCGCTCACCGCCTTCGCCGGGCGGCAGCGGGAAGGCGTCGGTGGCGTCGAGGTCGTAGTGCCAGTCGGTCACCGGGACGCCGGAGAGGTTGCCGAAGACGGCGTGCTGGCGGTCGCGGAAGGCGGTGGCCCGCGGGTCCACGGCGGCCAGGAAGCCGGCCTCGTCGCGCTGCTCGACGGCGTGCGCCCGGCTGTCGAGCATCCGCTGGACGTCCGGGAAGCGGGCCGACAACGAGGGCCCGGGGGCGCAGCCGACCAGCGGGGCGAGCAGGGCGAGGCCGCTCAGGGCGGCGCAGGCCGCCGCCCCGGCCCGTACCGGCCGTTTCGCCCGCTGGTCCGACATGCGGACGATCGTAGAGCGGGCCCGGCCGGGGCAAAAACGCA
Organism: Streptomyces bugieae; assembly: GCF_036352915.1. NCBI lineage: Bacteria > Bacillati > Actinomycetota > Actinomycetes > Kitasatosporales > Streptomycetaceae > Streptomyces > Streptomyces bugieae. Next base: position 94,095 of record NZ_JAZBJP010000032.1, read on the forward strand.
GGAAGCGGCGCTCAGGGCCGGGTGACCGCCGAGATCGGCATCATCCCGACCGGGTCGTAGCGCACCCGGGCGCCGGGATAGGGCGCGTGCACGACCTGGCCGTGGCCGACGTACATCCCGACGTGGCTGGCGTCCGAGCGGTAGATGACCAGGTCCCCGGGCCGGATCCGGCCGAGCGGCACCCGGTGTCCGGCGCCGCGCTGGGCCTGTGACGTACGGGGCAATGAGACGCCGGCCCGGCGGTAGGCCCATTGGGTGAGTCCGGAGCAGTCGAAGGCGCCGGGGCCGGCGCTCCCCCAGGCGTACGGGGAGCCGACCGCGGCGCGTACCGCGGCGACGGCCGCGGCGGCCCGTCCGGAGGACGGCACCGACCCGGCCGGGTCGGGCACCGCCCCGGCACGCCCCTCGCTGCGGGCGGACCGCTCCCAGGCCTCCCGGTCCGCCCGCGGCAGCGCGTTCAGCAGCCGCTGGGCGGTGGCGAGCTTGTGCTGGACGTCCTTCTTGTGGCGGGCGACCTGCTCGCGGCTCGCCTCCAGCTCGGCGAGCTTGGCGGCGGTCTCCCGGCGCTGCTGTTCCAGGGAGCGCTGGGCGGCCCGCAGTTCGTGCAGCCGGCCGGCCTGGTGCCGGCCGAGCCGGTCCAGCGCGGAGGCCTTCTCCAGGTAGCTGTCGGGGCGCTCGGAGAGCATCAGCTTCAGGGCCGGGTCCATGCCGCCGGCGCGGTACTGGGCGGCGGCCAGCGCGCCGAGCCGGCCGCGCATCCGGTTGACCCGCTCCTGGGCGCGGGCGGTGCGGTCCTGGAGGTCGGCCACCTCGGCACGCAGCTTCCTGGTCCGGGCGTCCGCGCCGTCGTACTTCTCGGTGGCCCGCTCCGCCTGCTCGTAGAGGACGTCGACCCGGGCGGTGGCCGCGCCCCGGCCGGCGGCCGGACGGGCGGCGGGGTCGGCGGACGCCGGCGGTGCCGACAGCGCGGCGGCCGCGGTCGCCAGAGCGGCCGACAGAACGGTGACCCCGGCGAGGGTGGCCGGGCCGTGCTGCGGGATACGGCGGTGGGACGCCACGGGAGCCGCACTCCTTCCCCTGTGCAGCCCCTGCCGCCCCGGGAGGGCGGTCGGTGACCGGATGCTGCGAGGGCAGACAGTAACGGCGCCGGTCCACACCGGCCAAAGACCCCATTTCGTACGCAAAAAGCCGCCCCGCCGGTGACTGTGCAGGTCACCGGCGGGGCGGCGGGTCAGCCGTGGAGGCCGCAATTCGCCCGTTCGGGCGGCAGGTTGAGAGGGTTGTGAGGCTTTTCAGACCCGTTCACCGGCGCATTGGTCACACCGGTGAACAGCGGCCCCGTGCGTGCTCAGACCCGCACGCCGAACTGGAACGGCATGTTGTTGATCGACTCGTAGCGCACCGAAGCACCGGGCTTCGGGGCGTGCAGCACCGTGCCGTTGCCGGCGTAGAGGCCGATGTGGTGCAGGTCGCCGTAGAAGAGCACCAGGTCGCCGGGCTTGAGGGCGCTCTCCGAGGCGATCCGGGTACCGGCGTTGGCCTGCTGCTGCGAGGTGCGCGGCAGCGACTGGCCGGCCTGCGCGTAGGCCCAGGAGGTCAGACCGGAGCAGTCGAAGGACGACGGGCCGGTGGCGCCCCAGACGTAGGGCGAACCTATCTTGGACTGGGCGGCGGCGAGGGCGGCCGCACCGCGCTGCGAAGCCGGCACGTCGTCACCGAGGTTGACCCGCTCGTTGCTGCGGTTGGCGCGGTCCTCCTTGGCCTGCATGGCCGCCCGCTCCTTGGCGGTCATGGAGTTGAGCAGCGCCTGCGCCTTGGCGAGCTTGCCCTTGATCTCGTCCTTCTTGTCGCCGAGCGCCTTACGGGTGTCGGCGAGGTCCTTGATCTTGGCCGCGGCCTCGGCGCGCTCCTGGGCGAGCTGGCGCTGCTTCTCCGCGATGACCTTGAGCTGCTCGGCCTGCTTGCCGCTCAACTGGTCGAGGGTGGCGGCCTTTTCGAGGTAACTGTCCGGATCGCCGGAGAGGAACAGCTGGACCGAGGGGTCGATGGACCCGCTGCGGTACTGGCCGGAGGCGACCGCACCCACGCTCTTGCGGAGCTGGTTCAGATCTCCCTGCCCACGGGCGACCTTGTCCTGGAGGTCGTCGACCTCCTTCTGGAGCTTGTCCTGCTGCTCCTTGACACCGTCGTACTTCTCGGTGGCCTGCTCCGCCTCGTTGTAGAGCTTGTCGACCTCGGACTTGACGTCCTTCTTCGACTGGTGGGGGTCGGCCTGGGCGACCTGGGACGACAGGGCGACGGCCGCCGCGGCGGTGGCGGTGAGCACGGTGACGCGAGTACGGCTCGGCTGCTTGGGTCGACGGTGGGACGCCACGGGGGCGAGCTCCTTCTTCCTCCAGCCGCCTACCGGGTGGGGGGGTGGTGAAACCCCGGCTCCGCGGGAACGCTGCGGACTCGGCGGTACCTTCACTGTTCATCCCGGGTGGATGATCACCTTAATGAAGGCTCGGGCCCTGACCTTAGTAACCGAGCTGTGATCGCTTCAAATCCTCAGGGGAAAAAACTGCGCCACCAGCCCCATCCTTTACCAACATCACACAGGCAGTGAGCGCCAATTGACGCTCAGATACGGAGCGGTCGGGCAGGTCAAGCGAATTACTTCCGGCCGGAAAGCATGCCCGGCCCGGCGTCACGTACGGGCAAGTCGCTTGAGCAGCAAGGCCGATGCGACCGGGCGGGCGCCGGCCTTGGCCACGCCGTCCGCCACTTCGCGGTCCGTGGAGACCACCACGACCGGTCGGCCGGGCGGTTCGGCCCGTACCAGCTGACGAATCAACTCATCGGCCGTTACGCCCGGTTTGCTGAAAAGGACCCGTACGCCCCGAGGTGGCGCGAGCAGCACCGGCGCCGCCAGCTCCGCACCGTCGAAGACACAGGTCATCTCCGCACCGGTCTGCGCCGCCAGCACCGCGAGCCCGCCCAGCAGCCGCAGCCGCTGCTTGTCGAGCGGCATGGTCGGATAGCCGGTTTTGGTGACGTTGTAGCCGTCCACCACCAAATGCGCCTGGGGCAGCGCCAGAAGCTGGTCCAGCAAGGCGGGGTCCATCTCGGACAGCGCACGCGTCGCGATGTCCTTCGGCGTCATCCGGCCCGGCGCGACCGCCTCGACGGTGTCGGCCGGATGGACGCTGGCGGGCGGCAGGGCCAGCTCGCGGCGCAGCCCCTGGGCGGCGTCCAGCACCGTGTCCAGCAGCAGCCGCAGCCGCATGTCCTCGACGCTGCGCCCCTCGCGGGCGGCCCGCCGGCTGGTCTCCAGTGCGGCCTCGGCCTCGGCGATCCGGGCCTTGAGCCGGCGCAGCTCGCTGTCCGCCGCGGTCTTCTCCGTCGCCGCCCGGTCCCGCGCGTCGAGCAGCGCGGCCTCGGCCTTGCGGACCGCCGCCTCCCCGCGCTTGACGTCGCTGAGCGCGCTGCGCAGCTTGCGGCGCAGCGACTCGTTCTCCCGGCGGGCGGCCTCCAGATCGCCCCGGATCCGCTCGGTCTCCGTACGGGCCTCGCCGCGCGCCTGGGCCAGTTCCTCGCGCAGCCGGGCCAGCTCCCGCTCGGCCTCCGCACCGGCCCGCTCGTCGCGCGCCCGCTGCGCCTCCTCGCCGGCCGCCGCGACCAGCTTCACCCAGCCGTCCGGGCGCAGCACATAGGCGGCCGCGGCGACGTCGAGCGGATCGGCGGCGGCCGGCGGGGTGCCGCTCTCCAGCGCCTCGGCCAGCTCCGGCTGGGCCTCGCGCAGCTTCCCCGCGATCCGCTGCCGGAAGACCGCGTCGCTCTCCAGCGCCGCGGCCATCGCGTTCCCGGCGAACTTCGCCCGGCGAGTCGGGGTGAACCGGGCGTACTGCCGCAGCGGGGGCGGGAGTTCGGCGACGGTCAGCGCGCCGAACGACTCCGCGGTGAGCGCCACGACACGGCGCCGTACGCCCTCGGGCAGCGGTCGGTCGAGCACCTCGTCCGCCGCACCCTCGGGTACGTCATGACGCTCGGCCCCCGGCTCCCCTTCTGGACGGTCCACCACGGCTGCATCGCTCCGATCTCAGGCGCTCGCGCCCGGCCGGTCCACCAATTCGATCTGGTCGACCGCGTTGCACCAGCGGCAGCGCACGGACTCGATGCTCTCACTGAGGACCTCGCGCTCCTCCACCTTGGGCTCGCCGGCCAGATCCAGGTGGATGTACTCCACGACCTTGGCCTGGCGGGTCACATCGAAACGGGTGAGGTTGCCGCACAGCGTGCAGCGCCACCGGGTTTCGGCCGTCGGCAGGGGAACAGCCATCGTGTCGTCCTCTTTCGTGCTCGTCGGTCGTGCTGCTGCTGCGCCGTTCACGCGGTGCGCCGTCGGACTGCGGAAGTACGCAAAGTACTGCCTGCAACCCTACGGCCTGATGGGGGGCGGGTGCGGCCCTGCCCGGGAGCCGGGACGCGGCGAGGCACTCTGTCCCGATTGCCCGCATTACGCCATGATCACTTCATGACGGCGCCGGCTCCCCCACCCCGTTCTCCCCGCTCTTCTCGTCCTTCCCTTCCCCGGCTCTTCTTCCGTACGCCGCGCTCCTCCGGCCCGCTCCCCCGCCCACGCCATCCGGTCCGGTCCCTGGCCGCGGTGTGCTCCCGGCTGACGAACGTGCTGATCGCCCTGTGCTGTGCGGTCTTCGTGCTCGGCCCCGCCTCGGGCCTGAACCGGACGTACGGCACCGGCGACGCGCTGCTGCGGGCCCAGACCGCGTACTTCGAGCGGTGGGGCGTGATTCCCGTGGAGCTGTGGAGCGGTTCCCTGCGGGCGCTGATCACCCCGCTCTCCGCGCTGTTCGTGCATGGCAGCTGGCTGCATCTGCTCGGCAACATGCTGTTTCTCTACGTCTTCGGCGGAATGGCCGAGGCGCGGATGGGCCGGCTGCCGTTCGCCGCCTTCTACCTCATCATCGGCTACCTCGCGCTGCTCGGCTACGCGGCCGCGCACGCCGCCTCGGGCCAGACGCTGGTGGGCGCCTCCGGCTCGATCGCCGGCATCCTCGGCGCCTTCCTGTACCTCTTCCCCCGGGCCCGGGTCACCAGCGTCTTCCCCTTCCTCTTCTTCCTCCCGCTGCGCTTCCCCGCCTGGGTCGTCCTGCTGTTCTGGTTCTTCCTCCAATGGCAGGCCGCCCAGGACGACCCCAACGGCCCCGGCGTCGCGTACCTCGCCCATGTGATCGGCTTCGCCCTGGGCTTCCTCTACGCATGGCTGCGCTACCGGAGGGATAGTGTGGGGTCCACCAGCGGGAACGTCCGGGCGAATGAGGGAGAGAGCCAGCCGTGATCACGTCGATCGTGCTCATCAAGACCAGCGTGGACCAGATCCCGGAGATCGCCGAGAAGATCGCCGCGCTGGAAGGCGTCAGCGAGGTCTACTCCATCACCGGCGCGCACGACCTGATCGCGATGGTCCGCGTCGCCAAGCACGACGACCTCGCGGACGTCATCCCCGGCCGCATCAGCAAGATCCCCGGCGTCGCCTCCACGGAGACGCACATCGCCTTCCGCACGTACTCGCAGCATGACCTTGAGGCCGCGTTCGCGATCGGGCTTGACGCCTAGCGCTGCGCTTGGCCTCGCCCCCACGTACCTGGCTTTCCCGCCGCGGGGCACTGCGCTTTGCGGCGCCCCGCACGTAGCCGGCTGTCCCGCCGCGGGTCGTCTCGCCGTTGCGCCTGGCGGCGGGCGTTGGTTTGTCGGGTGCGGTGCCGGCCCTCCAGACTTCGTCCTCCGGTCCAGCCCCTCCCGTGAGTGGGAGTTACTGAGCTGGTTGGGGGCGGGCGTAATCCGTTGCCTGCGCGCACGTCGGCATTACCTGCACCCCCACCGGCCTCAACTTCCCCCCAACGGGAGGGGACGGGCCGGAGGGGCCGGTTGTGTGGACGTAAAGCGTCAGCAGTCCACACAACCGGCCCCGGAGGCCCGTCACCGCACCCAACACAACCCAGCCCGCCGCCGGCGCAACGGCGAGAC